>NZ_JACSJW010000002.1:0-723878 GCF_018617295.1 Exiguobacterium sp. S3
GTGGAGCTGAATGATACTAATCGGTCGAGGCTTTGATCTAGTCTAATGGTTTGTGTTGATGAATCCTCAGTTTTCAGGGAACAAGCCCTAAAACAATATTGACATGCGTATGACGCGGTGTTAATATTCATTTTGTCTGGTGGCGATAGCGAGACGGCCACACCCGTTCCCATGCCGAACACGGAAGTTAAGCGTCTCAGCGCCGAAAGTAGTTGGGGGATCTCCCCCTGTGAGGATAGGACGTTGCCAGGCAAGATCGTTCCGCAATAGCTCAGTGGTAGAGCAACCGGCTGTTAACCGGTAGGTCGTAGGTTCAAATCCTACTTGCGGAGCCACTTTCTCTTTTGGAGAGCTGTCCGAGTGGCCGAAGGAGCACGATTGGAATTCGTGTAGGCGGCAAAACCGTCTCAAGGGTTCGAATCCCTTGCTCTCCGCCAGTTTTTCAAATATGTAATGGCCCGTTGGTCAAGCGGTTAAGACACCGCCCTTTCACGGCGGTAACACGGGTTCGAATCCCGTACGGGTCACCATTTAATTTTATATCGTCGCGGGGTGGAGCAGTCTGGTAGCTCGTCGGGCTCATAACCCGAAGGTCGTCGGTTCAAATCCGGCCCCCGCAATTAAGTCCGGTCTCGTGGTGTAGGGGTTAACATGTCTGCCTGTCACGCAGAAGATCGCGGGTTCGAATCCCGTCGAGACCGCCATTTTTATTTTAAAATCAATCATACTACATATGGCTTTGTAGCTCAGTTGGTAGAGCAAAGGACTGAAAATCCTTGTGTCGGCGGTTCGATTCCGTCCAAAGCCACCATATGTGGGGGGGTAGCGAAGTGGCTAAACGCGGCGGACTGTAAATCCGCTCCCTCGGGTTCGGCGGTTCGAATCCGCCCCCCCCCACCACTTAGGGGCATAGTTTAGCGGTAGAACTACGGTCTCCAAAACCGTCAGCGCGGGTTCGATTCCTGCTGCCCCTGTTTTAATTTCATCATGGCGATTGTGGCGAAGTGGTTAACGCACCGGATTGTGATTCCGGCATTCGAGGGTTCAATTCCCTTCAGTCGCCCCATTATTATTGGGCTGTAGCCAAGTGGTAAGGCATCGGATTTTGATTCCGACATGCGAAGGTTCGATCCCTTCCAGCCCAGCCATTTTGCGGAAGTAGTTCAGTGGTAGAATACGACCTTGCCAAGGTCGGGGTCGCGGGTTCGAATCCCGTCTTCCGCTCCAATGACTTTTGGCGCCATAGCCAAGTGGTAAGGCAGAGGACTGCAACTCCTTTATCGTCGGTTCGATTCCGACTGGCGCCTCCAACATAATATGCCGGTGTGGCGGAATTGGTAGACGCGCACGACTCAAAATCGTGTTCCTCTGGAGTGTCGGTTCGACTCCGACCACCGGTATCCGTATGACTCTAACTGAGGTTAGGGTCTTTTTTCTGTTCGCTATTTTTTTTGAGAAGGAAGGACATTCATTCAGCTCGAATGTTTTAAACAAGAAGAAACGAGGTGGATGATATTCAATATACAGAACAATCGAATCGGTTCATCCGATTTGCTGACAACGAATGTGTGGGTTCTAGTCGCTTATACGAAGTGCTAGCTCGAGAAGTGGCCCAGCATGAATGGCTCTTATCTTTGTGTGAAGACATACCAAAGGGACAACCTGCTCCAAATCTATTGTTTGCATCTGTTCATGAACTGGTAATTCAACACTCTGCTGATGAGTTGGCCACCTATTATCCTAGCGTGACAAAATATCCAAAACAAGCTGAAGATGTATTTCCCTCTTTTTTAGCTTTTTGCCATACATACGAAAGTGAGATCCGTCATCGATTGAGGACCCGTCGTGTGCAAACGAACGAGGTTCAACGATGCGCCTACTTGTATCCGATATTTTCGAAGATTCAACAACAGACGAAGCAATCACTCGCACTGCTCGAAATCGGAACGAGTGCAGGGCTTCAACTATTTGTTGACCAGTACGCTTATGAGTATAATGGCGTCCCAATCAACCCGATAAGCATCTCATCAGTAAACATCTCAGCGACCGTCGAATCGAACGAATCATTCCATCTCGAGGCTAAGACGCTATTAGACATCGGAACGCGTATTGGTGTCGATTTGAACATTGTGGACTTGACAGATCAAGCAGAGCGGTCATGGTTGAATGCGTTAATCTGGCCAGAGCATGAGACACGACGGCAACTGCTTCAGGCTGCCATGAATGAAATCAATTTTAATATGGTGACGCTCATTGAAGGGGATGGTGTGACGATGCTACAAGATCTCGTATCGCGTGTGTCGGAGACAGAGACGTTATGTATCTTCCATACACACGTTGCAAATCAGATGTCACGTCCCGTCAAAGAAGAACTTTTGAAGCAAGTCGAGCGAATTGGACAAACACGAGACGTCTTCCATATCTATAACAATATCCAAGATCGTTTCCTTCATGTAGATTTGTATCAGGACGGTCAACTTACAGCGTTTACGTTTGCAGAAACAGAGGGGCACGGCCGTCAATTTCAAATCCTGACGCCACTCGATTCTTTGTTTCATCCATGATCTTTTGAATGATTAAGATATATTAACATATTGATTTCATTGAATTTAGAAAAACTTACGAATACTTGTTGACAGATTAATAGTATAGGTGTATATTAACTATAGTCGCTTGAATGACAACAATATTTCATGCGGGTGTAGTTTAATGGTAAAACCTCAGCCTTCCAAGCTGATGACGAGAGTTCGATTCTCTTCACCCGCTTCATATCTCTCTGCCGAGTGGCGGAGAGATTTTTTGTATGCGAAAATATATAGAGGAGGTGAACGGAATGGACCCGTACACATTAAAACAACAAATCTTAGCGTATGCCGAAACCATCGGGATTGATGAGTTGAAAGTGACGACAGCTGATCCGTTCATCGTCATGAAACAACGACTCATTCGACAACAGGAGAAAGGATATGCCTCTGGATTCGAAGAACCGGATTTAGAGAAACGCACAAATCCTGAACTTCTGCTTGAAGAGGCACAGTCGATCATTGCGATCGCCATCGCCTATCCAAGTAAATTAAAAGATGCGCCCCGTAGTGTCGCCGGGGAGAGACGAGGGTTGTTTGCTCGTACTTCGTGGGGACTCGATTACCATCGGGCGGTCGGCGATCGATTGGCCAAACTTCAAGCGTACATTGAAGAATTGGTTCCAAACGTGCGAACGCGTTCGATGGTCGATACGGGTGAGCTCGTCGACCGTGCTGTCGCAGAACGTGCGGGGATTGGATTTAGTGGGAAAAACTGTTCCATCATCTCTCCTGAGAAAGGATCCTATCTTTATTTGGGCGAAATGATTTTAGATGTATACTTACCACCGGATGAAGCAATTGAAGACGGATGTGGGGATTGCGATAAATGTATGACAGCTTGTCCGACGACGGCCCTTGTTGAACCAGGTGTCCTCGATGCGAAGCGCTGTATCGCCTATCTCACGCAGATGAAGACGTTGATGCCACGAGAGTTTCGGTCGAAGCTTGGTGGTCGATTATATGGATGTGACACGTGTCAGCAAGTCTGTCCATATAATCGCAAAAAGGATTGGCGCCACCATGAAGAATTGTTACCGGAAGCTGAGATTGTCAAACCGCTCTTAGAGCCTCTTCTGACATTAAGCAATCGGGAGTTCAAACAAAAGTTCGGACATTTATCAGGCGCATGGCGCGGGAAGAAACCGATTCAACGAAATGCGATTTTAGCGCTCGCGCACTACCGTGAACCTTCAGCGATTCCAATCTTAAGGGAATTCATTAAACAGGATGAACGCGAAGATATGCGCGCGACGGCTGTTTGGGCAATCGGTGCGATTCTTGGACCTGATGCCGATTCGATATTTGAAGAGATTGAACGGAATGAAACATCTGATATGGTTCATGAAGAGATTCGCATATATCGAGAGGAGTGGGCACATGAAGATCGTGTCGTCTAAGTGGGGACCACTAATGTACGAGATAAATGGAGCAGGTAAGTTGACCGAATTGGAGTTCACAACACATGAACCGAAAGAGGAAGCACCTGAGTGGTTGCGAGATCTCATGACACGAGTCGAGAAGACAGGATTTCAAGAAGCAGATCGTGCCTATGTCGAAATGAACGGGACACCGTTTCAACAGGAGGTTTGGGATGCGCTCTTGACCATTCCATATGGCGAGACACGCACATATAAGCAAATTGCTGAACAAATCGGTCGGCCGAAAGCCGTTCGCGCCGTCGGTCAGGCGCTCAATCGAAATCCGTTGCCGATTCTATTTCCGTGTCACCGTGTCATTGGAAGTAGTGGGAAGCTTGTCGGTTTTGCGGGAGGATTGGCTGAGAAACAACGCCTTCTAGAATTTGAAATGAAAAAGTGAGGGAAATCAACCATGGCAATTCATGTCGTAATGTTTCAACCAGAAATACCAGCAAATACAGGGAACGTCTCACGTACGTGTGCGGCGACGAATTCGGTCCTTCATTTGATTCGTCCGCTCGGATTCTCGACGGATGATAAGATGTTAAAGCGTGCCGGTCTCGACTATTGGCAATTCGTCGATGTACGCTATCATGACTCGTTAGAAGAGCTGTGGGAGAAGCATCCGGATGGTCAGTTCTTTTATATTACGAAGTACGGGGAACAATACCCGAGTGATTTAGACGTTTCAGATGTAGACGGTGACTACTTCTTCGTCTTTGGTCGTGAGACGAAAGGGTTGCCGATGGAAGTCATCGAGAACAATTTGGATCGCTGCATCCGCCTACCACAATCGAACCTCGTTCGTTCATTGAACGTATCGAATACAGCAGCCATCATCGTATATGAGGCGCTTCGCCAACAGGGATATGCAGGATTGAAATAAAAAAGAGCCGGATTCGTAAGAATCCCGGCTCTTATTCGTTACCCTCAGGTTTACGGTTATATCCAGCTGTCAAAATCGCTGCGAGGAAGACGACGCTGATTCCAACCATCAATAATAGGCCCATCCAAAAATCCCCCTTTTATTCTCCATAACTATAAATAGTATAATATACTTGGTAGGTGAATTGCACTGAATATAAGAAATTACTGTGAAATTGGAGAAGGAACATGAAAACGAATGTGTACTTACTGAGCTATGCCCCACTCATCGGAATTATTTTGTTTTCGATGTCACTTGCGATTGCGACCTCCGAGTACGTAATCCAATGGCTGAATCAAATTGGCGTATATAGTGAAATTATCGAACTGTTATCCGTGCAAGAGACGAAAGTGCTCGTGCTCGTCGTATTCTTTACGATTTTCTTTATGTTGTTTAGCGCATTCAAATTGGTAGCCGATACGTTCAATCAACTCGGTTTCGCTTTTTTTGCGCGAGAGACAAATGGCACGTCGCTTCATCGGCTCAAACCTGGTGCCATCATCTTTCTCATCGGGTCCGGAATCAGCTTTCTCTTTTTGAACACATTGCTCGCTGTTATCGCCGTGCTCGTTGGCACGCTCTTGATGTATCTCTTTTACTATGTCTGGCAAGTAAGCCAATCGATGTCCGTCCCACGTGCCATCGGCTTATTACTTATGCAGGCCGTCATGTGGGCGACTTTGGTCAGCGGGTTAGGTTGGTCGGTCCTTCGCTTGTTTAACTCTGTCGGAGATATCATCTTATGAAGCGTTCTTTTGGACCAACCTCTGATGTGATCGAAGCGTGGTGTCTATCATTTGTCCCGGAGGAAACCTTGTATTGGATTGATTCTTCGTTTCTTGAGGATATACCGAGTTCCTGTCTCGTGATTCCGAGGCAGGAGTTTTTCAATCATCCGCTTTACCGCAGACCCGACATCACGAATCCGTATGTGACGTGGCAGATGGGTCAAGACGTGACTTATGTCATCCATGCGTTCTCTAGCTTTTTGAAGGAGTTACAGGAGCACGTCAAAACACGTTTATTGGAATTTCAAGTGACGACCCATCGTGGTCTTGTTTTGCCGATATCAGTCGAGCAGATGAAACGTCTATCGAATGAGATGATTATAGAGAAGGATGGCGCGTGTGTCATCGTTTTGCATCCGCAAAATTGGAATGAGCTCGACATCGAGATGCGTCATTCTCTCCTGCTCGACTATGCGAAGGAGTGGGATCGTTGGGAAGGGGAACCCTGTGATGACTCGATTGCTTCGCATATTGCGGATTATGCAAATCGGTTTCCGATCCAAGATGGAAGTAACTGTCTCGCGGTGACGTTGTTTGCGGTCACGGGAAACGAACAGGTCGTTCACCGATGGGTTCATCCAGAGACGTTCCTTCAGACATTAAAGCGAAGTAGGTACGAAACTGTGAAGGATGATACACTGAGGCCGAATGACGTCCTGACGTTTTGGAGCGACCAAGGGCAACTGGTCCATGCGAGTTACTGTGTGCGACAAGGACTCTATTTCAATAAACATGGTCAAGTCCGTTTCAATCCATGGAAACTAATCAATCACGACGAGTTAATGGAGCATTGGGGAGCATATCGACTTCAAATCGAACGTCGATTATAAAGCAAAAGGAGTCAGTCCACTTTTCAGTGGCTGACTCCTTTTATTGGTGTGCCTGTGTCCAGACAATCGCCGGATACGCACGGTTGGCGAGTTCCGGGAATGGGCGAGGCGTATCGGCACCGAGCCAGATGGCGGTGATGGTGCGATCGGTCAGTCCGACATACCACATATCTTTGTTGTCGTTCGTTGTTCCGGTCTTTCCTCCGAGATACTCAAACTCACGTTTCAGCTGATTCGCATAGCGACCTGTGCCGTATGAGGTGACGGTCGATAACGCTTTTTTCATCTCACTGATCGTTTCCGGAGACCAGACTGTCTCTTCGGTTAAGATCGGGGTCAACGTTGGTTCACCGGACTTGAATGTGATTTGTTTGATTGTATGTCCGGATGTATACTCCCCTTTATTTAAGAACGGGGTGTAGGCGGCGGCTAGTTCTTTTGGGGAGACCCCTTGTGTGAGACCGCCAAGGGCACTCGCTAAGTTCTCGTCCTGTTCATCCCATTGACTGAACATCATATCAGCTGTCTTATACGCGCGTTCCTGATCGATTGCTGAGAAGGCGGCGAGCGCAGGTGTGTTATACGAGAAAGCGACCGCATCTTTCAATAAGACATCGCCTAACACACGGTTGTGACTATTTCCGGGACAATAAGAACCGTAACAAGCCGGACGACCGTCAAGTACCGTGTCAAGTTTCGCTCCTGTCTCTTCGATAAATGGGGCGAAAACGAGGATCGGTTTGATTGCGGAACCTGGTTGGCGGTACGCCTGGGTCGCTCGGTTGAACTCACCGACCTGCGTCATCTCAGAGTCGACCATGGCCACGATTCTCCCTTGAGGTGTCAGTTCCGTATAGCCACCGTTCACACCGGGAGGGAGTTGACTCATCACCTGTTTTGCTTGTTTCTGCTTCCCGGTTGATAAGTAAGTTTCGATCGTCGCTTCATGCGTGGACAAATATTCTCTCGCCTCGGTATCATCTAAGTCGTAACGTGTCCGTACCAATTGAATCGCTTCACGGACGGCTGTATCCATATAGTCCGGGTATTGAATCGTTTGACTGCGAAACGATGCTTGGAGCTTGACGCCATGATACTGATCGTAAGCACTCTTCGAGAGAACACCCGCTTCAAACAGTTGCGTCAAGATTCGGTCCTTACGCTCAAAAAAAGCATCAGATGGATTGAGGGGATCATAAAGTGACGGATTATTCGGTACTGTCAACAAGTAAGCGAGTTGATTCCAATTCAGATCGTCGAGCGGTCGTGAAAAGTATGTATCGGCTGCCGATTGAATCCCATATACATTATGTCCAAAAAAAATAACGTTGCTATAAGCTGTTAAAATTTCTTTCTTGCTATAATTTTTTTCTAGTGCTCGAGCAAGCAATAACTCTTTCACTTTTCGTTCATATGTCCGTTCATGTGTGAGGTACACGTTCCGTGCCAACTGTTGCGTGATTGTACTCCCACCTTGGACAGATGTCTCGTTCGCGTTATTGATAAATGCTCGGGCAATCCCGCTCAAATCATAACCGGGATGAGCATTGAACTTACGGTCTTCGATGGTCGTAATCGCATCTTGGATATGTTCGGGCAACGCTTTCGGAGACACGTCATTTCTGCGGCCCGCCAAGTAGATTTGCTGTTCTCCACCGTTGTATGCGAGTGTGACGGCATGCATTGACGAGAGTGGTTGTGCCGATACCAGCTCTTGTCCCCAAGATAGAATTTCATCTGCCTGATCAATCTCTTCTTTCAATGCAGTGGCAAGTGACAAGGAAGCAGCCAAAAGTCCAGCAAAAAATAAGGTTCCAATCCAAGCTCTCATCTATTTCACCTCTCTCTATACATTATATCGTCCAATTTACAAAAAAATAAAAATGTAAACGTTATCATATAAT
This sequence comes from Exiguobacterium sp. S3, assembly GCF_018617295.1. Classification (GTDB taxonomy): domain Bacteria; phylum Bacillota; class Bacilli; order Exiguobacteriales; family Exiguobacteriaceae; genus Exiguobacterium; species Exiguobacterium profundum. The sequence goes on from NZ_JACSJW010000002.1 coordinate 8,451, forward strand.
AATTCGAGAAGGAATACTTTAGGAAAGGGCGAAAAAGGGTAAAAGAGGTTGTATATCACGATTTTGAGGAGGCTTATTATTTATGAAGCAAGAAATGGTTGCGATGCTCCTTGCGGGAGGAGAAGGAAAGCGATTGGGGCCTCTCACGCGAAAAACGGCGAAACCGGCCGTGAATTTCGGCGGAAAGTACCGCATTATCGATTTCCCATTGTCAAACTGCACGAACTCGGGAATTACAACAGTCGGGGTATTAACGCAATATGAGCCACTTGAATTGAATCGTTACTTAGGAATCGGGACGGCATGGGATTTAGATCGTCGCAACGGGGGGTTAGCCATTCTCCCACCTTACCAAGCACAGTCGGGGAAAAACTGGTACGAGGGGACGGCCAATGCAATCTATCGTAACTTGAGCTATATCGATGATTACGATCCAGATTATGTGTTGATTCTTTCGGGAGACCACATCTATAAAATGGACTACGAGAAAATGCTCGAAGCCCATAAAGAAAAACAAGCCGATGTGACCATCTCTGTCATGGAAGTGCCGTGGGACGAAGCGCCGCGTTTCGGAATTTTGAACACAGCGGATGACCTCCGTATCAATGAGTTCGAAGAGAAGCCAGAAGAACCGAAGAGCAACTTGGCTTCGATGGGGATTTACATCTTCAACTGGAGCGTCTTGCGCGAACATTTGATTAAAGATGCTGAAGACGAAACGTCTAGCTTTGACTTCGGGAAGAATATCATTCCGAACACGCTTCTTCAAGGACTCGACGTCTTCGCTTATAAATTCAAAGGCTATTGGAAAGACGTCGGTACGATCCAGTCTCTTTGGGAAGCGAATATGGACCTCTTGGAAGAAGAGCCTCCATTCGATTTATATGACCCGGAGTGGAAAATCTATTCGGTCAACCCGAACCAGACTCCTCAGTATATTGGAAAAGACGCTTGTGTCGAACAGTCTGTGATTAACGAAGGGTGTCATATCGAAGGCGAAGTCCAACATTCAGTGCTATTTTACGATGTCCGTGTTGGAGAAGGTTCACTCGTTAAAGACTCGGTGATTATGCCAGGAGCTAGAATCGGGAAGGATGTAACAATTCACAGAGCCATTGTCGCTAGCTGTGCAGTCATTGAAGACGGCGCGACAGTAGGTGAGCCGGGTGGTGAAATCGTTGTTATTGAACCACACGAAAACATTGAAAGTGGAACCGTCTTCAAACAAAGAGTTTGATACGAGTAAAGAGACACGCAAGGAGGCGTTACTGTTGACGAACGATTTATTAGGGGTCATTAACTTAGGAACGGAACAAGGTCTGTTTCCGGAATTTACTGGACATCGTAATCTGGCATCAGTCCCATTCTCAGGACGCTATCGCCTGATAGACTTCACCTTGACGAATATGATCACACAAAATATTAATCAAGTCGGGATCTTTACGTTAGATAAGTATCGCTCATTGATGGATCATCTCGGTTCAGGGAAAGAGTGGGATTTGGACCGTTCGCAAGGAGGTCTCCACATCTTCCCACCAGCGTTGAAACCGGACGGGGAAGCGTATCTTGGCGACTTGGCCAACTTCTCGATGCACCGTGAACACTTCATTCGCAGCAAGCAGCCGTATGTGGTCATCACAGGTTCGAACGTTTTGACGACAATCGATTATACCGACATGCTCGCACATCATAAATCGATGGGCGCGGACATCACGCTTGCCTATACGAACCATGAACAGAAATGTGGCTATTGCCGTCCGATACGCCTTGGGGAGAATGACCGCGTCGTCGGCATCTCTGAGCGCGGATTCTCACCGGATGATGAGTACACGTACACAGAAACGATCATTATGTCGAAGAATCTCTTCATGCGTCTCGTTGATGAAGCGACCTCTAAAGGCGAATATGACCTGTTGGATGGCGTCATTCGTCCCCAGCTTCATCGTTTACACGTGCACGGGTACCATTATGTCGGGAAAATGCAGGTCATTCACTCGGTGCTTTCTTACTATAATGAAAGCATGCGATTACTCCGTGGCGAAGGCATCATTTATGACTTCCCGCATATCTACACGAAAATCAAACATGAGCCACCGACTCGTTATTTGAAAGGATCAAAGGTAAACGAGGCGCTCGTGGCAAATGGATGTAAGATTCATGGCGAGGTGCAAAATAGTATTCTCTTCCGTGGTGTTGAAGTCAGTAAACACGCACGCGTGAAAAACTCAATCATTTCATCAAAATCGATCATTGAAGAAGGAGCTGTCGTTGAAAACGCGATTTTGGATAAAGAAGTTGTTGTAAAACGAGGACAGGTCATCCGAGGCACAATCGACGAACCGATTGTCATCGCGAAACGAACAGTGGTATGAGGAGGATTTTATGAAAATTTGGTATGTTGCTTCAGAAGCGGCACCGTTCATGAAAACGGGGGGGCTGGCCGACGTTGTCGGTTCGCTCCCTCAAGCGGTGGCGGGCCTAGGAGAAGAAGTCAGTGTTGTCATGCCGAAATATGGCTCGATCGCTGAAGAGTATGTGGACGAGATGGAGTATTTATTCGACCTGATTGTTCCGGTCGGGTGGCGCAAACAGTTCGGGGCAGTCTTGAAGTTAGAGCGGGACGGCATCACGTATTACTTCATCGACAACGAGTATTACTTTAAACGTGACGGTGTCTTATATGGACACTTTGATGATGCTGAACGATTCGCCTTCTTCTCTCGCGCTGTACTCGAAATGATTGGGAAGATGGAAGACGTACCCGATGTCCTGCATTGTCATGACTGGCAGACAGGTATTTTACCGGCCTTCTTACGAATCCATTATCAACATATTGAAGCGTATCAACGCATTCGCACTGTGTATACCATCCATAACCTACAATACCAGGGGATTTTCCCAGAAGAGATTCTTGGAGAATTGCTACAGTTCGGTCCTGAACATTTCACGGCCGAAGGAATTCAACATAACGGTCTCGTCAATTACATGAAAGCCGGCATCGTCCATTCCGATCAAATCACGACCGTCAGCCCGTCGTATCGCGACGAAATCATGGAACCCTATTACGGTGAAGGCTTAGACGGGGCGTTGCGTCATCGAGCAGTCGACGTGCGTGGCATTTTAAACGGGATTGATTTGGCGACAAACGATCCGAGTACGGATCAGCGAATCGCAGAGACGTACAATCTAGACACCTATAAACAAGGAAAAGTTGTCAACAAACGGGCGTTACAAGAGCGACTTGGGCTTGAAGTACGTGACGATGTCATGCTCATCGGTTTTGTCAGCCGACTCGTTGACCAAAAGGGGCTCGATTTAATCAACGGTGTCCGTGAAGAACTTGGACAGCTCCCTTGCCAGTTCGCGTTCCTCGGTTCGGGACAACCGGAATATGAAGGAATCGTTCACGAGATGACAGCCGCTCACCCGGGGAAAGTCGGGTCATATATCGGTTTTGACATCGAACTCGCACACTTGATTTATGCGGGATCGGATGCCTTTTTAATGCCGTCACGTTTTGAGCCTTGTGGTCTCAGTCAATTGATCTCCATGCGATATGGCACCTTGCCGATCGTACGTGAGACAGGTGGACTCCGGGATACCGTGAAGCCGTACAACGAGTTCACGCAAGAAGGGACCGGTTTTGGATTCATGAACTACAATGCTCATGAGATGTTGGCGACGATTGAAAAAGCGATTCGTGTCTTCTATGAAAAGGAAAACTGGCATGCCCTCGTCCATCAAGCGATGACCGCGGACTATAGCTGGAAACAATCCGCCAAGCAATATCGTGAGTTATATCATTTATTCGCATGAGTGGAAGGAGCTAACTTGATTTATGTTCACAGATAAACAAAGCTTTGTCGACGCATTTAAAGAACGGTTCATTGCATTGAACGGGAAGTCGATCGAGGATGGGACAGAGCAGGAAGTGTATCAAACATTGGCAACGATGGTACGCGAGCAGGCCATGCCCAAATGGATTCACACGCGCGACCGTCAAGAAGAAAAACACAGTAAGCAAGTCATCTATTTCTCGCTAGAATTTTTATTAGGTCGCTTCTTATACAACAACTTGCTCAGTTTAGACGTATTGGAGCTCGTTAGAGACGGACTGCAAGATTTCGGATACGACTTCACAGACATTACCGAGTTGGAACCAGAGCCGGGTCTTGGGAATGGAGGGCTTGGGCGCCTGGCCGCCTGCTTCCTCGATTCGTTGGCTGCACTCAGTTTACCTGGGCATGGAAACGGGATCCGCTATCGTTATGGACTCTTCAAACAGAAAATTGTAGACGGCTATCAAGTCGAGTTGCCGGATAACTGGCTCCGTGACGGGAACATGTGGGAAACGAGACGTCAGGATAAAGCGGTCGAGATTAATTTCGGTGGCTGGATTGAGATGAAACAAATCGGAGATCGATTGCGTGTCGTCCATCATCCAGACGAGGTTGTTCTTGCCGTTCCGTATGATATGCCGATTATCGGTTATAAGAATGATGTCGTGAATACGTTACGTCTTTGGAACGCCGAATCACCACTTGACGACGAGGCGTATTTAGAGAAGACGAAAGGGACGTATAAAGACTTGTTGAAACATAAACAGTCGATTGCTACAATTTCGGAATTCTTGTATCCAGATGATACGACGTATGAAGGAAAAGTATTACGTTTGAAACAACAATACTTTTTTGTATCTGCAGGCATTCAATCGATGCTTGTTTCCTATTTGAAGCGAAATAAATCACTTAAGCAGTTAGGCGACCATTACGCGATTCATATCAATGATACGCATCCGGTCGTCGCAATCCCTGAATTGATGCGCATCTTGATGGATGAGCATGGATACGGTTGGGACGAGGCGTGGCGGATTACGAAGAGCGTCATGTCGTTCACGAACCATACGCTACTCGCAGAAGCGCTTGAGAAATGGCCGGTCGAGATGTACCAACGCCTCCTGCCGCGCGTGTATCAAATCATCGAAGAAATCAATCGACGTTTCTGTCGAGACGTACTCGTCAACTATCCGCACCTCGAATCCCATATGGGAGAGATTGCAATTGTGTCAAACGAACAGATCAATATGGCCAATCTCGCTGTCGTCGGTTCTCATTCAACGAACGGCGTAGCGCAAATTCATACGGATATTTTAAAACAGCGCGAGATGCGTTACTTATATGAGATGTTCCCGCTTCGCTTCAACAACAAGACGAACGGGATCACACACCGTCGCTGGCTCTTGAAGTCGAACCCGGGATTATCCGACGCTATTACGGAAGCAATCGGCCCGTCATGGATTGAACATCCGAACGACTTGGAAAAGTTGATGGATGTTTCGAAAGACCGGAGCTTCCAAGAAAAAGTCATGGACGTGAAGCAACAAAACAAATTGGACTTAGCGGCATACATTCAAGAAGAAACGGGAGAGACAGTAGACCCTCATTCCATCTTTGACGTACAAGTCAAACGCTTGCACGCCTATAAGCGACAATTGCTGAATGCCCTTCACATCCATGCGCTTTACTTGAAGATTCAAGCGGACCCGACGTTTACGATGGTGCCTCGCACGTTTATCTTTGGCGCCAAGGCGGCACCGGGATACTACTATGCGAAAGAGATCATTCGCTATATCAATGCCCTTGCCACGCTCATCAATAAGGACAAGCGGGCGAGTCAATTCATTAAAGTCATCTTCCTTGAAAACTATCGTGTCTCCATGGCCGAACGGATTTTCCCAGGGTCTGACTTGAGCGAACAAATCTCGACTGCGAGCTATGAAGCATCCGGTACCGGAAACATGAAATTCATGATGAACGGAGCCTTGACGATTGGAACGTTAGACGGGGCCAATATCGAAATTCGTGACGCCGTCGGTGATGATCACATCTTTATCTTTGGATTATCTCCGCAAGAAGTCATGAACTATAAGAAGTTCGGAGGCTATCATGCGGCAGAGATGTATCACGCACATCAGGAAATCAAAGATGTGGTCGATGGTCTTGTCAACGGAACGTTCGATAAAGTGGGCGAATATCAATTCCAATCCATCTTCGATTCTCTCCTCGTCTATAACGATGACTTCCTCGTCTTGAAAGACTTTGTCTCGTATATGCGGGCACAGCGACGAGTCGATGAGGTGTTCAGTGACCAATCACGTTGGGCTGAAAGCTCAATCGTCAATACGGCGAAGTCAGGAATCTTCTCGAGTGACCGTACCATCACGGAATACGCAAACGCGGTCTGGAATATCAAACCGACGAGCGTAAAATAAAAAGGATCCACCCTTAGGGGTGGACCTCGTTTTCTGGATAGCTGATCCAATCGGAATAGGATCCCGGATAGAGTCGGACATCATCTTTTCCGAGAGCGTGAAGCGCCAAAATATTGACGCAGGCGGTCACACCGCTACCACAGTAAAAGATGGGGTTCTCAACGGGAAGAACATCTTTATACAGTTCTTTTAAGTCGTGGAAGTCTTCTAACGTCCCGAGTTCTGTGATGGCCTCGGCATAGGAGCAGAGCAATGCGTTCGGAATATGACCTGCTTTTGAGTCGATTGGTTCATGTGACCCGTTGAAGCGATCTTCGGTTCGTGAATCATAGAGTGAGCCGCTCGCAGCAGCTTTCACTTCATCGAGTGTCGCAATCATATGGTCTTGGAAGTCTGGCGTATAGTCGCTTGTCGGATAGTGTGGAACGTCCGTAGTGGTCTCACCGCAATAAGTGATGCCAGATTGGATACCGCCTTCTAACACAACGACCCGTTCGTGACCGGCCCATTTGAAGAGCCACCATGCACGGGCTGCGAATGGGAAGCCGTCATCGTAAATGATGACCAAATCTTCTTTTTTCAAGCCGATGCGACGAAGTGTTGTCGTCCATGCTTCTTTCGAAGGGAGCGGATGCCGTCCGCCGTGTTCGCCGAGCGGACCGGACAAGTCTTCCATCAAATCGAGAAAGACAGCGTTCGGAAGATGTCCCTTTCGGTAGACATATTTACCATAGGACGCGTCGTTTAGCGAATATCGGCAATCGATGAAACGAATCGAGTTCGTATGCACGATTTGTTTTAATTCTTGGGCACGCATTGTTGGAAACATTAATATCACCTCGAGGTTTCGTTACTCTCATCGTATACAAGATGGAAGCAATTGGCGAGTACTTCGATTGAATTTTTTGAGGGTGAAAGGGGAATGAATCATGACATGGCAACAAACGTATGACCGTTGGAATCAATTCGAAGGGCTCGAGCCGCATTTACGTGCGGAACTTGAAGAACTCGCAAAAAATGAAACCACATTAGAAGATGCATTTTATAAGACGCTCGAGTTTGGAACAGGCGGGATGCGTGGAGAAATCGGACCAGGTGCGAACCGGATGAACGTCTATACGATTCGAAAAGCGTCACAAGGATTTGCTGATTTTATCTCAGCATCAGGGGAAGAGGCGAAACGTCACGGCGTCGTCATCGCCCATGACTCACGTCATTTTTCGCCTGAGTTTGCATTAGAAGCGGCGCGGACATTGGCATCAAACGGAATCAAGACGTATTTGTTCCCAAGTTTACGTGCCACACCTGAACTGTCGTTTGCCGTTCGTCATTTAAATGCGTTCGGTGGCATCGTGATCACGGCGAGCCACAACCCGCCGGAATATAATGGGTTCAAGGTATATGGGGCAGACGGGGGACAGCTGCCACCGGCGGAAGCGGATGAACTCGTGACGTATGTCAATGCGATTGAAGACGAGCTGAAAATTGAGATTGAAGATGAAGCAGCGCTCCGACAGACGGGGCTACTCCTCACCGTCGACTCATCAGTCGATGAAGCCTATATGGAGGCACTTCAGTCGATTCGAATCCACCGTGACATACAGGACAGCCCCCTCCGGATTGTCTATTCGCCACTCCACGGGACGGGACGCCGTCCGGTCATGGAAGGGCTGAAGGCGTATGGATTTGAGCACGTGACCATCGTAGAAGAGCAGGCAGAGCCAGACGGTGCGTTCCCGACGGTCAGTTATCCGAACCCGGAAGAAAAGGCTGCATTTAAATTAGCAATGGAATACGGGGACCGGGTCGAGGCTGATTTGCTCATGGCGACGGACCCGGATGCGGACCGTGTCGGCTTAACCGTGCGCGGGCGTGACGGGGAATGGTTCGTCTTGACTGGGAACCAGACAGGTGCGCTCCTGATGGAATACATCCTCTCACAAAAGAGTGAGACAGGTACGTTGCCTTCGAATGGATTTGTCGCCAAGACGATTGTCACATCTGAACTCGGTGCCGCGATTGCAAAAGCGTACGGCGTACATCTCGAAAATACGTTGACTGGATTCAAGTTCATCGGTGAGAAGATCAAACAATATGAAGAATCAGGCGAATATGAATTCCTCTTTGGGTATGAAGAAAGCTACGGCTATTTGATTGGAGACTTCTGCCGTGATAAAGATGCCGTTCAGGCTTGTTTACTCGCAGCCGAGATGGCAGCTTATCATAAACAGCACGGTCGGACGCTTTATGATGCGTTACAGTCGATTTACGAGAAGTATGGATTCTACGAAGAGTCCTTGCAGTCGATGACGTTAAAAGGAAAAGCTGGTCTCGAGCAAATCGGACGTATGATGGAGGCGTTTCGTGCCAATCCTCCAAAAGAAGTCGGTGGATATGAGGTCGTTCGTTTTGAAGACTATAAGAAACAAGTGGCGACCGATTTACAGTCCGGTAAATCGGAAACGATTGAATTGCCATCATCAAACGTCTTGAAATTCGTCTTTGCGGACGGTTCGTGGTTCTGTCTTCGTCCATCTGGAACCGAGCCGAAAATCAAGTTTTATTTCAGTGTGCATGCGGATCGTGCCGAGAAGACGACAGCAAAACGTGAAGCGATTGAAGCGGATGTTATGAACCAAGCGAAAGCGATTGATTGATAAGGAACATCACTCTAGAAATAGGGTGATGTTTTTTGTTTGACATGAAGACATCGCGCCAGTATGATGAGGATATTGTTTAAAACCGTGTAATCATATAAGGATTATAGGAAAGGCGGAATTATTATGAAAAAGACATTAACGAGCGTACTCGCAATCGGAGCTTCAGTCGGGCTTCTCGCAGCATGCGGTAACGAAACAGACAGCGGAGCGGACGAAGCGATCATCACGGTCGGAACAGAAGCGACATACCCACCATTCACGTACAAAGAAAAAGGTGAATTGACTGGATATGACATCGACGTCTTGAACGAAGCGGCAGAACGTGCCGGTTATAAAGTGGAATACGAAGCAATGGACTTCAAAGGACTTGTCCCGGCACTCGACGCTGAACGCATCGACATGATTGCTAACCAAATGAGCATCACAAAGGAACGTAAAGAGAACTATGCATTCTCTGACCCGTACGCGGTGTCAGGAGCTCAAGTCATCGTTGGTTCAGACAACAATGACATCCAAGGGATCGACGATCTTGACGGAAAAGTAGTCGGATCGACACAAGGTTCTGCTTATGCACAAATGGCTGAAGAAGCTGGCGCTGAAGTGAAATTCTACAAAGGGGCGAACCAAGTCCTTCAAGACCTCGAAGTGGGTCGTTTGGACGCTGCCCTCAACGACCGTCTCTTCATCTTGACGGAACTTGAAAAAACAGGTTATGACGTCAAAGCAGTCGGTGATATCTTCAACACAAGTGAAGCTGGATTCATGACACGTCAAGATAGCGACGTGCTTGACAAGTTGAACGACGCGCTCACAGAGATGAAAGAAGACGGCACGATGAAAGAAATCGGTGAGAAGTACTTCGGTGAGGATATCAGTCAATGAATGAACTGATCACGACCGTCATAGAGAACCGCTCGGCCTATCTTGAAGCCATCCAGCTCACGTTGATCGCCAGTGCCCTGTCGATTCTTCTCGCCTTGGCGCTCGGTCTGATCATCGCTTTACTTCATAGTAGTCCGATTAAAATCGTACGGTTGTTCACACGGACGTACATTTCGTTCTTCCGTGGAACACCGCTCTTACTTCAATTGTTGATTTTATATGTCGGGCTCACCGGGTTCGTTCAACTCAGTGGGATGCAGTCGCTCATCTTTGGATTAGGCTTCCACTTTGCAGCCTATATCTCAGAAGCGTTCCGAGCAGCCATCAACTCGGTCGACAAAGGACAAGTGGAGGCAAGTGTCGCACTCGGCATTCCGAAAATGAAACGTTTCAAAGACATCATTTTCCCACAGGCACTCTCACGTGCCATCCCACCTGTCTCGAACTCGGTCATCGACATCATCAAGTCGACATCCCTCGGGACGGTCATCGCGGTTCAGGAGTTGACGTACGTGTCTGACCAGATTGCGGCCACGACGTATTTGGTCATGCCGTTGCTCTTGTTCTCAGCGTCGATTTACTGGATTTTATCGACCTTGATCCAAGCCGGTCAACACAAACTCGAACAGCGCTACGCAATTCGATAAGAAAAAACCTCGATTCAGACGAATCGAGGTTTTTTGTATGCTTTAACGGATGACTGCTTCAGTTTCTCCGTCGAAGAAGTGTGCTTTTGTCATATCGAGTGCGAGTTCGACATCGTCACCCATGTGGATGTTCGAGCGACCGTCAACGCGTGCTGTGAACTGTTGTCCACCGAGTTCAGCGTAGAGGTAAGACTCAGACCCCATGAGCTCAGCGACATCGATGTGCGCTTTGAACGTGTGTGTCGTTGGTGAGTCGATGTAGATTGGCTCATCGTGGATTGATTCCGGACGAATTCCGAGGACGAGCTCTTTTCCGACATAGCCACGATCACGAAGCGTCTTCATTTTCCCTTCTGGTACGTTGACTTCTTCACCGTTCGTGATGAATTTGCCTTCTGCGAGTGTACCGCGGAAGAAGTTCATCGATGGTGAACCGATGAAGCCGGCGACGAAGATGTTGTCTGGATGATCATATACTTCTTTCGGCGAACCGACTTGTTGAATGATTCCGTCTTTCAAGATGACGATCCGTGTAGCGAGTGTCATCGCTTCCGTTTGGTCATGGGTAACGTAAATCGTCGTTGTGTCCAAGCGGTTGTGGAGTTGAATGATCTCTTTACGCATTTGTACACGGAGTTTCGCATCCAAGTTTGAGAGTGGCTCATCCATCAAGAAGACTTTTGCGTCACGGACGATCGCACGACCGATGGCAACACGCTGACGTTGTCCACCTGAGAGCGCTTTTGGTTTACGCTCGAGGTATTCTTCCAAACCGAGAATGCGGGCAGCGTCTTTTACGCGACGATCAATCTCGTCTTTTGGGAACTTACGGAGCTTCAACCCGAACGCCATGTTGTCGTAGACGCTCATGTGCGGATAAAGTGCGTAGTTTTGGAAGACCATGGCGATATCACGATCTTTAGGAGCGACATCGTTCATTCGTTTCCCGTCAATGAGAAAGTCACCGTTTGAAATCTCTTCAAGTCCTGCGATCATACGAAGTGTCGTCGATTTTCCGCAACCAGACGGTCCGACAAAGACGATGAACTCACGGTCTTTGATATGCAAGTTGAAATCGCTGACGGCCTTTACGCCACCATCGTAAATTTTATCAATGTGTTCTAAACGAATTTCTGCCATGTCGTTAGCCTCCTAAAGAATCTATGTGTATATAATAGCGCTTACAAGAATGATTATATGATGAAACCGTTTGCATTGAATATGGACAAGTTGCACAAAAACCGTTAATCGGATTTGTGCAACATGACCATGAGTTGAAGGAGGCTAGCGTCATAGAACGTTCGAGCATCGTAACCGGTCGTCTCAAACAGGCGATCGAGCCGATAATTTAGCGTGTTTCGATGCATGAACAGTGCTTTGGCGGTATGGGAGACATTTAACGAGTGACGAAACAACGCCTCTAATAGTTCGATCGTCGACAAATCGAGCATTTGCATCAGCGGCGCAGTGAGGTGCATCCGCTCTTTTGAGTCCTGTTGTAGTAAATAATGGTATAATAATTGACTAGCAGGGTAAGTTTTAGTAGACATACGTGCGTATGGCATGAGCAATTGATGTTGACGATACACATGGGCAAGCGAACCTTGTGGACGTTCGCTATAGACAGCATATGCCTCGATGAAACAGTCACTCGCAATGGCGCGCAATACGTCCTCAAACTCCTGAAGATCGACGAATGGGCTTTGCTCAATTAGCTCGATATGTCGTGTCGACATCAAGATGACCTCGGCATGCGGCATAAAGTCACGGACGATATTGACGAAGGATTCGAACGATTCTTCTTCTGCTTCTTGGAGAGAAAGAGAGATGAGCCGAAACGGTTGCTCAAAACGAAACGTCTCATCTTGAAGTGTTGCTTGCCATTTTCGTTGATGGGGGTCTGATTGAAGGATTGGCGTCGCCCACATCGCCAACAGCTTTTGTTCGCGTTCGCTCAATTCGAACGCGGGGAGTCCGAATAGGGTACCATCTTGCGTCTCGAACCAATCAAGGTCACCAGATGCATCTTCCGACCGATGGACAGCAGTCGGAAAAATCGATTTAATACGATCAAACGTATTCAATACTATCACCTCAACAACAATGTATCATATTTCAGATCGGAGGCTTGCAGTTTGGACGGGTTATTAAAGATTTTACTCATGATATTGATTGGGGCGACCATCGGGGGCGTGACCAACTTTCTCGCCATCAAGATGTTGTTCCGACCACATGAACCGAAATACATCGGTTCATTCCGGATTCCTTTTACACCAGGACTCATTCCGAAACGTCGAGATGAACTGGCATCTAGTCTAGGGAAGACGGTCGTCAAACACTTATTGACACCAGAGGGTATGCGGAAGCGATTGCTAGATGACCAAGTGACGACGCATATTACGCACTTTGCGCAACAAGAGGTTCAGACGATGTTACGCTCGGATAAGACGGTTCGCGAGCTATTGGAACCCCTCTATCCGAACGCAGAGGCACGATTCCTCACGCTAGCAGATGACAAATTACGTGACGAGCTATCGAACGTCATGGCTGAAGTGAAAGAACGAAAGCTGTTTGAGTTACTTGGAGAAGAAGGGATGGACCGTGTACGAGTGGTCATTCCTGAAATCGTGGAGGCGCTTCTCGTCAAATCAGAGGAATATTTCTATTCTCCTGAAGGTGAGGCGCAACTTCGTCACATGGTTGACTCGTTCGTCCAGCGTCGTCTCGGATTTATCGCAGGGTTCATTCAAAACATGAACTTTGTCGAGATGGTTCGACCAGAAATCGTCAACATCTTACGTGGTCAATCGACCCGTGACGGAATGACGACGATGATTACGCGTGAATTTGAGCGATTCAGTGAGAAGACGGTCGATACACTGATCGATGATCGACTCGAAGCACGACTCATCGATGGCATCACAGACCAAGTCGTATCTCGTTTGCCAATCGGACAATTATTGGATCGTCCGATATCGTCGTATACACAGTCCGTCGAATCCCGCATTGTCGACGAACTCGTTCCACAAGGTGTCACGCTTGTCATTGAGCGCTTCACGAACCAAATGGAGACGATCATGGACCGATTGAAGATTGATAAGATTGTGCAAGAGCAGGTCCAATCACTCGACACGTCGTACCTCGAAGAGATCGTCTTATCGATCTCGAAACGAGAGTTCCGGGCAATAACATGGCTTGGTGCGCTGTTAGGTGGTATGATTGGGTTGATTCAAGGGTTGATTGCCATCTTGTGATGGCTAACCCTAATAGCATTTAGGAGGACGTTACATGTCACAAACAAACTTGTACGACCAAGCTTACCAATTGGAGAAAGCACTTCGCGATTCTGAAGAGTTCACAACACTCTCTTCTTTATACGATCGTGTCAATGCGGATGCGGAAGCGAACCAGTTGTTCGCTGACTTCCGTAACATCCAAATGACGCTTCAACAAAAGCAGATGCAAGGAGAGGAAATCTCTGAGCAGGAAATGATGGATGCGCAAACGAAAATGATGAACGTTCAACAGAACGAATTGATCATGGAGCTCATGCAAGAAGAGCAACGCATGCACCAACTCGTCACAGAAGTGACGAAAATCATCATGAAACCACTTGAGGAGCTTTATGCCCCGATGGTGAACGAAAACGAAGTTCAATAACAAATGATGTGCGGATGGCTTTAGAGCCATCCGTTTTTTTGTTGATGAGATTGTCACACGCTTTAAGTAAGCGCTTACATAAAGTGGGTTATAATGAAATTGTGACAATAGCGAAAGGGTGAATCAGCATGATCACGGTGATAATCCTTTTAGGGATGATTTTCTTTTTCATAGCAGGATGGTTACGGGCGGACTTAGTGGCATTGATTGGACTCGTTTGCCTCGTGCTCACACAACAATTGACCCCAGGTGAGGCGATGGCTGGTTTCTCCAATCCGGTCGTCTTGATGATTGCTGGACTGTTCGTGGTCGGAGCGGGATTGTTTCATTCTGGTCTGGCGGAACGGTTGGCTTCTTTGCTTGTTCCATACGCGGGAGGGAATGCGACGCGTTTATTCTATCTGTTTATGTTGACGGTGACGCTCTTGTCGAGTGTCATGTCCAATACGGGTACCGTCGCCTTGCTCATTCCCGTTGTGATGGTAATGGCACGAAAAATCCAACAGTCTACGGATTCTTATCTCATGCCACTCGCCTTTTTTTCTAGCATCGGTGGAACGATGACACTGATTGGGACTCCTCCCAATCTTGTTGCGGCAGAAGCGCTCCGTGGCCTCGTAGATGAACCGCTCGGATTCTTTTCATTGTTTCCAATTGGTCTGGTCGTGATGGTGATCGGACTGATTTATTTCCGGCTAATCGGGAACCGCTTACTCGATCAAGGTGGGGCGAAACAGTGGTCGAAAACGGAGGTGAGTGAGCCATTGCGTCCAAACGTCTATGTGATGTCGATTGCAAAGAGTCATCCGTTAATTGGGAAACAGTTACGTGACCTTCCATGGTCTCATGAAGGGGTTATAGTCTTGAAGGAACGAGTTCATGGACGACACCATCATGAGACGGCTCATGCGGACACCGTACTACGTCCGGGGGAATTACTTGTCAGCGGCGAGGAACGGCACGTTCGGAACTTTTCCGAAAAAGAACAGATTCCATTTGAACCGATTGAGGCCACCCGTGTAGATGATCAAACCGGAGGGGTTCTCCTGTTCACGGTCCCAGGGGGGAGTCGACTAATCGGGAAGCGGATCAGTGAGAGTCAGTTACGTAATCAGTTTCATGTCAATGTCTTAAAAGTCATCCGACCACAAGAAGAGATTGCACACGTGCGATTGAAAGACACCCCACTGAAACAAGGGGACATGTTGATGGTACAAGGGACATGGGATGATTTAGAGCGGATGGAACGAGAGACACATGACCTGTTATCAAATGAACGGGTGACCGAGGTGGCCAATCGAGTCGTATCCGGGCGTCATCAGCTCGCAGCAGGCATCATCATGCTCACGTTGTTGCTCCTGTTCATGTTCGAATGGGTCGACCCGACCGTTGCCGTATGGATGGCTGCGCTAGCGATGGTGTTGAGTGGAGCTGTCCGACAGATGGACGTCGCCTATCAATCCATTCAATGGTCCTCGCTCGTCTTGATTGCGGCCATGATCCCGGTAGGAACGGCGCTTGAAAAGGCGGGAATCATGGGATGGGTCGTTGCATGGATTGAAAGGACGTTTGCCGACTTTGGTCCCACTTGGGTACTCGTCATCTTATTCGTCTCCACCATGATTCTTAGTCAAATCATCTCGAATACAGCGACCGCTATTTTGTTCGTCCCCCTTGCGATTGCACTCGCCGAATCGATGACTGTCAGTCCGGTTCCATTCGTCGTTGCGGTCGCCATCTCGGCATCACTCGCTTTTATGACCCCGTTCGGATCTCCGACAAATGCGATGGTCTTTAGTATCGGCAACTATCGGTTCATGGATTTTATCAAAGTCGGTGTGCCGTTGCAACTCATCACGGGAATTATAGGAATTCTGATGATTCTCTTCCTCTTCCCATTTTGAATAGGATTTTTTGGGACAAGTATCGAAAATAGAGGAATCAGCAGATGAAAGGGGGGACGATGATGAAAAAATGGATGATTGTATTCTTCTGCCTGTTTCTTGTTGCGTGTGGGAAAGAGATGGAAACTGAATCAGAACCGGAGATGACGGAGAACGGGCAGGTGGCCGAAGCGTATCTCGAGGAACAACAGTACCCGATTGTCTCTTATGAAGGCGAGCATACGAGTACCTTGACCTTAGAGGAACTGGCAGAGGATCGTGAACGGAACGTTTGGGGACTACAACCGGTATCACCGGATGAATACGTCGGTAAGTCCATCTACTACGAAAACTTTACGGTGAAAGATCACCCGATTGGTGAGCAATCTCCCGCAGGACAGACTGCTGTCTCGGTAATGATTGTGGATGGAAAGGTCATCGGCGGGACATCATTCCCCGTGACAGACGGATCAGGTTCAGGGAACGGATATAGTTTGAGCGGAGAATCGCTTGAGGATATTCACCCCGATCTTCAAGAATGGCAGGATGCGTGGAATAAAAAATATGGTGAATGAAAAGTAGACCAAGACAATCATTGTCCTGGTCTACTTTTGTTAAGATGCCGTCCCTTTCAGTTTCCCCGGTAATTTGCAACGCTCGAAGTAGATGAGTTGCCCCCGTCGTACGATACGCGCCCCTTTATGCTCATGTCCAGCAGCACGAAGCATGTCGAGTCCTTTTTGTTTGGCCGACTGATCGTCGCTCGCTTCGAACATTTCATTCAATACGAGCGTGCCATCATTTTCAAATCCTGTCACCGTGTATGTTTCCATTCACACGACCCCCTTTTCTTCATTTTAATGAATGGTCATTCATTCTTCAAGAGAAGGTTTTGTCAGTTCGTCGAATGTCAGCTGTCGTGTCGATTCAGTTCGGGGAATCAAATCGGATACGGTCAGTCCGATCAAGCGGACGGGCTCGATGACGTTCATCTCGTCGAAAAGACGTCTGGCAAGTCGTCTAATCTCATCATGGTCATGCGTCGGGTGGTTTAATTTAATTTGATGACTCCGAGCCTGAAACTCGCTCGTCTTTATTTTGATGGTGACCGTTTGACAGCTCAAGTCGCGGCGATCGAGCTGACGCAATACGTCCTCCATCTCTGGGATGACCCGTTCGAACACTTCTTCCGGGTCATCGATATCAAATGCAAACGTCGTTTCTGACCCAATCGACTTACGCTCTCGCGTGGCCACGACAGGACGCGTATCACGTCCGTGTGCCAGTTCATATAGTTGTTGCCCACGATCATGTCCAAAGATGGCTTTCAGTTGCTCAGGACGAGTTTGTTGAAGGTCACCGATCGTATGATAACCACTTTTATAAAGCGTTTGGGCGGTCACTTTTCCGACTCCATGCATGGCTTCGATGGAGAGGGGAGCCAGAAAGGTTGCCACTTCATCGAGCGGAACGACCGTGAGTCCATTTGGTTTCTCAAATCCTGAAGCGATTTTCGCGACAAACTTTGACGGTGCGACTCCGGCAGATGCGGTGAGGCCGGTGCGACGCTTAATCTCGCCTAATATATACCGGGCGATAAAGGGTCCGGATGTACTCAATAACGAATTCTCCGTCACATCGAGGTAAGCCTCATCGAGCGAGAGTGGTTCGACGAGCGGTGTGACCGACTTAAAAATCTCCATCACTTGTGCGCTGACTTGTCGATAGGCCTGAAACCGTGGTTTGACAAACGTCGCATGGGGACACAAGGCAAAAGCGCGACGTGATGACATCGCACTGTGTACGCCGTATTTCCTCGCCTCATAGGAACATGTCGCGACGACCCCGCGGCTGTGGGGAGGACCTCCGACGATGACGGGCTTTCCTCGTAAGTTAGGACGGTCACGCTGTTCGACAGAGGCATAAAATGCGTCCATGTCCACATGAATGATGAGTCCTTCCATAACATCACCTTTCTTGTGTGAATCACTTTTCTTTCATTATACCGAACTTTTGTTCGTTTTTTGAGATTTTTGTTTTGACCGATGTTTCGTTGAAGTCGTCTGATTCGGAAACTGTAGCAATGACCCGATCCAATTCTTCCGTTTCAGCCACACTTGGATGATGAGCGTGAAGAGAAGAATCATGAGCCAGGCGAATCCATATCCAAGCGGCCATTCCAGTTCAGGCATGTTTTTAAAGTTCATTCCCCAAACCGCACCGAATGCAACGACGGGAGTCGTCAGCGCCGTGAAGACGGTTAGCGCCTTCATGATTTCGTTCCCTCGGAAGTTTGACAGGGTGGAGGCGAGGTCTGTCATCGCAATCACGTCTTCTTGATAATGATTGATGAGTGTCAGCAATCGACTGACTCGATAATCGGCAAGCTGATACGACTTCAACTGCTGCAAATCGATCGTTAAAAAAGCTTCTCGTCCCGCCATGACAAGCTCCTTATATGGAGTGACCGTATCCGACCACCGTTCAATCTCACTGCGAAGACCAAAAATCTCATTCATGAACGTAGCGGGAACTTGTCCCGTCATTTCACGTTGAGCTGCCATCAAACGTTCTTCAAACTCATCGATACCGTGAAAGTAGTTGTTCATCCGTTCGGCAAGCAACTCATAAAACGCCTCGATTGGAGAATCGCATTGTTTGGCGAAAACGGACTCATGGTGCAAATCATCAAAGCCGATTGTCCATAAAAAATCAGGTCCAATGAAGTAATGTCCAATTTTTTGTGGTTCCCGTTCTAACTGTTCATAGTCGAGTGTGAGTGAACCATACATATATCCATTCTCGACGACAATCTTCGTCACATTTGAGGTCGTCAATTGTTCAAGCCAATACGTATAGGCTTGAGCATATAGCTGATCAACATGAATATAATCTTCCGGTCGTGTATACCAATCCCATTCCATCATCCATTCCTCCAATTCACTATATTGATAGTATTCCCAAATTGTCAGGAATGTTGGCATCTGTCTCAAACTTTCGTTAAGATGAAGGTACTGAACAAGAGAGAGGTGCTTTCATTGACGACAAAAATCGGTCAGCTCAAAGTGGGCGACACGCTAGACCAATATGTCATGATCAAACAATCGTATAAGGGACTTGCCGGGAACGGGAAACCTTATTTAACATTAATCCTTTGCGACGAGAGTGGTGAAATCGAAACGAAATTATGGGATAGTGCTGATACCGAGAAGTATGCGACGAAAAAAATCGTCCATGCGGCCGGGGAAGTGATGGACTATCGGGGGCGCACCCAGTTGAAACTAAAACAAATTTCAATCATCGAGCAGGAAATAGACATCGCACCGTACGTCCGATCGGCTCCGATTCCGAAGTCAGAGCTCGAGACGACGATTCGTGGATTCATCACGTCACTTCAACACGATGAGATTCGCCGTCTTGTCGAGGAAGTCGTCAATCGTCATGAAGAGGCATACTTTACGTATCCGGCTGCCGTTCGACATCATCACGCGGTCTATTCGGGACTGGCATTTCATGTGATGTCGATGTTGAAGCTCGCGGATACGATGTGTGAACTGTATCCATCCTTGAATCGTGATCTTTTGATTGCGGGTGTGATTTTGCATGATTTGGCGAAAGTCATCGAATTGTCTGATGCGATTACGCCAGAATACACACTCGAAGGAAAATTACTCGGTCATTTGTCACTTATGGCATCGGAACTTGAAGTTGTGTCACGGGAACTTGGAACGGACCGCGAAGTGACGACCTTGTTGCAACATCTCGTCTTAAGCCATCACGGGAAGCCGGAATGGGGATCTGCGAATGCGCCACAGTTGCCTGAAGCGGAGATGTTATTCTTCATTGATAATATTGATGCGCGCATGAACATGTTTGAGAAAGCGTATGAAGGGGTCGAGCCGGGGACATTCACGGAGCGTGTCATGGCACTCGATAACCGTGCCTTCTATCGCCCGAATCTATAATAGATGATCAACGAAAAAGGGGTACTCCATTGCTGGAGTGCCCCTTTGTGATTACTGTTCAGTTGATTCTGCTGCAGGTTCTTCTGAAGATTCGTCTGCGTTTTTAATCGCTTCTTTAACAGCGTCAAATTGTTGTTCTGCTTTTGCATCTTTTACGTCAACGTTGTATTTTTCAATCAACTCAGCGTAAATTTTGTTCGCATCGACAGAAGCTGATTTTTCAGCTGCCAATTCTTCACGAATACGATCTTTCTCGTCTTCGAGTTTCAAGTCTTTCTCTTTACGGTCTGTCACTTTGATGACATGGAAACCGAACTGAGATTGAACCGGTTCAGAGATTTTACCAACGACATCTTCTTTGAATGCGTACTCTTCGAATTCAGGTACCATCTTACCAGCAGAGAAGAAACCGAGTTCTCCACCTTGTTCTCCTGAACCAGTATCCGTTGATTTTTCTTTCGCAAGTTCAGCGAAGTCTGCACCGTCATTCAACTCTTTGATGATGTCTTGTGCCTCTTCTTCAGTTTCAACGAGGATGTGGCTAGCTTCCACTTCCACGTTCTCTTTTGCAAATTGTGCTTCGATTTCTTCATCGGTCACATCGACAAGTTTCGATTTCGCAGCGTCAACGAGCATCTGTCCGCGAAGCGCTTCTTTAAACTCTTCCGTACCGCTCATACCGGCTTGTTGAATCGCTTGTTCGAACTCTTCTTCTGAGTTGAACTGTTCTTTTGTCTTGCTGAACTCTTCATCTACTTTTTCTTGGTCGACTTGGTCACCGTATTCTTTTTCAAGAAGTGCATTCATCGTCTCTTGGAATGCGAGTTGTGGCACCATGCGGTCGTAGCTCATATCCGTGATTTCACCGCGTGTGATTTCGCCGCCTTTGTATGTGACGACTGCTGAATTATCTGACTCTCCGCCGCCTGCGTTCGTTGCCGCATACGTACCGCCAGCACCGATGATGAGTGCGATTGCAGATGCACCGACGAGTGCGCCAGTTGAGAATTTTTTATCTTGCTTTTTTGGTTCGTTCGTCATTCCGTTTGACATGTATTCCACCCCTAATAATTCTTTAAAGTTTCTAAGTCCGACTATATCACATTTTCCTAATCATGACAGCTGTTCTCTTGTCTGTACAGTATCATAGCACACAATCCTGTCGTATAATGATGAAATAGAATGTGAAATGATGGGGTGAGGGAAGTGTCACTAGAGGAGAAGGTCGAGCATTTAGCCTATCAGATGAAGATCTTACTCGAGATTGTCGATTGGACAGACCGTCCGTTCGAATATGAGGTGATTCGAGCGAATTTGACGAAACAAGAAGTCGAGTCATTTTATCAATTGCTTGAGGAGATTCGGGCACAGCAAAACGAGCAATTGCGCTACGGATATACGTCCATAGAACCATTGCTCGTCCATTTTGCAGGTATGTTAGATGTGAGACTTGACGTCAAAACGATTCTTGAGGCATGTGTCCGACAAGGAATCGAGTTAGACGTCACAGAACCACTTTATCGGCAGGTCAGGCTTCTTGACTGAGTTCATCCTCATCAGGGCGTCTGCCTGCTTCTTCTGTGATCATTTTTGACGTTTCCGCAAAGATATCCATAAAGTTATCCCCGTATAAGCGACGTACGATAGCCGTCATATCTGTTAAGTCGGGGAACTTTCCATATAGTTCTTGAAGCGGGAGGGAAGCGCGGAATACGCCGTTCCCTTCTGGGTCGAATGCATGAATCGTTTCGAGTAGTAATGACTCGCCTTCAGGTGTCAATTGAACGTACGTGTTTCGTTTGTCCGTCTCTTTTTTAGAAAACGTAAGTAATCCACGATCTTCTAACTTCTTCGAAAAGTTGAAAGCAGTCGAGACGTGCATGACGCCATATTTTGCGATTTCTGAAATCGATGCACCGCCTAAAGCGTGAGCAATCCATAAGATGTGATGTTCATTGATATTTAAGTCGAACGGTTTGATCCAGTTTTGCCAGTCTTTTTCGACGGTTTTCCACAAAGCCTTACTCAATTGAATGATTTTGTGGCTATAGAGCATGGCCTCAGGGCCAGTGAATTCTTTTTCGTGTTCCATCTCGATCCATCCTTTCCGGATAAAAAGTCAAATGTAATCGACGGACGATGACCTCAAACACTCACTGTGTTTGATTGACGGTTTTGTCAGTCATAGCAGACTGTACGTTCGAGAGTTCCTGAAGGTTCCCTTGGATGCGCTCGACTGAAGGCTGAATGTCTTGTTGATAGCGTTCGACTTCGGCTTTCACTTGGTCAGTCAATTCTTTTCCTTGCAGTTTTCCTGCGGCGGCAACCTGCGATGCATGTTTCGCCACATTCCCAAATTGTTCTTTTAGCGTAGTGATTGTAGATGCTCGATGTTGTTGAGCAGCGGCATCATTTGCAGTTCCTCGCGCCAGTTTCTTTACCGTGGCGACTCCTAAAAATGCTAAAACAAAGCCGAAAACAATCCAATCTCGACGTTGGCGACTCGACAATTCATTCCCCTCCTCAAGCTCGGATAATCAGAATTACATTCTTTTCATATTATTTTACCAAAAAAGAGTGATTAAAAACCTATATCGCAAATAAAATTTTTCAGAACATTCATTTTTGACCGAAAAATCATTTTATTTTAAAATACAGGTAAAGGAAGGTGATCCTCAGTGGAGAAAGCGAAGCGTTGGGTAGATGACATGCTTGACCTGTATCTCGCTGCGAAACGACTGGGAGATGACACTTGGGCCGAATCCATTATGAATACACTAGAGGCGGGATACGAGGCGTCGAAGCAAACGGAACAGGCACGTGAAGAATCGATGCGAGAAAAGCGGATGCTTGAAATAGATGCCCGTCTAACGAAATTACGAAAAGAATTTGAACAAGCGACATCTGTCAAGACGCGTCAACAGCTATACGAAGTGGCAATCAAGCTTCAGGTCGAGCGGGCGCAACTAGAAGAGGAACGAAAACGCCATCGTGACTCAATTAATCAATCATAAAAGAGACCCGTCGATGACGGGTCTCTGTCTGTTTATACGTGGGCATGAATGTTCGATGCAAGGGTAGTGAGTTCTTCTGACGTGAAGGCGTCATTTTGCGTGATCCACTTCGCGCCGAATCCATCCTCGTGTCCAAAGCGCGGAATCAAATGGATATGGAAGTGATACACCGTTTGTCCGGCAACTTCTTCGGCATTCGATAAGACGTTCATTCCGATGGCACCCGTTTCACGTTGAATCGCTTTGGCGATGGTTGGGACGCGTTTGAAGACATCTGCTGCCACGTCTTCTGGCAATTCATATACGTTTTTCGCATGATGTTTTGGGATGACGAGCGTGTGTCCTTTCGTCACTTGAGAGAGGTCGAGGAAAGCGACGACCGCTTCGTCTTCATATACCCGATAGGATGGGATTTCTTGTTTTGCAATTTTACAAAAGATACAGGTCGGATCTGTGTGCATCTTCATTCCTCCATTCTTAAATGTCGTTTCTGTTCCATCATAACACGGAAGTTCGGGCGCAAGAACGATAGGAAGCGAGATGGATTCCCTCTATAATAGAAGATAAGTGAGCGCAAAGGAGGTGAGCAAATGCCATATACGAGAAGTAGAAAAAAAGAACGGAGTCCGAAAGTCTTTCTGTTCATATCTAGTTTCACGATTTTAGTTGGAGCCATTGTTTTCTATTTATATGCATACAAGCCGGCGGCAGAACAAGATAAAATTCACGTCGCATTCAAAGAGGCCTTATTAGAAGAAGACCGTACCTTTTTTGAAGAAAAAGTCGAATATCTTGGTGAACCTTTAACGCGAGCGGAGGCTCTGCGATTCATGGGGTGGTTGAACGATGAAAAGTCCATTCGAGGAGAGGCCATCGCAGAAGTTGCGAAAGACCGAGCCAACCGAACGTCGGGTATGGAGGCGGACGGATTATTTCGTTTGATCGACACGGGGGAAGGACGGTATGGCTTTTCTGACTATCGAATTGAACTACTCCCACAACGGATTGATGTGACCTCGGATGTCCCATTGACGAATATTTGGATTGATGGACAACAGGTAGGACGGATTGATGAAGCCGATGATACGTTATCGTTTGAACAGATGCCGGGACAATATGATGTCAAAGCGGTGGCGGTGACAAATGGAGAGACGGTCACGGAAACCGAAACGATTCAATTGATATCTTCTAAATCCATTGAGTATGCCCTTATGCCTGAATCGAACGAAGCCATTGCCGGACAATTTGATTTGAAGCGGGCTGAGTTGATTGAAATTGAAGTGGAGGCTCAAACGGGTCACTCACTCGAAACGGTCGATTCATTAATTGGGCAGTCTAGTCAGCAAGTTCAAGAAACGCTTGGTGAACCGGCTGGAAAGCGTGAAGGGAAATGGGACTATGAGCGATTGGCTGTCACGTTTAAAGATGAGGAAGTGGAATCGATTCGGGTCGACCTCGATAAACGACCAGATGATTTGATTGCCCTCCTCGGTGAACCGAAAGCGAAGTCGGAACACCCACTCGGAACAGAGTGGGGTTACGGTCAATCGTTCTTCGAATCATTCTTTACGTTCTTTGGTCTTGAGACCGAGAAACAGTTTATCGAAAAGAACGAGGCAATGTATTTACTGATCCAATGAAAAAAGAGGGACATTCCACAATGGAAGCCCCTCCGATACATAATCTTATTTTTTACGCATTGATTTCATAACGAACGATACAATCAAGATTAGGATAATCGCACCGATAAGAGCCGGGATAATCGCGATATCCGCAACGATTGGTCCGAAGTTACCAAAGATAAGTCCACCCAACCATGCACCGATAATCCCCGCGATGATGTTACCAATGATTCCACCTGGTACGTCCTTACCTAAAATTAATCCTGCTAACCAACCGATGATACCTCCGATAATCAAATAAAGAATAAACCCCATCATTCATTTCTCCTTCCTCTTTTTGCCCATTGTTCTTTACAACGATTTTGTGGAACAATGGAAGTATTGATGTTTATTTTAAAATGCCTTACAGTTCAGATTATTCCCATGTGACAACATTTAAAACATATACCACGAAAAAAAGATGAAAATGAAAGGTGTGGTTTTCATGCTGCACGTCGATCGATTGAACGGCGGATATCTCGGTAAACAAGTTTTGCATGACATTTCGTTTGAAGTAAAAAAAGGGGAGCTCGTCGGTTTGATAGGGCTAAACGGAGCTGGAAAATCGACGACAATCAAACACATTTTGGGGTTATTGTCACCCCTCTCCGGAAAAATCGAAATTGATGGTGAGACATTAAATTCCTCTGAAAAGAACTATCGTAAAAAAGTAAGTTACATACCGGAGACACCAATTTTATATGAAACGTTAACGTTGCAAGAACATATTGAATTGATGGGGAAGGCGTACGATGTGAATCCGGACGAGTTGGCTGCGCGCACGAAACGTTTGGCGAAAGAGATGCGAATGGAAAAACAACTCGCCTGGTTCCCTTCCGTCTTTTCAAAAGGGATGCGTCAAAAAGCGATGATTTTGTGTGCGCTTGTGACGAAAACGCCGCTCTTGATTGTTGATGAACCATTTGTCGGTCTCGACCCACTAGCGATTCGTCAATTGCTTCAGTTGTTTGATGAATATAAACAAGATTGCGCGATTTTAATGTCCACCCATATCCTTGAGACGGCGGAGCGGCACTGCGACCGATTCGTCTTCCTTCATCAAGGAGTCGTCATCGCGAGCGGAACAGCGGCCGAGTTGCGCAACGTGTATCGATTGTCGCCTGATGCGACACTTGATGATATATATGTAGAAGCAATCGCTTCGGAGGAACGGTCGTCATGAATCGATTTACAGCAAGGCTCGGAACCTGGATGGAAGAGGTCGTCAAGTACAGCCGCTACGTTGCGAACGGGGGACTGCTGTTCACGCTCTATTTCACCTTGATTTACGGGGCGTTCGTCTACAATAGCTTCTTAGAACGAATCGATGGGACATTCCCCGGGACGTGGATTGCTGCGGCGGTCCTTTTAATCATGCCGCTCGGTCATCGCCCGCGAACATTCGTCCAGGAGGCGGATCAAGTATTTTTGCTTCCGGAGTTAGGGGATATTCGTTCTTATATGGTGGGGGTACGTTTATTTAATCTCGTGTTTGCTGCACTGCGTGGATTGCTCGTCCTTCTCGTTTTACTACCGCTCCTCGTACGGACAGAGAGTTATACGAGTATCGAAGTGTTATCCGTCGTCGTGACGATGGTCATGTTGTCAGCTGCAGGTCGTTTGGCAAAAGTGGAAGGCGTACGTGAATGGACAATCCTACCGTTTGCGCTCGTGAGCGGCGCTTGTCTTTTAATGGATTGGACAGCGTGGGCATGGGTGCCCGCGTTCATGCCGTTCGTTTTCTTACATGTGAAACGAAACGAGCGCATCCCGCTCTTACACTGGTTGGTGCTTGAGGAGAAGAGTCGGGCTCAGTTTGAACGAGTCATCAGCTGGTTCGTCGATTTGCCGACCTTGAAAGAAGAGGTTCGAGAGCGCCGCGTGTTGACGCGGCTTCTAGAAAATCGGGTCCTACGGCGCGTGGATGCATCGCGTTACGTGTACGGACTTCGTATTCTCCGTTCGAACGACTCACTTGATTTGATTCTTCGCTTGACCGTAGTGGCGCTCATTGTCATGTGGATGTCGGGGGGATGGTACGTCGGATTGGTCACGCCACTCTTTGTAGGCTTGACCGCGTTACAGCTCGTTCCGTTATTTAAACGGTTAGAGGCAATTTCCATCGTTTCCTGGCTCCCGATCACACGCGATGAGCGAATCGCAGGGTATTCGTGGTGGGCGATGCGATTGCTCGTCATCCAGTCCGTCGTTTTAGTGATTGCATCTGTCGCTTTCGGTGCCACATGGGATGCGGCGATCGGGTTGGTCTTGTCTATCTTGGTCACACGCTATTACTTAAGTCGATTAAAATAAAAAGAAGGACATCCTGTGCGGGATGTCCTTCTCACTTGATTAGATTATTTTTTAGGTGACATGACGGATACGCTCGAACCGAGAATCTTCGGGAGGCGTCCTGGTTTCTCAGTTGTTTCTTCGACTTCACCGTATGCTGATACACCATGTTCTGCGATGTCGAGGCCGACATCTTCTTGTTCTTCTGTGACACGGAGTCCGATTGTGACGTCGAGAAGTTTCAAGAAGGCATAACTTCCACCACCGGCGATGACCATCGCGATCAATACACCGAGTGTCTGCACACCGAGCTGTGTCAATCCGCCACCGTAGAAGAGTCCAGCAGAACCGATCCCTGTGATCTCAACGAGTCGAGGAGATGCGAAGAAACCGAGTGCGAGTGTTCCGATGATCCCAGCGACTCCGTGTACGGAGAAGGCGCAGAGCGGGTCATCCACATACTTCGCCATCAAGATGCTCGTTCCGTATGTTGCAACAGATGCGAGTGCACCGATGACGACAGCTGCCCACGGTTCGACGAACGCGCATGCTGCCGTGATGGCAACGAGTGCTCCGAGTACTCCGTTCACGATTGTCGGGATATCTGCCGTCTTCCGATGGAGCATGACGATTGCAAGGGCGCCGAGCGCACCGGCTGCTGTGGCGAGCATCGTTGTCAATGCGACGTAACCGAAGAATCCGTCAGCGACCGACATTGTCGAACCGGCGTTAAAGCCGAACCAGCAAAGCCAGAGGACGAGACCACCAACGACTGTTAACACGTGGTTATGGCCAGCGAGTGATTCCGTCTTACGTCGTGGTTTCAAAATGATTGTTGCCATGAGAGCCGCCATCCCACCTTGAAGGTGAACGACCGCTGATCCGGCGAAGTCTTGCATCCCCATCGATCCAAGCATTCCGCCAGCCCATACTGAGCGAGCGACGATTGGGTAGAGGATGGCAACGAAGAAGATACCGAACAGAACGTAGGCAGAAAGCTTAGCCCGTTCCGCAAATCCACCCCACGCGATGGCAAGGGAAACTGCAACGAATGATAACTGGAATAAGAATTTAATGTCGATGGAGACGTTCGCCCAGTCGAGACTTGTGAATGATCCGCTTAAGAAGAATCCTTCTGTCCCAAACCAAGTCGTCCCGTCACCGAACGAGAGACCGAACCCGACCGCCCAAAAAGCGAGTGCCGCCACAGAGAGGCTGATAATTTGTTTGACCGCGACGTGACCGGCGTTCTTCGCCCGAAGCGTCCCTGTCTCGAGTAATCCGAAACCTAATTGCATCGTCAATACGAGCAATGCAGCGATGAGTACATACAGCGTGTCCATATAATAGAGAATGTCTTCCATGTTCATGCCCTCCTTTTTCTTAGGTGCTTTCCAAAAGTTGACTTCAGTGTAAAACGAAAAATTCATGCTGGATTGCATTTTGTCAGATTATCTGACATAGTTTTTTTATTAAGGAGGCGAGGCTGAATGGACTATAAATCGAAGAAAGTGATCGGGATGGGCGTTGTGACTGAATTGACGGGACTTTCGGAGCGTCAAGTCCGGTATTATGAAGCAAAAGGTCTCGTCTTTCCGGAACGGACAAAAGGTGGTTCACGTAAATATTCTTTCCATGACGTGGAACGTTTGGTCGAAGTGGCGACTAAACTAGAGGATGGATGGCGAATTCAAGATATTAAAGAACGAGAACGACGATTGTCGACGAAACAGCGTGATGATTTGATTCGAGGTCAATTGAATTCTGCCTTCCGAACATTTCCGACAAAAAAATGACACAAAGAAAACACAATGAAAATGCTTCACATTAGCATAATTCTAATTAATTTCTGTATAATGTTTTTGAGTTCACAAACACGAGAATAAAGAGTGTAGGAGAAATTTAGAGGGGAATGACGCGACGTATGAACGATACTATTTTAAAAGCGTTTAAAGGAGAGGCGACAGACTATGTACCTGTGTGGTATATGCGCCAAGCCGGACGCTACCAACCGGAATATCGAGAGATTAAAAAGACGAGGTCACTATTCGAGATCACGCATGATCCTGAACTTTGTGCATATGTCACGGAACTTCCGGTGAAACAACTCGGAGTCGACGCGGCCATTCTATATAAGGACATTATGACGCCACTTCCGTCTATGGGAGTCGATGTCGAGATCAAGAGCGGGATTGGACCGGTCATCGACAATCCGTATCGAACGATGGAAGATGTGGAACGTTTGAAACCGTTAAACCCGGAAGATATCTCATACGTCTTTGACACGATTCGTCTACTACGGGAACGACTAGAAGTTCCGCTTATCGGCTTCTCAGGCGCACCGTTCACATTGGCGAGCTATATGATCGAAGGGGGACCGTCGCGGAACTACCATCGTACGAAAGCACTCATGTATGCAGAACCGGATGTATGGAATGCATTGATGGAAAAACTCGGCGACATGGTCATCACGTATGCGAAGGCGCAAGCGGATGCCGGCATTCAAGCGTTCCAATTGTTTGATTCGTGGGTCGGGACGCTCAGCCGCAAAGATTATGCATGTTACATCAAACCGACGACGGAGCGTATCTTTAAAGAACTACGTTCACTCGACATTCCACTCATCATGCATGGTGTCGGAGCGAGCCATCAAATCGAAGAATGGCACGACCTTCCCCTTGATGTGGTCGGGCTTGACTGGCGCCTGTCGGTACAGGAAGCACGGGACCGTGGTATTACAAAGGCGGTTCAAGGAAATTTAGACCCGTCGTTCTTGTTAGCTCCATGGCCGGTCATCGAAGAGAAGGTTAAGGAAATTTTAGATGAAGGAATGAAACAGCCAGGATACGTCTTCAACTTGGGACATGGGGTGTTCCCTGAAGTCGACCCGGCCGTACTCGTCAAATTGACGGCATTCATTCACGACTACTCACGCGAAAAAATGGGAGGCAACGAATCATGAAAACAGTCGGACTACTTGTCATGGCGTACGGTACACCGTACAAACCAGAAGATATCGAGCGGTATTACACGCACATTCGCTACGGACGCAAACCGTCACCGGAAGCACTTCAAGATTTGACGGAACGTTACGAAGCGATTGGTGGAGTATCTCCACTCGCAAAAATCACGATCGATCAAGCGGAGACGCTTCGTGACATCTTGAACGAGCGTCATGTAGGTGAGATCGAGTTCAAACTGTATATCGGACTAAAACATATCGAACCGTTCGTAGAAGACGCGGTCGCACAAATGGCGAACGACGGCATCAAAGAGGCGGTATCGGTTGTCTTAGCACCTCATTACTCGTCATATAGCGTCAAATCATACAACGGACGTGCTCATGAAGAAGCAGCGAAGTATGGCATCGACATTCGTTCGGTAGAGTCGTGGTATGATGAGCCGAAGTTTATCAAATGGTGGGCGAATGCGATTAACGATACGTATGCGGCATTGCCTGTACCGGCTGAAAAAACATGTCTCATCGTTTCGGCGCATAGTCTCCCTGAGAAAATCTTGGCTGGTGGCGACCCGTATCCGGATCAGTTGAAAGAAACAGCTGATAAAATTGCCATTGAGACAGGCGTCCCACATTATGAGATTGGTTGGCAGTCAGAAGGAAACACGCCGGACCCATGGATTGGACCAGATGTCCAAGATTTGACGGCTGAACTTTATGAAAAGTACGGCTACGAGGCGTTCGTCTATACGCCGGTCGGCTTTGTTGCAGACCATCTCGAAGTATTGTTCGATAACGACGTCGAGTGTAAAGTTGTCTGTGACCGCCTCGGTGTTCACTACGCACGTCCGGCTATGCCAAATGCAGAGCGAAGCTTCATCGAAGCCATCGCGGATCGAATGGAAAGCGTGATTGTGCATCATGCGTAAATTCACGATTGTCGGTGGTGGGATCACAGGTCTCACCGCCGCTTTTTATGCAGAGCGTTATTTGCCGGAAGACGTGACCATCACGTTGCTCGAGGCGACGGATCGCCTCGGAGGAAAGATTGATACGTATGAAACGGGCGAGTTTGCGGTGGAACGTGGTCCGGACTCGTATGTCTTTCGTAAGACTGCGATGACGGAATTGATTGAAGACGTCGGTTTAGGCGATGAACTCGTTCGCAATGGCGTCGGTCAAGCTTACGTCCTTCACCATGACGGGCTCCACCCGATTCCGAAACAGACGGTGATGGGGATCCCGCTCGACGTCAATGCGTTTCGTGAGACGACGTTGCTTTCGGAAGAAGAGCACGAGGACTTAAAGCAGATGTTGCTGTCCCCTCCAGATGTAAAAGCGCCAGACTCGGACGTCTCACTCGGCCTCTACCTTCGTGAGCGTGTCGGGGACCCAATCGTCGACCGATTGATTGAACCGTTACTCTCTGGTATCTATGCCGGAGACATCGATCAAATGAGTGCGATGTCGACATTCCCACAGTTCATCGAGGGAGAAAAGAAATACGGCAACTTGTATGAAGGGATGCGACACTTACGTCCTGAGCAACGAGTCGCGGAAGTCGGGGCGAAGAAGGTTGGTCAGTTCGCCTCGTTGAAACGTGGACTCAAATCACTGACGGACCGCTTGGCAGAACGGTTGGACCGAACTGAAATCGTATTAAACTGTTCCGTTGAACAAGTATCCGAGCGTGAGGACGGGTACCGCCTCTTCACGAATCGCGGAGATATCGACACGGACCATCTCGTGTTGACGGTCCCACCGCGTCTCATACGTCAGTTCCTCCCGAAAGTCGATAGTGACTTCTTAGCGGATATGAAGCCGCATGCGACGGCGACGTGCTCACTTGTCTTCAAAAAAGAAGATATTGAGCTTCCGTTCGTCGGTACAGGGTTCGTGACGAGTCAAGAAGCGGATGTGACGATCACAGCATGTACGTTCATCGACCAGAAATGGCCACATGCCGTGCCGGAAGGATATCATGTCCTTCGCGTCTTTTTAGGTCGCCCGGGGGCAGATGAGATTGTCGAAGCATCCGATGAAGAAATCATCGAGACAGCGTTACATGATCTTCGTGGTCTCATGAAAATTCACCGTGATCCGATTCAGACAGTCGTCAGTCGACTTCGTGATGGACTGCCTCCTTATGCGGTCTTTCATGCGGACCGTGTCAAAGCACTCCGGGCCGAGATGAGCCGGGTATACCCAGGCGTCATTCTCGCCGGAATCGCCTATGACGGGATTGGGATGCCGGACTGTGTGAAGAGTGTGCGGGAACAAGTGAAGGCATTGCGTGAAAAAAATTGAGATTTGATGAAGGGAGGGTTCGGATTGTTCCGCAACCCTCTCTTTTTGTTATAGTTAGAAGCGAAAGAGAAAAAGGAGTGATGGAAGATGGCAACGTATAAACTTTTTGTATCAGACATGGACGGTACGATTTTGCACAACCACACCAAAATCGCGGATGAGACAGCGGAGATCGTTCGTGAAGCAGAGGCGGCAGGAATTCGCTTTGCGATTGCGACGGGGCGCAACTATGTGAATGCGAAACAGATTTTAGACGAGGTCGGACTCTCTTGCCCAATCGTATCGTCGAATGGGGGACGCGTGCTCGACACGTCGGGAGAAGTCCTTCACGAAATCGATTTGACGATTGATGAGGCGCTTCAAGTCATCAACGTCCTTCATCAAGATGACAAGTATGCGGACGTCTTTTACGAAATGTACACAGAAGCGGGACTCGTAGCGAGCCGTGGCGACTTGATTGAAGCGTCGATGAAAAACTTGAAAGCGAATGGTGACGACCGCTCGCTCGAAATGTACGAATTCTTTAAGAATCGCTATTACGTCAATGAAGACGTCAAAATTGTTGATGACATTGAGAACTTTATCCGAGAAGAAGCTGGACGTGTCTATAAGTTCATCGCGTTCTCAAGTCATCTCGAGAAGATGAACGGGCTTTGGAAAGAAATCGAAGACCAAGTCGAAGGGGTGTATGTCACGTCTTCAGGCAATGACAACATCGAAGTGATGGCACACGGTGCAGATAAAGGGAACGGTGTGACAAAACTTGCTGAACACTATGGCATCGATTTATCTGAAGTCGTCGTCATCGGGGATAACTTGAATGACGTGCCGATGTTCAAAGTGGCCGGTAAAGGGATTGCGATGGGCAATAGCCACGAAGACTTGATTGCCATCAGTGACCATGTCACCGAACGTCATGATGAGTATGGTGTGGCGAACGCATTGAAGCGCGTGATGACAGGTGAGTGGAAGTAAAAGATTTGTCGAGAACTCGTCTCGTTTCGTATAATACGAGTAACGAACATTCGACTAGGAGGAAATAAACTGTGAAATTTATTTTTAATCCGGATATCCGCGACCCGAAGATCAACTTGGCGGTTGAAGAGTATATCCTTAAACATCTGAACGTCGACCATGAAGATTACTTCTTGTTCTATATTAACGGTCCGTCCATCATCATTGGGAAAAACCAAAACACATCAGAAGAAGTCAACTTGAAGTACATCGAAGAGAATGGCATCGATGTCGTTCGACGTCTCTCAGGTGGTGGTGCTGTCTATCACGATGAAGGAAACTTGAACTTCAGCTTCATCACAAAAGACGATGGCAACTCGTTCAACAACTATAAGAAGTTCACACAACCGATTGTGGATGCGCTTCGTAACCTCGGTGTCGAGGCAGAGCTGACAGGTCGTAACGACATTCAGGTTGGTGAGCGTAAAATTAGCGGGAACGCCCAATTCACGACGCGTGGACGCATGTTCAGCCACGGGACGCTCATGTTCAACTCGAACATCGAAGAGGTCGTGAACTCGCTTAACGTCTCAGAAGAGAAAATGCGTTCAAAAGGAATCAAGTCCGTTCGTAGCCGTGTGGCGAACATTACTGAATTTTTAGAGCGTGAGATGGAAATGGAACATTTCGTCGAGGCGCTCCTCCATTCGATTTATGATGGAGAACAACCGGAACGCTATGTGCTTCGCGACGAGGATTGGGAAATCGTCCATGATATCTCGAAAGAACGCTATGCGAACTGGGACTGGAACTTTGGTAAGTCGCCGAAGTTCGATGTTGAGTCGAAACGTCGTTTCCCAATCGGGACGATCGATGTCCGCTTGAACGTCAACAAAGGAACGATCACAGAAGCGAAAATTTATGGAGATTTCTTTGGTGTCGGTGACATCCAAGACGTCGAGCAAGCGCTCGTTGGGACGCGTTTCGAACGTGCGGCCATCCGTGAGCAATTGATGCAACTCGATTTGAAACATTACTTCGGAAATGTCGAGCTCGAGGAATTAGTCGATTTGATTAGTTAAGTTAGTCATGGCGGTCTCTACGGAGGTCGCCTTTTTTTGGCAGTTTCGTGAACGTTGATCATACGGATTGCACCTCGATGGGAGAAGGCGTATCATAATTTGTGCAAGCGCTTTCGTAGCGGCTGATTAAAAATAGGAGGAATCACTATGTATCGAAGGCTCAGTGAATGGATGGACCCGAGTCGGATGTGGGTGACAGAACAATCGACATTTGAACGTGCGATGATGGCGGTAGGTCTTGAGTTGGAACGAAAAGGCATGGTCAGTTCTTCATTTACGCGAGTCGTTCTCGATCAAGAAACAATCATTCCTTCTGGGGTGAGTGATGTCGCTGTACCGGTTGCGGTCATTGATGTTCCTATCTCTATAGCGAAACGAGATGGTATTTCCCTGCTTCATCTGTTGAATCCATGTGAAGTAAAAACCATCACGGGAGAAACGATTCAAGCGAAAGCGATTTTATTGATTACGGCTACGAATGAATCAAAAAAACAGGGCTATCATAAACTGATTGATGATTTGCTCATGGATGATGAATCCCTTCAAGCGCTCGTACACGTGAAAAGTCGCGCCGGATTGTTCCACTTACAGACGAACTTTTTGGAAGCGTTTTCTTATTGAAACATTTCATGTACAATAGAATTAATTGAAAAGAGCGCGGACAACGTGCTCTTTTTTATGGCTCAAAAGTGAATCATCATTCATTTAAAGGGGGATTACCATGGCAAACTTAGTCAAGTCACTACAAGAAGTAGTGATGGCTCACCCGCAGAAAGCAGCGTATGTGTTTGGGGAAGACACGGTGAGTTACGGACAGTTTTATGGGCAAGTCAAGGCGATGGCGTCGACGCTTGAGCAAAAAGGAATTGGACAAGGCGATCATGTCGCCCTCGTTCTCGGAAACAGTCCTGCGTTCCTAATTGCATATTTCGCTGTGTTGTCACGTGGAGGGGTCGTCATTCCGATCAATCCTACATACACGCCTGATGAAATGGCCTACATTCTGCTTGATGGGGATGTAAAAGGGATTGTTGGCTTATCACCGCTCGTCGCACAGGCGGAAGCGGCACTCACGAAGTTGCCTCACTTAAAACTCGTGATTTCCGTTCCATATGCCGATGTTCCGGCATTGAAGCGGGAAGGGGCGATTGAATTCATCCCATTCGCAGAAGCGTTTGCTGAAACAGAAGGGACGTTCATCGAAGTGGACGAGGATGAAGTTGCCGTCATCCTCTATACGAGTGGGACGACCGGAAAACCGAAAGGAGCTCTGCTCACGCATCGAAACTTGTTCTCGAATGCGCACTCCATCGGGGAATATTTGGACATCACGCCAGAGGATAAGGCATTGGCGGCATTGCCGATGTTCCACGTTTTCTGTTTGACGGTCATCGTCAATGCACCACTCCTTCGAGGGGCGACGATTGTCATCTTACCGAAGTTCTCACCACAAGATGTGTTCGACCTAGTACCAAAGCACCGTGTGACGTTATTTGCCGGAGTGCCGACGATGTACAATTTCTTGTTACAGACGGCAATGAAAGTACCGGCCTACACGTCTGCGTTGAAGCATGTCCGTGTGTTCGTCTCAGGAGGAGCAAGCTTACCAGTTCAATTGCTCGAGTCATTTGAACAGATGTTTGAGTGCAAGATTCTAGAGGGATATGGCTTGTCCGAGGCATCGCCGGTCACTTGCTTCAACCCGCTCCATGGCGAGCGCAAAGCCGGGTCGATCGGACCTTCCATCGTTCACGTCGAAAATAAAGTCGTCGACGAGCTTGGGGAAGAAGTCGGCGTCGGTGAAGTCGGAGAGTTGATTGTACGAGGACCGAACGTTATGAAAGGGTATTACAAGTTACCGGAAGAAACGATGATGACACTTCGAGACGGATGGCTCTATACAGGCGATTTGGCGCGACGTGACGAAGATGGTTACTTCTATATCGTCGACCGGAAGAAGGATATGGTCATCGTTGGAGGCTATAACGTATACCCTCGTGAGGTAGAGGAAGTATTGTATCAACATCCGGATATCGTCGAAGCTGCCGTCATCGGTGTGCCGGATGCAGAACAAGGAGAAGCGGTGAAGGCATTCGTCGTCACGAAACATGAAAATGTGACGAAAGAGGACATTCGTGCTTACACACAAACAAAGTTGGCGAAATATAAGCAACCGACTTATATTGAGATCATCGAGGAACTTCCGCGAAACACGACCGGAAAGATTTTACGAACGGTCTTGAAGAGCGAAGCATTTCAAAATAGTTGAGTAGAGAAGGGCGACTTAGTTCGCTCTTTTATTTTTCTTTTTGTTTGACACTATTACGGGGTAGGGGTATATTAATGGTGAGGTGATCAACATGGGTGAATTTATGCATGACCAACCACTCGTTCCGCGTGATGATGCCGAACGGGAGGCGCTCGGGAAACGTCTAAAACGAATCGAAGGACAAGTCCGAGGGATTCAAAAGATGGTCGAGAACGACCGCTATTGTGTCGATATTTTGACTCAGACGTCAGCCATTCAGGCCGCTCTGAAGCAAGTCGAGATGCAACTGTTAGAGCGTCATATGCGCAAGTGTTTGGTTCACGCAAGCGAGACGGAAAACATGGAGCCTTACATTGATGAGTTGATGACGATCGTCAGCCGCATCAAAAAATAAGGAGGGATGTCATGAAAACCGTTGAGTTATCCATACAAGGAATGACCTGTGCGGCTTGTTCGGCACGAATTGAAAAAGTATTGAATAAGATGGACGGAGTGGAAGCGACGGTCAACCTTCCGCTTGAGACGGCGACCATTCGTGTCGATGAAGGCATTACAGAAGAAGAGCTGATCGCGCGGATTGAGAAAATCGGATACGGGGCCGAGCCGAAAGTAGAGATGGCGCCGCCGCATGACTTACGTCCATTACAGCGGAAGGTCATCATCTCTGCACTGTTGTCGGCCCCATTACTCCTCGTCATGTTGACGCATATCCCGGGACTCGGATTTCATGCACCATGGCTGATGAACCCATGGTGGCAATTCGCCCTGGCGACCCCCGTTCAGTTTTGGATTGGGGCGCAGTTTTATCAAGGGGCATATAAGAGCTT
Organism: Exiguobacterium sp. S3; assembly: GCF_018617295.1. Lineage (GTDB taxonomy): Bacteria > Bacillota > Bacilli > Exiguobacteriales > Exiguobacteriaceae > Exiguobacterium > Exiguobacterium profundum. Next base: position 45,784 of record NZ_JACSJW010000002.1, read on the forward strand.
GAAGAGCGGTTCGGCGAACATGGACGTGCTCGTCGCGACGGGGACATCGGCCGCATACTTCTATTCCATTTTTGAAATGATTGTGCACCCGATGAATCCACATCTCTATTTTGAGACGAGTGCCGTCCTCATCACGCTCGTCTTACTTGGGAAGTGGTTAGAAGGACGAGCGAAAGAGAAGACGACCGATGCGTTGAAATCACTCTTGTCGCTTCAGGCGAAAGAAGCCATCCTGTTCGTTGATGGTGAAGAACGGTCTGTCGCTGTCGAACTCGTCAAAGTAGGAGACGTCCTCGTCGTGCGTCCGGGAGAGAAAATTCCAGTCGATGGACGAATCATCGAGGGAGAGACAGTCATCGATGAGTCGATGTTGACAGGAGAATCGATTCCAGCGGAGAAGACGGTCGACACCGAAGTCGTCGGCGGAACGATCAATCAGTCCCATCGCATTCTCATGCGGGCGGAACGAGTCGGGAAAGAGACGATGCTCGCTCAAATCGTACGTGTCGTCGAACAGGCACAAACAGATAAGGCGCCGATTCAACGTCAGGCTGACCGCATCTCGGGTGTCTTCGTGCCGATTGTCGTAGCCATCAGTGCCCTCACATTCGCGGTCTGGGCATTCCTATTAAATGATATCGATACGGCCATTCGGGCATCGATTGCCGTACTTGTCATCGCCTGTCCGTGTGCCCTCGGTTTGGCAACTCCGACATCGATCATGGTCGGAACGGGACGAGCGGCAGAACAAGGTGTGTTGTTCAAAGGTGGGGGGCAACTCGAATCACTCAATGAATCAAACATCGTTGTTTTTGATAAGACAGGGACATTGACGAACGGGACACCGGAAGTGGTGGAAACGTTCGGAGATGAAGCGATGCTCCGCCGTGCCGTCATGGCAGAACGGCAATCGACGCATCCTTTGGCAGCTGCCATCGGTCGGGAAGTCGGCGACGGTGTCGTGACGAAAGTGGAAGAGTTAGCCGGACGAGGAGTCAAAGCGGTCGTGGATGGGAAAGAACTCATCATCGGGTCTGTTCGAATGATGGAAGAGCTCGGATACAACTTGCCAGATTGGTCGATGGGGGCGATGACCCCGGTCTACGTTGCGGATGAGAGCGGGATTGTCGCGGCGTTCGGGCTACAAGATCAATTGAAACCGAAAAGTCGTGAAGTCGTGCAAGCCCTTAGTCAAACGCGTGACGTGTACGTCTTGACGGGTGACCGGAAAGAAGTCGCCTACGCGATTGCCGACGAACTTGGCATCCCTCATCATCAAGTGATTGCCGAAGTCCTTCCGGTTGAAAAGGCGGACCAAATCGAACGCTTAAAACAATCCGGTCGCGTTGCCATGGTAGGGGACGGCATGAACGATGCCCCGGCACTTGCGGTGGCGGACGTTGGGATCGCATTCGGGAGCGGTACGGATGTCGCACTCGAGGCGGCAGATGTTACAATTGTAGGGCAAGACATTGAAGGCGTGAGTCGAGCGATGAATATGAGTCGTTTGACGATGAAGAACATTCGTCAAAACTTGTTCTGGGCCCTTGCCTATAATAGTCTTGGTATCCCGGTCGCTGCAGCAGGGTTACTTGCCCCATGGATTGCTGGAGCAGCGATGGCGTTCAGTTCGGTGTCTGTCGTCTTGAACGCATTACGATTAAAAACACAAGGAGGATCATCATCATGAAAGAAACAACGTTAACCGTAGAAGGTATGACATGTAATCATTGCAAAGCTGCCGTTGAAGGAGCATTAAATGAATTGAATGGTGTCGAATCAGCGACGGTATCGCTTCAAGAGCATCGAGTCGACGTGATCCATCAAGATTCTGTCTCACTTGAGACGATGGTGGAGGCAGTCGAGGAACAAGGATATGACGTAAAAGCATAATCATCAAAAGTCTCGAGTGAAATCGGGACTTTTTTTGTGGTATTCAACGAAAAGGATGTGTGCTATATTTAAGTTGATAATGAGAATCGGTATCAACGGGAGGCGGACATCATGGAATTGATCATGATCAGTGGAGTGTTGGCGATGATTAGTGGGGGCGCGGCATTTTTGACGCAACAGTTACGAACAAATTCAGTACGCTGAAGAAGGTGCGATTTCGTTGCCTTCTTTTTTCTTTGACTTCATTTCTTTCCCATCATTTCACGACAATTGTTTGATATGATGAGAAAAAACGTGTTGAGGTGACTTGAATGTATACAATCTACTTAGTCGACGATGAAGCAAACTTAAATAAAATGCTCGTCACGTATCTAGAACAGGAAGGATACAACGTTCGCTCATTTGCGGATGGGACATCTGCACAAGAAGCGATTCCAGATCAACCGGATTTGTGGGTGCTCGATATCATGTTGCCAGACTTGGATGGATTTCAATTGTTGAAACAAATCAAAGCCGTCAATGCGAATACGCCGACGATTTTCATTTCGGCGCGCGATGAGGATATCGACAAAATCATCGGACTCGAGATGGGTTCGGATGACTACATCGCCAAACCGTTCCTTCCAAGGGAACTTGTCATCCGTGTCAAAAAATTGATTGATCGTGTCTACGGTTCGAAGTCGAACGAGCATATCGAATACGGGGAGTACACGATTTATCCGGATAAACGTCTAATCAAGCACGGAGACGAAGAAATCGATTTGACTTCGAAAGAATTCGATTTACTGCTACTCTTCCTCGAGCATCCGGGCTCTGCCTTGTCGCGTGAGCAGATTCTAGAAGGTGTTTGGGGGAACGACTACTTCGGATCGGACCGCGTCGTCGATGACTTGGTGCGTCGTGTCCGGAAAAAATTACACCGTCTCGAGCTCGAAACGCTTTACGGTATCGGTTACCGTCTCGTCAGACCATGATGGACGCCCTTAAACCGAAGCGGCTCATGTGGAAGATTTGGGTGCTCATCTTACTCATTATCGTGACGCTCGCGCTCATGATTTTGATTACGGTCCGTTCATCCATCACCCAGTTCATCGATGAACAAGTATATGAGACGTTACGAGATGTGGACTATTATTTAGGGAACACGAATGAGTTAGAGAATTATCCCCAAAACCCGATTGAGTATGATCGACGCCAACAAGAGTCCCGTTCGGTCAACCAATTGATCTTTCTCCCGAACGGACGGATCATCTACGGATCGGCACCGCTTGAATTGACGAACCGCATGTATCAGGAAGCGTTAAATCAAAGTGGTCAGGTCGAACGGTATCAGACTACGATTGACGGAGAGGACGTCTATTACATCATTCGTCAAAATGAATACGATGGAACGATTGTGTATCAAGCCTCTTACGCATGGGATGCCTATCGTCGTGAGTTGGTGTCGACATTATATTTGCGAATATCGATTCTGATAGGTATCATCAGTCTCTTATCGCTTATCCCCGCCTTATTGATGTCGCGGCAATTGACGAAACCGATCGTGGAGATGGAACGGGCCGTTGAGAAGATTTCGAATCGACAGTGGGAGACCGCTTTACCATTAGATCGTCAAGATGAACTCGGTCAGTTGGCCCATTCGATTGATGCCATGCGTAAGGAATTAAAAGAGCAGGATTTGGCACAACAAGCGTTGCTTCAAAACATATCCCATGACTTAAAGACACCGATCATGGTCATTCGTGGATATGCCCAGTCGATTGGGGATGGGATTTATCCGACAGGAGATTTGAAAGGTTCTGCCGAGGTCATTGATGAGGAAGCGTCTCGACTCGAGAAGAAAGTCGTCGATTTGTTGTACGTTACAAAACTTGAATATTTCAAAGGACAAGAAATGAAACTCGAACCAATCAATCTCGACAAGTTGATGGAACTGCTCGTCGCGCGCTTCAAACTCAGAGGCCAGCTCGATTGGGAAATCAATGGAGAAGGCGGCGAGATGCTTGGCGATGGTGAACAGATTCGGGTCGCGTTTGAGAACGTGCTCGACAATGCACTCCGTTACGCGGAATCCTGCATCCGCATCGATCTCCACCAAGATGACGCTGGCGTGGAAATCACCATCTTTAACGATGGGCCACCAGTTGATGAGAGTTTAGACTTGTTCCACCAATTCTCTCGAGGGAAGCAAGGGAAGTTCGGACTCGGTCTGTTCATCGTGCAGCGAATTGTGACGCTTCACACAGGGGAAGTGTCTCTGCGAAATACAGGTGACGGAACTTCAGTGCGATTTTACTTTCCCCGACTCAAGTCGAACCAACCTTTAAAATCGAATGCTTGATTTTCAAAACCAGCCAGGAAACGGCTGGTTTTTTCATGGGAAATAGACGAAAGCCGATTTGCGGGGCGGATCAAATCCTGGTATGAATGACATGTAAGTCACTACATACGTTATGGGGGATGAAAAGATGAGCAGATTGACCAATGAAACGAGAGCTTTAATTCCTGTATTTAACGAGTTTGGCGAAGCGGAGACACTTGTGTATCAACCGGAAGGCGTCATGCGGGTAAAGGGGTCGCCAATCGACTTATTGGAACATGCATGTCTATACTACGGGTCGAGCATTCAAGGTCGAATCGAGGCAGCGCGACACGTCCTCGGACCACATCGAAAGACGCCGGTCGTCATGGATTGGCATGCGGATGCCGTCTTCTTTCCGACGATTGCCAAAGAAAGTCCGGATTGTGCGTGGATTAACTTTCAACACGTGACGGCCATCAAGAGAGATGGTAAAGAGACACTCATTCAGTTTTTGACGGGGGAATCGGTCAAGGTACACGTGTCCGACCATACCGTGTCTAGACAAAAACAGCGGTCAATCGAATTATCGTACGCTTTTCAAAAACGTTTCCATGACAGCACATTGCAACACGCTTAAGGATTGAATTCAATGACAAACCCCTCTATGATGAAGAAGAGATATCATATGTGTATTTGCACATCTTCCGAAAGCGAGGGGTTTTTATGTTTTTTGAAAAAATGATTGAGCGAGGGAAACTGGTTATCGTGTTTCTTCTCGTCGCAATCGTCGTGGGTGTGCTGACGTTCTTCCAGCTCCCTAAACGTGAGATTCCGGAAACCGGGATCAATATCGTACTCGTTCAAACACCGTATCCTGGTGCGACAGCGGAAACGGTTGAACGGAATGTTACCGGCGTGTTAGAAGAGGAACTACGTAGCTTAGAAGGAGTAGAGAACGTGACGTCGATTTCGGCTTCAGAGTTCTCGAACATCACGGTCGAGTATGCGGATGGAACCGATCAGGCAGAGTTTCAGGCGAACGTTCGACAAGCGTTGTCGGATGCGACACCTAAACTTCCTGAAAACGCGCTTGCGCCAACGGTCAATGATTCACTCGGGCAGTTACCTGTCGCATCGTATTTATTGACAGCAGACGATCGTGAATCATTTGAGGATGTTCGATCAGACATCGAACAATTAGAGTCGAAACTTTTGCGAACGGATGGCGTGACGGGAGTCACGATCAGAGGGTTACCAGAGCAGGAGTATGTTGTGTCACTTGATTCTGAAGAGCTGAGTTCACGTCAACTTGCCTTTCCTGATGTGTTAACGGCCATTAACGAAGAATACAAGACGACACCGCTCGGACGTCAATCGACTAAAGAGGGGATTTATCAACTAGCAATCGATAACTTGACGAATGTAGACGACATGGAGCAAGTCATCGTCGGCTCATTCAATGGGGCACCTGTCTTACTAGCAGACGTCGGAACGGTCGAAGAGACAGCGAAAAGTGAAACCGATCTCGTTTCATTAGACGGAAAGCCGGCTGTTTCGATTACAGTTCCGATTGAATCAGGCTTGGATATTCCAACGATGCAAGACCGCGTCAATGACGTGGTCGAAACAGAACTTGGAGACTTAGATGGTTTTGAGCTCGTTCCTTATTATGAACAAGCGAAAGCAGTCGATGCGATTTTCTCATCGTTGACTCGTGAATTTATTGTCGCCATTATCGCCGTTATTGCCGTGACGACGATTGGTCTAACATTCTCTGGCTCGATTATCGTCAGTCTGGCAATTCCGTTGTCATTCTTGATCGCCTTGATCCCGTTACAGTTCACCGGGGTCGATTTGAACCAAATCTCGATTATCGGGGCAATCATCGCCTTAGGGATCTTGGTTGATGATGCGATTGTCGTCAACGACAACATCTTACGACGTTATCGTAACGGAGACTCGGCGATGCTTGGAGCAGTCCGAGGAACGAAAGAGGTATGGGGCTCGATTGTCACGTCGACACTCGCGGTCGTCTTTGCTTTCCTTCCGCTCACCTTGCTATCGGGCGCAAACGGAAACTTTATTCGCGCCTTACCGACGGTGCTAGCCCTCTCTGTCTTGGCCTCGATGGTCATCAGTTTGACGCTCGTACCGATTGCGCAGTATCGTTTGAATCGTAAAGAAGTGAAAGTATCAAAACGTGAACCAGGTTGGCTCGGTGGACCGCTTAACCGACTCAGTAATTTCTACGCCGACCGCCTCTTACCGAGTGTCGCGAAGCGGCCATGGACGTTTGGGATTGTTGGATTTGTTATCACGACGGCATTGTACGGTTTGATCTTACTCACGCCGTTTGAATTCTTCCCGGCCGCGAACCGTCCGGAAGTCGTGACCAGCGTGACCTTCCCCGTTCAAACCGATTTGGACGAGACGGAGGCACGTCTTGAAGAAATTGAAGCGAGATTCAAAGAAGAAGAGGGTGTCGTGGAAACATCCGTCTTCGCAGGTGGAGGTCTTCCTGGTTTATTCACAGGTGGACTCGATCAGTCAGGTGAAAACACGGGACAAGTGGTCGTTCGTGTCGACAACGAGTCAATCGATGCCATCGAATTGATTGATAGGTATACGAACGTGTTGCGTGAAGACTATCCAGATGCCGAAATCTTCCTAGATACGCAACAACAAGGACCGCCGGCATCGGCACCTGTCGAATTCACGATGCGGAGCGAGACGATTGATCAGCTCGTGGCTGCACGTGACCAAGTGAAGGCTGACCTTGAAGAGATTGACGGGGCCATCGTCCTCGATAATATTAAAGAACCGTTCCAAACACTCACATACGAATTGAATCGTGAGGAAATGGCACAGGCCGGCGTGACGGCTAAAACAATCAGTGATCAAATTCGTCTCGTCACAGACGGTGTTCCAATTGGTACATTCGATGACGGGGTAGAGCAGCGTGACGTGAAAATCGTCATTGATGCAGAGGCGAACCGCGAAGCACTTGCCCTTGACGAGATTTTAGTTCCTGTCGAAACAGAAGCAGGTCCACCTGTTGCACCACTCAGTACGTTCGTGACGGAGACGACGACGGAACAAATTCAACAGATTCCTCGTGAGAACGGGGAGCGCTCGGTCACACTCCAAATCTATGCAAGCGAAGGCACGGATGAAGAGGCATTTAAACAAGATGTCGAGCAGGTGTTGGATGACGCGAAGTCGGGGTTAGAAGATGAAGGAATCACGTTCGACCAGTCCGGTGCGAGCGACACGCAGAACGAGTTCTTCTTAGAACTTGCGACATTGTTCGTCGTCGTTTTGTTCTTGATTTACTTGATCATCGCATTCCAGTTCAATTCACTCTCGTTGCCGTTACTCGTCTTGTTCACAATCTATCTCGCGATTGCTGGAGCGGTCGTCGGATTGTTCGTGACACAGACGCCGTTCAGTTTCATGGCATCGATGGGGATGGTCTCACTTGCGGGAATCGTCGTTCGGAACGCAGTCGTCCTGTTCGAGTTTATCGAACAACGCATTCGTGAAGGATTACCGGTCACAACCGCCGTTTACGAAGCAGGGCGCGCTCGGATTCGTCCGATTCTCTTGACGGCGCTCACGGCAGTCGTTGCCCTCTTGCCAGTCGCACTTGGGGAAGACCCGCTCTTCAAACCGCTTGCGATCGGCATCGTATCGGGTATTCTATTCTCAACTGTGTTGACTCTCGTCCTTGTCCCGGCGTACTACCTGATTTTGGCGAAACGTCGTCATAAGGACAAACCATTTACAGAATGATTTAGCTTGAAGATGTGATGCCGTATGGTGTCACATCTTTTTTTGAACCATTTGTCACATGTTTTGGGTGATGTTGTATGGGTATAATTAGAAGAGAGGTTTTGAACAGTATGGGAGGGAATTGAAGATGAACGATTCATATACTTGGCTCAATCGCCGCAAAGTACGACCGGCGTACAGTGTGACTGGGAGCCGATCGTGGTCGAGTGAACGCGTCGTCCGACCAGATCGCGCACGTGGGAAGGTGGTACGTGATGTGAAACGTGTACGTCGTCCGTACGTAGACGAATACGGCAATCGTCGCTGGACAACGGGACGTGTGGTCGTCACGGATGCATCACGCAAAGCGCGGGCGCATGGACATGGCGATACAGCCGTACAATTAGAGTTCTCGACACCAACGCCATATGAACGTGTGAAAGAGATGATTCCAACGAAACGTGTTCTCGTTCCGGTCGTTGCTGGACTCGCGGTCGTCGGTGGGATTGCCGGTGTCGCCTATGCACTTCGCAAAAAGAAGCGGAATAAGAAGAACTAAAAAAATCGCCGAAATTTCGGCGATTTTTTTAGTTGAAGCGTTCAGCGAGGATGCGCTCGAGTTCACGTTGACCGAGTTCACGCATTTCTGCTTCATTCTCTTCATCGTATGCATCATCCGAGAAGCGGCCGACAAATTCAACCTTGCCATTACCGAGTTCACGGAACACTAAGTTTTTGCGATCGTTGTAAAAGACGACACGGTATTCACGACCATTTTCATGATCATAGTTGAAGACGCCTTTGATGTGGTCCATGTTCTTCTCTTCCGGCTGATCCTCATCATCGTCCTCATCTTCTTCTGCTTCAGCAGCTTCGTTAGCTTCATCAAGCGCGTCGGCGAGGACTACCGTTTCTTCTTTTTCTTCCGTCTCTTCCTCAGATGAGACGACTTCTTTTTTTTCTTCTTCTGTCATGTGAAACGACCTCCTTTGCTTACTTTCCTATCATACCCACTTTTTATAGTTGTGACTACTCAAAATGATGCGAACAAACACGGACGACATTCGAAGATGACATGATCAACCGTTGAAATAACTGACGTTTGATCGATTCTGGGGCATCCACGGTCTTGAGCGCCTGTTCCATACATCCAAGCCAATGGCCGGCATGTGTCTCAGAAATAGGATGCTCATGATGAATCATCGCCAAGTTTCCACCGCCACGACGTTCCGAATACAACTTTGGACCGCCGAGCAACTGTGTTAAAAATTCAAATTGGTGCTGTTTGACTCGATCTTGATCTTCCGGAAATAGTGGAAGTAAAATTGGATCGGCATAGACGAGGTCATAGAACGCGTCAACGAGTTGTTGTACACCACGTTCGCCTCCAAATTGTTCATAGGCACTCACATATATTCCCCCTCATACGTTCAGTCTAATCGATTTCAATCGAAAAAGGGAATGATGTAGGCTGTTACTTTTTTGGACAAGGTGTAGAAGAGGTTTCCCTCTACAAATGCTCGGGGATGGTTCATAATGAAGAAAAAAGGGAAGGAGTGTTCGCTAAAATGACAGTGACCTTTCACGTTGGTCGATCGGGGACGGGAAAAAGCGAACAAATGATCCATGAGGTCATTCAAGAACTGAAACAAAACCCGAGCGGGCCGACGATTTATATGATCGTACCGGACCAGATGTCGTTTGAGATGGAAAAGAAAATGGCGACAGTCGATGGTTTGCATGGTTCGACGCGCATTCAAGTCCTTTCGATGCGTCGTCTCGCTTTTTTGATGATGCGAGATGCCGGTGTAGCGACAGATCAATTCTTAGACCAGACGGGGACCCATTTGTTGTTACGAAGGGTCGTCGAGATGAGCGAAGAACGATTGACCTTGTTCCGCCGTACGATGAATCAGTTCGGATTTTATGAAGAATTGAACCAATTAATCTCGATGCTGAAGCGAGGGCTTGTTGAACCGGAGCACTTGTTGCGGTTAAGCGAACAGGCGCAGCACCGTGCTTTGAAGTTACAAGACCTTTCCATCATCTATGAAGGATTTTTAAAGATGACGGAAGGTAAGTCACTTCATGCAGAAGACTATTTCAACGTCATGTTGCAAATCCTTCCGGAAACAGATTTGACGGATGTGCGTGTCTATGTGGACGGATTCAACGAGTTTTCAGAGCAGGAGTTGGCGGTGCTCGTTGCACTCGCAGAGAAGGTTGATGTCGATGTATTGCTGACAATCGATCCTATCTCCTTGTATCGTCTAAATCCATTGTTTGGACCGACGCAGCGGACACTCATGCGTTTCAAAGAACTGTTGACAGAACGGCAGATTCCTTCTCGAGACAAGCTGTATGATACCGTCTATCGTTATACGCATCCGAGTCTCCGTTATCTAGAGGCTACATTCGACCAATTGACGGCGGAACCTTACACTGGTTCAGAGAACCGAATCGATTTACATGCCGCAGTCGACCGAACCGTCGAGGTGGAGGCGGCCGTTCGAGAAGTCATTCGTCTGACACGTGAAGAAGGATATCGTTATCGGGATATCGCACTCGTATCGCGTTCACTCGACGAATATGGTGATTTGGCATCTCAGGCGCTACAAAAGATGGGACTGCCCTATTTCCTTGATGAACGGCAACCAATGCTCGACCACCCGCTTGTCGAACTGTTGAAAGCAACGATTGAGATCGCTCTACGTGGATATCGAGAAGAGTCCGTATTCCGTGCCCTTAAAACAGAACTCGTCGTCCTCGATCCGGTACATCGTCGTACGTCCGTTGACCGGCTTGAAGCGTTCGTTATCGAACGGGGGATCAAACATTATCATTGGCACGACGAATGGCAGTTGCGTCGTCGTTCCGGGGAGGAAGCACGCCTCACGAGCGAAGAACTCGATATTGAGGCTGAGCTGAATCGGTCTCGGGAACGTGTTATCGAAACTTTTGATCCATTTCTATCAGATTTAAAACAGGCGAAGACGATGCAGGCTTATACGCACGCCATGTATGCCTTTCTAGAGCGTGTCGGTGTATCAGACTGTCTGACGCACTGGCGCGATGAGGCGATTGAAGAGGCGGAACTACTCGAAGCGCGTGAGCATACTCAAGTATGGGACGCGGTTTTGCACTTGCTCGAGCAGCTAGAAGCCGCAGCTCCGGAAGAGACGTTGTCAACGGACTTATTCCTCCAGATGATGGACACCGGACTAGATAGTCTCCGCTATGCCTTGATCCCACCTTCGCTTGATCAATTGACGATAACGGATTATGTGCGTGGTCGATTGATAGATAAGAAAGTCGTCTTCCTGCTCGGAGCGAATGAAGATCAAATTCCTCTTGTCACGACACAGTCGAAACTGTTGACCGATCAAGATTTGGATTTCATGCATGAGAATGGACTTCGTGCCGGTAAGGCGACAGAGCACTTGTTCGATGATGAAACGTATTACCTATACAAAGCTGTGACGGCACCGAGCGAGCGTTTATACATTAGCTACGCACTAGTCGACAGAACGGGGAAAGCCGTTCAGCCGGCGCGGTTTATCGCTGACTTGAAGGCGCGACTTCACCAAAACGTCATCAAGACTCATTTTGCTGAAGCAGGTGAGCACCGACCACGTGATCAATTCGCCTTCTTGACGAATGTGAATCAGACGGCGGCGGTGACGGCACTTGAACTTCAGCGGTTGAGTCGTCATTATCCGATTCAAGATATGTGGTTTGCTGTCTATAATGAACTGTTGAAGCATCCGGATGGACGGGAACGTCTCCAGTTGTTGACGAGCGCGCTCTTCTATCAAAACATCCCGGAATCGTTGGATGATCGTGTCGCAAAATCCTTATATACTCCGTCGATTCGGGCGAGTGTCTCACGTCTCGAGACATTCCAAGCCTGTCCGTTCAAACATTTCGCAAGTTATGGCTTGCGTCTGAAGGAACGACGGTTGTATCGACTCGAGGCCCCGGATATCGGGAATCTGTATCACCGGACCATCGAACATATGTCGCAGACGGTGAAGATGGACGGAAAGGAATGGCGAGATGTCACTCCTGACGAGTGCTCCCATTTAGCGGAGCAGGCGGTCGAGCTCGTGACCCCAGAGATTCAGCATGCCATCTTGATGAGTTCGAATCGTTACGCCTACTTAAAGAAAAAATTGACGGACGTCGTCAGTAAGACGGCAGAAGTGTTGATTGAACAATCCAAACGAGACGGCTTTGACCCGGAAGCGTTTGAACTCGCGTTCGGCAGCGGACAATTTCCACCCGTTTCGTTCACATTATCGAACGGGGCGACATGTGAACTAGTCGGTCGAATCGACCGTGTGGACACTGCGATGGTCCACGACCAGCTATACGTCCGAATCGTCGACTATAAGTCGAGTAAACGTGAAGTCGACTTTGCAGAAATTTATTACGGTCTGGCGATGCAGATGCTCATCTATTTGAAGGTATTGATTGAGCAGGCAGAGGTGTGGACAAAAGAGAACGTCGCACCTGCTGCGGCGCTCTATTTCCACGTGCACCGACCACTCGTTCCACCTGCTAGTTCTGAAGAAGAAACGCGTCAAAAAGTATTGGAGTCGTATCAGATGCAAGGGCTATTAGTAGATGACCCGGAAATTTTAGAGATGATGGACCGCTCGGCGAAAGGCTCATCCAAAAAATCAATTGTCATTCCGGTCAAATATAAAAAAGATGGTACGCCTGACGCCAACACTTTGAAGAAAATTGTGACGCCCCCTCAACTTGAGCAGTTGATGGACCATGCGTTCGACGTCGTCAAAGCGAGTGCCGAGGAGATGTACAAAGGAAAAATTGACGTAGAACCTTATGAATATAAAGAACGGCGCCCGTGTCAGACGTGTCCGTATCAGAGTGTCTGTCATTTTGACGAAGCGCTCTCGAATGCGCCTCGTAAATTGAAGAAGCTCGAGAAAGAAGAGGTATTTCAGGAGTTAGGAGGCGATGACCGTGAAATGGACGAATGATCAGTTCGCCGCGATTGAAGCAAGAGGGAGTCACGTGCTCGTCTCGGCTGCGGCAGGGTCCGGAAAGACGGCAGTTCTTGTCGAGCGGTTGTCTAGTCGATTGCTTGACGAAACGGATGAACTCACGGCAGACCGGATGCTCGTTGTCACCTTTACGAACGCGGCAGCGGCAGAGATGAAACGACGAATCGCAAAGGCGCTTGAAGAGGCGTTGCGCGACGACCCGACAAATGAATATGTCCGAAATCAGCGACAAATGTTGAACCGGGCGCTCATCACGACCATCCATTCATTTTGTCTAGAGGTGATTCGTGAGAACTACTACCTGTTAGATTTGGATCCCGCGTTCAAGATTGCGGAAGAACGAGACCTCGTCCTCTTGCAGGATGACGTCTTAGAAGAAGTGCTTGAGGAAGAGTACGGGAAACAAGATACCGATTTCTTCGCTCTTGTCGATGCGTATACGTCAGACCGGGGTGACAGCGAAATCGAGGATTTGATTCTTGGCTTATATCACTATGCGCGTACTCTCCCAAACCCTGATGCTTATTTAGATCATCTCGTATCCATGTACACGTTCGGAGAAGATCCTGATGAGGAAGCAATCCTGATTGAGTTTGGACAGATGCTGTGGCATGACATCGAAAAAGCCGTACGAGATCTTCGGAAACTTGAAGCGGAGCTTCGGGTCGCAGGGTATGAGCCACAGTCTGAAAACATCCAGCAAGCAATTTTTCCGTTCGAACAACTTGAAGGGGAGACCATTGTCTGGAGTGAACTCGAGACGGCGGCTCGTGCGATGAAGTTTGGCACGATGAAGGCTGTTCCGAAGAAAGAAGAGCACCAGATTTACCACGAGGTCCTCAAACCGGCTTACGACCAAGCGAAGAAAAAATTGACGGCAGCGGTCGAACAGGCTCGGGTCAGTGGGGCGGACTTATTAGAGAGCGTCTCGATGCAACAACCGCTCGTTGAAACACTCGTTCGAACCGTCCGTGCGTTCGCCCAAGCCTATGAGCAGGCGAAGCGCGACCGTGCCTTTGTCGATTTCAGTGACTTGGAACATTATGCGCTCGCCATTTTACGACAAGACGGGGGACCGTCCGATGTTGCAGCGCTCTATAAGGAACGTTTCGCTGAGGTACTCGTTGATGAATACCAAGATACGAACGAGATTCAAGAAACAATCATCAACTTGGTCGCAAACGAACGAGAGGAAATCGGGAATTTATTTATGGTGGGCGACATCAAACAATCGATTTATCGATTCCGCCATGCAGAACCGGGTCTTTTCATCGATAAGGCGACACGCTTTAGACAGGCGAACACAGGGAAACGGATCGACCTCTCTCAAAATTTCCGAAGTCGTTCCGAAGTCCTCTACGGGATCAATGATTTGTTCGTCCAGCTCATGGACGAAGAGGTCGGCGAAATCGCATATGATGAGGCGGCACAACTTGTTCCTGGACGTGAGTATGAACCGATTCCGGCGGACCCTGAGTTTATTTTAGTCGATGGCGCGAGTCGTGAGTTATCGAAGCAAGAAGTAGAAGGGCGGGCGATCGCTACTCGCATCTTAGAACTCGTATCGGGAGACGAACCGTTTAAAGTGACGGATGAATCAACTGGTCAACTCCGAAACTGTGAATATCGGGATATCGTGATTCTCGTTCGTTCGAAAAAAGAACGTGTGGAGCAATTGATGGACATTTTGACACAGTACAATATTCCGGCCTACACCGACTCGGATGGCGGGTATTTTCAAGCGACCGAGATTCGGATGATCCTGGCACTTTTGAAAGTGATTGATAATCCACTTCAAGACATCCCACTTGCCGGTGCGCTGCGCTCCCCGATGTTCCGTTTTGATGATAGCGAGTTGGCACGGATTCGACTTGAATCAGAAGATTCTTTCTATGAGGCGCTCAAGGCGAAAGCGGATGACGATGATGAGCTTGGCGTAAAATGTGGCGAGATGCTTGACCGCCTCTCCCGTTGGCGTACTTATGCACGAAATCATAGCCTGTCGGAATTGATTCAACAGTTATTCAATGACACCGGGTTTTATGACTTCTCAGGGGGATTACCTGGAGGAAAAGGGCGGCAGGAAAACTTGAAGGCACTTTATGACCGGGCCCTAGCCTATGAGCGTAGTGGCTATCGAGGTCTTTATCGCTTCTTACGTGTGATGGACCGACTACAGGATACTGGTGAAGATTTGTCAGAGGCGCGGTCGCTCGGGGACGAGGAAAACGTCGTTCGTATCATGACCGTGCACAAGTCGAAAGGACTTGAGTTTCCGGTCACGATTGTTGCCCAACTCGGAAAACAATTTAATAAACGCGATCAAATGCAACGTGTCATTTTCCACAAACAGTACGGCATCTCACTCGATGCGATTGACGTCGTGACACGTACGAAATCGGAGACGTTCGTGAAAGAGATGATTCGACGAGATTTAGATGCGACGATGAAAGCAGAAGAGATGCGCGTGCTTTACGTGGCCTTGACACGTGCGAAAGAAAAATTGATTCTCGTGGGAACGGTAGGCGAACCACTCAAACACCTTCAGCAGTGGCTTCAGGTCGGTCAATCTGGAGATTTATTGGCGAGTGAGGCGAGGCGAGAGGCAAAAACGTATCTCGATTGGATTGCACCGGCGCTTTTACGCCTTCCGAGTGCCACTTCGTTTATCGAATCATTCGGCTTCACGGTTCCCTCTACTTTCCAAGAATCGACTTCATGGATTTATCGTGTCATCGGAGAAGCGGACCTTGCGGAGATTGCGACTCTACAAGAGATGATGGCACAGTTGCACCACGTCCAACGATTTGAAGCAATCGATTTTCCGATTCAAAATGAAGAAGAGACGATTCGTGCCGTACAACAAGCTTTGACCTACGAATACCCTGCACAGGATGCGGTACGTACGGCGGCGAAACAGACGGTGACCGAACTGAAGCGGGCGATGCAACTCGAACAGGCCGCTTTCGAAGATCCGGTACGTCCGGTCGATACCCCTTATCGGGAACCGAAATGGCGTCAAGTCAAACAGACCGGTGCGGAACGCGGGACGACGTTACACTTGATTTTCCAACTGGCTGACCCGAACCAACCGATTGTCGACCAAATCAATCAATGGGAAATGCAAGGGATGCTCAGTCCGATCGAGGCAGAGACGGCACGCCTCGCCATCCCGGATATCGAGATGTTTTTCCAAACAGAAGTCGGTCAAGCGCTCGCTGGTGCACTAGAGCGAGGGACGGCATGGCGAGAGCTACCTTTCACCTACACGGTGCCGGCCGAACGCGTCAATCCGGATGGACACTTTACGGATGAGCATGTCTTGATCCAAGGGATTATCGATTGTCTGTATTTCGATGGGGATTCGTATGTGCTTCTCGATTATAAATCGGATGCTGTCACGCATCTATCCGATTCCCGGGAAGAGGCACATGAGCGATTGCGAGATCGATATGCGATTCAACTACAATTATATCGAGAGGCGATTGAGACGATCTGGAATATTCGGGTCGAGCGAACTTTGATTTATTCGCTTGATCTGCAGGAAATCGTGACCGTGTCGACTAAATAAATGTGAATAAATGAAGAGCGATGTCAGCTATAGGACATCGCTCTTTTTCTATGTGCAAATTCACATTCGATTTCGTTGACAATCGAGTTGGAGAGGAGTAATTTATTTTATATAAAGAATTGTTCCGTTTAGAACAATTCGATTCGGAACGATAAAGGAGTGAATAAGAATGACCGAGACAAATACAAATCGGGCACGGGAGATGATGCAATCATTTTGGCGTGTGCAGCGTGTCCTGATTCGTCTCATGCATCAGACGGCGCAACAAAACGATCTCACATTACCTCAACTGCACGGTCTGATGATGTTGAATGAACAGGGTGCGATTACGCAAAAGGAACTGGTTCAGCGAACGAGAATGCCAAAGAGCACGTTAAGTCAATCATTAGATGGTCTCGTGGAGAAAGGATTGATTCGTCGGGATATCAACCCGGATAATCGGCGAGAAGTTGTGTTGACCATTGACCAATCAGGTAAACGCTTGATTGAGGAGATTGAGCGACAAGAAGAAGGGACGGAATATCAATTGAATCAAATTTTGTCTCGTCTCGATCAGGATACGTATCATCATATGCTTACAGCCCATCAACATATTGCGGATGGATTGAATGAAGGGCTCACAGATTGTGAAGGAGTGTGTCGACATGATTAAGTTATTGAAACGTCTCGTTACTTATAAATGGGCTGTTCTGATGGTTTTATTGTTTGTGTTCGCGCAGTCGTTAGCAGATTTATTTTTACCGACGTTGATGGCGGACATTATCGATAATGGGGTCGTGACGGGCGATACCGGCTACATTTGGCAAATGGGCGGAATCATGCTTGGTGTGACGGGACTTGGAGCACTTGCTGCTATTGTGGCCAGTTTTTATTCTTCAAAGGCGGCGATGGGATTTGGTCGTGACTTACGAAGACGTGTGTTCAATCATGTGGAACGCTTCTCGCTTGAAGAGTTCGATCGTGTCGGGACGGCTTCGCTCATCACAAGGACGACAAACGACATCACGCAAGTGCAACAGGTCATCATCATGATGCTACGAATGGTTGTGAGTGCGCCGATCATGTTTGTCGGTGGATTGATCATGGCGACCTCGAAGGATGCGACGTTGTCTCTTGTCATTGTTGCCGCAATGCCGGTACTCGTCATCTCGATCTTCCTCATTTTTTGGAAGGCGATGCCGTTGTTTAAAAAGGTACAGAATCGATTGGACCGGCTCAATCTTGTTCTCCGAGAAAATCTGACGGGCATCCGTGTCATCCGAGCTTTCAACCGTGAAAAAGAAGAACAGGTTCGATTGACGAAGGCGAATGAACGGTTGACGGACGTCTCAATCAAAGTGAACCAAATCATGGCGTTCCTCATGCCGGTCATGATGCTCGTGATGAACTTGACGGTTGTCGGCGTCATTTGGTTCGGAGGGGTTCGGATTGATAACGGTGCGATGCAAATCGGAGATTTGATGGCGTTCATTCAATACGTCATGCAAATCATGTTCGCGCTCGTCATGGCATCAGTCATGTTCATCATGGTTCCTCGGGCTTCTGTGTCTGCCAACCGGATCAACGAAGTGCTCGAGATGAAACCTTCACTGATTGATTACGGGACAAAGACTGCGGACATTGAGCAAGGGACACTCGTATTTGATCACGTGACCTTCTATTATCCGGGTGCTGAAGAACCAGCGCTATCCGATGTGAGTTTTTCAGCGAATCCAGGTGAGGTCACAGCGGTGATTGGGGGTACGGGGTCAGGTAAATCGACACTCGTCAATCTGATTCCAAGATTTTACGATGTGACGTCGGGGACAATTCGCGTGAATGGTGTTGATGTCCAAGCGGTCCCACAAGAGGCACTTCGTTCGAAAATCGGGTTCGTTCCACAAAAGGCGTTGCTGTTCACAGGTACGATTGCTGAGAACATTCGATATGGGAAGACCGATGCAACAGTGGAAGAAGTCGTTCATGCCGCATCCATCGCGCAGGCAAGTGACTTTATCGAGAAGATGCCAGACCGATATGAGGCTGTGATCGAACAAGGTGGGTCAAACGTGTCGGGTGGTCAAAAACAGCGTCTGTCGATTGCGCGAGCTCTCGTTCGGAAACCGGATTTATATGTATTCGACGACAGTTTCTCGGCACTTGATTTTAAAACGGATGCCGCCCTTCGTAAAGCATTGAAGGAGGAGACGAAAGATGCGACGGTACTGATTGTTGCACAACGTGTCAGCACGATCATGGACGCCGACCGAATCATCGTTCTAGAAGAAGGAGCCGTTGCCGGAGTCGGGACACATGAGGAATTATTTGCGACGAATGCGGTCTATCAAGAAATCGTGAAATCGCAATTGTCTGAGGAGGAAATCGCATGAGTGAGAAACAAGCAAATACGCGACAAACTCATGGAGGACACGGCGGTCCAGGAGGTCCGGGCGGTGGAAATATGATGATGATGGGCGAAAAGCCAAAAGCATTCAAAGTCACGTTCCGTCGTTTACTTGCCTATTTGAAACCACGGCGAAACACGTTGATTGCTGTGTTTGTCGCGGCGATTTTAAGTACAATCTTTATGATTGCCGGTCCGAAAATCATGGGAATCGCCATCACCGAACTGTTTGAAGGGGCATATGCGAAGTTTACAGGTGTGCCAGGGGCAGAAATTGATTTCACGAGAATCGGACAAATTTTGTCGCTCCTCGCTGGCCTTTACGTCATCAGTAGTCTATTCAACTACGTGCAACAATATTTGATGTCCGGTGTTGCCCAAAAAACGGTCTATGATTTGCGCGAAGACGTGAACAAAAAGTTAGAACGACTTCCGCTCAAGTATTATGACGGACGCTCGAACGGGGAGACATTGAGCCGGGTGACGAATGACATCGACTTGATTGGGAGTACGCTACAACAGAGTGTCACGTCATTCATTACTTCCATCGTCACCATCATTGGGATTTTGATTATGATGCTGTCGATCAGTCCTCTGTTGACGGTCATCTCTCTTGTGTCCCTTCCGCTCACAATCTTTGCGATTCGTCCGATTTTGAAACGGTCGCAACAATATTTTTCCGATCAACAACGTCACCTTGGACGACTGAACGGCCATGTGGAAGAAATGTATACAGGGCACGCGGTCGTCAAAGCGTTTGGTCGGGAAGAGACAGCTGTGCGTGAGTTTGACGATGTGAATGAGGAGCTTTACGATGCAGGACGGAAAGCGCAATTCATTTCCGGAATCATCATGCCGATGACGATGTTCATCGGGAACATCAGCTATGTATTGATTAGTGTCGTCGGCGGTATTTTGGTCACGCAGCGCAGCATCTCCATCGGGGACATTCAAGCGTTTATCACATATACACGTCAGTTCACCCAACCAATCACCCAGACAGCGAATATCGCAAACATCGTCCAGTCGACGGTTGCCGCGGCGGAACGTGTATTTGAACTGCTGGATGAAGAAGAAGAAGTGAAAGATGTGACGACCTATCAATTAGAACGTGCCGAAGGAAATGTCACGTTCCGTCATGTCGATTTCGGATACGGCGACGACCTACTCATTCAAGATATGAATCTCGATGTGTTGACGGGCCAAACGGTGGCCATCGTCGGTCCGACAGGCGCCGGCAAAACGACGTTGATTAATCTCCTCATGCGTTTTTATGAGTTGAATGGTGGAGAGATATTCATCGATGGGAAAGACTCGCGTAAAATGTCGAGACAAGATTTGCGACATACGTTCGGAATGGTCTTACAGGACACGTGGCTATTCAACGGGACGATTCGTGATAACATCGCCTATGGGAAAACGGGTGCGACTGAGACGGAAATCGTCAACGCGGCGAAAACGGCGCATGCGGATGCATTCATTCGAACATTGCCAGACGGATACGACACCGTGTTGAATGAAGAGGCCAATAACATTTCACAAGGTCAAAAACAGTTACTGACGATTGCGCGAGCAGTATTGGCGAACCCACCGATTATGATTTTAGACGAAGCAACGTCGAGTGTGGATACGCGTACTGAGATTTTGATTCAACAGGCGATGAAACGGCTGATGAACGGGCGGACGAGTTTCGTCATCGCTCACCGTTTATCGACCATCAAAGATGCGGATTTGATTTTGGTTATGGACCAAGGTCGGGTCATTGAGCAAGGAACACATGAATCGCTTCTTGAAGCTGGTGGTTTTTATGAAGAACTTTACAATAGTCAGTTCGCTGAAAAAGAAGTCGTATAACTAGAATACAGGTTTTGGGGCAATGTGATTAGGCAAAAGACGTACGAGATGAGTTTCGTACGTCTTTTTATTTTGTGTAACAATTACAAATCCGTTAAAATAAAAAAATGGGATAAAAAATGGAGGAACAATTATGGTTAAAATCTTACTTGCGGAAGACGAAGAAGTGCTACGCATGCTTGTTATGGATACATTAGAAGATGAAGGATATGACATCGACGAGGCACAAGATGGAATTGAGGCCTATCGATTGATTGAAGAAAATGAATATGATTTGGTCATTGTGGATCATATGATGCCCGGCATGACAGGGCTTGAAGTGATTGAAAAAGTACGGAAGTTACCAGGGCGGCAAGAGACGAAAGTGATGATGTTGACGGCGAAAAGCCAACAATCTGACCGTGATTGCGCGAACGAGATTGGTGTCGACTACTTCATTTCTAAACCGTTCAGCCCACTTGAACTCGTCAAAATCATAGGAGGCATCGTGAAGTGAAAAGGTGGTTTAAACAAAAACTCGGACGCGACATCATGGTCGTCCTTTATTCCTTCCTCGTCATTGCGTTGGTCGGATCGGCATTGACATATGTCTACATCGAGAACCGCTTAGAGGCGAATGAAGCGAGATTACGTCAGTTAGACGAACGCGTTAACCGTTTGACTACGCTTTGGGATGAGTGGCAGGCTGACCAATATGATACACGAGGCTATCTCTTGTTCGGTGACACCGCGTCGCTCGAACGTTCAAGTGCGAACGAGGCGAAGTTTCAACAAGAAATCAATTGGTTCAAAACACAAGTCCAGACGCGTCAAGGTGAGCTGTTCGCAGAAGATCTTCAAAAGTTCCACGACTTTTACTATGATGTGATTATTCCGGTGACGTATGAATATGCCCAAGCCCAACAAGATGGGGAGATCACAGAGACGTTTATCGATGCTCAAACGATTGCCGAGTTGCCGACGGCTCAGCGCTTGATTGATCAAGGACTCGTACAATTTAATCCGCAACGCGGCATCGACATCCTCGGACCGATTGATGAGGTAGAGTCTGCCCTCGGAGAATATCGTGAGTTGATGGCATCTGAAAAAGAGGCCGTCTACGCTGAATGGCGACAGAACAACAATATGCTTCAATTCTTGTGGATCATGAGCATCGCCTCGTTCGCCGTATTGATCTTATTGTTTGTCCAGCCGTTCCTACGCCGTCAAACACGTTTGATTTCACGACTTTCCATCGCATCGAACCGCTTGTTAAAAGGGGAAATCGTTGATTTGAGCGATCAGATGAAACGAGAAGATGAGATTGGGACGATGTCTCGATCGTTCCATAAGATGGCTGAGACACTTCGTGACAACGAACGTCATTTGATTGAGAAGAACCACGAACTACAGGCGCAACAAGAAGAATTGATTGCCCAACAAGAAGAATTGCAGGCACAGCAACAAGAACTAGAAGAAATTTTAGAACAGACGCAACAAAACGAGCAACACCTCGCGTATCGGAATGAATTGACGGAGACGTTAGCGTCACGCGATTCGCTTACGGCCTATCCGGAAATCATTGAGAAACTGGTCACGATTACAGATTCAGAGGTCGGTGCACTCGTTTTCGTGGATGAAGCGGGTACGTATCGCGTGACGAGCCACGGCTTGAACGATACGTTGTCTCGTCAGTTGCTCGATAGCGAAAATTCCGTATTGACGCGCGCGATGACATTGAAGACGACGGTACACTCGTCGAAACAAGTCGCGAGCGACCATCCGCTCCCGTATCCGTACTATATGTTTGAGACGGCGGTACCGGTCCATGACCCGACAGATGATTCAATCATTGCCTTCATCTATCTGGTCCGATACAAAGATCGTTTCACCCAAACCCAGATGGGCGACATCATGTCATTCGCTCGTCAGCTCTCGCTTTCTCTCTTACGGATGCGTCTATTTGAAGAGATGAAACGTGAGAAAGGAAAGACGGAGCGAATTCTCGATTCGATTCGAGAAGCGGTCGTCTACATCGACCACTCGACGAATGACGTGTTCGTCAACCGTCCACTCTATGAGATGTTCCCTGAGTTAAGTGACGTCAGTTCACAAGACCTTGAAGAAGAAACGTGGGAAGAATGGCGGAATCGTCTTGTTGAAACGGTCGATCAAGCGGAGGACTTTACGAAGTATACGAATCGCCTGTTCACCGAAGATTTCCCACATGACAGTGTAAGCTTCTCGATTCGTAAGGGCGAAATGAACTTGCAGATGTATGCAGAGCGCATCATTGTCGGCGGACTTTCAAAAGGTACGCTTCTCGTCTTCCGAGATATCACGAGTGAGACAGAGGCGGAGCGATTGAAGAGTGAGTTTATCTCAACCATCTCGCATGAACTGCGTACGCCGCTCTCGTCCATCTATGGATTCACGGAATTGATGGTCAAAAAACAGTTGCCGAATGAAAAACAAGCTAAATACTTGGAGACCATTCACTCCGAGACGGAGCGTCTGACACATCTCGTCAACGACTTCCTCGATGTGCAACGAATGGAATCCGGTAGTCAAATGTATGACCGGGAACAGCTTGATATCGAGCCGGTCGTCCGAGACATGTTGACGTTCTATGAGGCATCGTCGTTGAAACATGAATTCGAATTGATTGCAGATGATGCACGTCCATATGAATTATTCGTCGATTGCCAGAAGTTCAAACAGTTGATGAGTAATCTATTGTCGAACGCCGTGAAGTATTCTCCAAGAGGTGGAAAAATCACGGTCGAACTTGCGCATCACGAGCAAATCGTGTCCATTAAAGTGAAGGACGAAGGAATCGGGATTCCAAGTGACGCGCTCGATCGCTTATTTGATAAGTTTTATCGTGTCGACAACTCCGACAGTCGTGAAATCGGCGGTACGGGGCTCGGATTACCGATTTGTCAGGAAATCGTCCGTGGTCACAACGGCCAAATCCATGTAGAATCGATTCAGCATGAGGGCTCGACGTTCATCGTTGAAATCCCAAGCTATGAGTACGCTGTCCAAGAGGCAGAGACGACTCCTGTATAATGTATGGGCCATCCCTTGAGGATGGCTCATTTTTTAGAATCGTTCGCTTGACCAATCGGGAGAGAGTTCGTGTACAATGAAGACTGTACAACATCATAAAGGGGGGCATTTGAATGCCACTGATTGCATTCTTGCACACGCACGTTACGAGCTGGATTTTGTTACTTATTTTGTTTGCCGTGGCCTATATCGGTTATAAGAACGGCAACAAGAGTGGAAAGATCGCACATATGGCGTTTCGACTCATGTTACTCATCGCATTCGGAACAGGACTTTATCTCTACCTTCAGTTGAATGGTGGCGGGACATTCTATCACGTGAAAATCACGGTCGGTTTATTAACTTTGATCTTCGGTGAGATGACGCTCGTCAAAGTCAAAAAGAAAAAACCGTCAAACGGACTATTTGGCGGGTTTATCGTCTTGGCACTCATTACGATTTTCATCGGCTATGCATTGCCTTATGGACAATCTTTCTTCAACAGCTTTATTCAATAAGACGTTCCCACTTCGCACACCGAAGTGGGATTTTTTTGTTTGTACACAAATTATTAGGGGAAAATAAAAAAATCAGTAATTACGACGATGAGGTGAAACGATGGATCAACAGATGATGGAATGGACACGAGTTTTACACGCACGGAAATGGATGAAACAAACTGAATCATTTTTACCCTTATGGCACGGCTATATCGGCTACAAGTTCGGACTATTCGATGCGCTTCAAGGTGGCGCGAGCATGGCGGAGATGAATTTACGTCTAAAACGCCCATTGACACAACTTGCGCTAGAGCGTTGGTTAGAAGTCGGGGTCGCCGTCCGTCATTTGAAAAAGAGAGGCTGGCGCTACTATCCGACGCGTGGATTAAAATATCAATTATCCGGTAACGATGAACGGAGCATCGGGTTCATGCTTCAAGAAATGATGGAGCTTCATATCCCCGCGTTAATCGCTTATCCGGAATTTCTAGAGTCTGGGAAGCAAAAGACGTTTGATGGAGCTGAACACGGTCAAGTCGTCGCGAAGACATCGACACTCGTCGAAACGGTCGCATTTCCAATCGTGCAACAACTTTTACGACAGGCAAATGTCGAATCGATGCTCGATATTGGATGTGGGCACGGCGGCTACTTACGTAAACTCCAAGCGCTCGAACCGAGTTGGGAACTGACAGGCATCGATTTAGAGGAAGAGGTAATCGAAGAGGCACGCTCGCGAGACGAGAGTGGCGACATTCATTTCGAAGTAGCTGACTTCATGAACTGGGAAACAGAAGAGCAATTCGATGCGGTGATGATGAACAATATGCTGTATTACTTCTCACCAGAAGAACGTATCAAGTTGCTTGAGAGACTACGGGAGCGTTTAGAAGAAAAGGGTGTCGCCATTCTCGTGACCCCGCTCGCCGAAACAGCGCTCGGTGGACGATTCGCTTCCGCGTTCAATGCGTTCATGACACTCCACGATAATCTGTACCCGCTTCCGACCATTCCACGATTGCGCCGGCAGATGCAAGAAGTAGGTTTTGATCAAATCCGCTTCATCCCATTCATTCCGGAAGGTTCTTGGTATATCGTCATCGCTGAGCGAGGAAAGACGAACCTGCTCAATCAACCGATTCAAAATTGAACTTGTCTCCCGTCATTCCTATAATGATAGAGAAGCATAAGAGACTATTCACATAGGGAGTTGTTGAGTGTGTCGAAACAAAGAGTTGCCGTTATTGGGGCAGGACCAGGTGGGTTGGCTGCAGCGATGCTACTGGCGCATCGCGGTGTAGACGTCACCGTATTTGAGAAACAACCGTTTGTAGGCGGAAGAACGTCGCGCTTAGAAGTAGGTGAATTTGCGTTCGACCGAGGACCTACGTTTTTGAATATGCCTTATATTTTAGAAGAAATTTTTGAAGAGACAGGGCGTAATCTGCATGATTATGTCGAGATGAAGCAGTTGGAGCCGATGTATGATTTGTACTTCGACCGTGGGACGCGTCAACTCTCGATGACAACAGATCGTGATCAGATGTATCGCGCCATCGAAGAACAATTTCCAGGGAATGGCGAAGGTTACGAACGGTTCATGAGTGAACAGGCGATCAAACTGTCTAAATTGATGCCTGTGCTTCAGACCGCACATGACAAGCTTACCGACTATGTCTCGTTACGCGTGCTCAAGGCGCTACCGTTCCTCTCGATCGGTAAATCGCTTTATGACGTCTTGTCCGAGTACTTCACGAGCGAAGAGCTGAAGTATGCGTTCACGTTTCAGGCTAAATATTTGGGGATGTCCGCTTGGGAATGTCCGGGTGGATTCTCCATCTTGTCTTACATGGAACACGCCTACGGAGTGCATCACCCGATTGGCGGAGTGAACCAGCTGTGTCATGCGATGGCGAAAGTGATTGAAGAAGAGGGAGGCGTCATTCGTTTAGGCGAACCGGTAGAGCGTCTTCTCATGGATGAACAAAACGTGACCGGTCTCGTGTCTGGGAGTGTCCATTATGCGTTTGATGAAGTCGTGATTGGTGCTGACTTCGCACATGCGATGACGTCGCTCGTTCCAGACGGTAAACTAACGAAGTGGAGTCCGACTCAACTCAAGAAGAAGCGTTACTCGTGCTCGACATTCATGCTTTATCTCGGGCTCGACCATGTCTACGAAGATGTGGCGCATCACTCGATTCACTTCGCGGACGATTATGAATTGAATGTCAAAGAGATGACACAAGAATTGAAATTGAGCGAGGACTTCTCGTTTTATGTACAGAATGCCTCACGTATCGACCCGACACTTGCGCCTCCTGGCAAGTCATCGCTTTACGTTCTCGTACCGGTGCCGAACAATTTATCTGGCCTCCCGTGGGAGACGTTACAAGCGACCATGACAGAGCGCGTTCTCGATGCGCTTGAGACACGTTCCCCTTACCGAAACATCCGTCAACACATCGAGGTGATGGAGGCGTTGACGCCTGAGGACTGGGAAGCGTTTGGTGTATATGAAGGTGCAACGTTCAATCTAGGGCACAACTTATCGCAGATGATGTATTTCCGCCCGCATAACCAATTCGAAGAGCTCGACAACGTCTGGCTCGTCGGGGGTGGGACCCACCCAGGAAGTGGACTGCCGACCATCTTTGAATCAGCGCGGATCACGACGAACCTTTTGCGTGACCGGGCAGGTGTCGGCCGATGAATATTAGCTTTGTCGGAGCAGGGGTCGGTACACTATATGCCGCCCTCTTATTGACAAAACGCAATCCGTCACTTCAAATCACGATTTATGAGAAAGAGGACCGGGTCGGTGGACGCTTGAACTACGTTGAATTCGATAATGGGGCGAAAGTCGATGAAGGTCCAACCATCGTCTTATTGCCGAGTAAATTGAAACAACAACTGATTGAGGCAGGTCTTCCTGAACATGAAGTGGAGTTGATTGAAGTCGATCCACTTTACCGCTTACGTTATCAAGACGGGACATCATTCTATAAATATCGGGAAATCGAGAGACAGGCGGAAGAAATCGAACGAACTTTCGGCGAAGGAGATGCCTTCCGTCAGTACATGTCCCAAAAGAAAGAAGAGTATCGGATTGGCTTCGATACGTTTTTAGATCGTAGTTATGCCTCGAAAGCGGAGTTGTTCGAGCCTAAACTACTTCTCCTTCTCATGCGGTTAAAAGCATATGAGACGGCTCATGCGAATATGAAACGCTTCTTTGAAGACGAACGTTTACGTGTCGCCTATAGTTTACAAACGCTCTATATCGGCGGAAATCCTTATGCCACTCCTTCGTTATATGGACTCATTCCTTATCGTGAACAAGAAGAAGGAGTCTGGTATGTAAAAGGAGGATATTTTTCGCTAGCGACGAAAATGGAACAAGAGTTGAAGCGTCGAGGTGTTCGTTTCGAGATGAATGCTACCGTCAATCGTGTCCATGTCACGGACGGGGTGGCCAATGGAGTCACGGTAAATGACGAATATGTACCGTATGATGCAGTCGT
Organism: Exiguobacterium sp. S3; assembly: GCF_018617295.1. GTDB lineage: Bacteria > Bacillota > Bacilli > Exiguobacteriales > Exiguobacteriaceae > Exiguobacterium > Exiguobacterium profundum. Next base: position 73,642 of record NZ_JACSJW010000002.1, read on the forward strand.
CGTGAACGGTGATTTTCCACTCATGGAGCGCCTGATTGATGGTGTGACGCCAAAGACGTATGAACCGTCAAGCGGTACGTTACTTCTTTATTTCGCCGTCAACGGCGAACTCGACTTACCGGTTCACCAATTCGATTTACCGAATGATTTTGAAGGATCGATGCGTACGATCTTTGAGGATGGTAAACTAAGTGAGTATCCAGCGATGTACACCTTTAATCCATCGCGAATGGATGCAACCCTCGCGCCAGAAGGAACGAGTGTATTATATGTTCTTGTCCCGGTTCCTCGAAAATTGGAACGAGAAGACTTTGAGGCACAAGGGACAATCGAACACCTATTAGGAAGAATCGAGGCATTCATGCCTGATTTCCGTGAACGCGTCATCGAGATGAAAGTCCGGACACCGATGGATGCTGAGCGATTCGGATTGTTCGAAGGAGGAAGTTTTGGGATTGCACCAAAGTTATCTCAGTCAGCCGCCTTCAAACCGCAAGCGAGACCATTCCCGAAAATCGAACGTCTCTATGCGGTGGGCGCATCCGTCCATCCATGCGGTGGCGTCCCTATCGTTATGATTGGGTCGCAATTACTTGTGAAAAAAATGGAAGAAGAAATGGGGGCAATGCATCGTGACGACACAAGAAGCGTATCGTCAATGTGAGGAAATCATGAAGAAGGGCTCGTTAACCTTTTACCGGGCCTTCTCTTTGCTCTCAAAACCAGACCGTCAAGCGGTCATGGCAGTATATACTTTCTGTCGCACCCTCGATGATGCGGTCGATGAATCAGACCGTCCAGAAGAGAGTTTGACAGCATTTTTGCATGACTTCGACCGCTTTTTAGCTGGTTACGACCAAGATGAAGCACTATGGGTTGCCCTTCGTGATGTGTGGAAACGTTATGACATGGACGTCGAACCATTTTTTGAATTGGCGGAAGGGATGAAATGGGACTTACATAAGTCGCGGTATGAAACGCTCGAAGAGACCGAGCAGTATAGCTATTATGCAGCGAGCACGGTCGGTCTGATGCTGCTCCCGATCCTTGTCCCAAATCAGGACGCTGCGACGACACGTCAGCTAAGGCAAGGCGCCATCGACCTTGGCATTGCGATGCAACTGACCAATATTTTACGTGATGTCGGTGAAGATTTGAATCGAGACCGCATCTATTTACCCCGTACGATGATGCGTCAGTACGGTGTGAGTGAAGCGATGTTACACCAACGAGAAGTGACCCCTGTCTTTATCGATCTATGGGAGGCGTTGGCGAATCGTGCAGAGTTCTTGTATGAACGGGCACGCGAAACCCATCATCTGTATCCACTCGCGAGTCGAAAGCCGGTACAAGCAGCGGCTCTTCTCTATGAAGGGATTCTTGATGCGGCACGTGCGAATCGACATGACGTCTTCACAAAGCGGGCATACGTATCGACCTTACAAAAAGGAAAGTTGTTGGCAAAACTATAAGCGATTCGATTCCCTGTAGACGCTCGATGGCGTCTACAGTTTTTTGTACGCAAAAAAACCACTTTTGGCGGGGGACCAAAAGTGGCGTAAGCGTTATGTGATTCATTCATCGGGGAAACGAATGAATCGGTTTGTGATGAAGCCCTAAAGATGTGCCGGGATTCATGGGGAATGAATCAGTTGGGACATCTTCGTCGAAACAGGATGCTTGATGGACTAAGGGGGAACATCATACGCAAGCTGTCTCAACTACGGGATACGAGTGGGGAAACTCGCTCATCACTTTTTCTCGGGTGTGACAAGTTCAAAACGCGATGAGGCTCGGGGAAGCCATTCGATCGCTACAGGTGTAACAAACATTACAGAACTGCTTGAACTCGAATATGATATTATCACGTCTTTCAATTGTCGACAAGTGTCGAAACTCGCGTTCACAAAATGTTCATATTGTCAGAGGTATGTCCTCTAACATTGATCGTGCAGCGAATTGTCCTGAAAGCGTCACCATCGGACTGCCACCGCCAGGATGAGTCGAACCGCCAGCGAACCAGATGTTCGATACATCTGTCGATCGCGGTGCAGGTCTAAAAAATGCCCCTTTTTTCGAGTTGGCCGATGTGCCATAAAGTGCGCCATAATACGCATAAAAATCACGGGTCAAATCTTGTGGGGTCACCCGTTTATGGTAGAGCACCTCTTCTTCTTCCCAATCCACACCGAACATACGTAATCGTCTGCGAATCAAATGCTCATACGTATCTGCATCAATGTCGGTCAGATGTGCCGGCGCATTGACGAGGATGAACAGGTTGTCTCCTGCCTCGCCCATCGACGGATCGGTTGCGGATGAATTCGAAATATAGATTGTCGGTTCGTCCGCATAACGTTCTTCTTGGAAAAGTGCTTTAAATTCCCGTTCATAGTCGTCTGAGAAATAGACGTTATGGTGTGCCAAGTTCAATCGTTTGGACAATCCGACCATCATGACGAATGCGGAAATGGAAGGTTCGACCGTGTCGCGTGTCGGGACCGGGAAAGATGGTCGGTCTTTTGCGTCGACGAGTCGTGGGTATTGCGTCAAGAGTTCACCGTTGAGAAGAACGGCATCACACGAGATGACTTCTTGGTCATCGACGACGACCTCATGTGCTTTTCCGTTCAACACATCAATTTTCGTCACTTCATGACCGAGTCGGAACGTCACTCCGAGTTCGCTCGCCCGTTTGGCGAACCCTTTTGCGATATTCCAGTTTCCACCTTTCGCAAAATAGACACCTTCATTCAATTCCAAATGTGCGATAAGGGCGAACGTACCTGGCGTCACGTATGGGCTGCTACCAATGTACGTCGCATAGCGGTCGAGCGCCTGAATAATGCGTGGGTCCTTGAAATACTTCTTGTGAAGGGCGTGCAAACTTTGAAGTGGATGCACTTTGACCATGTCCGCCCAAAGACCGGGATCCAACTTTGTGTCCATTTGTGTGAAGAAGCGCTTATTCGCAATGTCGAACAGCTTTTCAGCTTCATCTAGATAGGCACGCATCTGATTGTGTTTCAACTGATCACCGGTCAAACGCCGTACTTCGACCTCAAGTTTTGCCCGATCGGCACTGAACGTGAAGGATGACCCGTCTGTGTAGTGGTTGACGGTATGTTGATCGAGCTTGATTAACTCAAAATAGTCATCCGGATTGGCCCCGCTATTTCGAATGACTGAACGAAATACATCCGGCATCGTGATCGTATTTGGACCAAAGTCGAACCGGTGACCGTCGGTTATAATGGGCATGAGTTTGCCACCGACATGTTGATTCTTTTCAATGACCGTGACGTCATAACCTCGTGCTGCGAGCGTGACGGCGGCGCTTAGTCCACCGAGACCAGCCCCAATCACTACGATTTGTTTCATACAATTGTCCCCCTTTAGACGTCTGCTTAGGAATAGTGACGACCTTTCCACGTGATGGGCAACCGTCTCCATTTACGAATGACGGCGTTCCCGAGTAAGGTCAAGTAAGCGATTAAACTGAGTGGATGGTACCATGTACCGGACCCATTTGATTTCAGATCGACAGCGAGACGCGCGAGGAGCACGAAAATCGCTGCGCTAATCGTCTGCCAACTCGGTGAAAAGATCCAAGCGAGCATAGCCGTCAACTGGATGCCGTAATATGTCATGAAGTACAAGGCGAGTCCTACTGATTCATTCATTCCCTTGAATACGTTCTTTGAAAACCCGGTCCACACTTCTTCATTCGTTTCATACATGTCGCAGGAGATGAACGGGGAGACTTGAACGAGTGACGTGACTTTTTGATGACGTTTGAACGTTCGACATAAATCGATATCATCAATCAACGACGTTCGAATAGCAGCATGTCCGCCAACTTCCTCGTAGTTGTTCCGCTCGACGAGTACGTTCATGCCATTCGCCGCGGCAAATGCGGGGTGTTTCACTTTACGCCAAAACAAAGGCAGATGTTGGGCGATGAGCACGTGTTGCATCGGAATCAACAATTTCCCGAGAAATGTTGACGTCGGAAATTGAGGGAAACCTGATAAAAAGACGGCCTGCTCTCGAGCGAGCGTGGCATGCATGCGGGCGATAAAACTCGAATCGATCGTGACGTCCGCATCTAAAAAGAGAAGATACGGTTCAGTCGTGCGTGATGCTAGTTGATGACAAGCATGAACTTTTCCGGCCCAGTCATGGGGCAAAGGAACACCTTGGATGACGGTAAAACGGGTATCGCTCCCAATTGCATGATTCAATTTTTCATATGTATCATCTTCAGAGCGGTCCTCGTAGATATAGACGTGAGTCCCTTCCGGTATCGCCTGCTTTAAGTTCGAAATCAGTCGATCGACGTGACGCGACTCATTGCGCATCGGGATGCAGACGGCTGTCGCCGGTGTGCGTCCTGGGTCGGCGAGCGGTCTCAAGAACGAAAGATTGATTAGGGTAAAGATAAACATCGAGAGAGTGAGCAGCCATAAGATCATGAACGTCCCCTCCCAAGTCGGAACATCGTTTCTGTCCATTCAGCAAGATTACGACGTGGTCGAAAGAGCGGCACATAGGCATCAGACCGAATGATGGCGTCTTGTCGCACGTCGTCATAGAGCGCCTCGAGTGCTTGCGCGATTTCCTGCTTCTGAGCTCGTCGTGTCATCGACGTCACGACTACTGTTCGAAAGCGGACATATACAAGGGGTTCCGCATGGTTCTCAAACGAATAGTACATGGCGCATAATTGGACGGGGCGGTCGTTCAGTAACAACGTTGCGCCAGACTCGATTTCGACAGGTCGAAGTTCCTGTGGCATCTCTTGTCCTTGAGGGAACATCCAGACGGATTTCCCGGACGCGAGCAATTCATTCGCATAAGCCAGTGAGGCCCGTACATCGGAGAGACTTCCTTTTTTCACCGAGAAGGCACCGAGGTGTCGAAAGAACGGGAAGCGACGTAGTCCATCCTCATCCATCAACACATGAATATCGTGTCGTAAAAAATGTTCATTGATCATATACATGATGAGACCGTCCCACCACGCGCTATGTGTACTTAAAAATAATCCGGGGGTCGGAACGTCGTCCGTTCGGATATAAATGTTATGGAAGGTGGGACGTATTTGACGTTCCCGCACGAACGTCGAGAACAGGTTATTGAACCATTTCTTTTTGTGTGACTCGATCATCGCGACCCCTCCTTTCAAGTAGAATCACTCCGGATGTGAGGATGCTGAGGAGCCCGATGCCATAGAGACCTGCATTAACAGCCGTGACACCGAAGAGTGCGTGAAGCATGACGAACAAATAGACGCCGTGCCGGATGAACAAGGAATCAACAGCGCGTTCGTGACGCTGTAACAACCATGAGAAAATAAGGGATAACCCGAACCAACCGATAAAGTTTTGTGTCGGGATATCATAGTATAAGCCGTCATTCGCCCATTCCCAGTAGCCTTTCACGTTTGCCGCTACGGGATCGATTGCCATATCGAGCCATACGGCGAGAATCGGAACGAGCCATAAAATATTGTGGCGGAATGTGAAGAGACGGGCAACGGCAAAACTAGAGCCGATCACGGCAAGCCATGCCGCACCGATTGTGACAGGGACTCCAAACACTGTCGGACCGAACGCCTCAGCATAAACGTATTCGCTGAACGGGAATCCCGTCTTTACGCCGAGTGTTTCAACGGCGATTGAACCGAAGAAAATAAACGGTACAATCCAAGCACCTTGCCGGATCCCTTGATAAAGAATCGTTCCACCAATCGCCCCGGCTAGCCATAAAAAGACGGGGTTTGCCCACTCGAGCCAAGGTGGAAGCAGGTCGAATCCAACTAAAATCAACCCAATGAAATACCAAACAATAAACCATTTCCAAATAAACGGATACACTTTCATTCCATCACCTCTACTTTTTATTCTAAAGCTCATTGAAGTCTTCGTCTAACAAATGCATGTACAAAAAAGAGCCTCGCTGAACGAGACTCTCAATTGGCCATCCGTTTTCGTCTTTTCACGAACGAGAAGGCGATGAATAAGACATAGAACGGGACGGCGATGAACCAAAATGTCGGCCATTCTTTCCAACGTGCGAACATCATATACGTCACATAGACGAGACTGATGGTAATGATGAACGAGTGACGTGGCAATGGTACATCTTTAAAACTCGGGATACGAACACGGCTGACCATCAACAAGGCGAGCCCTGTGAAGAAAATCGGTGTCAACAGTTCACTGACGCGGTCACCGAACGTTGTGATGACAGCGAGAAGTCCCCCGGCGGCCGTGATCGGGACACCAGAGAAGTAACTCGCTGCAACGTTTGTCGCTGATAAATTGAAGCGAGCCAGACGATAGGCACCGAATAGCGGGAAAAGTGCCGCAAAAAACAATCCATAATTGCCGTAATCAATAAAGAAGGTGTAATAAGCGAGCATCGCCGGTGCGACCCCGAACGTTACGATGTCAGCGAGTGAGTCCAATTCTTTCCCAAAATCGCCAGCGACCCCGAGCATACGGGCGAGGCGCCCGTCTAAACTGTCGAGCATCATCGCGATGATGATTAACAGTGTGGCGTTTGAGAAGTCACCACGTGCGGCGTAGACGATGGCGACGACACCACAAAATAAATTTCCGAACGTAAAGGAGTTTGGGACCCACGAACGGATACGTTCTTTCCACATAATTTTGCCCCCAGTAAGGTCATTGGCTGAACCAGTGCCCGTTTGTAAATTGCAGTAAATCTTCAGGTGTTAATTCGATTTGATAGCCGCGTTTTCCAGCAGAAATGGTGATTGTCTCTCTGTCTTGAGCTGCTTCGTGCAGATAGACAGGGAACGGCTTCTTCGCCCCAATCGGAGAGACTCCTCCTCGAATATAACCGGTCAATGTCTCGAGCTCTTTCATCGGGACGGTCGATGCTTTCTTCGCCCCCCAAGCTTTAGCGGCTGCTTTTAAATCGATGTCACGCTCTCCAGAGATGAGAAAGAAGGCATATTGCTTTTTCTCGTTCATGAGACAAATCGTTTTATACAGTTCGTCGAGCGGTTTATGCAACGTCTCCGCGACATGTTTGGCAGAGACATCGGTTTCATCGACTTCATACGTATGATAGGTGAACGGAATCTTCTTCTGTTTCAGTTGCCGAGCGGCGTTTGTCAGTTGCATCTGACTCATCCTTTCGTGACCGACTCCTTTTAGAATAGCAAATCAACCAACTTCCCGGCAATTGAACTTCAAAAAACTTTTCAGTAAAGGAAGGAGTTTGAAGGAATGACGAAGAAATGAACAATGATTCATTTTGAAGGGGGAATGAAAATGGAGACGATTCAATTGACGACACACAATGGAGTAGGGTGGTTGAAACTGAACCGACCTGAAAAGCTAAACGCCTTGAACGAGACGTTGCTTCGTGAAATGAAAACGGCAATCGACACATTTGAACAGGACGACGCGGTTCGTGTCATCGTTCTTGTCGGAGAGGGACGAGCGTTCTCATCCGGACAAGATTTAACGATTGAGAGCGATGCGGACTATGGGGAATATTTAGAAGACGTGTATCATCCACTCGTACGTACGCTTTTCTCATGTCAGAAACCACTCATCGCAGGGATTCACGGTGTCGTGGCTGGAGCAGGACTCAGTTTGGCACTCGCGGCAGACGTTCGAATCGTCGCCAAGTCGACGAAGTTCAGCTCGGCGTTCATTAAAATCGGGTTGGTTGCTGATGCGGGCGGCCCATATCACTTACGTCGACTCATGCGCGACGACCTCGCATTAGATTGGCTCTGGAGTGGCAGTACGATTGACTCGGATGCCGCGCGTACATTTGGGCTCGTCACTGAGCTCGTGGAAGATGCGATGTATACGGAGCGATTGACTTCATATGCGGAGACTCTCGCTAGGAAATCACCGGTCGCTGTCCAAGGGATGAAGGCGCTCATGCGAGCCGCTTCATTTGAGGACGGATTGAATGAAGAAATCAAATGGCAACGGAAGTGTGGGGACACGGACGTGCACCGCCAAGCGATGCAGGCATTCTTGATGAAATGAAAAAAGCGGCTGCGGCCGCTTTTTTACGTGGTTGATTTTGCTTCGAACTGGAAGCCTTTTTGTTGCCATGTCCCGTATTTCCAACGACGGAACGCGAAGAATCCGCGGAACCACTCATCGAGGGAGAAGGCGAGCCAAATCCCAAGGATGCCGAGTCCCATTTGAAGACCGAACAAGTAGCTGAACGCCACGGCGACGCCCCACATCGAGGCAATTCCGATCATGACCGGGAAGCGGACGTCCCCGACAGACTTCAATGACCCCATCAAGACGATGTTCATGGCGCGACCCGGCTCTAAAATGAGCGTCGCCCATAAGATTGGCACACCGACCGCGATGATGTCAGGGTTTGATGTGAAGAGACCGAGTAGCGATTCGCTGAACACCGCTAAACCGAGAGAGGCGATGAACGAGGCGAACATGGCAATCTTCAATGTCTTGACGGCACGATGATAGGCTTCTTTAAACCGTTTCCCCCCAATATCCCGTGCAATCAAAAGCTGGGTTCCTTGCGCGACGGCGACGGTGAACAAGAAGGCAAGCATTGACAAGTTCATCACGTACACTCGAGCAGCAAGAGACGCCTCGCCCATCGTCGCGATAAATCCAGTGATGATAATTTGGGATGCCTGATACGATAAATTCTCTCCGGCAGAAGGGACACCGATTTGAAGAAGCGATTGGATGTCGTCTTTCTTCGGACGAATCACTTCTTTTAACGGGAAGCGGATCATGAGCTTCCGCTTGACGAGCCAGAACAAGAGAACCATAGCGGCGAATCGTGCGATCACGATGGCCCAAGCGACACCGGCAACGCCTGTGACCGGAAGGCCAAACCAGCCGGTAACGGCAAAAATGGCACCGACGGCGGTGATGATATCAATCAGAAGCGTCGCGAGCATGGCGTGTTTCGTCATTCCGTGACTCCGGAGGATCGAACTGAGCGCCATGATGAGTGCTTCGGTGAATAACGACAAGCCGACGATTTGCAGGAACAACAACCCGTGTGCAAACAGTTCGTCCGATAGACCGAACAGGCGTAAGAACGTTTCGCCGAACAAGAAGATGACGCCGACCATGATTGCACCGAGCCACATGTTCAAACTGACGGCGGAGCGGGCGAAGTCACGACTCTTCTTCATGCGCCCAGCCCCGATGGCCTGACCGATCAAAATGGTCGCCCCGACAGACGTCACACTAAAGACGATCAAGAACACGTTTAAGATTTGGTTGGCAACCCCGACGGCCGAGGCGGCGGCGTCTGAGTAGTGAGCGAGCATCAATGTGGCGATGATCCCGGTTCCCATATGGAGGGCAAGTTCGATGAAAATCGGCCACGACAGTTTGAACAGGGTGAGCTGTTCCGTTTGTTTCGTCTGCATGTAGTGTATTCTCCCTTTTCTCTATAATTCTTTCTGTTAACTATTTGTTTTATAAAAATGTCAAAGGTCATCTTACTCCTTATGAAATGAAAAAGAAAGGGGTTTGCTAAATTATTTTCAACAAAAAAATCACCCGAAGAAATCAGGTGATTTTCGAATTTATTTCAATTTCAGAATAGCAGCACTAAATGGCGCCAGTTCGATTTCGAGTGAGTCGAGGTCACGGTCATGCAAGAGGTCCGTGGCGGCTCCTGTATAACCGAGCGGATTCAGTTTCGAGGCAGAGTCCGAGTTATTGAAGTACACCAAGTAAGTCTCATCTTTCGTACACCGCTCGATGATGACTGCATTGTTCGCATCGTCGACCAGGTTGAAGCGATATGAGCCGGCATTGGCGAGCGCAGGGTGTTCCTTACGAAGCTGGATGAGCTTTTGGATGTAGCGGAAGAGATTACGGTCTTCTTCGGCTTCATCCCACGGCATACAGCGACGGCAACCTGGATCTTGTTCGCCTTCGAGTCCGATTTCGTCCCCGTAATAGATACATGGGCTACCCGTATAAGTCAGCATTGAAGTCATCAAGAGTTTGAACTTGCCTTTATGTCCTTTCGCTCGTGTCAACGCGCGGGGGGTGTCATGCGAATCGATCAAGTTGAACGTGACTTCGTTGACGTTCATCGTGTTCATCATCTCGACACGTGTCAGTTCGTTACGGAACTCCGAAGCGGTCGTCCGGTCGAGGGCGAAGTAGTTCAAGCTCGCGTTCGTGAACGGATAGTTCATGACGGCATCGAACTGGTCACCTTGTAGCCAAGGTTGTGAATCGTGCCAAATCTCTCCGAGAATATAAGCTTCCGGGTTCGCATTTTTGACGGCCTTACGGAAGTCACGCCAGAATGCATGGTCGACTTCGTTGGCAACGTCAAGACGCCATCCGTCGATGCCGAATTCTTCGACCCAGTAACGGGCGACATCTAATAAGTAAGCTTTTAATTCGGGATGTTCTGTATTGATTTTCGGCATGTTCTTTTCAAATGCGAATGTATCATAGTTTGGCTTCGGTTCTGTGACAACCGGGAAATCGCGAAGGTAGAACCAATCACGGTACTCAGAGGACGGACCTTTTTCGACGACGTCTTGGAACCATGGGTGATGATATCCGACATGGTTGAAGACCGCGTCGAGCATGACTTTGATGCCGTTCTCGTGCAAGAGGTCGACCATCTCTTTAAATTTCTCTTTCGTCCCGAACTGTGGATCGATTTCCATGTAGTCGAGCGTATCGTACTTATGGTTTGTCGTCGCTTTAAAGATCGGGCAGAAGTAGATGCCGGTGATCCCGAGTTCGACTAAATGATCGATATGGTCGATCACTCCTTGGAAGTCGCCACCGAAAAAGTTTGTCGTCGTAGGCTCTGTCGAGTTCCATGGGAGCGTCTCTTCAGGATCGAGCGAAGCATCGCCATTTGCGAAACGGTCCGGGAAGATTTGATACCAGACCGTATCCTTCACCCAAGAAGGCGCATGGAAGATATCGATTGGGTTGATGAATGGGACACAGAAGTAGTAACCCGTATCATCGAGCGGCTTCTCTTCGAACCATCCTTTTTCGGTATAAACGGCCGTCTCTTGTCCATCATTCAAACGGAAGCCGTAACGTAGACGTCGGAACGGCGGTTTGATGGAGATGAACCAATAGTCGTAGGCGTCGTCAAACCCGATTTTCTCCATTGGAGTCTCGTATGTGCGCCAGTAGCTCGGCTTATCCGGATCGAAGTTCCACATGGCTGGGTCTTCAGCGTGCCAATCATATGGGTCGTTCCAAATCAAATCGACCGACTCGATATCGCCTCGCTTCGTATGGAAACGAATATGGATCGTCTCACGATCATATTTGTAGACGAACGGGGACATGGCACGATGATAAATCGCTTCTTTCATCATAAGGAAAACATTCCTTTCTTTATAGGGGATGACATCATTTTACAACATCGGGAATCCATGAGAACAGATGTTGCGAAAACGTTTGCTCAAGCAAAGGTTAATAAAGCGTTTACATTTTGTCAATTGCTGAAACGCATAAAAAGTGAAGAATTGAGAATAAACATTTGAAAATTACATAAATGGGTCAACAGACGTAAAAAAAGTGTAAAAAAAGACTTGTAAAACGCTTTCACAACTGTATAATAAAAATTGAGGTGAGGATGCAAACGTTTTCACTACCGTGTCAATTTCGTAGCGGAGTTTTAAAATTGACGTGGTCGTGCGATTGCGCAAATCTGACCATACTATTTCCTTGGGGAGGTTTTTCATCATGAAGATGAAAAAAATGGTAGCAGGACTTTCAACAGCAGTATTCGCATTCGGTGCACTTGCTGCATGTGGTGGCGGAACGGACAACGGATCTTCTAACGAAGGTGGTTCTTCAAGCGAGAACAAACCTGAAAAGATTGTCGTCTGGGAAGACATCGAAAAGTCTGAAACAACGAAAGAAGTTGCGAAGGCGTTCGAAGAAGAGCATGGCGTAAAAGTTGAAGTTGTCGAAGTACAGATGACAGACCAAAAAGACAAGCTTGCGCTTGACGGTCCAGCTGGAAAAGGTCCAGACATCGTGCTCGTACCACACGACCAGATCGGTACAATCGCAGACCAAGGTCACTTGGCTCCAATCGCTGACGAAGGATCGCTTGACGCGTTCACAGACGCTGCGAAATCAGCTGTCATGTACGATGGTCAAGCTTACGGATATCCAAAATCAGTTGAGACACCAATTCTCATGTACAACAAAGACTTGATGGCTGAAGCTCCAGCATCTATGGACGACCTTTACAAGTTGTCAAACGATGTGAAAGCTGACGGGCAGTACGGATTCCTCGCACTTTGGGATAACTTCTACTTCGCACATGGTGTTGTCGCTGGATTCGGCGGATACGTGTTCAAAGAGGACGGTGGCGCACTCGACCCAACGGATATCGGTTTGAACAACGAAGGCGCGGTTGAAGGATTCGAATATATCGGTAAATGGTACGAAGAAGGCCTCTTCCCTAAAGGATTGATCGGAGAGTCTGGTGGTCAAGCGATGGACCAACTCTTCACTGATAAGAAAGCTCATTCAGTCATGAATGGACCATGGGCTGTAGCTAGTTACACAGAGGCAGGCGTGAATCTCGGAGCGGCTCCAATGCCAACACTTCCGAACGGTGAGCCAATCAAGACGTTCATGGGTGTGAAAACATATGCCCTTTCAGCTTACACAGAAAACCAAGAGTGGGCTGAAATGTTCCTTCAAGAGTTGACGAATGAAGAAAACGCATTGGCAATGTTTGAAGCATACAACGAGATCCCACCAGTAGCAGCACTCGAGTCGAACGAGACAATCACGTCGAACGAAGTTGCGAAAGCGGTATTCGACCAAGCAACAAACGCAATCCCAATGCCGAACATTCCTGAAATGGGACAAGTTTGGGAGCCAATGGCTCAAGCGCTTCAGCTTGTAGCAACTGGTAAACAAGATGCACAAAAATCTGCAGATGATGCAGTGAAAGTCATCGAACAACAAATCCAAGCGAACAACCAATAAGGAATTGAGATGACGGGGTACGCCACATGGCGTTCCCCATCATTTTCTAGCATTGAGCAAACGTTTGCTTGATTGATTTGCTCAAATCGAAAGGAGAAACTGAGGATGGCTGCAATTGCGAACCCTAAATCACCGGACCAACGCCCGGACAAGCCTACAAACCATGCTCGGAACGCGGGACTACTTTCCATCATTCCGGGACTCGGACAGTTATACAACAAACAATACGCGAAGGCGGTAGCGTTCTTTATCGTCGTCGTATCTTATTTTGCCGTAAACTATGATCTATTTTTCAAAGGTGCGGGCGCCGGACCAGGTGACCGTGGAGGACTTTGGGGATTGATCACGCTTGGTGAAGTGCCAGGACCTCGTAACGACCACTCCATCTTCTTGATGGTCGAGGGGATTGTCGCGTTAATTTTACTTTTCTTCGGAATCGCGTTCTATGTTTGGAACATTCGTGACGCCTATCGTGTCGGTCGCGCTCGTGATCAGCATCTAAACCTTCCATCGTTCCAAATGCAACTTCGCAACTTGCGTGACCATGGATTCCCATACTTAATGTTAATCCCATCACTCATTTTGTTAGTGTTTACCGTTATTCTTCCATTGATTTTTACATTCTTGATCGCCTTCACGAACTATCGCTACAACAACGCACCACCAGCGAAACTCGTGGAATGGGTCGGATTCGAGAACTTTACACGTATTTTTGAAATCGATATCTTCCGTGACACGTTCGTCGGCGTACTCGGCTGGACGCTTGTCTGGACGGTCGCTTCAACGACAGGTGTCATCGCGATCGGGATCTTCCTTGCGGTACTCTTGAACCAAGAAGGACTTCGCTTCCGTCGTTTGTTCCGTTCGATCTTGATTCTTTCATGGGCGGTCCCAGCATTCATCACGATCTTGATCTTCCGCTCGATGTTCAACGAATCGTTCGGGGTGTTCAATACGACAATCTTGCCGGCACTCGGTCTTGACCCGGTCAACTGGATGACCGACCCGACAGCGACACGTACGGCACTCGTTCTCATTCAATGGTGGCTCGGCTTCCCGTTCATCATGACGCTCATGACGGGTGTGCTTCAGTCGATTCCTGGTGACTTGTATGAAGCGGCGACGATTGACGGAGCGACAATCTTTGACAAGTTCCGCTTGATCACATTGCCAATGCTCTTGTTCGCGACAGCACCGATCTTGATCACGCAGTTCACGTTCAACTTCAACAACTTCAACATCATCTATCTCTTTAATGGCGGTGGCCCTGCTGTACCTGGACAAACGGCCGGCGGTACCGACATCTTAATTTCTTGGATTTACAAATTGTCTCTCGGTGCCAACCCGCAATACGGACTTGCGGCTGCGATCACACTCATCCTGTCATTCTTCATCATGACACTTGCCGTGATCCAGTTCCGTCGGACAAAATCTTTCAAAGACGAGGATATGATCTGATATGAAAAAACAAAAACGAATCAATTTGGCGATCTCGTATGTCATCTTGACGCTTGCGTCGATCATCATTCTCTATCCGATGCTTTGGGTTGTCGGTACATCGTTCAACCCGGGGCGTACGATTACGTCAACGATTATTCCGTCGAACCCGACGTTTATTCACTACAAAAACTTGTTTGACCTAACGATTTCGGATTATAGTTTATGGTATGTGAACACGTTGAAAATCGCTTTCATCACGATGGCACTCTCTGTCGTCTTGGTGACGATTACCGGATACGTCTTCTCACGTTACCGCTTCGTCGGACGGAAGAACTCGCTCGTCTTGTTCCTCGTCCTTCAGATGGTGCCACAGTTCGTTGCGATCATCGCGATTTATGTGTTGCTCAACATGCTCAACCTTCTTGACACACATACAGCGCTCATCTTGCTCTATGCGGGTGGTGCGATTCCGATGAACACGTACTTGGCGAAAGGGTACTTCGACACGATTCCGAAAGAACTTGACGAAGCAGCCCGCATGGATGGTGCCGGTCACCTCCGAATCTTCTGGCAAATCATCTTGCCGCTCGCGAAGCCGATTGTCGCAACGATTGCTCTCTTTAACTTCATGGGACCATTCAACGACTTTATCTTGGCATCGCTCGTCCTTCGTTCACCAGAGAAACAAACGTTGGCAGTTGGCCTTTACAACATGATTTCGAAACAGTTCGATAATAACTTCACGTTATTCGCGGCAGGTGCGGTTCTTTCGGCCCTTCCAATCGTTATCTTGTTCTTCATGTTCCAACGCTACTTCGTTTCTGGCCTCACAGCGGGTGGTACGAAAGGATAATACTCGTAAAAGGAGGAAGCGATATGAGGCGAGGCGTCGTGCTCGTGCTCCTGTCGCTTCTTTTGTTTCCGACCGTCGTCGGGGCAAAGGAAGCCGCTACTTGGGAACAAGAACGCATGTACTTTATTATGGTCGACCGATTTGTTGACGGAAATCCGGACAACAATGAACAGGTGGACAAAGATGATCCGAAAGCGTTTCACGGAGGCGATATCCGTGGGGTCATCGAGAAGCTCGATTATATCGAATCACTCGGCTTCACATCGATTTGGTTGACACCCGTTTTTGAAAATATGCCGGACGGCTATCACGGGTATTGGATTAAAGATTTTTATAACATCGATCCACAATTTGGGACGAAAGAGGATTTACAGGAACTCGTTAAGGAAGCCCACAAGCGAGATATGAAAGTCATTCTCGACTTTGTCGTCAACCACGTCGGTCCGAACCATCCATGGGTGGAAGAAAAACCGGAATGGTTCCACGAACAGTTACCGATTGTATTCTGGAAAGACCAGGAGCAAGTCGAGACACACTGGTTGTTCGACTTACCTGACTTCAAAACAGAGGACCCGGAAGTCAAATCGTATTTGATTGACGCGGCGAAGTACTGGATCGAAGAGACGGACATCGACGGCTATCGCCTCGATACGGTTCGTCACGTCGATAAAGCGTTCTGGAAAGACTTTGTCGAAGGTGTGCGGTCGGTCGACCCAGACTTCTATTTACTCGCCGAAGTGTTCGACCCAGACCCGCAATACGTCGCGCAATATGACGACCTCGGGTTCAACAGCATCACAAACTTTACGTATTATGACCGGGTGTCGAAAACGATGACACAACAGCAAGCGAACGTCGACGAGATTGACGTTGCCGCAAGCTATGCCGAAACGTTCTTCAACGACCCGAACCAGATGGCGACGTTCCTCGATAATCACGATGTCGAACGCTTCATGCATATGGCGGAACTCGGCGGTGTGGAATCGGCGGAACGACGCTTACGCCTCGGGTTGTTCGCGCTTTATGCGTCACCTGGTATGCCGATCGTCTTCCAAGGTACAGAAAATGCGCAGACCGGTGGAGCCGACCCGGCGAACCGTGTCATGACGGAATTCCCGGGAAATGAAGAGTTGCACGAATACGTCGCGACCATGAACCGCATGCGGGAAGAATATCCGGTCTTTGCGACAGGAGAGCAGCGCATGATCGCCTCAGAAGACGGGATGGCCGTCTTCGAACGGAAAGACGGAGATGACGTCGCGCTCTATGCGATCAACATGAATCGTGACGATCGGGAGATTGAGATCGATGTCAGTGAAATCGGGGAAGATACGAGACTTCGTGGTCTTTTATTCTCACAACTGGTCACAGATCAGCGCGGAACGTTTACAATTGAACTGTCTGCTGAAAGTGCGAACGCTTACATCGTTGAGGAATCTTCGGTCAATCCGTGGATGATGGGCTTGCTCGTCGTTACGATTCCGATTTTCTTGACTGGTTTGGTCATGTGGAAGCGCCGCAAATAAAGACATGAAACGCCGCAAGGCACGAATCGAACTCACGGAAGCAGGGGGAACACCATGCAAATCACAATCAAAGATGTGGCGAAGCACGCGAACGTCGCGCCGTCGACAGTCTCTCGCGTCATCGCCAACAGCCCAAGAATCAGTCAAAAGACAAAAGAACGGGTTAGAAGTTCCATGGAAGAGCTCGGGTATCATCCGAACATTCATGCGAGAAGTCTCGCTAACCGCTCGACGCAGTCGATTGGTCTCGTCATGCCGAGCGCGGCAACAAAGACGCTTCAAAACCCGTTCTTCCCGGAAGTGCTACGAGGAATTAGCACGAAGGCGCACCAGAATGGATACTCGCTTTATATGACGACCGGCGTGACAGAAGAAGAAGTTTTGTCCGGTGTGATCGAGATGGTACAAGGACGCCGTGTCGACGGTGTCATCGTTCTTTATTCACGTGAAGACGACCAAGTCGTCCAATACTTACGTCAAACGAAGTTTCCGTTCGTCGTGGTCGGGAAGCCGTTCGGGGACGCTTCTTCCATCACTTACGTCGATACGGACAACTATTTGGCTGGTCGTGAAGTGACGAAACACCTTTATAACTTAGGTCATCGTCGCATCGCCTTCATCGGGGGATCGGATAAACTCGCCGTCACACAAGATCGTCGGAACGGGTACGCGACGGCCCTCATGGAAGCAGGCATCCCGGTATGCGAAGATTACATCGCCCGGGCTGAATTCATGACGAAGGGTGGCGCGAAGGCCGTGCGTGAACTGTTACAAAATGAGGAACCACCGACAGCCGTCGTTGTCAGTGACGATATGATGGCACTCGGCGTCATCAGCACATTAAGCGAGATGGGGCTCAAAATCCCAGAGGACGTCGCGGTCGTCAGTTTCAATAACGTTTATATCGCGGAGCACTCGAACCCGCCGCTCACGTCGGTCGAAATTAACATCTTCGGTCTCGGTTTCGAGGCGACGAATTGCTTGATCGAACAAATCAGTGATAATGCTCCACCTTATGGGAAGCGTGTCATCGTGCCACATTATTTGGTCGTCCGCCAATCATGTGGGCAGAAGAAGAGTAAAGCGACGGAAACATTAGAATCGAATTCTTGATTGACCAGACGATTTCGCCAGAGCGGAGTCGTCTTTTGCATATCCTTTTGATTGAAGCCTCATGAAGTAGGGAACAAGTTTCACGAAGGAATCGAAATCGAAAGGGTGGATAGGATGAGCGAAAGACGATTTGTCGGGACATTCGACACAAAAGAAAGCCTATTGTCAAAAATGAATGAGCTGAAAGAAAATGGCTACGATGAAGGGGAACTATTTGTCGTAACGGAGCGGGATGAAGCCGTTCATGTCCTTAAACGAGAGACGGAACTAAACGTAGAAGAAGGTGACACATCCTGGCTAGACAACCTCAATGGAGGGGGGAGCGGTGATCGGGATATGAAACAAGTGCTCACCGATTTAGGGATCTTAGACCACGAAATCGAACAGGCGCATGCTTCAATCAAACAAGGGGGATATGCACTTGTCATCGACGAACCTGATACCGGATTCAATGATGGGCGAAGTGCGGTATTCGAGGGGCACGAAGCGAATGCGGCGTTTGGTGATAATCCGGAAAATGGACAGAAAGATTGATTGAAACCGTCTCGATGAGAGGCGGTTTTTTTGATTGTAAAATGTGATGAAAAAAAGAAAGAAAAAAGTTTTATGCAAACGATTGCATTCTCGTTTCAGTTGTGTAAAATGAAAGGTGAGATTAAATACAGCGCTTTCATAGACAAACGGTTGCATGAACTAGTTGTCCGTCGAAGGTAGCCTTGTAGAGAAAAAGGAGTGGCAGACAGATGAAACGATTGTTTGCAGTCGATGAATGGAAAGTAACAGAGGAAGGTCTTCACCCGAAAGAGAACCGTCTTGCAGAATCCATCACATCGCTCGGGAACGGGCATATGGGGATGCGAGGAAACTTTGAGGAAGATTACTCGAATGATACGCACCAAGGATTCTACGTGGCGGGCGTCTACTACCCGGACAAAACACGTGTCGGTTGGTGGAAGAACGGATACCCTGAATACTTTGCCAAAGTGTTGAATGCGACAAACGTCATCGGTCTCCGCGTGGTCATCAATGGTACACCGGTCGACTTGGCAAAATGGGAAGTGAAAGATTTCACTCGCGAGCTCGACATGCAGCGTGGTGTCCTCACACGGACGTTCACCTTGATGAACGGGACAGAAGAGACGAAAGTGCAAGTCGTCCGCTTCTTCTCGATCGTGGATAAAGAAGTCTTGGCAATCCGTTACAACGTCACACCAGTCAACTACGAAGCAAAAATTGAGTTCACTCCATATTTAGATGGCGATGTCGTCAACGAAGATTCGAACTACGATGAGAAGTTCTGGCTTCCGGTCGACCGTGGTGTGGAAGAGCGTTTCGCTTTCGTTACGACGAAGACGAAGAAACTCGACTGGCATGTCACGGCATCAATGATCGCAGACGTCGAAGGCGCTCGTTGTGAAGTGCTTGAAGCGACAGATTTGTTTGTTGCCAATAAATTCACGGTCAACGTAACGGCCGGTGAGACAGCGACAGCCTACAAGTATGTGTCGGTCGTCACGAACCGCGACCACGAGGTTGAAGCATTGCAGTCAGCTGGGATGACACGTGTCGAAGCGGCGTTTGAAAAAGGATTTGAGACACTTCTCGCTGAACAGACGGAAGCATGGCTCTCACGCTGGGAAGATGCGGATGTTCGCATCGATGGAGACATCGAGGCACAACAAGGAATCCGTTTCAACATCTTCAACATGTATCAAACATATACAGGTGAAGATTCACGTCTTAACATCGGTCCAAAAGGATTCACAGGTGAGAAGTACGGCGGTGCGACATATTGGGATACAGAAGCCTATTGCCTCCACTTCTACTTGGCGACAGCCAAACCAGAAGTCTCATGGAACTTGCTCAAATACCGTCACAATCAATTGCCGCAGGCGAAAGAGAATGCTGTGAAGAATGTCGGTATGGAAGGTGCGCTTTATCCGATGGTCACGATGAACGGGGAAGAGTGCCACAACGAGTGGGAAATCACGCATGAAGAGATTCACCGTAACGGTGCGATCGCCCATGCCATCTTCAACTATACGAACTTCACAGGCGACAAGTCGTACCTTGGACAATACGGATTGGAAGTATTGGTCGAGATCTCGCGTTACTGGGCTAGCCGCGTCAACTTTGTCCCGCACAAAGACGTATATATGATCCTAGGCGTCACAGGTCCGAACGAATATGACAACAACGTCAACAACAACTGGTACACGAACTTGATCGCCGCATGGACGCTCGAGTATACGCAGGAAGTGTACAACTACTTGAAAGAAGCAGAACCTGCGCGTCTCGAAGAGCTCGTGTCGACACTCGGCATCACGGACGCTGAACTTGCGAAGTGGGCGGACATCCAAACGAAGATGTATTATCCAAAAGATGATCTCGTTCCAGATGTCTTCATGCAACAGGACGGATTCATGGATAAAGAGCAGATTTTGGTGAAAGACCTCGATCCGAAACATCTTCCACTCAACCAAAACTGGTCATGGGATCGCATCCTTCGCTCGAACTTTATCAAACAAGCGGACGTCCTCCAAGGACTCTATACGTTCGGTGACCGCTTCACGGTCGAACAGAAACGTGCAAACTTTGACTTCTACGAGCCACGCACGGTTCACGAATCGAGCTTGTCACCATGTGTCTACTCGATCATTGCGGCAGAAGTCGGTTATGAAGACAAAGCGGTCGAATTGTACCAACGTTCGGCGCGCCTTGACCTCGACAACTATAACAATGACACGGAAGACGGGTTGCACATCACGTCGATGGTCGGGTCGTGGATGTCCATCGTTCATGGGTTCGCCGGAATGCGCATTCAAGAAGATAACCTCTCGTTCAGCCCGATGACTCCGAAAGATTGGAACGGTTACTCGTTCAACATGCTCTGGCGCGGCCATCACTTGACGGTCACATCATCACGTGAACAAGTGACAATCAAGCAAACAGGTGGTACAGACGTGACCATCCATGTGTATGGAAATGCGGTAACGGTTCCTGCGAATGAATCGATTACAATCGAGACAGTGAAAGCGTGACCAATCGTTTCATACGAACAAGCCGACCTCGGTCGGCTTGTTTTTGTGTGAAAAACTTATCGGATTTCCTGCATATTTGCTGTATGCAGCATGAATAATCTATGTTATCTTGATTCTTAGCTATTTTGAGAAAGGGGAGTTGAAGCTTGACGGAAGCCGTTAAAGAACATACACGAATCGGGGTTGTCTCGATCATCGGAGGATTGTTCGTTGCCTTATCCATGACATTATTTTTAATTCCAGCTGGCGTCTATTCGACGGGATTTACGGGTCTTGCCCAAATCTTGACGAAATTGTTAGAGGGTACACCGCTTGAACTAGGGGAAGGACTCTGGTTCTTTATTCTGAACGCACCACTGCTCGTCGTCAGTTATTTTATGCTCGGGCGGAACATGATGATCCATACGCTGGTCAGTGTCGCCTCGGTCACGTTGTTCATTCGTTTGCTTCCGCAATCGCAGCTTCTCTCGGACGATCCACTTTTGAACGCCGTATTTGGCGGTGTGCTCTTGGCAATCGGCTCGGGAATCACGATTCGGTATGGAGCCTCGACGGGTGGCTTTGACATCGTCGCGCTGATTCTCGCGAAGTTTACGAACAACTCGGTTGGGGTCTATCTCTTCTTGATGAACATGATGATTGCCCTCGCAGCAGGTGCCTTGTTCGGATGGCCGACAGCGCTTTATACGATCGTCTTCTTGTATGTGACGTCAAAAGTCATCGATGAGATTTACACGAATACACAGCGTCAAACGCTCTTCATCGTGACGAATCACCCGGACGAGGTGACAAAGGAACTACATCAACACGTGTTCCGCGGGATCACGCTCATGCCGGCAATCGGGACATACTCGAAAGTCGAGAAAGCGACGCTCATGATGGTCGCGCAACGACACGAGGTGCGTGAGATCACGCGCATCTGTAAGGATGCAGACTCATCGGTTTGGATCAATATTTTACCGACAGAGGACGTCGAAGGGACGTTCCGTCGCTAAACATGAATGAATCACAAAAAGCACCGACTTTTCTAAGTCGGTGCTTTCGTTATGCCTTGATGCCAATTCGCTCTTCTAAGAAGAGGGCAATCCCGTCATCCATATTTGAAGCCGTCACTTCGTTGGCTACATTCTTCAATTGGTCGATGGCGTTCCCCATCGCGACACCGGTACCGACATAGTCGAGCATCTCGAGGTCGTTCTCTTCGTCACCGAACGCGATAATGTGCTTCCGGTCAATGTTTAAGTGCTTCGAGACCTCTTGAAGCCCAAGTGCCTTCGATGTGTTTTTGCTCATGACTTCAATCATATGTTCGGGCATACGCCACTGACGGTTCAATACCGCTTCCGCATGAATGTCGTCGAGTTGGGAGCGGACGTGCGCGACGTGATCTTTTGTCGCATGAATCAATAAGGACGTCGGCTCGTCCTGCAAATGCTTCAACAAGTTACCTGATGTGACGCTGAGCGCACGTTCTGCATACGGACTATAGAACTCTTGCGGGTCTTTTTGGAAGTACACGTGGTCCGTCACTTCGACGACGATATTGTGTGCCTTCGTATCCGATACTTCTTCAATGATGTCATGGGCGGTCTTGAGCGGAATCGGTCGGTGTGTCACCGCGTAGCTCGCATCTTTCGGGTGATGTACGAGCGCACCGTTGAAGTTGACGAGTGGTGTCGTCAATCCCATTTGCTCATAGTACATGATCGAATGGCGCTTTGGACGCCCTGTGGCGATCATGACTTCATGACCAGCTTCACGCGCCGCTTGAAGTGCGCGAAGGTTTCGTTCGCTGATTGTTTTATCATCTCTTAATAACGTTCCATCTAAATCGACTGCGATTAAATAACGTGACATCAGTCATCCTCTTTTCTTCACAATGATGTTTCTACGACCGTATCACATTTTTCGATTTGACGGAAAGAATATACAATCGAAGTCGCATATTCTATTCGAACAATGCTATACTAATGTCGTATGAATTTTTACGAATCATCTGTGAGATGGAGGGGACGTTCAATGCGTTATTTAGTGACATTGATCTGGGCGATTGTGCTCTCAAATACAGCGGTATTTATCATTTCTGCCGTTGATGGTGTAGAGTTCAACGCGATGCTCGCGACAGGATTTGGCGTGGCCATCACAATCTTCGTTGCACTTCTCGATGTCTTAAATCAAGACATGGGAATCAGCGACGTTGCACAAGAGAAGTAAGCCGTCTACAATCAAACTGACTCGTGCATGAGTCAGTCTTTTTTCTTTATTCAATATAGAGGAGGATCATGCATATGAAAAACCCTGAAAAACGCGCGAACTTTATCACGTTCGCCATTATCGGTGCGATTATCGTTATCGGAATCGGTTTGTTGTACTTTTTAAATGGAAACAATACTGACGATGGTGTCAACGCCGTCACAGCAGATGAATTGCAACAACAATTAGACCAAGATGGTGAAGTCGTCGCTTACTTCTGGCAAACGGGCTGTGAATACTGTGAGCAAGTGAAGCCTTATGTCGAGCCTCTCATCGAAGAATATGATGCGGTCTCGATCAACTTGTCCGACCATAACGTATGGACGACGTATGGGATTGAAGGCACGCCGACTATCATCCGATTTGAAGATGGACAAGAGGTCGGTCGAATTGAAGGAGTCGTCTCTGAACAACAATACGAGACGTTCTTTAAAAATGAGGAGGCTAAAGAGGAATGAAGCGTCGTTTCTACCAAACGTTATTTGAGCTGAACGCCTCGCCTTGGATCGCTACACGCCTCAAGCGTTTCGCAGAATCAGATGTGAGTCGTCACTTGATTCCATCGTTTGCAAAAGTATACGACATTGCGGTAGAGGAGGCAGAGCAACCGCTTGCTGCCTATCCATCATTGCATGCGTTCTTTACCCGTCGCTTGAAGCCGGGAGCACGTACGATTGATGAGTCGTCCGATACCCTCGTATCACCGTGTGATGGCAAGCTATCGGTCATCGAATCGATTTCAGAAGACAGTCGTTTCGAGGTGAAAGGTCAGTCGTATACGCTTGCGGAGTTGCTCGGTTCTCAACAAGAAGCAAGACGTTATGCAGGTGGGACAGTCGTCGTTCTCTACCTCAGTCCGCGCGATTATCACCGCGTCCACACACCGCTCACTGGTCGTGTGCTCAGTCACTATGAGCTCGGGGACCGTTCGGCACCGGTAAATGAAATCGGATTGACGGAGACGGTTCGACCGCTCTCACGCAACTACCGTCGCGTGACGCGCTTTGACAGCCCAGCCGGAACGTACGAACATATCATGGTCGGTGCCTTGAACGTCAACACGATTGAGTGGACGCTCGAAGGAGACCAGGCGGGCAAAGGAGAAGAGGTGGGATACTTCTCGTTCGGTTCGACCGTCGTCCTTTGTTTTGAGAAGGATACGATTCAAATGGACCGTGAAAAGATCGGTCCGGTTCGACTCGGTGAAGTCATCGGGACAATCAAATCCAACTAATTTTGTGTCAATTTTCTTCCGACCGAACGATAGACTAGTCGTTTGGTCGGTTTTCGTTTACCATAGAAGGGATATCAATACTTGTATAAGTAGTTGAATCGTTTAGCTAATTGGAGGAATTTTACGTGTTTAATCGACTTTATCCGAAACAGTTCGTCGCGTCTGTGTTTGACATCGACCTACAAGAATTGAAAGACCGTGGGGTGCGCGTCATTTTGACGGACCTTGATAATACACTCGTGGCGTGGGACGTCCCACATGCGCCAGAGCTTTTATTGATGTGGCTTGAAAAAGTGAAATCATACGGTTTCGATGTGATTGTCGTATCAAATAATAACGAGAATCGTGTACGAACATTTACGGAGCCGCTCGGCCTTCATTATGTCGCTCGTGCTAGAAAACCATTACCATCTGGATTTAAAGCGGCACTCTCGAAATATGGGTACTCGCCGAAGGAAGCCATCTTCTTAGGGGACCAGCTGTTCACAGACGTTCTCGGGGCAAACATGGCGGGCATTCATGTCATTCATGTGCAACCGGTCGTCAAAACGGACGGACTCGTCACGAAATTTAACCGGATGCTCGAAAAAGTGGTCTTCGCACATATGAAGCGTCGTGGGAAGTATGTATTGATCACGAAAAAAGTGGAAGAACTTGCCGTTGACGCACAACGGGCAAAAGTCGCGGTCGCTGAAAAAATCGGTGAGGCCATGCATCCACGTTCCGAAGATTCACATAAAAAAGATGAATAAGACCTCGAACGCACAGGAAGAAGGAGGCTGCCCATGTACGGCGAGCAAGGCGTCGGAATTAACGCTTCAGGAGTAGCAGCGAGGTGCTACGGTGAATGAAGAAGGGGAAACCTGAACGGCAGTAAGTATAACTATGGAAGAAACAAAACGATATTGCGCTGGGTGCGGCGTAGCCATCCAAACGGAAGACCCGAACGGGGTCGGCTATGCACCGAAATCGGCACTTGACCGTGAGATTGTCATTTGCCAACGTTGCTTCAAATTGAAGCACTATAACCAAGTTCAAGATGTGGAGTTATCAGATGATGACTTCTTGCGCATCTTGAACGGTATCAGTTCAAAAGAAGCACTCGTTATCAAAATCGTCGACATTTTCGACTTCAATGGCAGTTGGCTTCCGGGTCTTCAACGCTCAGTCGGGTCGAACCCGGTACTGTTAGTTGGAAACAAGGTCGACTTGTTACCGAAGTCGGTCAACCCGAACCGGATGGCGAACTGGATGAAGGCAGAGGCAAAAGAACTCGGCTTGAACCCAATCGACGTTCATTTGATCAGTGCGAAAAAAGGACATGGCATCGATGAACTCGCTGAAAAGATTGAGTACTACCGCAAAGGCAAAGACGTCTTTGTCGTCGGTTGTACGAATGTCGGGAAGTCGACACTCATCAACCAGGTGATCAAACGTTTCGGTGAAGAGGATGAAGCCATCATCACCGTCAGTCATTTCCCGGGAACGACGCTTGACTTGATCGACATTCCGCTCGACGATGATGCGAACTTGTACGACACACCAGGAATCATCAACCGTCATCAAATGGCACACTATGTCGATGCGAAAGATTTGAAGACGATCACACCGAAGAAAGAAATCAAGCCGCACGTGTTCCAGTTGAATCCGCAACAGACGCTCTATTTCGGCGGATTGGCACGTTTAGATTATCTTGAAGGAAATAAGCGATCGTTCGTCATTTATATGTCGAATGAATTGAAAGCACACCGTACGAAACTCGAACGTGCCGATGAGCTCTATGACCAACATATTGGGAAGATGCTCAACCCGCCGAATGAGAAGACACTCGAAATCTTACCGCCACTCGTCCGTCATGAGTTCAGCTTACGGGACGGCGTGAAAACGGATATCGTGTTCAGTGGTCTCGGTTGGGTCGCGATTCACGGAAAAGGTGGCCGTATCGCAGCATGGGCTCCAAAAGGCGTCGCAGTTACACTTCGCGAGGCGCTCGTATGAATCTGGCCGTCATCGGTCACCCGATTGCTCATTCGCTCTCTCCCCAACTGCACGAGCAGTGGTTGAGGGCGTCTGGGCTTTTCGGGCGTTATGAGGCCATCGATGCCACACCAGATCAACTCCCAGCCTTATTTGCGGCAATGCGAGAAGGGGACTGGGATGGATTCAATGTCACGATTCCCTATAAAGAGGTGGTCGTTCGGTATCTCGATGACCTTGACGAAGCGGCGAAACATGCTGGAGCCGTCAATACGGTGTATAAACGAGACGGGCGACTTATCGGGACGAATACGGACGGGGCAGGTCTTGTCCAAGCGCTGATGCCATACACAGACTTTACAGGGCGTGTCCTGATTGTCGGTGCCGGAGGAGCGGCTCGTGGGATTGTCCAAGCTCTCCCGACGCGTGACGTGACGATTGTCAATCGAACAGTGGAACGGGCAAAAGCGCTCGCCGACACGTTCGGAGTCGTCTACACGACGTTCGATGAGATGGACGTCTCTCGATATGATGTCATCATTCAGACCACTTCTGTCGGGATGGACGAGAGATCGACACCACTTTCATTAGAAGGATTACGACAAAACACGGTCGTTTGTGATATCATATATCGTCCACTTGTCACCCCGATGCTTCAAGAAGCGAAACGTCGCGGAGCCAAAGTTGTGACAGGTATAGCCATGTTCGTCGGGCAGGGCGCGCTCTCGTTCGAGAAATGGACGGGCGTGAAACCGGATGAAACCATTGGAAAAAAGTTAATCGAAGGATTATTGGAGGAATAATATACTATGTTATCAGGTAAACAAAAACGCTTTTTACGCGCAGAAGCGCACCATCTCTCACCAATCTATCAAGTTGGGAAAAATGGAGTCAGCGAAGCGATGTGTAAAGATATCGCGGACGCACTCGAGAAACGTGAATTGATTAAGGTCCAAGTACTTCAAAACTGCATGGACACGCCGAAAGATGTCGCTGGCGAGTTAGCTGAAGGCACACAGGCTGAAGTCGTTCAAGTGATTGGAAAAGTCATCGTCTTGTACAAAGAGGCGACCGAGAAAGAAAATCGCCAAATCAAACTCCCATGAGCCGGATCGGCTTGATGGGCGGAACGTTCGACCCGCCGCATCTCGGACATCTGTTAATCGCGGAACAAGCGCGTGAACAGCTTGAACTTGATGAGGTGTGGTTCCTGCCGGCTGCGATTCCACCTCATAAGGTCGGGTTCAGCTCGGCAGACCATCGAATCGAGATGACGCGACGCGCCATACAAAATCAGTCCGACTTCAAGTTGAACTTGATTGAGTTTGAACGGAGTGAGCCGTCTTATACGGTCGAGACGATGAAACGGCTGATCGAACAGTATCCGAATGATGAATTCTACTTTTTGATTGGTGCCGATTCACTCGTTTCGCTCGAATCCTGGTATGACTATGAGACGCTCATCCGTCTTGTCACGTTCGGTGCGGTCGCACGGCCGGGGACACGTTATTTGATTCCGAAGAAGGCAGACGTCCGCGCGATTGACATGCCGCAACTCGAGATTTCATCGACGGACATCCGGGAACGGGCGAAACGAGGCAAATCCATCAAATATCTTGTCCCGACGCCAGTCGAGGAGTATGTGAAGGAGCATAAGTTGTATGACGTTTGAAGAAGCGCACGAGTTGATTAAACAGACGCTGCCAGAAAAACGCTATATCCATACGCTCGGTGTCGTCGAGACGGCGGAACGCATGGCGGTTCAATTCGGTGAAGAGGTCGAACATGCTCGTATTGCTGCCATGCTTCATGATTATGCGAAGTACTTTGACGTCGAAGAAATGCGTCGAGTCGTCGTGGAAGAAGGGTTAGACCCGAATCTACTTGAGTACGGGGACGAACTACTTCATGCGCCGGTCGGTGCGATTTTACTTTCCCGTCAATACGACCTGGATGACGCGGTGCTCTCGGCGATTCGGAATCATACGACGGGAGAGCCCGGGATGTCTCGGCTCGACCAAATTCTGTTCGTGGCTGATGCCATCGAACCGAATCGGGATTATCCCGGCGTCGACCGGTTGCGGGCAGAAGTGGAGCGTTCGCTCGAAGCGGCGGTTGTCGCGACACTGAAACAAACGATTGAATTTTTATTGAAGAAGTCGGTGCGTATTTTTCCACTGACGATTGAAACGTATAACGATTTTGTGAATATACCTTAGGAGGGTCAATATGACTGCAAGAGAAGAATTAGAATTGATTGTTAAAGCGGCTGACGATAAACGTGCCGAGGAAATCGTCGTACTCGACATGGAAGGAATCTCGCCAATCGCGGATTACTTCGTCATCTGTCACGGGAACTCGGAGAAACAAGTCGAAGCGATCGCACGTGAAATCAAAGACGTTGCTGGCGAAAACGGCTTACCACTCCACAAGTTCGAAGGAATGGACACGGCACGTTGGGTCCTCGCTGACCTCGAGAACGTCGTCGTCCACATCTTCCATCGTGATGACCGTGATTACTACAACCTAGAGAAATTGTGGGCTGACGCGCCACACGTCGAAGTGGAAGTCGGCTAATGGCTTACGAAGGATTCGCCTATGTATACGACGAGTTGATGAAAGACGCGCCGTATGATGAGTGGGTCGCTTTTGTGCGTCGTCACGTCCAAGATGGCGCGACACTCGCGGATGTCGGGTGCGGGACCGGATCGGCGACGATTCGCCTCGCTGAACATTACGATGTCATGGGGATCGACTTATCCGAGTCGATGCTCGAAGTCGCACAAGAAAAGGCGCTCGAGGTTGAAATCGAGTTGCCACTTTGGGAACAGGATATGCGTGAGTTGGAGTTACCGGAACCGGTCGATGCGGTGACGATTCTCTGCGACTCCCTTTGCTATTTGCGAGACGAGGCGGACGTGATTGATACGTTTGAATCTGTCTACAATCAACTCAAACCAGGCGGCTTGTTCATCTTTGATGTCCATGCTCCGAACAAGATGCAGACGCTCTTCAACCAAAAGACGTATGCGTCAAACGGAGAAGATTGCTCATATATTTGGTTTGCCGACCCGGGAGAAGCCCCGCTGTCGGTCGTACATGACTTAACGTTCTTCGTCGCGCTTGAAGATGGGACGTATGAACGAATTGAGGAGACACATGAACAACGGACGTATGAACCAGGGCAGTACATGCAATGGTTGATTGGTGCCGGGTTCCATGTCAAATCAGTCACCTCTGATTTCACCGAACATGCACCAGGAGCGGATGCAGAGCGCATCTTCTTCGTTGCTCAAAAATAAGGAAGACCCCATCGTAGATTAGCGATGGGGTCTTCATCTGTATCAGGAGTTTAATACTCGATTTATAAATTCAGCTTTGGCTTCAGTATATTTTTCTCTGTCCTCACGAAATTCAGTCGCTAATTGCTTTTTTAGAAGCCCGTATTCCTTCGCGAGTAAAGGAGATTCCCGTAACTTGTCTCGAAATTCAATCTGTTCTTCCCACCGTTTTTCTGTGCCTTTCATGAGATGCAAATGAGCAACTCGTTTATCATCTTTCACTTTCACAAAAAATCTGCGCCAGAGCTTTCCATCCAATTCAGGTGGTACATAGTGCCAACCATATGCGGTTAAAGTATCAACAATCGCATTCATATTTACAAACGATTCGATTCGAATCATCACATCAATAATGGGTTTTGCAGGTAAACCGGGAACTGCTGTACTACCTATATGTTCTGCTCCCTTAATATCAAATTTTGAAAGTACGTCAGACAACTCTCTTGTTTCACGTAAACCATATGCTTCCCATTGCATATTTGCATCTTCTATTTCAATCGCCTCATATGCCCAAATAGGAATCGTTAAGTGATCAGGATTCTCTTCTTTCATGAGTTTGAATCATCTCCTTGAAAGTACTTTCTATGGCGAAGCTAATCTTGAAACGAATAAAAGACCTCATCATAAAAATGTGTTTGAGGTCTTTTGGACGATCATGCTTCGTGGCTGAACTGCCACTGAACACCGAACTGGTCTTCGAGCATGCCATACGCCTTGCTCCAAAAAGTCTCTTGGAGCGGCATCAAGACACGTCCGTTCACAGAGAGCGCTTCGAACTCACGATGGATGGCATCGAGGTCGTCCGTGACGACGGCGAGCGTGATATTGTCCCCGAACGTGACCGGTCCGTCAGGCATCGCATCGGAAAACATGAGCGATGAGCCGTGAATCGAGAGTCGGGTATGCAGCACGAGATTGGCCATTTCACTCGGCACCGGTTGACCGTCTGGACCAGGTTGATCACCGAACGTCATGATGTCTGGAGCAGCGTGGTTGAACACATCGGCATAGAAGTTCACGGCGTCTCGACAGTTCCCGTTAAAGTTGAGATACGGATTGATTGGCATAGCAAGTTCCTCCTCGAATTCATAATATTCATTATAGAACATACGTTCTTAAAACGCAAATATGTCCAACTAAATTACATCGTGTAGGTTGAACGCGGTTGAGAGTTGGGAATAGACCATATAGAGAACAAACTAGAAAGAAGGCGAAGCATCATGAAGCTCACGAAAGGACGTATCCTCGAATTTGGATTCGTCTTGTTCATGGCGATCATACTCGTCACATCGATCATTGAAGAATCATGGTTCGATGCGAGTGTAGCGGGGGCCGGAATCATTTCTGGGCTCATCCCGTTCTTCATTGAAAAGACGTTTAAAACAGAACTCGATGGCAAGATGAAGGTGGCGTATATCCTGTTCTTGTTTGC
The DNA here is from genome assembly GCF_018617295.1 of Exiguobacterium sp. S3. Lineage (GTDB taxonomy): Bacteria > Bacillota > Bacilli > Exiguobacteriales > Exiguobacteriaceae > Exiguobacterium > Exiguobacterium profundum. Next base: position 104,856 of record NZ_JACSJW010000002.1, read on the forward strand.
CTCCCAGTATTTAGGATCGATTGTCGGACTATATGGGAATGGTTGGTGGGACACGTTCCTTCATCTCTTAAGCGGAATCTTTCTCGCATTCCTTGGATTCGACTTCTTCAGTAGGCTCGATGATGACATTCGGACCGAGATCCCGAAACGATTTTTGTTCGTATACATTGTCGTATTTTCCATGGCTGGGGCGGCGCTTTGGGAGATGTATGAATTCACATCTGACGTCGTCCTGAACACGACGATGCAAGGGAACGGGAATGACGATACGATGGTCGACATCATCGCGGGGTCCCTAGGCGGTATCTTGGCAGCATTTTTCGTCGTGACGCTCCATCAACGTGAAAAATCCAAACAAAAGAGACATATGAAAAAAAGTTCGTGATTCACGAGCTTTTTATTTGTAATCATTCTAATATTTTATTAATATCAAGATTGTAATGATTATAAATAATGGGAGGCAATCATATGGATCAACACCGTCAACTAACTACTAACCAAGGCGTACCAATCGGGGATAACGCCAACTCCATCACTGCGGGTCGTCGGGGCCCGACGCTTCTCGAAGACTACCAACTAATTGAGAAATTAGCGCATTTCGATCGTGAACGAGTACCAGAACGTGTCGTTCACGCGAGAGGCGCAGGGGCGCATGGTGTCTTCACTGTAAAAAATAGTATGAAACGCTATACGAAAGCCGCATTCTTGCAAGAAGAAGGGCAAGAGACGCCTGTGTTTGCGCGCTTCTCGACCGTCATCCACGGATTAGGTTCACCGGAGACGCTTCGTGACCCACGCGGTTTCGCCGTCAAGTTTTACACGGAAGAAGGGAACTATGATTTCGTCGGAAACAACTTACCGGTCTTCTTCATCCGTGACGCGATTAAATTCCCGGACGTGATTCACTCGCTCAAGCCGGACCCACAAACGAACCTTCAAGACCCGGACCGCTTCTTCGACTTCATGTCGCTCACACCGGAATCAACGAACATGCTCGTGCATCTTTTCAGTGACGAAGGCATTCCGGCATCGTATCGCCACATGCGAGGGTCATCCGTCCATTCCTTCAAGTGGGTGAATGAATTCGGCAACACGGTGTACATAAAGATGCGCTGGGTACCGAAGCAAGGGATTCAAAACTTGTCGATGGAAGAAGCGGCGAAAATCCAAGCAGAAGACTTCAACCATGCGACACGTGATCTGTTCAACGCCATTGAAAATGGAGACTATCCGGAATGGGATCTATATGTACAGATTCTCGACCCAGCGGACATGGACAACTTTGACTTCGACCCGCTCGATGCGACGAAAGATTGGTTCGAAGATGTCATCCCGTATCAATTGGTTGGAACGATGACCCTCAACAAAAATGTCGATAACTTCTTCGCCGAGACTGAGTCTGTCGGTTTCAACCCAGGTGTCCTCGTACCAGGGATCCAGCCGTCAGAAGACAAGATGCTCCAAGGGCGACTCTTCTCGTATTCGGATACGCAACGTTACCGCATCGGACCGAACTATCTCCAACTCCCGATCAACTGCCCGTTCGCTCAAGTCGCGAACAACCAGCGTGACGGGGCGATGCCGTTCAAGCAACAGACGAGTCCGGTCAACTACGAGCCGAACCGTTACGAAGACGCGCCGAAGCCAAATGCGGACTATATCGAGACGCCGCAACCGATCACAGGCGTGACGGGTCGTCAGAAGATTGAGAAGACGAATGACTTCGGACAAGCCGGAGAGGTGTATCGTCGCTATTCTCAGGAAGAGAAGGATGCGCTCGTTCGTAACCTCGTGGCGCATATCAAAAAAGTTCGTCACGAGAAGACCGTTCTCCTCTTGATCTGCAACTTCTATCGTGCGGACCGTGAACTCGGAGAGCGTCTCTCGAAAGAGTTGAACGTCGATCTCACACCATTCTTGAATCAAATGTCGAACTAAACACGTAACCGCGGTCTTACACCGCGGTTTTTTGTATGATGAAAGGAAACATCAAAGTGAACACAAAAAGCCCATGGCGACAATCATCTGTAGAATGCAGTTACCATAAACACATTCAGCCAAATGACTAGCCATGAGCTACACTTATTTGTATTTAGCGTCTTTTAAAATAAATAATAGAGTCAATGAGAATCAAGACACCAGATAGAAGTCCCATTAGAACAATATAAACAAGTGTACGTTCTAGTAAAGGATTTGGCGCTTCTGTTATCCCGTTGCTATACGATATAACCTCTATCAAAAAAAGCGAGAACAAAGTAAAGAAAACACCTATAAATCCAACTTTATGCATATCATCTCTCCTAATAGTTATTCCCCGACCAGCCCGTCACCGTCTCGGTCGTCCATGTATTGATACAGCCAATGGTCACGCGTGATCGGCATCTCGAATCCGGCGTTCTTTGCTTCTTTGATTGTCACTTGTCCGTTTCCGTCAAGGTCGATATCGGATAATTCCCGTTCCTCGACTGGTTCCGTCGTCACTGCAGGAGGGGAATCATCCGTCAATCCGAGCGATTCGTTCACTTCCTCCGGATCCACGTTATCATACGTATCGGTGACCGTATTGCCCCGTACGGTATACGTGTATTGGTAGCGGGAAGGAATCTGAGTCGTCGTGTTCGGATAGGTGATGATGGCTTCGAAGTCTTTCGCCCCGCCAGCCTTCCGGATGACATCTTCCATGAATGCCTGGTCGCCGTAACGGTTGAGTGCGCTGTTTTGTGGCGTGATGTTATAGGCGTTTGAGACACCGCCAAGTGAATCGGCGATGATATGGCCTTCGTCGAGGTTCGGGTCTTCGACACCCGGAACTTTTGCCTCGTCTGCATAATAGCGTCCTGAAGAATTAACGTCTTCGGTTTCATCGTCTTGAAGCGTGATTTCGTCGGCAATCACACGAACCAGTTGACCATGTTCGTTCGTGAACGCCCAATACTCACGATCGCCAAAGCCGATATCGACGACGACATTCGCTTCACGTGTGCCGGACTGATCGCCGCCATCGACCTCGATCTTCGTATAGCCTTCAAAAAGATCGCCTTCAGATTCAGGAATCTCGGTGATTTGTTCCTCTTGTACAGGTTCCTCTTCAACTGTTTGCTCAGTTGACGTCGATGTCGGGACGCTTACATCGGCATCCGTACAACCAGAGAGGAGCAGCACCCCAAGCAGGAATGGGATGTAAAATGGTATTCTTTTCATCTATCTCGCTCCTTATTCGAAGTTACACTATCGTATTTACTATGTAGCTTATAATGATAGCATAAGAAGACGAGATGTGAGCGTCCTCCCTCAAAATGTGCTCGATGGATTCCTCTCATTTGTGGATTCAGAGAGCTTATGCCAAGATTGAAAAAAAGGGGGAAGAACGTATGAACGAAGTGATTGAGACCTTATTGAACCACCGTTCCGTCCGCGATTTTACGGACGAGAAATTGACAGACAAACAGATCCAAACCATCGTCGAGAGCGCACAACGGGCATCGACATCGAGCTTTATCCAAGCCTACTCCATCATCGGGGTGACCGATGAAGCGAAGAAGAAACGACTTGCCGAGATTGCGGGCAACCAGTCCTATGTCGTCGAGAACGGTCACTTCTTCGTTTTTTGTGCGGATTTGCACCGCCATGAAGTGATTGGTGAACTGCAAGAAACAGAAGTGTCCTCAACACTTGAGACTGATGAAAAGTTGCTTGTCGCGGTGATCGACGCTGCACTTGCCTCTCAAAATGCAGCAGTGGCGGCAGAGTCGATGGGGCTCGGAATTTGTTATATCGGTGGCATTCGGAACGACCTCTTTGCGGTGAAAGAAGTGCTCGTATTGCCGGAACGGGTCATTCCGCTCTTCGGGATGGCCGTCGGTGTACCAGCCTCAGTCGAGGATCAAAAACCACGCTTACCGTTCCAACATGTCTACCATGAAAATATGTATGAAGCGAATCCAGAACGGATGAAGCAGTCCCTTTCCGATTACGATGCGTTGATCCACGATTACTATATGGTCCGTGGCTCGAACCCGCGTAAAGATACGTGGACTGGTCAAATGGGGCGCATGTTGTCGAAATCGACACGGCTTGACGTCAAAGACTTCTTGAAAGCACAAGGCTATTTGAAGCAATAAGATAAACCGCCGACAACTCTTTGTCGGCGGTTTTGTCATGTTCAATTCAATTGGGCGTCGAGCCAATTCTTGTCGATGGCACCAAATTGCTTCGCGATGATCACACCCGATTCATCGAGCACATACGTCGTCGGCATCGCTTGAATCCGATACGCATCTCCGACTTGGCCGTCACGGTCATAGACGACGGTAAATGCGTCTTCATACGGTTCGACGAACGAGACGGCATCGGCGGGGTCGCGTTCACTCGTCGTCGTGTTGACGGCGACGATGGTCACGTCATCTCGCTCTTTCGCGAACGCCGCCATATCCGGCATCTCCGCCCGACAAGGCGGGCACCAGGACGCCCAAAAGTTGACGACGACGCGCTGACCACGTAGTGAAGTTAAGTCGAATGTACTCCCATCAGTTCGCTGTAATTCGAACGAAGGGGGAATTTGCCCGATGTTCAAACCGGTTGACGCCGTCTCTGTCGTGACAGATTGTGTCGCTTTCTCTGGCAGGACAGCATTCACGATCGCGAGCAAGACGAGAGCACCGATACTCAATTGTATGACTCTTCTTGAAGGACGAGCGACATAGAGCGAAAGCCCGAGCAGGATGAAGGAGATGCCCATCATCCACCATTGAATCTGTCCGACCGCATATGACTTAAATAGCCAGATGCCGGATGCACCGCATACTGTCCAAAAAATGTTTCCACGAGTCGGTTCATGCATCCAGCGCCACGTCGTTCCGAGTAGCAGAAGAATGAGAATGGCGCTCCATAGATGAATCGGCTGGTCAGAAAGGTTCAAAATCGTCCCGTATACTGGAACCGCGAGTGTCGTCCCGAGCCAAATGAGGAGTCCGCTCAGCACCCAATACCCTAAAAGGTTCCGGTCGAGTCGATAGACGAACCAAAGGACGACAGCAGCCGCAATCCATTGAGACCATACGCCTCCTGTGGCGTAAAGAGCGAGCGATAGGTCACGTGTCGTCAACAGACCGATGACGATGGCGCTTCCTTTCCAGGCAAGAAAACCATAGAACCATGTCCCGATGACCGCTTCACGCTGTTTACTCGACAATCCGAGAAAGCGGAAGATGCCGTAAAGGACGGCAAGGCTTATTAAAAAGATGAGTAAATCGAAACGAATGTTGAGTGGACCAATGGCGACCACGTCTTTCCCTCCTAAACAAAAGGCGCCCCTCTCGAAGCGGGCGCCATATTCATAGTCAGTATAGCATTACTTGATTTGTTGAGCGTTCAAGACAGTCTTCATCGCGCCGTAGCCACCGAGGATATTGTGGATATCTTTGTAGCCGAGCGATTGAAGGACACTTGCCGCCATGCGTGAGCGGACGCCTGACGCACAATGCACCGCAATCGTTTGGTCTGTCGGAAGACCTTCGTGGTCACGTGCGAGCTTACCGAGCAAGATGCGCTCTGCCTTTTCGTAATGGCTCGCGTTCCATTCTGTCGCGTTTCGAACGTCGAGGACGAAGGCGTCACCTTTTTCAGCAGCTTCGATTGCTTCTTCTGCCGTCACGTCCGTATACGTTTCCGTCAAAAGTGATGCGTCGAGCTCTTCGACTGGGACGATGAAGCGAAGGCGATCGAGACCGATTGATTGAAGGTCGGTCTGCACTTGATCGACGTCATCCGCACTTGCGATAAGTGTGATGTCTTTGTCGAAGTTGACGAGCCAGCCTGCCCAAGAGACGAACTTGTTGTTGTACGGGATGTTGATTGTCCCTGGTACGTGACCATTTGCGAAATCTTCACCTTTACGTGTATCGACGACCTGTGTCTCTTCGACGAGTGTATCGAGCCGGTCCGACCCGACGACTTCAGGACGAGCGATATCCGTCGTCACTTGAATGCCTTCTTTGTTTACTTTCTTCATCATGGCGAAGTAGTTCGGCGGTTCTGGTTGATCCGTCGTCAATTCTTTGATGAAGGCATCTTTGTCCGTCATTTGAAGCGCCCAGTTCGTCGCTTTCTCGTAACCGACCGTCGATGTTGGGATCGCACCGAGTGCTTTCCCGCAAGCACTACCTGCGCCGTGTCCTGGCCAGACTTGAACGAAGTCAGGAAGTGCCATGAATTTTTTGAGTGAATCAAACATTTGTTCCGCACCGATTGCCGTCGTTCCTTTCACACCGGCTGCTTCTTCGAGAAGGTCAGGGCGACCGATATCTCCGACGAAGACGAAGTCTCCTGTGAAGATCCCCATCGGTTGTGTCTGGTTGCGGTCATAAAGAAGGAACGAAATATGTTCCGGTGTGTGACCAGGTGTGTGCATGACTTCGAGTGTCACGTTTCCGATCTTGAACGTGTCGCCTTCTTTGACGAGTTGTGCGTCGATTTCTTTCGCGAATGCATACTTCCAAGAAGCATCACCTTCGTCTGATAGATAGGCTTTCGAACCTGTGCGCTTCGCGAGTTCGAGTGAACCGGACACAAAGTCCGCATGGATATGCGTCTCTGCCGTTGCGACGATGTTCATGCCTTCTTTTTTTGCTTCTTGAAGATAAGGCTCGATGTTACGGGCCGGATCGATGACGATCGCTTCTCCCGTCATTTGGCAACCGACCATATATGAAGCTTGTGCTAGTTTCTCATCATAAAAATAACGTAATAGCATATAAATTTCCCCCTATGAGTAAAGTAATCGTTTATTCGACTTCGCCTTGCCAGCTCATCATCCCACCGTCGACGTTCGTGACGTCGAATCCGAGTGAGTCAAGATAAGCAGATGCGTTCATGCTGCGTCCACCGGCTGCGCAAATGACGTGAATCGGTTTAGAGCGATCGAGCTCATCGACTTTTGCCCCGAATTCAGAAAGTGGTACGTTTTTCGCTTGTTTGATGTGACCTCCAGCATATTCATCCACCTCTCGTACATCGATGAGGTTGAGTGAGTCGTCAGCTTGAAGTAACGCTTCTAATTCAGTAGTCGTAATCGTCTTCATGAGTCTTTGATCTCCTTTTCATGGTTAAGGTTTTTGGCAACGAGAATGTTTCGTTGGCTTTAATATACCCCCTGAGGTATAATGAGCGCAAGTGAAAAGAATTGGAGGGGAAAATATGAAGAGGATTTCCTTATTTGTTGGAGTTTTGGTTTTAATGGCGATTTTTATCTTTGTAATCACATCAGGAAAGGATGAAATTACGAAAATTGACGTTAAAACTCTACAAAACAAATTGGAAAATGAGGAAATAACGCTTCTTGACGTAAGAGAAGCGTCTGAATACGAGGGGGGGCATATCGAAGGGGCAGTGAACGCACCACTTTCTTCATTAGATGCAAACCAACTGTCGTATCCGAAAGACGAACCAATCTACGTCATTTGTCGAAGCGGTAACCGAAGTGCCCAGGCGGCTAGTCAATTACAGGCTGCTGGCTATACGGAAATCTATGACATATCAGGCGGAATGATGGCTTGGGAATCGATTGAATAAGTAGAGAATACGAGAGCAAATGGAGGAGTTTATATGGAGTTCGGGTTTATCATTACAATTTTTCTAATTGGATTTATCGGGTCGTTTATTTCAGGGATGGTCGGGATTGGTGGATCGATCATCAAGTATCCGATGTTGTTATACATTCCACCGATTCTAGGGTTTGCCGCTTTTAGCGCGCACGAAGTATCCGGAATTAGTGCCATTCAAGTCTTCTTTGCGACAATCGGTGGGATTTATGCCTATCGTAAAGGTGGATACTTAAACAAGCAGTTGATTCTCTACATGGGGGTGTCGGTATTAATTGGTAGCTTCATCGGTGGATACGGATCGACGATTCTTTCGGAAACGATGATCAATGTCGTCTATGCCGTACTCGCAACGATTGCCACCATCATGATGTTCTTGCCGAAGCCGAAAGTGGACGACATGCCGCTTGATCAAGTACAGTTCAACAAAGTGATTGCAGCAAGTTCAGCATTCGTCGTGGGAATTGCGGCAGGAATCGTCGGGGCAGCGGGAGCCTTCATTCTCATGCCGATCATGCTTGTCGTCTTACGCATCCCGACGAAGATGGCGATTGCGAGTTCCCTCGCCATCACCTTCATCTCGTCGATTGGCTCGACGTTCGGTAAAATCATCACCGATCAAATTGTCTGGGGTCCGGCCATCATTATGATTATCGCGAGCCTGATTGCCGCTCCAATCGGGGCGAATGTCGGGAAGAATATGAATACGAAAGCACTCCAATGGATTTTAGCGCTACTTATCTTGGCGAGTACCATCAAAATTTGGAGCGACTTAATCGCATGAAAAAATCACGACGCCTATTTTCTGGCGTCGTGATTTTTTACGTTATTTCGTAATGAAATAGTAGAGGAGTCCGAGTCCGATGAACGAGACAGGAAGCAAGATGATGTAGAGCCAAGATACCATCGACCAGCTCTTCTTTTGGCTGTACGTGGAGCGGTCTTTCCCGAGTCCGACCATAATAGTGAAAATCATTGCAAGCAAACAGACGAGCAAGGCTAATCCGATTGTTAGGTACAAAATATCACACCCTTTACTGACAGTTATAACTTAAGAATAGCTTAAAAGAAGAGCTTTAAAACGTTCTAAATGTTGGGATTTTGTGACCGCGATGATTATTATAAATCACTTTTGAATGTGACTCATATATTCAGACACAGGAGATATTTCAATTCCCAGTGCTTTATCGATAATCGTCAAGGCACTTTCGTGACGTTTTGATGTTTCTGCCGCCACACAATCACGAGGTACATATATATCATAGTCACGCATATATGCATCATTTGCAGAAAAGAGGATACAAATATCCGTCGCGACTCCGGTTAAAATCAATTTCGTCACGTTTAACTGACGAAGTAAAATATCTAACTGAGTTCCAAAGAAAGTGGAGTGCCTTGGTTTTATAATAAAATACTCTTCATCTTCCGGTTCGATTTGCGAGGCAATATGTTCACCCTTAGAAGCCTTTACATACTCAATGATGTCTTCCGTGCTATCTTTCCATTGTCCGAAGTTATCATTACAATAAATGACGGGCAAGTCCGTCTCTTTAAAGTGCTTTTTAAGCTCGAGAATCGGTTCAACAATCGCTTCTGTCTGTTTACGCAGCATGTCGCCACCTTCAAAATCAAAATCATTGAACAAATCAATAATGAGTAATGCCGTCTTAGACATAGAAATACCTCCTTACTATAAAACTCCTATAGCAAAGAGGTACCACTTTTTCATTTGAAGTATGCTTATTCCGCGAACGTTTTACTACGGAACATAAATGCCGTGATGAGATAGAAGGCGATGATATGAAGGGCGACATAGAAAATCGAGAAGCCCATCGTAGCGTCCATCGCTTTCATAAACTCTGGGTTGACGTCATAGATTGAAAGGTCTGTATGCAAGAAGACAATCCATTTCGCAAGCTCAGGTTTCCAAGCGACGAGAAGACCGCCGATGATACTTGAGGCGAAGTTCGCGAGTACCGTGAAACCGATGACGACGCCGACCGACTTGAAGACGACCGAGAACATGAGCGTCAAGAAGATGATGAAGATTGGTCCGCTCACACTGATGAGAATAGGGCGAACGACGTCCCATGTGACAGAGCCGTCTAACGTGAGTGAGAACCCGAACGCGACGACTAAAATAAAGACGAATTGGAGCAACATGACGAGAACGGCCATAACGAGTTTTGACAACAAGATGCGGTCTCGGGAATACGGACTCATCAAGAGGTGCTTCAGCGTATCAAATTTCAACTCATTCCCGACCATCTCGGCTGTAAAGACGATGGTAAAGATGCTGAGGAAGGCGATGGCGCCCATCGTTGAGAATTCAAAGAACGATGCCGCTTCTGGTGTCCCTTCACCACTGGCTAATACAGCGTATACGATGAGGATGATCGCGGTGTATACACCTAAGGCGACGTAAGGTTTAATCGTGCGGCGCCATTTCATCCATTCATTGCTGAGTAATGAACGCATTGTTCGTACCTCCTTCTTTTTTCGTCAATTTCAAGAATTGTTCTTCGAGTGACTCGTGCTTCATGCCGATCTGATAGACGGCGATATCACGCTCGATTAATTGTTTCAGTAAGACCGGAATGTCTGTCTCTTGACGCGGTACGATAAACGACTCGGCAGAATGCTGGACGATTTTCACATCATCGAAGGCGAGTGCTGCGACGTCAAGTGCCTCGTTCATCTGCTCCTTGGCAACTTTACAGAGGATGACGCTGTCAGCCTTCGTCTGTCCGTCTTCCACTGACTTGATTTGTCCTTGGTCAATGATTGCGAAACGGTCGGTGATCAATTCCATCTCGCTCAATAAATGGCTCGAGATAAGGATGGCGATTCCGCGGTGGTCCGCAAGATGGCGTAAGTAATTCCGAAGGTCGGCGATCCCGGCTGGGTCAAGACCGTTCGTCGGCTCATCTAAGATGAGCACTTTTGGGTTATGCAACAAGGCACGGGCAATCCCGAGGCGCTGTTTCATCCCGAGTGAGTACTGTTTGACTTTCATATCGAGCTTTCCGTCGAGTCCGACGAGGGCACCGAGTGCATTCAAGTCGACTTTTTTCAAGTTCGGAATCAAGTTCATCGCATGAATCAAGTTTTCCCGGCCCGTCATGTACGGATAGAATGCAGGATTCTCGACGATGGCCCCGATTCGGCTGAGCGCTTCTTGGCGGTTGTTCGCCACGTCATACCCATCGACTGTCACGGTCCCGTGCGTCGCAGGCATGAGGCCTGTGATGATTCGAATGGTTGTCGTCTTCCCGGCGCCGTTCGGTCCGAGGAATCCGAAAATTTCTCCTGGAATGACGTCAAAACTGACATTTGTCAATACCGTTGCTTTTCCCATCTTTTTATGGACATTTTGTACGGATAACATGTGGTCACCTAGCTTTCTGTTAAGAGTAATAGTGTAATGCCTACACTCCCTATTACGGGGCTGTTTGAAATAAGGTTTCATCTTTTTTTGAAATTGTTGAAACAAATATATCAAGACACAATTTATCGATAAGCAAAACTTATTGAAATAGTATGGACGAATTGTGAATTTGTAAGGGTCTTTCTGCGACGAAAGGTGTAGTATGAAGTTGAGCGTAAGAGGCAGGATTTGGTTTTGTTCACCAGGGCAGGAGAAGGGTGAACTGCTTCGGGCTACATGTTAAAATGAAAGCGTTCACAGATTGGACGTTTAGGAATGGATAAGGGGGATTTATTCAATGGGAGAGTCGTCGAATGTTCACGAGAAATCGCAAGCATTTTATGGTCCTAACTTAGGCTACATCATTGAACTGTACGAACAATATTTGGAAGACCCATCATCGGTCGATGAAGAAACGCGCCGATATTTTGACGAATTTGGGGCACCGGAAACGTCGACACCGACAGAAGTTCCAGTCTCGGGTCCATCGTTTGATTTAGAGAAGGTCGTCTCGGCGACACGGCTCATCAACGACATCCGTGCTTTCGGTCATAAAGCAGCTGATATTTATCCACTAAAAGATCACCCGCGCGAGCAGGAACTATTCGAACTGTCACGTTATGATTTGACAGAAGAAGACTTAAAACAAATTCCAGCCCGCTTTTTATCAGATGATGCACCAAAACCAAACGCGAGCGCATTGGAACTATTCCGTCACTTGCTTGACGTTTATACAGGAACGGTCGCCATCGAACTCCGTCACTTAGATGACATGGAAGAGAAGAAGTGGATTCGCCGTCAAGTCGAGCAAGGGGCGTTACAGCAAACCTTCTCGAAAGAAGAAAAAATTGAGTTATTCAAACGTTTGGCTGAAACAGAACTGTTTGAATCATTCCTTCATAAAACATACGTCGGACAAAAACGCTTCTCGATCGAAGGATTGGATGCGATGGTGCCACTTCTCGATGCGATGGTCGGAGGCCTCATTTCGAGCGGTTCGGAACATATCAACATCGGGATGGCCCACCGTGGACGTTTGAACGTACTTGCCCATGTTCTCGGCAAACCATACGAAATGATTTTTGCGGAGTTCCAGCACGCACCGAACAAAGAATTGATTCCATCTGAAGGGTCAATCGGCATCAACTTCGGTTGGTCAGGTGATGTGAAATATCACCTCGGTCTTGACCGGAAAGTGGTCGAACAGCAAAAAGAAGTCCGTCTCAACTTGGCGAACAACCCGAGTCACCTCGAGTTCGTCGGGTCGGTCGTCGAAGGATACACGCGTGCCGCACAAGATGACCGTTCTGAAAAAGGATCGGCTGTACAGCACGACGATTTGGCAGCCTCAATCTTGATCCACGGAGACGCGGCCTTCCCAGGACAAGGTATCGTCGCGGAGACACTCAACATGACGAACTTGACGGGTTACCGTACAGGTGGGACGGTTCACGTCATCGCCAACAACACAATCGGTTTCACAACGGACCCGAACGATTCACGGTCGACGCGTTACGCAAGTGATATCGCCAAAGGCTACGAGATCCCAGTCTTCCATGTGAATGCGGATGATCCGGAGGCATGTGTTGCCGTCGCGAAGTTGATCAGTGAGTATCGTGCCAAGTTCCATAAAGATATCTTGGTCGACTTGATCGGGTACCGTCGTTACGGTCACAATGAAATGGACGAACCGATGAACACGAACCCGGTCCTTTACAAAGCCATCAAAGGACACCAGTCTGTCCGTCACGTCTATGCCGCACGACTTGAGGAAGAAGGCGTCATGACGAAAGATGAGAAGGCGCAAATCGAACAAAAAATCGAACAGGCCTTGAAGGCGGCACGTGATCTCGTTCCTTCTGAAGAAGAAGATGCAGACATCGTGTTACCGGATGCGGTCCATAAAGGATTCCCGAAAGTCGACACGAGCGTCGAACGAGAATTCCTCACGCAATTGAATGAAGAGTTATTGAACTGGCCGGAAGGCTTTGGTGTCTTCCATAAGCTTCAAAAAGTACTCGACCGTCGCCGTGACGCGTTCAGTGAAGGTGGGAAAATTGACTGGGGTCATGCGGAGACGCTCGCCTTCGCGTCGATTCTTTCAGATGGTACGCCGGTCCGCTTGAGCGGTCAAGATTCAGAGCGCGGAACGTTCGCCCAACGGAACATCATGTTGAACGATGTCGAGTCAGGTAAGAAATTCTCGCCACTCCATGAGTTGTCGACGGCGAAAGCATCGTTCTCGGTCTATAACAGCCCGCTCTCAGAAGGTTCGGTGCTTGGATTTGAATACGGCTACAACGTATTCGCACAAGATACACTCGTCCTATGGGAAGCACAATACGGTGACTTCGCGAACTCGGCACAAGTCATGTTCGACCAGTTCATCTCGGCGGGACGCGCGAAGTGGGGTCAAAAATCAGGCCTCGTCATGCTCTTGCCGCACGGTTACGAAGGACAAGGGCCGGAGCACTCAAGTGCACGTATGGAACGCTACTTGACACTTGCCGGGGAGAAAAACTGGACCGTCGCAAACCTTTCGTCTGCGGCACAATACTTCCATATTCTCCGTCGTCAAGCAGAGATGCTCGGGAAAGAAGAGATTCGTCCGATGATCATCATGACACCGAAGAGTCTGCTTCGTCACCCGCTCGCCACGTCACCAGTCGAGGCGTTTACGGAAGAGAGCTTTAAACCAATCATCGAACAGCCAGGTCTCGGGGAGAACACAGAGAAAGTCGAACGTCTTGTTTTCTGCACAGGGAAAATGGCGATCGATCTCGCGGAAGCGGTCGGCAAGTCAGAAGAGTCACTCGACTTCTTGCATATCGTCCGTGTCGAAGAAATTTACCCGTTCCCGGTTCGTGAGATTCGTGATGTCATCAGTCGTTATCCGAACGCGCGTGAAATCGTCTGGGTTCAAGAAGAACCGAAAAACATGGGGGCTTGGACATATATCGAGCCTCGTTTAGAAGCGGTCACAACGAACCGACTCGATGTCCGTTATATCGGCCGTCGCCGTCGTTCGAGTCCGGCTGAAGGGAATCCGACAGCTCATAAACAAGAACAAGCACGCATCATCCGTGAAGCACTCTCTCGTGACGTCGTCTCGAGCGCTGCAGGCACGAGCACATATCAAAAAGATCGTAAATAAGTTAAGGGGGAACTCATTGTGATCGAAATCAAAGTACCGGAATTAGCAGAGTCCATTACGGAAGGAACGGTCGCGACATGGCTCAAACAGCCAGGCGACCAAGTCGAAAAAGGGGAAGCGATCGTCGAGCTCGAGACAGATAAAGTCAATATCGAAGTCCCGGCTGACGAAGCGGGCGTGTTAGAAGAACAACTTGCCGGAGAAGGGGACACGGTTCAAGTCGGTGAAGTCATCGCACGTCTCGGTTCAGGTTCTGGTGGCGGAACGGCTGTCGCGACGAAGACGAAGACGGAAAACGCGACAGAAACGAAAACAGAAGCACCGACTGAGAAAAAGACAGAGTCTATTGAAGAAGGTAAGAAAGTCGAGAAACGTGAAGAGCACGTGGCGAGCCCGGGTAAAGGACCAATCGCGACACCTGCTGCACGCAAGCTCGCTCGAGAGAAAGGTATCGACCTTTCAGCTGTCCAAACGAACGATCCAATCGGTCGCATCAACGTCCATGACGTTTCAAAACATGAAGACAAACCAGCCGTGAAAGAGCAGAAACCAGCGGCTGCCACTCCGGCACCACAACCGGCAGCGAGTGGGAAAGAAGAAGAGCGCATCAAAATGACACGTCGTCGTCAAACGATTGCGAACCGCCTCGTCGAAGTGCAACAGACGGCAGCGATGCTCACAACGTTCAACGAAATCGATATGTCGGCGGTCATGGCACTTCGTAAACGTCGCCAAGAGAAGTTCGTGAAAGACAACGATGTTAAACTCGGCTTCATGTCGTTCTTCACGAAAGCAGCAGTGGCAGCTCTCAAGCGGATGCCTTACTTGAACGCTGAAATCCAAGGCAACGAAATCGTCTTGAAGAAATATTATGATATCGGGATTGCCGTCTCGGCTCCAGATGGTCTCGTCGTTCCGGTCGTCCGTGAAGCGGACCGCAAAAACTTCGGGGAAATCGAGAAAGATATCCTTCACCTCGCGGACAAAGCGCGTAACAACAAGCTCGGGTTGAGTGATTTGACAGGTGGTACGTTCACGATCACAAACGGTGGAGTGTTCGGTTCACTCCTCTCAACACCAATCTTGAACGGACCGCAAGTCGCTATCCTTGGGATGCACTCGATTCAACTCCGTCCAGTCGCCATCGATGCGGATACAATGGAGAACCGTCCGATGATGTACGTGGCACTCTCGTATGATCACCGAATCGTAGATGGTCGTGAGGCTGTGACATTCCTCAAGCACATCAAAGACATGATTGAAGATCCAGAACAATTGTTGTTCGAAGCGTAAGAACAGGAAGTACTCGCTCCTATATAGGGGCGAGTGCTTTTTTAATGTAGGGAATCTTATCGACGCGATGCATCTGATGACCCATCA
The DNA here is from genome assembly GCF_018617295.1 of Exiguobacterium sp. S3. Taxonomy (GTDB): domain Bacteria; phylum Bacillota; class Bacilli; order Exiguobacteriales; family Exiguobacteriaceae; genus Exiguobacterium; species Exiguobacterium profundum. The sequence continues at coordinate 120,415 of NZ_JACSJW010000002.1, forward strand.
AAAAATCTTGGCGACAGAAAAAGCGGGTGCCATCCCGATGACGCATGACAATCTGAAAGAGGTTCGTGGCTATTTGGAGTTGTTGCGTGACAAGAATAAAATCAAAAACGATGACTATCTTCAACTCGGCGGAATCATTGAACGATGGGGACAAGCCATCTTCGATGAAATCGATAAAGAACAGGACGTATTGTTAGAGGAAATGTATGCTGTCATTGGATTCTTGAACGGACTGGCGACACGTGCAGAAGAAAGACGTGAATACGAATACGGAAGAATAAGCAAAAGGAGTTCATCACGAACTCCTTTTCGTATGGAGAAACGACGTCACGAAAGCGACTCATGGAAAGAAAGTTGTTGTTTTCCGTTCGCTTTTGACCGATATAACGCGTCGTCCGCTTGTTCGATGGCAATGTGTGGTGGTTCCGGTGGACTCCAAATGGACGCCCCGATACTAGCCCCGACTTTCACCGATGCGATGTCTAGCGTAATCGGTTTAGAAATTGTATCGATGAGTGTGTTTCCAACCTCTCGAATTTGTTGGGTCGAACGCTCAGTCCTCGGGAACATCAGGAAGAACTCGTCTCCGCTCAATCGGACGGGATAGACCTCCTCGAGGGGCAGAGCCCGTAACCGGTGTGCGACCTCGACCAATACCTCGTCCCCGACCGCATGACCATATGTATCATTCACCGCCTTGAAGCCATCGAGGTCGAGATAGAAGAAGACGTAAGGTTCTTTCGAGGTGTGTAGTTGATTCAGCTGTTCACGTAGGGCGACCCGATTTGAAAGACCGGTCAGTGCGTCACGATTCGCTAGTTTTTCAAAGTGTACCCGTTCCGACTCTGACTCCGTAAGGGAGGTGACGAGCGATTCGAGCGCGAACGCGAGCGACTCAATCTCTTTGATTCCTGATTGATGGGGAAACGTGTTTGCTTTCCCTTGTTCCATGAGCGAAGCCGTTTCGGTGATTCGTTTCAACGGTCTCGTCACGATCGAAGCGAGTAGCCAACCGAGTACAGCCGTCACAAGTGAGGCCAATAAACCAATCCATAGAATTCTCGTTTCAAGTGTCTCGACTGGTGCAAACGCGACTGCCGTCGGCTGACGGACGACGACCTGCCAACCAAGTCCAGGATATTCATCATATCCTTCTCCGATTGACATGCCTGTCAGATAGTCTTGACCGTCATCCCACTCTTTCACGGAGGCGCCTTCTGTAAAGGATACAGGGAGTGGTTTTCCGACCATGTCGTCTGGACCGAGGAGCACGACACTGTCTCGTTCACTGATGACGAATAAATCCGTATCATCGACTTGTTCATGAAGCGTTCGATTGAAATGTTCGAGTACTTCTTTCCCCCAGGCCCAGCTTAAATGAGTGGCAAGTACCCCTTGAAACGAGCCGTCCTGGAAAAGCGGGACACTGATATCGACGAATTGGAGCGGTTCTCCCGTTGGATTCGGCAATAATTCAGCTAAGAGAACTGCCTCGTGGACATCTCCGATAAAGGGAGCATCTTGTGCTTCAAGATAAACCGGTCGTTCGGCAATCGATGCCCCTTCGAGAATCCCGTTCGTCGAAGCGACGACGGTCCCGGCCGCATCCGTGACGCCCATCCATGAGAAGGCGGGAATGTTTGATTGGACTTGGTCGAGTAGTCGACGTGTCTCGTCTCGGTCTTCTAAATCGAGGCCTTGTAAGAGTTGGACTTCTTGATAGCGTGACCACATATAAAAATCGAGCTTGTCCGCCAACTGATGCGATGTCGTCGACAGGCGTTCCCCGATTTCTTGTTCGAGTGAATCAGATGCCCTCTGACTGATGAGAGAAGTGAGGGCGATTGTCAGTAAAAAGACGAGCGTGGCAATGCTGAGCGCCAAAATGAGTCCGAGGCGCATCGTAAAAGACTTGATCATGCGTAAATAAACCTCCTAAAGCTTGAATTGAAGAGAATTATGAAAAACGAGTCGATATCATGATAGGAAGAAGAGCTTCCGCTATAATGAAAGACGAGTCAAAATAGATAGAGGTGAAGAGAATGAAAAAGAATCAATTGTTGGTCATCTTGACCATCGTTGCGGTCGCGTTAATCGCATTGGTGTTCGTCTTACTCAACCAAGATGAGTCGACGACAGCCGAGCGTGGCGATCACGTCTCGATTGAAGGACAACCGACACTCGGAAACCCGGACGCAAAAGTATCGGTCGTCGAGTTCGGAGATTACAAGTGTCCTTCGTGTAAACAGTGGGGTGAAACGATTTACCCGCAACTGAAAGCGGATTATCTCGACAAGGAAGACGTCAGCTTCAGCTATATTAACGTCTTGTTCCACGGACAAGAATCAATCTTGGCATCCCTCGCTTCCGAGTCGGTATACGAGCAAGACCCTGAGTCGTTCTGGAAGTTCCATAAGGCACTCTACGATGCGCAACCGGAATCACAACAACACGACAATGCGTGGGTGACCGTCGAGAAGCTGAAAGAAATCGCAAGCGAGACGACATCGGTCGACTTGGCGAAGTTTCAGCAAGACCTTGGGGAAGAATCGACCGTACTTGAAAAAGTCAGTACGGATGACGGTCTTGTAAAAGAGAACGGTGTTCAATTCACCCCGTCCATCATGATCAACGGCGTGATGCTCGAAGACCCGTTCGATTACGAAAAAATCCAAGAGCTGATCGAGCAGGATTTGTAAGATGAAATCATTTCTCGAAAAGTATGGGTTATACCTCGCTTGGCTCGTCTCGTTGACGGCGACGCTCGGCAGTCTCTACTTCAGTGAGATCCGGGAGTTCGTGCCATGTGAGCTATGTTGGATTCAACGTATCTTTATGTATCCGCTGACCATCCTCTTGGGGATTGCCGTCTTCACGGAAGATCGGGCGGTTCGGAAATATGTGTTACCGCTTACTATCATAGGCGGTTTCGTATCACTTTACCATTACTTGGTACAGAAAGTGCCAGGTTTTGCAGAAATTCAACCTTGTGCACAAGGAGTTCCGTGTAGCGGTCAATACATTAACTGGCTCGGGTTCATCACGATCCCGTTCCTCGCATTGACGGCTTTCACGCTCATCACAATCCTCATGTGGAACGTCAAAAAGCGATAAGGAGTTGGCACGTGTGAAGAAATGGTGGATGATTGGTTTGACGACGATGCTCATCGTCCTAGCAGGATGTGGTCAAGAGATTGAGGACCCGCTCAACTGGGAAGTCGAATCGTTCGAATATATGAATCAAGATGAAGAAATGGTCAGTCTTGACGATTTAAAAGGGAAAGTGTGGATGGCGGATTTCGTTTTTACAAGCTGTGAGACAGTCTGTCCACCGATGACATACAATATGACGAAGCTGAATGAAGCGCTTGAAGAAGAGGGCGTCGAAGACGTGCAGTTCGTTTCGTTCAGCGTCGACCCGACGGTGGACACTCCGGAGAAAATGAAAGAGTTTATGAGTGGCTATGACCTTGCGAAAGCAGATTGGCAGTTCCTCTCAGGCTACTCGCAAGACGAGATTGAAACGTTTGCCCAACAGAACTTCAAGGCGCTCGTCCGGAAGCCTGACGAAGGCACACAAGTCGACCACGGCACGTATTTCTATTTGGTCGACCAGAAAGGGAAAATCATCAAAGCGTATCCTGGTTTCCAAAACGTTCCGACCGAAGACATCATCAACGACATTAAAATCTTGCAAAAATCTTAACCGAAGACCTGTTCCACCAAACACCGGTGGGCAGGTCTTTTTGGTTTAAGAGACCTGATAGAATGGAATAACCAGAATGCTCAATGAAGAGCACGCCATTTTTTTGAAAGATAGGCGAATCGACATACTTTCTCGTATAGAAATGGTGAAGGCACGCTATAATCAATTCAACGAACTATTAGAAAAGAGGATCTACATGAAAAAGACGATGTTGCTCTCATTGGTTGGAATGGCGGCTGTCACCGGAACGATTCTGACACAGTACAAACCACTCGGACGAAAGCCGAAATCGCTTCAATCTCCGAACCGGGTCAATGGAAAGTTCCGTAATCAATATGAGACACCGATGAACTTCTCTACGCAAGACATGGTGTCGATGGCGCGCGACTATCGTGATGTGACGTCATTGCGTAAGCCTACCGAACGTCTTCCGATCGTGCCAATCGATTTTGAGGAGAAGACGGGCTCGAGCTTCACAAGAATCTATTGGCTCGGTCATTCGGCGCTCATGGTACAAATGGACGGGAAGACGATGCTCGTCGATCCGATGTTTGGACGCAGCCCATCCCCACTCCCGTTCGCCAAAAATGAGCGCTTCAGTGAAGACTTACCGTTTGACCTCGAGGACTTGCCTGAAATCGATGTCGTCTTATTGACGCATGACCATTACGACCATCTCGATTATGGGACGATTCTTGCCATCAAAGACAAGGTCGCCATGTTTATCGTACCGCTCGGTGTCGGAAGCCATTTGAAACGATGGGGTATCGGGGCAGAACGAATCGTAGAACGGGATTGGGGCGAGTCGCATGCGTTCGGGTCGTGGACATTCATCTGTACGCCGGCGCGTCACTTCTCCGGTCGCTCGTTGACGGACCGCAACAGCACGCTGTGGGCGTCGTGGGTCGTCCTCGGTGAGACGGATCGGCTCTTCTTCAGTGGGGACAGTGGATATGCTCCGCATTTCAAGATGATTGGCGAACAGTACGGACCGTTTGATTTCGCTGCACTCGAATGCGGGCAATATGATGTGCGCTGGCCAGACGTCCATATGCAGCCGGAAGAGACCGCGCAAGCGTTTCGTGATCTACGTGCCGATCAGATGATGCCGATTCATTGGGGGGCATTCACGCTCTCGTTTCATGATTGGTTCGACCCAGCGGAACAGATGTCGTCTCTCTTACCAAAAGAAGTCGTCCTCACTCCAAAAATCGGGGAACGGATCACGCTCGATGGTCGAAATGATACGACGACGTGGTGGCGAGAGCTCGAAGATGCAAACAAGCGATGACCTCGGTCACCGCTTGTTTTTGTTAAGAAGACATCTTCTCTGTAGCATCTTCTTCGATATGCAGTTTGTGTTTACGCGTATAGACGAGGAATGCAGCAGTCATCGCAATCGAACTGATTCCGAACAAGACGACCATGAGCTGAAGTCCAATCAAATCGAGGAAGAATCCTGTCACGAGAAGGACGACTTGGAAGATGATTCGGTCGAGCATGTTTCGGAACGAGAAGAAACGACCGTGATATTCTTTTGGCATCCGTGTCTGGAAAATCGTGACCGCCGTCGGGAAGAAACATCCGACCGAGAAACCGAAGAGAACGAACGCAGCGATGGACATGAACGGGATGTCCGCAAAGTAGAGCATCAGTTGGGCAACACCAATTAAAAACGAGAACGAGAATAAGATTGAGAACGCCGAAAATCTTTCTCCGATCCGTTTGATCATGAAGGCACCTGTCATAAAGGCGAGTCCTTCTGCCGTATAAATCCATCCTTTAATCGCCGTCGAATCTTGCAACTCACTGATGTTGATGACGAGCAAGTTGAACCCTCCGATAAAGAGAAGCGGGATGAGCGTCATGACGAGCGTCATGAAGATGACTGGAATTGATTTGATGATCGGGAAGACGTCTTTGAAGCCACTCGATGCTTTCGCATCGACTTTTTTCGCCGAGGGCGTTTTCGTCTCATCGAGTTTCAAGAAGAGCGTCGCGACGGCTAGCAACAGATAGGCGACGAGCGAGAGCGCGTAGACGTTACGGAGCGAAATCAGCGTCAAGAGGACACCGGCAATCGCAGTCCCGATGACACGCGACAAGGTAGACACATTCATATGAACGCCGTTCAAGGCAAGAAGCTCCCGTTCTTTCACGATGAGCGGAATCGCTGCCTGAAGAGCAGGGAAGTAAAAAGCGGCCGATCCTTGTAAGATGATTAAAAAGACGACCATCCACACGACCGAATTTGTCTCGATGGCGACGAACATGAAGAGCACGCTCAGCGCCCGGACGATGCTCGAGATGAGCATGATGTTTTTCTTAGAGCCTTGGTCGGTCAAGCGACCCGCGAGCGGACCGATGGCGACCCCTGCGAGCAAGCCGATGGCGAGAATGACCGCCTTCACAAAGTCAGAGGGGACACGGTCTTGCATGAATTCCAAATTCCCGATGATGCCGAGCCATAGGCCAAGACCGGCGACGAATTCGCCCGTCAGAATGATCCAGACGTTCCGATTTTTCCACATAGATGTAGTCCTCGATTCTTATATGCTAATCACTATTATCAAGTAGTAGGGTGAAGAATACCACAAAAAAGAAGCCGAACGTCGGCTTCTTCATCAATCAAATATCACAGTTGTCGTCAGTGCACGTCGCACCGTTCGAAAGGACTTGGATCGTCGGATTGTTCTCAGACCAGACTTTTTCGAGCACTTGCGTGAACGCTTCTGTCGGCTGAGCACCGGACACCCCGTACTTGTTGTCGAATACGAAGAACGGCACACCCGTGATGCCGAGGTCGCTCGCGCGCTTCTCTTCTGCAAGTACCTCTTCCGTATACACGTCAGTCGTCAAGACGTCACGAACCGCGTCAGAATCGAGTCCGACGCTTGTCGCGATTTCAAGCAGCACATCGTGATTCCCGATGTGTTTCGCATCGACGAAGTACGCCTGAAGCAACGCTTCCGACAATTCTTTCTCTTTCCCAACCGTCTTCGCATAATGTGTCAAACGGTGCGAGTCGAGCGTCCCCGTCACGACCATGTTCTCAAAATCATAATCGAGTCCGACTTCGCGGGCTTGTGCAGCGACTTGAGCCGTCGTCCCTTTCGCCTGTTCGATCGGCATGCCATACTTCGTAGCAAGCGCTTCATAGATGGTACGTGAATCGTCCGTCGGGGCGTTCGGGTCGAGCTCGAAACTCTTGAATTCGACTTCGACTTGATCTGCCTGTGGGAACTGTTCGAGCGCCTCTTCTAGACGACGCTTTCCGATATAACAAAACGGGCAGACATAATCTGACCATACTTCAATTTTCATGATGAATCCCTCCTGTCCTTAGTGTAGGAAATCTTGAATTCAAAGTACAGGAAACGGCTCATGAAAAAAGCCCTCCACGAGGAGGACTTAAAAGACGTACCAGAATACACATACGAAGTGAGCGAAGCTTCCGAACAAGATGAACAGATGGAACACTTCATGGAAACCCCATCCTCGCCAGTTGACGAATTTTGGTTTGAACCCATAAATGAGTCCGCCAATCGTATACATGACGCCCCCGAGGACGAGCCAGAAGATACCGGCGTTGCCGATCACGTCATGGAGCGGTCCGATAAAGAAGACGGACAGCCAGCCCATCCCGATATAGAGCGCGGTCGACAAGAAACGAGGGGCATGGAACCAGACGAGTTTAAAAATAATGCCGAACAAGGCGAGTGCGTGTACGGTACCGAAGAGGACCCACCGCGTCGGTCCTTCGAGCGCGAGTAACGTGAGCGGTGCGTATGTACCCGCAATCAACGCATAAATCATCGCATGATCGATTCTCCGGAAGAAAGCGATGACGTTCGGTGAGGCGATGATGCTATGGTAAAGACCTGACGATAAGTAAAGAAAAACAAGGCTGATCCCGAATAGAATCGCGGCCATAATCGCAAGTGGCGAGCCGAGTAACGAAGCTTTAACGACCATCGCGATGAGGGCGATGAAAGCCAGTACCGCACCGGCAAGATGCGTCAGTGCGTTGATGGGTTCACGGAAAATCGAATGCATGTAAAACACTCCTTATCACATCATGTAGTATCGATAACTACATGATATACTGAAGAGGAACAAAGAGCAAGGTGTACCTTTCGACAAATGAAAGTTTTCTTTATACTTAGGAAGTGAGGTGAGATAGATGAAAGCGAAGAACATTACCGAAACGGAAGGTACACTCCCGCGGGACGTGCTGCCGACCATCGATTTATACATGGACCAGGTCATCCAGTTGTTCGAGCAGCATTATGGGAAGATGAAGCGAAACGAGGATGAGACCATACTGACGAAGACGATGATCAACAACTATGCGAAGGGCAAGTTATTCCATCCCGTCAAAAATAAAAAGTATACGAACGAACATTTGATGTTACTTAGTTTGATTTATGAGATGAAAGGTCTCTTGTCGATCAGTGACATCAAAGAGACGCTCCGACCGTTGAACGAGTCGGATGAGACGTTCTCACTTGAAGACTTCTACGAGGCGTATCAGGCGCAGAAAGTGAAGAATCTAGAAGCGTTTGAAGCCCAGGCGGACACGCTATTAAATACATCACTCGAAGATAAGGGCGGTGTCAAGCGAACGCTTGCCATCGCGTCTGCCGTGCATATGAGCCACTTGTATCAGCGATTGGCCGAGCAATTGATTGATGAGAACTAAAACAACTCCTCCGAGGACGAATCGTCTGTGGAGGAGTTGTTTTTTAGTTATTGATGTACTTCTCGTAAACCGAACCGAAGTCTTTACGGTTCCATTCATGATAGTGACGTTGTAGCCAATCGAACGATTGCTCGTTCAATTCCTTGAACGTGTTCGGGACGTTCATGTCACCTTCACGGAGTCCGCTCAAAATCGACACCGAGTGTGTGAGCGACGTATTCGCATACTCCATCATGCGACGGCCTTCTCGCTGAATCTCTTCAATCGCAAGGAGTGCCTTGTACAAATCTTTCACGTGCTCGATTTGCTTCTTGTTGATATCGATTGAGTATGGCTTGTCGCCGATTGTGAATTTGACTTCGACATCGAGGTCGACGGTGCCAGCTGTCTCGAACATGACGTGCTTAATCGGATAGTGTGCGTAAGGGTAACGATACAGAACTCGTTTCGAACTCATCGCGCTCGTCCCGTCGAGGTGAATCATACCTAAGTTTGTAAAGCAGTACTCATCCGATTTTGATTTGATCAAGAAGTAGATCTTTTCGTTATCCTCATGGAGGACGTAATCATCCGAGTCCGCCTTATCGAAATCGGACGGGTCGATCACCTCACCGATGTCGCTGAAGCCAGTCAAATCAGAAGCTAGTTTTTTGAACATGTCATTCACTCCTCAGTAATGGATTTTATGCATCTCTTTCGGGTCGGACCCGGTCCGCTCGTCACGATTGAGCGCATCAATGGCCGCCATCTCTTCTTTCGTCAACGTGAAGTCGAATACCTGTATGTTTTCTTTGATTCGACTCGGTGTGACCGATTTTGGAATCACAGCGACTCCGTTCTGTAAATGCCAACGCAAGATGACTTGAGCCGGTGACTTGCCGTGAGCGTTCGCAATCTTGACAATCGTCTTATCTTCGAGCGCTTCGCGTCCTTTCATGAGTGGACTCCACGCTTGAATTTGGATGTCATATCGTTTGCAGAATGCAATCAGTTCTTTCTGAGACAAATATGGATGAATCTCGACCTGGTTCACGGCCGGGACAATCGAGCAAGATTGAATGATTTGTTCCAAATGCTCAATCTCAAAGTTCGAGACGCCGATTGCTCGGACGCGTCCTTCTTCATACAACTGTTCGAGTGCTTTGTACGTTTCGACGAATTTACCGAAACGGGGCATCGGCCAGTGGATGAGGAACAAGTCGACATACTCGAGACCGAGCCGGTCAAGACTATCCTGGAACGCTTGGAGCGCCTCATCAAATCCGTGGAACTCGTTCCAAAGCTTTGTCGTCACAAAGACGTCCTCCCGTGGGATGCCTGCTTCACGAAGCGCTTGTCCGACACTCTCTTCATTTTGATAAATCGCAGCCGTATCGATCAATCGATAGTCTGCATCGAGCGCGGCTTTGACCGTATCGACCGTCACCGCGCCATCTTCGACCTTATAGACACCGAGACCGAGCATCGGCATCTTGACGTCATTATTCAACGTCGTCCATTCCATAAATAATCCCTCCCTCTCGTCTATAACGTTACCGAAATTTTGGATGAAGGGAAAGTAAAAACTACAGGCGGATGCTTTCCCCGTGCGCCTTGATCACAATTTGGTCACGGTCGAGTTTTGCGGCCGCGACGAGACGGTGATACGGCTCCTCGACAGGTTCATATGAAAGAACGAACGTATCCCAATGCATCGGGAAGAAACGCTTCGCTCCGCTCTCTTTGTACATCATCCAAGCCTGTTCCGGAGTGCAGTGCGCTTCCTGGAACGAGTCCGGTTGATAGGCACCGATTGGGAAGAAAGCGAGGTCGATCGGTTCACGGTCGGCGAGTCCTTTGAAGGAGTCGGTGTACGCCGTGTCTCCTGCGAAGAGCATACGAATCCCTTTGTATTTGAGCAGGTATCCGTTGTACCCCATATGTTTGTCCCACGGGAAACGATTGCCCCAATGCTTGACGGGAATGGCGCGGACATCGAGTCCATTCGCAAGTGTCACTTTGTCATGTGGATGCAGTTCAAGCGTCTGCAGACTCGGGTATCGGCGCAACAGCCGGCTCGTCCCAGGAGCAGAGACAACAATCGTCTCGCGAGTGATGAGTCGTCTCAAACTTTTATGGTCAAAGTGGTCCATATGGGCATGGCTGAGTAGGATGACATCGACCGGGCCGACCTCCTCAATGGAGAGGGCCGGAGCGGTGTGACGTTTCATGCCGACTGTCAGCGGTCCAAGATGGACACCGATTCGTTTTGAGAAGACGGGGTCTGTTAAAATCTTGAGCCCATACCAATGAATGAGGACCGTCGAATGCCCGATCCACGTTGCCTGCACATGCGTCTCATCAATAGTCGTCAGTTCTGGACGTTCCGGCCATTTAAAGCGGGGACGGGGGAGACGACGTTTGAATCGTGTATAGAGAAACGTTCCGACGCTCGCCAAGACGGCACTCGGAACGATGATGCGTCGACGCATCATGCATCACCTCACTGTTCGAATATATTATCATCATATCGCGAGGACAGATGCACCGCATCCGCCTAAAGGAGTAGAAAAAATGGGAGATTGTGGGGTGCACTCTTGCGAATCCGCTTTCAATTTGATAAGGTGGCAGTAACTTAGGAAAGAGAGGTATACCGTGCCATGAAAAATACATGTTCACTCCAACGATGAGACGAATCATCACTGTTCGCTTGAACAGTCAAGGGTGAAGTGTGTCCATTTTTTCAAATACGGGAAGCTCTCGTTTTCCTCTTTGAACGGATTCCTTCACACCACCGCTTTGAAGCGGATGGTGTTTTTTGTTTCATCGCGTATCGGATTAATAAGCGAGGTGAAACAGATGTTAGCAGTAAAACAAGTCCGGTTTGACTATAGCCGGAAACCATTATTTGACGCGGTCTCATTCGAGGTCGCAGCTGGAGAGCGTGCCGTATTATTTGGACTGAACGGGAGCGGGAAGACGACGCTCTTCCGACTCGTGACAGGGGAGTTGACCCCGCAAGCGGGGACGATTGAACGTCAAGGCGAGATCGGGCTCGTCCGGCAGACAATCGAGTCGACAGATATGACCGTACTTGAGTGGACGATGCGCAGTGATCCTGAACGATATGCGCTCTATGAAGATGTATCTTCTGGTGACGAGATGCGTGTCATGCGCTCCTATGAACGGGCACTCGAGCTCGATGTTTATAAGTTGGAACAAGAGGCGACAAGAGCATTGACTCGACTTGGGCTGGAGGAGCACCTCTTACGAAACATTAACGAGCTAAGCGGAGGCGAGAAGACGCGAGCTCAGCTTTCGACACTGACGATGAAGCGGGTGGACCTCGTCCTGCTCGACGAACCGACGAACCATCTGGATTTCGAGTCGATTGACTGGCTGACGAAGTGGTTAAACCAGTTCAAGGGGACGGTGCTCATCATCTCACACGACCGTCAACTGATGGACGATGTCGCAACGACCATTCTTGAACTGTCAGATGGCCGGGTCACACGATATCAGGGAAACTATACGGCGTATAAACATCAAAAAGAAGAAGAATGCGTGCGTGACGAGCGAGCACATGCTCGATACGAGAACCGAAAGGCAGAACTTCTCGAGATGATTGCCCAATATAAAGGGTGGCACTTAAAGGCGAAAGCGACAGCGAGTGTCCGCAGTCCGGGAGCGCAAAAGGGAGCGGCCAATCTCGCAGTCAAAATGAAGGCGAGAGAACAGAAGTTAAGGCAGCTCGAAGACAATCGTCCACAAAAACCAAAAGAGGAGAAACCTATCTCCGTCCGTTTTGCGGCGGATGAGCTCGAAGCGAAGACGTGGCTGACGTGTGAGGATGTGACGTTTGGATACGACAAGCCGTTCTATGAACCGTTTTCCTTCTCGATGAATAAAGGAGAGCGGATCTCGATTACCGGACCGAACGGAAGCGGAAAAACGACATTATTAAACGTGCTAATCGGTGAGCGAGTACCACACTCGGGTGTGATCAAGCGACATCCTCGTCTGAAAATCGGATATTTCTCACAAACGCTCGAGCGTCTTCCGGAGACCGGGACGTTACTTGAGGCGTTACTCGCCAATAGTGAGATCGGAGAGACGGAGGCGCGGACGTTGCTCGCTCACTTCTTGTTCCGGCGAGATGAAGTGCACCGACCGATTACCGAGGCGAGCATGGGGGAAAAGTGTCGAATCGCGTTTCTCATCTTGTACTTCTCGGATGCCCATCTGTTGGCATTAGATGAACCGACGAACTATTTAGATGTGGCGACACGCGAACAAATCGAGGCGGCGTTGTCTGTCTATCCGGGTGGATTATTGTTGATTTCCCACGACCGCTACTTTCATCGTCTGACTTCGCGCACGATTGAATTAGGAGAGCACATTGTCATACGTGAGAACGATGAGCGCGATGAACCGGTCGATGTCGAACAAATGGTCAGAACGATGGACGAATTGACAAAAGATGAATTGAAATTTTTTGATGAAGCAGGAAACCTCCTACCATTTGACGAAACGAGTGAAATGAATCGAATCGAGTAGGAGTGAAGAACATGAATGGAGGAAGATTGTCGCGTGCGACGACGCGGAAGCGTAAACGCGTGTTCCGTATAACGACGGCATTGGCATTAATGCTCGCCTTGGTCGGGATCATCACGTTCGCGGCACTGATTGACAAGAAACAGGACTCGGCTTTACCGGAATCTGATGAGATTGCCACGGAAATGGTTGACTCCGAGTCGGAACAACCGGCTGATGCTGATGCTGAGACGGAATCAGCAGATAAGATTTATATCGGGCAACCGTATACGAAAGTATACGCGGATGACCGGGTCACGGTCGTTTATGAAGCCGACTTGGGTGATCGATTTGAACGGTTGGAGACGGTAAGTGGATTTGTGAAAGTGCAGTTGAACGAGCGATTGACGGGCTGGGTAACGGAAGAGAGTGTGACGACAGAGGCGACAGCTTTATCGGATGACGAGGTGATTGCCGCTTGGCAACAAGTCGTCCCGAACGCTTCGGAGTCCGTCCTCGACTGGATTGGGAAAGATCTCGAAACCGTCCGTGCGGAGCTTGGCAGTCCTTCTGCCGTTCAACGTGACCAAGTGAACGAGTATCATTTCTATGATGGATTCTTCCTCATGGTCCGGGACCAAAAAGTACGGGCCGTGGATTGGGACAAGCAAGCCATCGCGACACCAGACGTACAACCGACTCGCGAACAAGCGACCGGAATTTGGTTCGAGGGTGAGACGGTCCAATTGAAACTGTTCCCTTATAGCGGCGTCATGCGTGTCCGACTGGAGCAAAAATGAGACAAAGCGGGAGAGTTCATTCTCCCGTTTTTTTTATTGTTTTTCATTCAAATGAATGTTTGAATGTTTGGTTAAAATGGAATAAGATAAACAGTAGAAGGAGGAGTCAGTTATGGGACATCATCATGATCACGACCACCATCACCATCATTCGACGAATCAGCGGGCGCTCTTACTCGCCTTTCTCTTGATTGCGGCGTTCATGGTCGTCGAAGTGATCGGCGGACTATGGACGAACAGTTTGGCGCTATTATCGGATGCGGGTCATATGCTAGGAGATGCGGCTGCGTTAGGACTCAGTTTTCTCGCTGTCCGATTTGGGGCGAAAGCGGCGACACCGAACCGGACGTTCGGGTATCGACGTTTCGAGATTTTAGCGGCATTCATTAACGGGCTGACACTACTCGTCATCTCGGTCTATATTCTTGTCGAGGCATACCAACGAATCAGCGCGCCACCAGAAATTCTAAGTGGTGGGATGCTTGTCGTCGCCATCATCGGGCTACTCGTCAACATCCTTGCCGCCTGGATTTTAATGCGCGGGGAGAAAGATAATTTGAACGTGAAGAGTGCGTTGTTGCACGTATTCGGAGATTTGCTCGGCTCGGTCGGAGCCATCACGGCAGCAATCCTCATCATGTTGTTCGGATGGACGTGGGCGGACCCGGTCGCGAGCGCCTTTGTTGCGATTTTGATTTTAATCAGTGGTTATCGTGTGACGCGTGACGCGATTCATATCTTGATGGAAGGGTCGCCGGAACAGATTGACGTCCGGGCGATGCAAGAAGAGATTGCTAAAGTTGACGGGGTGAAAGAAGTGCACGACTTGCATGTCTGGTCTATCTCGTCGAGCGAGCATGCAGCGACGTGTCACGTGTTGATTGGAGAAGAGACGGATGATCAAGACGTCTTGAGACAAGTGACGGAACGAATCCGGAAATACGGGACGTTCGAACGTTCGACGGTCCAGATTGAACGGGAACGACAATGTTGTGAAGAACGAATCATCTGGTAAGAAAAACGGACACTCGCTTGAGTGTCCGTTATTTTCCGTTCACATCGATCACGACAATCTCTGGTGGATTGTAAATACGTGGAATGTTGAAGCTGTAATTGAATCCCCGTCCAATCACATGGGTGAACGTCTCATGCTCATAGAGTCCGCCGGCGTATTCAGGAAAGAATCCTTGGTCAGGTGCGAATAATCCGTTCATCAAATAAGGGATTCTCACTTGCCCGCCATGAGCATGTCCGGACAAGACGAGGTCGAATGGAAGTTTAGCATACGTATCGACTTGTTCGGCACGGTGCGAAAGAAGTACCTTGAACGTCTCATCGGGGGCGATGTCCTGCATCGCCGCAGTCGACTCCGCATCCCAATCCGTATAAATATTTTCTCTGAACCCACGAAGAGGATCTTCTAGCCCGCCGATGACGAGGTCGATTCCATTGATGGTGACCGTCTCCCATTCGTCTTCGAGAACGTTGACACCGTATGAGCGAAACACGTCTTTCACATTGTGACGGACATAGTCATCCGATCCATCGATTTCATGGTTGCCGGTCACGAAATACATCGGCGCAATCCCTTCAAGCCCTTCGATTAGTTCGAAGGCGGGTTCAGGTGAACGATATCGGTCGAGTAAATCGCCCGGTAAAGCGATGAGGTCCGGTTTCTGTGCACGAACCTGGTCGATCAAAATCGACTGTTTATAACCGTATGAGGCGCTGTGTAAGTCGGAGAGGAGCACGATGCGGAGAGACTCGTCTGCTGACAGTTTATCGGACGTCACGTCATACGTCCGGACGGTCAACCCATTGTACGTCGCCGTGAACAACAAGATGCCGAGTGCAACAAAAAGAAGAGTCGATTTATGTTTCTTCATCAGTGCTCCCTCCTTCCTTAATCGTGTCTCTATCTTACTCTGATAGGCAGGGTTAAGCAAAAAAAATCCCGCTCCAGAGAGCGGGATGAATATTATGCAGCTTTCGCTGTCAATTTGACGTCGACATTTCCGCGAGTCGCTTTTGAATAAGGACACACTTGGTGTGCTTCTTCGACAAGGCGCTCTGCTGTCGCTTGGTCGACACCTTTGATTTCGACTTCAAGTTCGACTGAAATGAAGAACCCTTCATCATTTTGATTTAATGTGACATGACCTGTGACGCTTGAACCGTCTGTCTTCACACGTTCTTTTCCGATGATGAGGTTGAGGGCACTACCGAAGCAAGCCGCATAGCCAGCTGCGAAAAGTTGTTCCGGGTTTGTCGCACCGTCTACGTGTTTCGCGCCAGGCATCGATACGTTCATGTCGATGACGCCATCTGTTGATTTCACATGACCTTCGCGGCCACCGATTGCTGTTGCTGATGCTGTGAATAGTGATTTCATGATTGAATTCCTCCATTTCATTTTTAACAATTAAGTTGTGTACAATTTAAATTATAGAGCAGTCAAAAAGTTTCGCAAGTGATATGCTTGGCTAAAGAAGAGTACGGAGGATTACGTATGGACCAATCGTTAAAGTTAGAACATCAAATCTGTTTTCAATTGTATACCGCCTCAAAAGAGCTTACCCGGTTATATCGCCCAATTTTAGCACCGCTAAACCTGACGTATAGTCAATATCTCGTGATGCTTGTCTTATGGGAAGAGGATGGAATCGATTTGCGACAACTCGGATCGCGGTTGACGCTCGACTCTGGGACATTGTCGCCGCTCGTCAAACGGCTCATCCAAATCGGCTATGTGGAGAAAAGTCGTGCGACGGACGACGAACGAAAAATCATCGTTCGTTTGACCGAAAGCGGTAGCGCGTTGCGTGAGCAGGCGGCGAATGTGCCGCTACAAGTAAGTGGTATGCTGAATATAGACGAAGCGACGTATGTCGCATACATGGAGATGCTTACCGATATCAAGACGAGACTACACGATTTCGGGGAGCGTCAGCGCGAACAGTAAGGAAGGTGGAGCCATGTTTCGAAAATTGATTATCCTCTTGATGGGGATTGGACTCTATATGGCTTGGCAATATGAGATGCCGAACGTCTCTGCCCCGACGAGCATTCAGGTTGAGTCTGAGGTGGCGACCGAACGAGCGACAGACGCGCCAAAGTTCGCAAGTCAGTATGCCGGGCATGACTGGTATTTGGTCGAACGTGGCGGTGACCGCGGACTTGAACTGATTGATGAGGACGGTGCGAAAAAAGGATTCTATCAGTTCGAGACAGGCAGCACGTATCGAGGTCTCGTACTGAATGAAACGACCCGTGATCAAGTCGAGGACATCGGCTTCGAGGCGGTGACTTCGTATAATAAGGGATTGAATCGATACTTGATTCCGGACGATCCATCGTTTTCCGTTTTTGCAATCGATGGTCAGTATGTCACTTTCTTTTTTGACCAGCATGATGATGACCTCCTGAAAGGGATCTTGTCGGTCGAACGCCGTGTCGAAGAGGCGAGTGAGGGGTACTATGGTGATTTGTCGAAAGAGGGAACGGTCGCCAATGAGCAGTTGATGCGCATCCTCATGAATTGGGACCGTGAAAAGTTTGAATTGAACGCTTTAGCCGACTATGAACCGCTCTATCCGGTCGTGCGGGCGCATAGTCAAAACATGGCAGAAAACGATTTCTTCAGCCATACAGACCCGGAAGGACAAGACCCGTTCGATCGAATGGACGAAGCAGGACTTTCGTATTCGATGGCCGGCGAAAACTTGGCGATGGGACAGATGAGCGTGTTCCATGCGCATTGGGGACTCATGAACTCGAAAGGGCATCGTGAGAACATCATGCAGCCGCGCTTCACCCATGCTGCCGTCGGGCTCGCTTACAACGACGACGGTAGTCCTTTCTATACAATTAACTTCATTACACCACTTTAAAAGGATGACTCTTCGGAGCCATCCTTTTTGATATTAGATGAGTTTCTTCACCGCATCCTCAATCTCAGCCGGTGTCGTCTGTGGCGAAAAGCGCTCGATGACGTTTCCATCACGGTCGACTAAAAACTTCGTGAAGTTCCATTTGATCGCCTTCGACCCGAGAAGCCCGGGTGCTTCTTTTGAGAGATAGGTGAAGAGTGGGTGGGCATCCTTGCCGTTCACGTCGACTTTCGCGAACATCGGGAACGATACCCCGTAATTCAGTTGACAGAACTCTTGAATTTCTTCATTGGATCCCGGGTCTTGATGACCGAACTGGTTGCACGGGAAACCTAAGATTTGTAGGCCCTGTCCTTTATAGGTGTTGTAAAGTGACTCGAGGCCTTCGAGCTGCGGTGTGAATCCACATTTGCTCGCCGTGTTGACGATGAGTAAGACGTCGCCTCTATATGTAGCTAACGGTTGTAATTGTCCTTTCATGTCTACTGCTTCAAAATCATAAATCATGATAATTCCCCCTTTTTTTTGTAGTATACCAAGAGAAGGAGACAGACTCGAACTTGAACGCGTTGCGTGCAATCAAATTGTTATGAAATCATGATGTCGCTGTTACATCATTCCGAAGAAAGAATCCGTATAATGAAAAACGTTGTAGAAAGGAACGGTGTTATGCGATTTTTAAAAAATGAATTTATATGGATTGCGCTTATTTTAATCGGACTCTTTTTATCAAGTGCGACGCCTTACTCGGACCAGTCTATCGTTTCGCCACTCGAGCGATTCAATTGGAGCTGGATCGAACCGACGCTAGCGAACGTGCAGTTCGACTATGCAGGAAAGGAAATCTCGCTCGATACGTTGGGGACGACAGGATTGATTGAGTTCTTTATGCGGAAGACGGCACATGTCGTCACGTTTTTCGTTCTCGGTGCATTATTCGTGAAGGCCATCTCGCGAACGAATCTTCATGGGGGACTGAACTTACTCTTCGCCTGGGCACTTGCGAACACGGTGGCGATCTTTGATGAGTATCATCAGAGTTTGACTCCTGAACGGACCGCGCTGTTAGAAGATGTCCTTTTGGATAGTACGGGTGCTGCCGCAGGTGTCATCTTATTCGGTGGGTTGTTATTACTTCGTTCGAAACGGAAAAATGGCAAACGGGCCGGTTATGTTGCCTTAAGGTAGTCAAAAAAATGAATGGGTTACTATGTGAAAAGCGCTTTCTTGAAGTGCTTTTTTTCTTTTTAAAACTATTTTGTGACAACGAACCAAACAAAATATTGTCTATACCCACGTTTTTTAAAGGATAAAACCTAAATTAGGTCAATGTCATACGAATGAAATATAAGTGTAAAATAACTTTTGGTTTAGATTGCTATAATGAGTCACAGAGCGAACGAAATGTCGCGACTTATCTTATAAAAAATAATTGCACGACTATAGATAAAAACTACACGGGAATCAGCGGAGGGAAGCACATTGGGTAACTTGAAGAAATTTGCAGCAACAGTCACTCTAGGCGCACTCTTGATCGGGGGAACGTCACCGACTTATGCAGCCTCACTTACAGAGAAGCAGAAGAAAGTACAAGAACAACGACAAAAGAATAGCAGTGAACAGTCGAAAGCAAACTCTTCGATTCAATCACGTGAGCAAGCCATCAGCAAAGAGCAACAAGAGATCAACAAGTTAGATGCTGAACTCCAAGACGTCATCAACGATGTCGCTCAGAAAAAAGCTGAGATTCGTGCAACTGAAGAAAAAATTAAAAAGCTTCAAGCGCAAATTAAAAAGTACGAAGCGAAAATGAAAGCACAAGAAGATCTTATGAAAGATCGTATGGCGACGATGCAAAAGAACGGTGGCTCGTCAGTCAACTGGGCTGAGTTCATCTTCGGTTCTAAAGACTTCGGTGATTTGATCACACGCATGATCACAGCTGGTACGATCCAAGAGAACGACCAACAAATCTTCGAAGAATACGAAGCAACGAAAGAAAAACTCGCGAAAGCGCAAGCTGAGTTGAAAGCAGAGCGCGATTCACTCGTGAAGCAAAAAGAAGAGCTTGAAAAACGTCAGAAAGAGCTCGATCAAAAAATGAAAGAGCGCGCTGCGAAAATCAAGAAACTTGAAGCTGAAAAAGTGAAGTTCGAATCGAAACTCATGAGCCTTCAAGAGATGGAAGATACGCTCAAAGCTCAAGAACAAGCGATTCAATCAGAAATCGAAGCGCAACGTCGTGCTGAAGAAGAAGCGCGTCGTGCAGCGGCAGCAGCAGCTGCGGCGAAAAAGCAACAAGGTTCAAGCTCGAATAGCGGTTCAAGTGCTTCAACAGCACCGGTAGCGTCTGCACCAGCAAGCGGTGGCATGTTCCAACGTCCAGCAAGCGGTCGCCTCTCACAAGGGTGGGGTCCAGCAAGCGGTGCGAACGGCTACTCGTTCCACAACGGTCTTGATATCGCTGGTCCAGTCGGTACACCGATCTATGCAGCACAAACAGGTACGGTCCTCCGTGCAGGTTGGGGTGGCGCATACGGAAACCACGTCATGATTGCACACGTGATCAACGGGCAAGTATGGACGACAGTATACGCTCACATGAGCTCGGTATCCGTCTCTGCGGGTCAACGCGTGTCACAAGGACAAAACCTTGGCGGCATGGGTAGCACAGGGAACTCGACAGGTTCACACCTTCACTTTGAGATTCACCGTGGCGGCTATTCGTACTCTTCATCGAGCGCGGGAAGCACAGTCAACCCAGCATCATTCTTCTAAACACAAAGACAGTGATCGACGAACGCGTCGATCACTTTTTTGTTGCCTGATAGACGATGAACGTCAAGAGTGCGGCACCGATGACGCTGAGCCATAGCGTATCGAAGTTTGGGTCATCGAGCATGCTCCGCCCTCCGAGGAACACCATATAGCCGAGCATCGCGAGCGTGACAAGTGTCAAAGCGGTCAATCGGACAAGTCGGGGGATACGGAGCCACCAACCGAATAATCTGTTCATGAAAAATCGCCTCCACTATTAGTATAGGGGAGGCGATGTGTTTCATCTAGCGAGTCGGACCCAGGCAGAGTCCATGATTTGTCGGTAACCGACTTCCCGATAGATTTTGTTCGACGTCGGGTTCGTCAAGTCAGTGTAGAGGACGCAGAATGATTTTGTCTCGAGTAACTGTCGGCTGAGATCGGTGACGAGACTTCGTGCATACCCTTTTCCTCGTGCACTAGGTGATGTGTAGACGAACGAAACAGTGATTCCGTTCTCTGTTGGACGTGCGCGTTTCGCACACGAGACGACCTGTCCATCGACTTCCCAAAAGACAGCTTCTTCCCTTTCAAGCATCGTCTGTACGGCTTTTGTTACTTTCTCTGGTGGAGATGAACGGAGACCTGATTCGGCTTCGAAGGCACTATACCAAGCCTCAAGCTTCGCCTGATCGGCAACCGTCGCTTCTCGCATCCTCCCAGTCGCCATGTCGATGTCTTCCACGCTGTCGAGGCGATAAAGACCTTGGGACATGAACATCTCGCTCGTCCCAGATGTAATCTCTTGCCACGCTGTCGCAAAACGTTCCGCCTGTTGTCGTTCCGATACGACTTCCGAGAAGGGGACTTCTTCTTTCAAAAGGTGGGGGATGATGAAAGACGGGAGAAGGTCCGAGCGCTCCTTCTTCACGACGATATAGTGAAGTGGATGCGGTGGTGTCACTTGGAGGATGGCGAGAAGCTCTCCATCCTCTTCGACTGTGAACTGATGAAACGTTTCATAGATTCCTTGTTTGACGTTGTTCAAGACGCCGATCATGAGGCTATTCTTTGCCTCCTCGTCGAGTAATGCCGTCATGACGCGGTCTGAGAAGTAATCAGGGTTCTTCCATTCCATCCATTCCATATGGTTCTCTCCTTTATTATATGTAGACAAAAACGGACAAACCTGATGGCTTGCCCGTTTATAAGTCGTTCATTATGCGATATCTTCTTGTTTCGACGACGTGTTGTCGAGAAGTTTTGTGTTGTGTTTGAAGTAGTGGATAATCTTCGCGATGGCACCGTCACCCGTGACGTTTGTCGCTGTCCCGAAGCTATCTTGTGCCAAATAGAGCGCGATGACCAAGCTTTGCATCGTCGCGTCGAATTCGAGGATCGAGCCGAACAATCCGAGCGATGCCATGACGGCCCCGCCTGGTACACCTGGTGCTGCAATCATCGTCACACCGAGTGCGAGGATGAATGGAAGCATGATTGCGTAGGATAACGCCATGCCATTCAAGTACATGAGCGCGACACCGACCGATGTGAGTGTGATCGTCGACCCTGACAAGTGGATCGTTGCCGAGAGCGGGATGACGAAGTTCGCGACACCTTCGTCCGTGTTGTTCAGTTTCGCTTGGCGAAGCGTGACTGGAATCGTTGCGGCCGATGATTGCGTCCCGATGGCTGTGAAGTAAGCCGGCATCATCGTCTTGAGCAACTTGAACGGATTCTCTTTGTTAAGACCACCTGCGATTGAATACTGAATCATGAGCATCGTCAAATGAAGGACGATGATTGTGACGAAGACGAGCGAGAAGACCGATAAGATCTCAGCGACTTGACCAGCGTACGTCATGTTCATGAAAATTCCGGCGATGTGGATTGGAAGTAATGGAATAATGACTTTACTGATTAAGAGTTCGATGATATCGCGGAAATCCATGGCGAGGTCGAGTGACCGTTTGCTTTCGATCGCGGCAATCCCGATTCCGATGACGAAAGCTAAGATAAGTGCGGTCATAACACCGAATACAGGTGGAATCTCAAATTCCATGAACCCTTTCAACAAGGCTTCTTCTGGATTTTCGGCTCCTGTCGTCGACCGTGTCAAAATTTGCGGGAACAAGTTGCTTGTTGCAAAGTATGCTAATGTTCCGGCGATGATGGTTGATGCGTAAGCGATGAGTGCTGTGAGTCCGACCAGCTTTCCTGCTCCTTTTCCAAGTTCCCCGATACCCGGGATGATAAAAGCAAGAATAATCAATGGAATAGCGAAGCCTAAGAATTGCCCGAAGACCGTGTTGAACGTCACGAACGTCCGAACGATCCAGTTCTGACTTTCTGGTACGATGCTCCCGAGTAAAATACCGAAAGCGATCGCGATGATGATGCGACCTAAGAGGCCAATACGTAATTTCAAATCAATCACCCTTTCTGTTTGTTTGAATAGTTGATATTTTCGCACATTTTACGGAATGTTGCCACCTTCTCTTACAATTTTTCTAAAGAAAGACGTTTGACAACTGTTTAGAAGGGTATTAGAAAATGTTGTACATATCAAGGGAAGGGGCTTCTCCTTTTCCTAATATAAAAACGATGTTATGATTAATTCTGACAGACGTAAAGGAGGGGTGCGCGTGCAGTTACAACGAACAACGATTCACATTGCGGGTCAAGACTATACGATCGTAAGCGAAGAACCCGCTGACCACGTGAGGGAAGTAGGCTTTTTGGTCGACAGTAAGATCCGCGAAATTCGTGAACAATCCCCTCATCTAGATGCTCGTCAGGCAGCGGTCTTGGCTGCGATTCAAATCGCGAGCGACCACGTCAAAACTAAACGAAATATGGGAGAATAAATCAATCCATGGTTACGCTACTTATACTGTTTTTCTTGTTTATCGGAATCGTCAACGGCTTCCGTCGTGGCGCGATTCTACAGCTCGGCCATTGGGTCGCGCTCATCATCAGTTTTCTCGTCGCCAATACGTACTATAAAGAGTTAGCCGAAGCGTTCAAGCTGTGGATCCCGTATCCGTCTC
Organism: Exiguobacterium sp. S3; assembly: GCF_018617295.1. Lineage (GTDB taxonomy): Bacteria > Bacillota > Bacilli > Exiguobacteriales > Exiguobacteriaceae > Exiguobacterium > Exiguobacterium profundum. Next base: position 143,832 of record NZ_JACSJW010000002.1, read on the forward strand.
AGCTCGACGGAACGCTCCCGGGTGGCGTGTTGGACCTCAATTCCCTTTCAGGGATTGAGATGACATTTTATAACGTCTTTTGGTTCGTCGTCTTGTTCCTCATTACGAAACTCGTCTTGCATCTCATCTTGGCGATGCTCGACTTCTTGACGGACTTGCCAATTTTGCGCCAATTAAAAGGTGTGATCGGAGCTGTCCTAGGATTCTTCGAAGCATATGTCATCACATTCTTCATCCTTTGGGTGATCGCGTTCGTGCCGATGGCGAGCGTTCAAAACGCCGTCGACAAATCGTCGCTAGCGACATATATCATTCAAGACACGCCATATCTATCAGATTGGTTTTCAAATAAGATGTTGTGACACGACAGGCCGGAATGCAAGCTAGTGCTTGTGTCTCGGTCTTTTCTGTGTGAAGAGGGGGAAGCATATGAATAAAGTAGAAGCGATGATGTTGCTCGAAAAAATCGCGCAATATATGGAGATCAAAGGGGAGAACCCGTTTAAAATCAATGCGTTCCGCAAGGCGGCGACAGCGCTAGAGAACACGGACCTTGAACTCGAGGACATCGACGACTTGACGTCCATCTCAGGAATCGGGAAAGGGACGGCTGCAGTCCTTGAAGAGTATCGAGACACAGGACGCAGTGAAGTACTTGAAGCACTGCAAGAAGAGATTCCGTTCGGTTTGATGAAGCTCTTGAAAATTCAAGGGCTCGGCGGGAAGAAACTTGCTAAACTCCGTGAAATCGGTGTCGTCGACTTGGAGTCGCTCATCCGTGTACTCAAAGACGGGACGGCTGCATCACTACCCGGTTTCGGGGCGAAGAGTGTGGAGAAATTACTCGCCGCCGCGAAGAACCTCGAATCACGTCCAGAACGATTGGCTTATGCAGTCATGCGACCAATCGTTGAAGAAATCAATGAGGTGTTAGAGAAGGAGACGCTCGTCTTGCGTCATTCGGTCGGAGGAAGCTTCCGCCGTGCCGAAGAGACGTGTAAAGACCTTGACTTCATCATCGCGACCGAGAAGCCGATTGAGCTACGTGAGAAGCTGCTCGCTTTGCCGTTCATCAACGAAGTGATTGCGGCAGGCGAGACGAAAGTCTCGCTCGTCCTCGAACGTGAAGAGATGGTATCGGTCGATTTCCGTATGGTCGAGCCAGGCGCGTTCGCTGCGACGCTTCACCATTTCACGGGATCAAAAGACCACAACGTCCGCATGCGTCAACTTGCGAAAGCAAAAGGAGAGTCCATTTCCGAATATGGGGTCGAGACAGCAGACGGATTGTGGCAACCGGAAACCGAAGAAGAACTGTTCGAACGGTATGGTCTCCCATTCATCCCGCCTGAACTTCGGGAGGGGCATGCAGAGTTCGAGCACGACTTATCGAAGCTCGTCACGCTCGAAGACATCAAGGCTGACGCGCACATGCACACGGTCTGGTCGGACGGGAAGTTGACCGTCGACGAAATTGTCGTGGCGATGAAAGATCGCGGCTATGAATGGATGGCCATCACCGACCACGGGAAGTATTTGACGTTCGTCAATGGCTTGACCGAGGAACGACTCGAAGCACAGGGGGAAGAAATCCGAGAAGCAGCGAAGACACATGACATGAACGTGTTACGAGGCGTCGAGATGGATATTCGTCCTGACGGGACACTCGACTATGAACCCGAGTTTCTAGAGACGCTCGACTACGTCGTCGCTTCCATCCATTCGAAGATGGACCAATCGGTCGACGAAATCATGGCTCGTCTGGAGAACGCCTGCCGTTCTCCGTACGTCAACGTGATCGCCCATCCAACAGGTCGACTCATCGGTCGTCGGGACGGTTATCCGATCGACGAGGACAAGCTGATCGCACTCGCTAAAGAGACAGGGACGGCGCTCGAGTTGAACGCCAACCCGAACCGCCTCGACCTGACAGCTTCTACGCTGAAGAAAGCGAAAGCAGCGGGCGTCAAAGTGATGATCAACACGGACACGCATCACCCAGATATGATGGAAGACATGGCCCTCGGTGTGTTGCACGCACGGAAAGCCTATCTCGAACCATCAGATATTATCAACTGCTTCACGTTTGAAGACGCCAAGGCGTTCTTTGCGGCGAAGCGATAGAAAGGAACATGCTAGATGGACCACGCGTTACGCGTATTAGAATATGAAAAATTGCGCCAACAGCTTGCCGGTCACGCGGCGAGCTCGCTCGGAAAAGATTTGGCGCTGAAGATGCAACCTGACTACTCATACGACCGGGTGCTCTCGAATTTGAACGTGACGAAAGAGGCGACCGAGGTCGTTCGTCTCCGTGACCGTCTGCCGCTCGGTGGGCTTACGGATGTCCGTGCGGAAGTGAAACGGGCCGCAATCGGCTCGGTCCTCTCGACGAGCGAATTGCTCGCCGTCGCTGCCGTCATGTATGGCGGACGCCAAGTGAAGAACTTCTTCGAGAAGCTTCACGAGGATAACGAAGAGATTCGCATTCCACGTCTTGACGAGTATGCGGACAAGTTGACGAAGCTCATCGAGGTCGAACAGGCGATTCGTCATGCGATTGACGACCAAGGGACTGTCCAAGATTCCGCGAGTCCACAACTCCGTGGACTTCGGACACAGCTCCGGAGCTTTGAAGGGAGTGTCCGGTCACGTATCGACAACATCCTCCGCAACAATGCGAAGATGCTCTCGGACGCCATCGTCACAATCCGGAACGATCGCTATGTTGTACCGGTCAAACAAGAGTACCGTCAAGCGTTCGGTGGAATCGTCCATGACCAGTCGGCTTCTGGTCAGACACTCTTCATTGAGCCGCAGGCCATCGTCTCCATCAATAACGAGATTCAAGAAGTTCGTCTGAAAGAACGTGCTGAAATCGAACGGATTTTAAGTGCTCTCTCGAACGAGGTCGGTGGGGTCCATGATGCCATCATGACGAACCTCGACGTGTTGGCCGAACTCGACTTTATCTTTGCGAAAGTCGCATACGGACAAGAGATGAAAGCGACCGAGCCAAAGTTGAACGACAATCGAGAAATCAAGTTGAAACAGGCACGTCATCCGTTCATCCCGAAAGATGAGGTCGTACCGATCACAGTCGAGCTCGGAGAAGACTACACGTCACTCGTCATCACCGGACCAAACACCGGCGGGAAAACCGTCACGTTGAAAACGATTGGACTCCTTCAATTGATGGTGCAATCAGGTCTCTACGTGCCGGCAGAGTTCGGGACAGAGCTTTCCGTGTTTGACGCGGTCTATGCCGATATCGGGGATGAGCAATCGATTGAACAGAGTCTCTCGACGTTCAGCTCGCATATGACAAACATCGTCGGCATGCTCGACAAAATCGACTTCATGTCACTCGTCCTCTTCGATGAGCTCGGTGCCGGGACGGATCCACAAGAAGGGGCTGCCCTTGCCATCGCCATCTTAGATGAAGTGAAACGCCGCGGGGCACGTGTCGCTGCGACGACACACTACTCGGAACTGAAGGCATACGCTTATAACCGCGAAGGTGTCATGAACGCCTCGATGGAGTTTGATATCGAATCGCTCAGCCCGACGTACCGTCTCTTGATTGGCGTACCGGGTCGCTCGAACGCCTTCGAGATCAGTCGTCGTCTCGGACTGTCTGAGCAAGTCATCGACAAGGCACGTAGCCACGTCGGTAGTGATGCCGAGTCAGTCGAATCGATGATCAATGAGCTTGAAGCAGCGAAGCAACGCGCCGAGCAGCTCGAGCAAGAGCTCATCGTCAAGCGCCATGACTTTGAAGAAGAGCAGGCCGAATTCGAAGCGAAGATGACCGAATTTGAGCGCGAACGCGACAACTTGTATAGAGCGGCCGAGGCGAAAGCCGAGAAGGCCGTCGAACAGGCGAAGCGTCAAGCAAACGAAGTCATCGACCGCTTGAAGAAGCTACGTGAGCAAGGAATCGTCAAAGAGCACGAGATTATCGCGGCGAAGAAAGAGCTCGAATCGGCAAAACCGACGCTTCAAGAGAAAAAGATTCAAAAAGTGAAACAAAAAGCCCAGCAGAAACGTACGTTCAGTAAGGGCGAAGAAGTGAAAGTGACGACGTTCAATCAAAAAGGCTACATCGTGAAACAAATCAACGACAATGAGTATAACGTCCAAGTTGGCATCATGAAAGTGAACGTCAAAGCGGACGACCTTCAGAAGATCGGTCCATCGAAAGAGAAGTCGCTTCAGTCGAAAGGGAGCTCGCTCAAACGTCAGAGCTCGACGAAGTCCGAGCTCGACCTCCGTGGCGTTCGTGTCGAAGAGGGGCTTATGCGTCTAGACAAGTATATCGATGAAGCACTCGTGTCGGGCTATGACAACGTCCGCATCATCCACGGATTAGGTACCGGAGCGATGCGTCAGGCGACACAAGAATTTTTAAAAGGACATCGTCACGTGAAGAGCCAGCGCCCGGGAGGAATGGGCGAAGGTGGACTCGGTGTCACGGTCGTCGAACTGAAGTAAGGGGAGTCGGGAATGGGTACGATTACGTTTGCCGTTATGCTGGAGTCGTTCGGCCTCTATTCGATGGCGGGACTGATGATTGTCGTCGGTCTTGCCATCTTCGAGGTGACGACGCCGTACAGCAACTGGCGTGAGATTCAAAAAGGAAATATTGCCGTCGCCTTGGCGACAGGCGGGAAGATTGTCGGTCTCGCCAACATCTTCCGGGTCGTCGAGAGTCATCATGATAGCACAATCGACATCTTCGTCGGGGGTGGTTTCGGATTCATTTTACTCCTCGCGACATACTGGTTGTTTGAATTTTTGACACCGACACTGAAGGTGAACGATGAGATTCAACAAGGGAATATCGCCGTCGGGTTGTTGGCATTCTTGCTGTCGATTGGGGTCTCCCTTGTCGTCGGCGCGGCATTGGTGAGGTGAAGACATGGTATACGAACGATTGGCAAAGATCTTGTTCATCGGGGCCGGGCTGTTCTTAGTGGCAGCGGCACTATGGTATATCTTTTATTGAGGGAAGAGGGAGAATCCGTTTGGATGCTCCCTTTTTTTTATTTCAGGGACCTTGAATATAAAATATATGGGTGAAAGGAAATTTTTTTACAATTCGTGTGAGGAAATCGATATACTAAAACTAGATTATGGAACGAGATACATAAGAAGGTTGAGGTGTAGGTCATGGCGAACGGGTCAGAAGTGTTTGAAGTCTTGATGACGAATGCAGTGAAATTGCCTGTAGTGAAAGTAGATCGAAAAGAATTTTTAGCCCAAAGTTTCAGTAAGTACGTGCCAGCGACTCAGTTGGCAGAGGTTGTCGAGAAGGGACCGCTTGAAGCAAAGGTCCCTCTTTCAGTCATCAAAAAAGTAGCGAAGCGAAATATTACCAATCAGACGATGAAAAGTTCGAGTGCATCGTTTGCAGCCGGGCTACCTGGAGGCATCGGTCTTGCTGCAACGATTCCGGCCGATACAGCACAATTTTTCGGTTTCGCCCTCCGTTTGGCGCAAGAAATCGGGTATTTGTATGGATACGATGATTTTTGGGAAGATGGGGAACTAGATGTCGAACGGGTGAATGGAGAATTGATTCTCTTTTTAGGTGTCATGTTCGGAGTGGGTGGCGCGACGGCTACGATCAAAGCGTTATCTGCACAATTATCGAAAGAAGCTTTGAAAAAGATCCCGAACAAAGCGTTGATGAAAACGGTATATTATCCAATCATCAAGAAAATGTCAGCGATGATTGGCGTGAAGATGACGAAAGACACGTTCGCCAAAGGAATCTCGAAGATGATTCCACTCGCAGGTGGTGTCATCTCAGGAGGGATCACGTACTCATCGATGACGAAGATGGGCAATCGTCTCATGAATACGCTTGAAGAAGGCGTAAACATGACGGAAGCGGAGTTTATTGAAAGTGTGGAAGCAGTCAAGCGTGAAAATCTTGAAATCATCGAAGCAGAATTTGTAGAAATTGATGAGGGATCACGTAATGACGGGGAAGTCATATAAGGAGATATTGTATGTTCTAGGAGGGGATCATTCATGAATCTAGACTTACACTACTTGATGTCGACCGAACGTTACGTACTCGACATGGAATCGTTTCAGATGAAGAATGAGGCGTATTATCCGTTAGAGTGGACGTTTTATGGAGCGGCGAATCCGACGATGCTCCTTACATGGGACGCTAATCGCGACCTCATCCGAGTTCGCTTCGAACAGTACGCCGCCTTTTTAGGGACACAAGAAGAGCACGGAATGAAAGAAGACGGATTATGGAACGAGCATCCGATTGTAAAACTGTCCGCATCACGCCTGATGTCATTCGCCAGTGAACGGATGGCGATTCATCCGGTGAACCGTAACCGTGGCGCGCTCGCGCATTATGTCATCCGTACGATCGAGCAGGAGTTTCATGTGTTGGCGTATGAAGACCCGACCGTAGAAAACCTAGGAAAAGTCGGGGACACAGGAGTACGTGTCGAAATCGTGAAAGAAGCCGAATGAAAAACAACGTCGCCTCGACTCCGGGGCGACGTTGTTTCGTTTACGGCACGTCAATTTTGACGGTATACACTTTCGGCATGGCGTCACTTGACGCATACAAGACGAGCGTCTTTTCTTTCTCTGGGACGAGGAAGACTAAATCAATTTCGGATTTCTCGCCTGTGAAATAACGAAAACCATTCTTGAACGCTTTCTTATTGTGGTTGACCAGATCGACTGGACTATATTTTGTCCCGTCTGGTGTGTACATACGGAATCCGTTTGGACGATATTCCATATAACCACCTTGACCGTCATCTGAATGGAAGAGGGAGAGCGGGAGACTCACGAATCGCTTCCCATCTTCCGATTCAGTTCCATCCGGTGAAGCGAAGACGGGTTGTCCAACTTGGAATTCACGCTTCTTCATTTGTGGATCTCCAATAAACGTTTGGAACGTGCCGAGGTTCATGATTTTTTGAAGATCATCTTCTTTTGGTGTTGTGTCTTTTGCTTCTTTCGGTTTATCTGCTTGTGAACTACTCGCCACTTATTTGCTTCGCAAATTGAAGGGAGAGCTTCTTGGGAAGACCGTGCACGGCTATGGACCGAGCTCGTCGGGTGGTTCCAACCCTGCAGGAATTCGTTTTAGTTTGCCAACATCAACAGATTGATGCTCGCGTTGATGTCACGGTCACGATGCGCGCCATAATGACTTGGTTCTTGTCAACGATCCGTCTCGACAGTTTGTGAAGGAAGTCCTTGCGTTGATTGGCCATCTTTTCGTGTTTCTTGGCCATCGAGACCTACATATTGTTTTACAACCATGTTCGTCTTCAGAAACGACTAAATGAATTGAGCCCTGTCGAATACAGATCTCAAGCCGCCTAGGCTGGTTTTCATTATTTGCCCTGTATACTTGACGGGGAGCAGTTCAAAAGTAAGCGTCAGATAGTGAATATGTTGGTTCTTATAAAAGAAAGAGTCTAGGTTTTGTCCCAGCCTCTCCATTTATGCAAATTGTGTTGAATTGTTCAGCGCACAGGTACCGTTTCATCATATGATTTATTTTATAAAGAAAAGTAGCAAAAGCCCTTACCTTATTGTGTTCTTTATCACATTTGTAACATCTATTAGTTGAGGCAGTGTTTTTTCTGTTAGGGAAAGTATCATACGGAAATGGGTGGAATGTCTTTTGGACATTTCAGACTGTAAAAATAGGATGATTTAACCGTAGATTACATTTATGAAGTGGACACCCTGTCCCTTTCTTATATTTTTGGTAAGCGCTATAATTAACTATATCTTGAATTCGGGATATACTAATTTTTCATTTCATTTAAAACATAATAGGGATCAAAATTAAATTAATTATGAGGAGGTGATTACTCTGGAATGGCAGACTTGGCTACTTATCTCGGTTATCGGGTTTACGTTTTATTTGTACGCAGAAGTTCGTGACCTTCGGATGCGCTTGCGTCAACTTGAGAAGACGAATTATCCTTCTCCACAAGAATTCAGTCCGGAGTTGAATCAAGAGCTAGCTGAATTAGTAAGACAAGGGAAAAAAGTACAAGCCGTCAAGCGCGTTCGAGAAGAACACGGCTGGACGCTACTTGACGCCAAACAGGCAGTAGACCGATATGAAGAATAAAAGTAAGTGTCAAATAGAAAACACATTGTTACGTATTAAAGAAAATGCCCTGTAAAATCAGTAAGTTGATTTTACAGGGCATTTCTATTTTTTTGGCTCATCACCATAACTCGTGGTTGCTATTTTAACGACCGATTTCCAGATACAACCTTAAAAAGAACCGTTCAAGGTTTCGATAGCAATAACCACGGCGTTTGATGAGCTTGATTTTGTTGTTCGTTCCTTCCATCTTTCCGTTCGATAGACTGGACACGATTGTTCGACGCATCGCTTCCTCTCGGTTCTGGATCGATTTCGCGATCTTCGCCAGAGGCTCGCAAGGATGAGACTGATAACGATCCAACCAATCGGTCAGTCGACGTTTCGCCTCGTTCAAAAAACGACGCCGGCGGCAAAGGGCGTCCGTGAAGAACTGGATGAGATGGAAACGATCCAGCACATGTTTCGCATCCGGGAAGACATGTGCGACGGCCTTCGCCATCGCCGGTGCAAAGTCACTGACGACAGAACGGATGTTTCCGGCTATGCCTTGGAGTGCAGCTGTGATGTCCTTTTCTTTTGGCGAACTCGTCGATGAGGACGTCTGTCGTATGCTTCACTGTCTTTACTGAGGCGTACCGATAAAACCATCGTTCCACCGTCGTGTAAGGTAATCCGTATTCACGCGCGACATCTGAGATCGTCCTACCGTGGCAACGTTCTGCGATGCCTTTCAGGAACACCTCGGTGGAGGTGCGGACGAGCCCGAGACCGTAGTCATACACGAACGTCAAATCACAAGAGAAGCATCTTTGACGTGGGACATCCAGCTCAATCCAGAGTATACCGACGTTCCATGCGTGACCGTGTCGGAAGCGACATCGCCCTTTCGAATGCAGGACTGTCTTTCTCTGACAAAGCGGGCAAGGGATGTCGTGTCGATCCGGAATGACCGAGAAAACGTTCGGTTCTTCGTCTGAAGACATCTGGATTTGAAAAAGGTCTGGAAGTGGAAGAAGTAATTTGATAAACTGTTGGGACAAAGCGAAAACTCCAATCGTGGTTTGTCTAGGCAACAATTACGATACCGGGGTTTTCGCTTTTTTCTATGTTCAATTCAAATCCGATGGATTTTATGTGTCAACCACACCTTATGGTGATGAGCCAATTTTTATTAATTAAATGGAAGTTCATTGATTAAATCTTCGGTATTGAATTCTTTTTGTTCATATTTAAGCATTAAATCTAAGTAAGCATTTTGCGCCGACTCAGGGTCGGTTAAGAACATTTCTAACTCTTGATAAAGAGCATCTAATCCGCCAGCAGCGTATTCCTCGATAATATCATAGTTCTCGAGTGTCACATCTGACTCATCCTCAGAATCATTCTCGATTGAAAAACGTTCAAATGTATTTTCTAAATGCATGATCAATTTCATGAATTGCAAATCTTGTTCTGAAAAAATGCCAAGTAAAATTTCAGGACCGGGTTTTACTTTTTTTCTTCGTTCATTGCTATAACCGAACAATAATGCTGCCATGAAAGCATCTTTATAGGTTTCAAAAAGTTGAGCGTCTTCTTTTAACGCTGTATACATATGATCTTGTGTACTATCTCGACGCACGGAACGCTTTGCCATTACATTACCTCCATAATTTCCGTATATTCCCCAATGCCTTCATTTGTATGGTTGAGTAATTTATATGATTTTCCAATCCGATGATTAATGGCTTCATCCACTTCTCCACGCCATTGTGAAGTAGATACAATCACAACAATTTGATCTGATAATTTTGGTAAATTTGTTGCAACGCGAGAACGATGGTCTGCATCGAGTGCTCCGAAAGGAGAATCCATTACAAGTGGAAAAATATTTCCGAGTTTTAAATCTTCATCTAACGCGTGACCTTTTTCTTTGTCTTTGTACTCCCTAGTTAAATCTACAATAGCACCGATGAAAGCAAGACTTGTAATCTGTGATTCTCCCTGAGATAAACCGATACTTCCTCCGTTTACATCTGAAACGAGAAGCTCGTAATTATCAGTAAGTGAGATTGGATAGTCTTTTCGTAATAACTGAGAATAGGTTAGTTTGATTTTTTCTTCTAATTCGGTTTTTACTTGGGATTCTCTGAGCTTTAAAAGCCCAATCAAAGTGTTTTTCACTTTCGTAGCAGACCCTAGAGCAAGTTGAAGTTTTAATTGTCTTTCTTCTGCTTTGGTCAGTTTACTGACCTCTTTATTTAATAACTCTTCTTCTTTTGAAATTTCCTCAATTGATCGAAGTAAACTTTCTATAGCAGCCTCAGCTTTAACGATTGCAGTTCGAATCGAGGATTCTCTTTCGATTAAATTAGATGAATTTTCGATATTGCGTGAACTTGCTTTCATGCGTTCCTCAATTTCTCGTAACTCGTCTTCCAATCCTCTAAGGTTTTCTCTCAATTCTTCACGTTCACTAACGAGTCGTCTGATTTCTGTGTAAAAATGGCTTCTAGCAACTTCCCAACCACTTAAGCGGAAATAAAGTTGATCCATTTCATTTTTTGAACTCGATAAATTTAAGACCTCTTGCTGAACTTTTTCTAATGATGCAATTGATGTTGTCTCAAGTTCTTGTCCACACAAACATTTCCCTTTCGACATTAAAGAAGGAATCAAATCAGGATGAATCAATTTTTCAATTGAATCCTGGTCATTTGTAGATGCAATGCGCTGGAATCTTTTCATTGGTAAGGTTGAAAAAGCTAAGTGACTTGAGCGGGAAAGTAGGATTCTCAACTCATTTAATTTCTCATCGAATGCATTTTTCGTTTCTTTAATTGATTCTACTAAGTGATCACGTGTGACTTGAAAGGTTCTCGTTTCTTCACCGTTACGTAAAGCATTTTCAATACTTTTCAATTCACTTTGGGCAGCCGAAAGTTCTTGTCTTGTTTCAGTAAGTTGCTGTTTCTTCTTTATTTTTTCATCTTCAAGTTGATTTATGCGCAAGTACTTGTCGCTCAATTCACTTTTTACATTTTTAGATACTTCATCGCGAAGTTTAATTATAGTTTTACTTAAATGTTCAATAGAGTTATCGAATAACTCCAATCCCATCATTCTCTTAATGGAATCACGAATTTCCGAATAGGCTTCTTTCTTTCCTAAATGGTCCATTCGTTCACCGTCAAAGAAGAAGAACGTATGCAATTTATACGGTAAAATGCGATTAATTTCGTATGAGATATCTCTAATTTTAGTAGATTGATTTGTAGCTACATTCCGTTTAGTCAATTCAACTTTTTGATTGATTGTTTTATTCTTTGGCAAATTAAGAATATTGTGCTCAGAATCAAACTTCGCGTATAACATACGACGTAGTTCGTATTCATAATCGTTATGTTCAAATTTAATTTGTACCGCTGTGATTAAGTCATTTTTATTGTTTGTGTTTTCTTGAACAGCTTTATTATTAAAAATAGACTCAGGATTCGGTAATTTAAGTTCTCGTCCATAAAATCCCCAAATCAAAGCTGTAAGTAATGCTGTTTTACCGCTTCCATTTTCACCGTGGATGACAGTAACATTTTTACTTGATCCGTGTGCAAATTCAATCGTATTCTGCCCATAATATTGACGGAAGTTTTCAATGATTACTTGCTTGAGAATCATGTCAGATAAACTCCTTTTTGATTAATTTAGAAAATTCATCAGGTAATTGCGCAGCAGTGAATGAACCCTCTTTATCTAAATAGTCTTTTTCTAAGCGAATGATATTTTGTAGAATTTGTTGTTCTGTTTCGGATAACTCGCTTAACAGTGCATATACATCATTTTCGCTGCTTGAATGGTTTTGACTCATCATGTTCACCTCTCAATTGGTTATAAATCGACTAGATTAAATGCCTCTTTTATAGGATTTAAAACTTGTAGTGCTTGGTAATGATTTTCAGATATTGATGCGAACTCATTTACCCTTTTTAACTCATTCATCAATAACCGGCGTTCAATATTAAATTCTTTGTCTGTTAGTAAATCAATTTCTGTCAAAGGACGTGGAATGACAATGTAATCATGAATATACGCATATTCTTTTCCAGGATGTTTACGTAAAATTCGTCCACGACGTTGAATGAACTCTTTTGGATTGGTTGTGCTAGCCAAAATATAAGCAGTCTCTGCAGAAGGAACATCTACTCCTTCATCTAGACATCGGATAGCAACAAGCGCTTGAATCGCATTCTCTGAAAATTCCTTTAACAGAATCTGTCGAAGTTCTTTCGATTCAGTTGAGGTAAAAGTTTTCGCTGATATGTTTAAATCTTCGCTTAAAAATTGTGCAATATGATCTACATGGCGTTGGTTCTCTATAGAATGGTCTCCGCAATATACTATAGTGTGGTCAAGAGTTTCTTGCATACTCAGTTGTTTCTTTAACAAAATATCTTTTTGCTGAGCTGAATTAATTAATCGAGCGCGCTTAATTAACAACATTTCAAGTAGCCCAGTAGTACTTCCGGTCGATTCAATTGATTGTTGGTCAGATAGATTAACTAATTTTGATATCTTATTCGTAAGCTCATGATAAATTTCCAGTTCATCTTCTGTGAGGGAGACTAGGTGTGGGTAGTAATAATACTTTGTTAAAAACCCTTTTTTAATTGCTTCTTCCAAAGTAAACTTATATATTGACCCACCAAAATAATTTAATAACTGTTCGGTTCCGCTACCATCATGGTGCCGTATTGGAGTTGCACTAAGTGCTAATCGATTTTTAAAAGCTGTAGGAAGCGATTGAAGCGATTGCTTTGTACCCAAATTATGCGCCTCATCGGCAACAATCATTCCGCCATCCGTAATTCGAGTAAGTTGAGCTTGGAAATTAGCATTTTTAAATGTGCTATTCGTAGTGATTACACACATAAAATTTTGTATTTTAAAATTATATTGAGTGATTTTTCCGGATAGAATTGATGTCCATTGAGATTTTGAACCATAGCATAGAACTGGATTCATCCCAAAGGATTCAGCATCCTTCGCCCATTGATCTACTAAATGTTGATAAGGACATAAAATGATGATTGCTAACCGATTCGTTTCTTCATACCGTTTTGTTATGGCTGTGAGAGCGGTTAATGTTTTTCCAGTACCCGTAGCCATCTCTAGTAAACCGCGGTAGTCGTTTTCAGACCACTTTTGTATAGCTTCCAATTGATAGTCTCGTGGAGTGAACCATTTTGGTAAAGAAGGGAATAGAATTCTTGAATCCATATAATAGCTCCTTTATCATATATAGGAGTAGGTAAAACCTACCATATACCCTTATTATAGATATAATAAAGAATATAGTTAATAAAAAAGTTATCAAGGTGATTGAAAGGAATGAATAACATGGAATACTTTTTCTCATTTCTAAAACCAATTAATCCAAAAGCGGAAGAGTTGGCCCAGATTGTAGAAGATAAATATTATTCTAAAGAAACAGACTTTGCTCTTTTAAATGCCAGAAAAATGATTGAAGCAATCGTGAATGAATGGCTAGAAGTAAGTGGTTTGCAAAATACATACAACTTAAATGATAACATTCGTTTGTTACAGTCTGAAGAAATCATCGACCGCGAATTGGCTTCGGATCTTCATTACGTTCGAAGAAACGGAAACAGTGCTGCACATGAATTGTTCACTAAAGAGGCGCATGAAATTCTACCGAAAATCTGGTCGAGTTTATATAACATTGTTGAGTCTTATGTCCTTAGTTATGAAAACCCACCATCTATACCTAGATACGCTCCACCGACTCATCCAGCTGAAAAGAATAGTGATCGAGGGCATGATGATATCTTAAAAATTTTGGAAGCGCAACTAGAAGAAAAATTAAAAGCACTCAGTTCTGCACCAACAAAAGAAGATCCTACTGAAAAAACAATCGTGGGAGAGAAAAAAGAAAAAAATAAGCTATTTGATTTCTTACCTCAAATTGAAACAGATGACGAAAGCTATTTGTATAACCTGATGTCAAGATTAAATGAATCTTCAAAAGAGGCGGTTGAAAGTGCAGAACTCCCATTGAGTTCATTAAAGCAGTATTTACACGTAGAACGCCCGATCGAAAAGAAATTAATTCAGATGCTCCAGCAACCTGCCCAAAAACGATTAACGCTATTAATTGGTAGTGTAGGGGATGGAAAATCGCATATTCTTTCACATCTTCAATCGGCAGAACCTGAACTGATGAATCGATATAAAAACAAAATTTGGAATGATGCGACAGAAAGTCTTTCTCCTCGTAAGACTGCAATGGAGACTTTACTTGAAAAATTAATTCCATTTTCCGATCAGCATCTGAATGAAGGTTCGGAAGAGTTTGTACTGGCAATCAACTTAGGGGTATTACATAAATTTTTATATGACTTCGTGAGTTCATTCGATAATCATTACACGTTCAATTCATTGATTTCATATATTGAGCAATCAGGTATTTTTGAGAATGAGATCTCCCAAGCAACGCAACATGACCATTTTTCCATGGTCAGTTTCTCAGATTATCCAATGTATGAACTTACTAAGGGCGGCGTAGAATCGAATTTCTTAATGGGTATTCTATCAAAAATGTTCGATCAAAATGAAGAAAACCCATTTTATTTGGCCTATCAAGAAGATGTAAAGAGAGGGATCGATTCGATTATCCATCGCAATTTTTTACTTATGGGTAATCAACAAGTGAAACGCAACTTCGTAAACATCATCGCAAGTTCTCTTTTAAAAGAAAAAGCAGTTTTATCTATGCGCCAATTTTTTAACTTAATATACGAAATTATGATTCCAGGAAATTGGACAAATATCAGTAAACAAAAAATTGTACTTGAGACGTTACTTATACATGGCCTTCATCAAAAAATATTTACAGCTCAGAATGACTCACCTATATCAATCATGCTAAGAAATGAAGATCCGGTTGCTTCTCGTTCCAAAGAGATAGATGAAATCATTCTTCAAATCAATTTAGAGTCAGATGTGAGTGGATTTATCTCTAGATTTGACGAATTGACTCGTCAAACATATGAACTTGATCTATTAGATCGTGAATTGGTTAACGAGTACACACAATCATTACTAAGACTACTCTATTTGTCTAACCCGAGAGAGATGAATATTACACAGACAACGATTGAATCATTCTCAAAATATCTATTTGCTTATTACACTGGTCAAAAATATGAACTTAAAACTCTCTACGAGAAATTTGAGAATGCACTTATGTTATGGTTTGGATTTAAAAAAGATCATAAAAATTATTTGTTTGATTCGAATGCAAAGATTTCAAAGCGTTATCGTATAGCAAAACCAGTTAGTTTTACATTGGATCCAATCAGTATGCCGATAAAAAATGAAGAGCAAGTGGTTCAATTTAGAAACTCCTTATTCATTCAATTTGTAGTGGGTGAGCGCAAACAAAGAATTAAGCTAGAAATCGATTATAAGATGTTCAGTTTAATTTCAAAAATAGATAAAGGATATCAACCTTCTAAGATTGATTTCGACGATGCCATTCGATTCAGTGAATTCGCAAATGCGATTCGTACACATAATACAAATAACGAAGAAGTGTTGATTTATGTTGTCCAAACTGGAGAAACCTTCGTTTTAAAACAAGAAGCAGATCCATTTAGTAATGAAGAAAAAATCGTATTTAGTAAAATGTAAGGTGTGAAAGCGGGTGTAAATAATGAGATTATTACCAGAGAAAATTTTCGATGAAAAACAAGTTATTGTTTTAGACAAAAGTCGGAAAAAAATAACGAAGCGACAAACTTCGAATTTTTATCAAATACTCCCTTTCACAACAGGAAAGAGCGATTCAATTAAAAACGCTCTTTCCGATTGGGAAAAGGAAATCGGTGCTTATTCTAGAAGACTTCTGAATGTAGAGCTGTCAGCTAAGTCTTTCAATACGGATTATCTGTTAGAAGGTGTACTAGAGCGAGTCGAGAATCAACCTGAGCATGAAGATGAAATTCATACTTTCTTTAGTGAATTACTGTTAAAACGGGATGGAGGGTTGAACGTTACTCATCCAAGTATGTTCATGTACATCCAAGGCAATCCTGCAACGAAAAAGAAGTTGGGTACTTTTCTAGCGGATTTGACGCAACATGCGTTAGATGAAGGAGAAATCGAAAAGATTAAACAGGTTTTTAAAGCAGGCCAAAATGAAACTCTGTTAGACAAGATGATTGTAAATTTATTACCGAGTCTAACGAACAAAGAATATAAAGCCGAGCATGCTCTTTATTCTTCATTACCAATAAAACTATTAGGAGAAGATTTTGTCTATTTAGCTGAGCATCCGCAATACTTTTTGAAAGAAATTAATAATTTATTAAAGTATTACCTACACTATATTGTTTCTCAAACAACAGTGAAAATTAATAACTTTGAGACGTCTAACTGGAATCATCCATCGAAAATGTACTACACAATTCATAACGAGACGACTGTTACTTCAAGAAGAAAAACGATGAACTCGGGGATGGGACTGTTGACGAGTGCGAGTGAAAATTTATTTGTTCATGAGTTGACGATGGCTCAGTTGAGTTGTAACTCTGTTAACCAATCATTAGAGAATGAGAAATCAAAAATCATGACATATGATGAAATTTTTCAACATTTTACTATGCTTAGTGCTACAGATCAGGTTCAATTTTTGAAAGATATTGATTTGCAGACTGAACGAATTCTTACTTATGCAGGTTTAGAGAGCAATGTGAATGACAGTCAAACTTTTAACGAAGCAGCTAAACAACTATTCAATGCGATGAAACTGACGACTCCGAAAGAAGCGCAGTCTCGTTATGGAGATCATGCAAAAAATATTGCTAAATCGCACTTTACGAAGCGTCGTGGGCGTCTTGGATATGTATTGTCTCTGAACCAGGAGATGTTAATTCTGATGTGCGCTGTAAGTTGTAAAAATGACCGAATTACATTTGTAGAACTATTAGAAAGATTAAGTAAAAGAGGCATCAACTTTGATAACGAATCATCAGCTGCCCTTTTACAACTACTAGAAAAAATTAATGTTATCGATAAGAAGAGCGATAGTGGGGAGGCACAGTATGTCAAACCAATTTTATGAGTATGTAACGAAAAAAATAAATGGCCATTTTTTAGTAAACACGCCTAAGCCTGGAGATAAGTATTATTTGCAACTCGAAGAAGAGAGCCATGTTCAATATTTAAAGGAATATCTCGAGAAGGAAGCAAAAGATCAGGTTAAAGCTTTTGAATATAAATTAAACGGAGTTACTGAATATGAAACGTTTGCGATTGACTACGGGACAAGTGAGTTAATCATTGCCACTCAAAGCGAAGGAATTCAACCTGACTTCTTCGTTAAACTTCGAAATTTAGTTAGTGAACAAGAAGCTGAAGGTTTAAATCGCTCATTGCTTGTTATTTATCACGGGCAACTTGATAGTATTGATGGTGGTGGAGCAAATCTTCAAAAAGAAGGGATGCCGTTAAATCCTCAAAAGATTTTAGAAGAACTTAAGCATGAATTGAAGCAAATGTCGGACAATAAAGGCGCATTGGTTGAAGTGATTAATTTTCACTTGAAGGAAATCGAAGAAGAGTTCAACTCGTTTAAAGGGGTATCATTCTTTGATTTTGAAGAAATTCTTTCTCTCATGCAAAAAACAGAACTTTCAAAGAAAGATTTTCTAAAGTTAAGGTTCTTCCACGACCAGGAGCTTGATTCGTTTATCCAAACGTCATCCAAAAAAGAGATTCGTGAACGACTTCGTGAGAACCGAGATTTATATGAATTTGTACAAGAGAGTCATTTTAATGAAACGACTGAGGCGCAATTACCGAAAAAGTTTAACGAGCAAGGTGTCAATAAACTTAAACATGATCATTGGAATGAATTAACATTGCAAGAAGTAATTAAACTTAAAGCAGAAAAGAATAAAAAAGTATTTGAGCTTGATGAAGTTACAAAAGTTAATGAGCATTCCTCGGTAGTGGTTTGGGACCGGCCACATAAAATGACAAAGACAGGAAAACGCATACGTTACATTGCAGTTTTTAATCCTTCTCATGAAAGAGAAATTAATCTAAAGTTTAAATATCTTATTGAGGGTAAAGGTGTTCGAAAGAGCTTAGAACAGTCGCAAATCAAAATTGAGTATTGTAATCCTTTACTTGAAGTAACTTCAAATGTGAAGACAAACAATCTTTATTTGACACTAACTTCAAATCAAGTTCAAAATACTGCGCAATGTACTGTAAAGTACAAAGTAAAAAATGAAAGTACATTATATTCAGAGCTAAATATTATGATTTTCCCATTCTCTAATGAAGTTCTTAAGGATTATGCGGGAACTTATGAAGTGAAGCGTTTAACTGGGAACGGTACCGAGTATTTGACACTAGGTAATAAAGAAGGTGAATTACGCTTAGGTGACGGCTCACAAGAACCCATTTACCAAGATCAAGCTCTCGTTAAAGTATCCGAGGAGCCTAATATTACGTATCACTTTGATCAGGATTTGTTTGAAGACGATCAGTTTATGCAGCTAGTTGTTGGAGAGTCGCAACCGATTAATATTAAATTTAGTGTCGATGCATCAAAACCGCATCCGATTCCGAATATACGGTTGTATAAAGAAAAACGTGAGAAGCGAGCATCAATTGTACTGAGTGCGGATGAGAAATTGATTTTGAAGAATCAAATTTACTATCCCCAAAACGAGTATAAAGACTTCTTGGACTACGAAATGGAATGGGTCAATCAAAGTATGCAAACTGCTGTTCTTTCGGCAGGCGTCCTCAGTCCTATTGAATTGGAGTTTAAAGCATATTATGAATTAAGAGAAGCGTATAATCTGTTCTTAAACCACTTCAAAATTAAAAAAACTGTACCCATGTTGGCTTACTGGGATGATGAATACAAACGAGTTGCTTTAAATTATGTTCAAGCGTATGTAAAAGCGATTGAATCGATTCAAGAAGCAGATCGATTGTTTGAAGTGGGGCATTCAATCTTAAAATTAGGTGTCTTATATAATCAAAAAGAGCAAATTGTTTACTTTACTCCATTCCATCCGATTAATGTTGCATTTCAATTAGAGCTTAATACGCAACTTGGGGAAGAGGAGATCTCGGAAAGTGTACTGAAACGTCTACGAGCCGATGCATTAGCCCCATATCTATGGTTTGAAGGTAAAGCTTACAAGGCAGAATCCCAATCAGATTTGCCAGAGTGGATGGTGTATCGAGTAAAAGAAGAGGTTGTCGTGGCTGAAGCGGACCGCTTTTTATCTGAAGTAGTCAAAGAAAAGTTAAATCAGTTTGTCGATCATTTTACGTCACTCTTTAATCAGACAAATCAAATCGCTAGAGCACCACTTTATTTAAATGTAATTGAAATTCGTAATGATGAGATGGTACTGAAAGGTATAGTTGAATGGGTGTTCCGTCAATTAAAGAATAGTTATGAGAAAAATCGAGATATAGTAATCCCCGTAGAAGTGAAACTTTATTCTGATTCAGGTCGATATCGAAGTGCTTTCGATCAATTTGCTGCAAAAGATTTCATGGAAGATGACTGGGAGCAGTTCGAATATCTGTACACACTCATTCCGAAAAACTTCATTCTCTCCCCGCAAGAAGTAGCGGAGAAAATTCAGTCGCTGATTAATCACTACCACATTCAAAATAAATCTTCTAATGATTTTGAATATGCTCATATTAGTTTCTATAAGATGAGTGGTGAAGAACAAGTCATCACAGACAAAATGGAGTATATCAAGAGTGGTAATGCCATGAATGGTTTGTATTCGACACTTGCACCGACAGTCAAAGATGGTCAGTTTAGTATGGGGTTTGGTCTTCGAGGTTATGCAATTGAGGAGGAAGACTTGTTATTACGATGTGCCAAATCATTTAATGAATTGAACGTACACATGAAAGATAACGGGAGTAGCTCATTTGCACATGGCGTAACAGCACTAGCTAGTATTACAGATGCACGCGATAGTTATAAGTTACAAAATATTTATGAAAGTTCACACTGGGTTACATTAATCGAACCTACTGTCGACTTAGGCTATTTTTCTTCTAAGCAAGGAAACCCGGATAATGAATTGATTATCATTCATTATAATGATCAATCTTCTTCTTACCGATATGATGCTATTACAGTTACGAAGAAAACAGCACAATATCAGGCAGTGATTAAAGATTATTTGAATCATGAAAAACCGGATTTGAATACAGATGAGAGTATTAAAGAAATCATTCAAACGTTCAATGTAATCAACGGAGAATGGCTACTCTCAATGATTCAACAAGGTTTAAGTAATGAAACAGCTCGTAACGTGCATAAGAGTCGTGAAAAATTCAGCTTATTGGCAGCCGTTAAATATTCATTGGCGATGTTTTCAACCGATGATATTACTTGGGTTCCAATCTCTCTTGAGGAAATTTTACGAGTGGCGAAAGCAATTGGGTTAAACCACGCGAATTCACCTTTCACTGTGAAAGCGTTAGGTAAGTCAGGTAGTTACTCAGATGATTTACTGTTGATTGGGATGCAGGAAACGGACGGTAAGTTAAAAATGCACTTCTATCCAATTGAAGTAAAAATCGGTAGAAACTTGAGTAATGTCATAGATAAAGCTAGAAACCAAGTTGTTCGAACGAAAGCTCTCTTTGATTTAGAATTAGGTGTGGGGGAGGCAGAAACTACATTCTCTCAACAGTACTATCGTATGTTCTTTGCACATCTTTTCTTAGCAAATGCTAAAAAACTATTTGAAGGAAAATTGTGGATCGAGAGAGAACAAAATTATGACTTTGAACAGGAAAGACTTTCCGTTATCGAAAGACTGATGAAGGGTAATTATGAAATTTCGAATGAATTAACCGAGTACTTTAATAAAGGTGTTGTCGTTTCATTTAGAACAGAAGAAACAACTTCGTCTATTGAACGCGTTGAAGACGATATTCTGTTGCTTAATTTACCAGAGCAGTATGGTATAAGTGGTGGATCGTATTCGATTGAAGAAATCCGACAATCTATTATAGATGGCAAAAAGGATATTCCAAGAGAAGAAATGCTTGAAACCTTCAAAATTAATAATATTTAAACGTAAACGACCGGCTTAAATTTAATTTAAGCCGGTCGTTTACTTACAGTTCTTTGAAAATCTCTAAGTCATTTAGTTCAATGTTTGACGATAGTGAGAATCGAATGGATGATCGAACTTCATCTAATGTTAATCCGATCGCTTGGAGGACATGACTTGGTTTACTGGAGCTACAAGCAGATCCAGTTGAGACCGCCATGACAGGAGCCAGTTGTTTTACGAGAACTTCATTGTTAATACCAACGAATTGAATATTCACAATGCCAGGAATTTTGTTTCTATGGTCACTATTAAATCGTATGTTCGAACCAAATTTTTGAGTTAAAAGTTGAACTAAATACTCTTCAAGTTTCTCTAACTTTTTGATGTTCTTGGTCAAGGATGCTTGATGCATTTCAGCTGCCTTTCCCATTCCCACAATAAGAGGAACAGCAAGAGTCCCGCCTCGAATGCCTTGCTCTTGGCCACCACCATGAATAAGTGGTGTCAATTTTCTTGGAATCCCGTCCTCATCTTTTTGTACATAAGCGATGCCGATACCTTTTGGACCGTTGAACTTATGCGCAGAAGCTGATAAGAAATGAACGTTCGTCAGTTCTGACAGGTCGATTCTCATCTTTCCGACGACATGTGTGGCATCGGTGTGAAAGAGCGCACCATATTGAGCAACTAGTTCAGAAGCTCTCTGAATGTCATTTAACGACCCTAACTCGTTATTTCCCCAAATGATTGAAACGAGTGAAGTAGGGCGTTTTTTTAGTAAAGACTCTAATTCAGAAAAATTGATTCTACCAAATTGATCGACTGACAAGTATTCAACGTGAATATTCAGTTGCTCATTTAAATACTTTGCGATTTCTAAATTAGATGAATGTTCGGCTACCGTGGTAATCACTTGATGGTCCGGTAAAGTTGAACTAACACTCTTTAAAATCCAGTTGTTACTTTCGGTCGCTCCCGAAGTAAAATACAGCTCGGTAGAAAAACAGTTAAGAAATTTACCTAACTGTTCTCGAGCATGTTCAACAGCGTTCTTAGAGTTTTCTGCCAGTGAATAATACTTGCTCGAAGGATTCCCGAACTCTTCAAGAAAATAGGGGAGCATCTCTTCAAGTACTTCTGGATACACAGGTGTCGTTGAGCTGTTGTCTAGATAAAGCATGTTATCCCTCCTGGAGAGCCAATAACTCTCTTAAGAATTGATTGGTACTTCTAGAAAATTGGAACATTTGATAAAGCTCTTCGGCACCTCTAGTAATATGTGAATTAAAGTAATCAGGAAAATACCGTTCTTCCTCTATGTGCTGTTTAGCATGTTGAAGAATCATCATTTTAAACATCTCGTCGTGTTCTCCCGTTAAAGTGGCACGATTTATTTCAAAATTAGAAATGGGCTGACCTTTAACGCTAGGTGGAGTTTTTTCGTTTTTTAATGATATTCCAACGGCGAAACGAGCTAGGATGTTCGGTGTGATATGAGTTGAGTTTGCAATCTCTTTAAAATAGAGATGCGTTTGTTCAGTTAATTTAAGACGGTAGTTCATGAGTTTTTCACCTGCGCGTTTTCAAATTCAAAATACGATGGAATGACTCGTGTTTCTAAATGTTCATTATCAAACTGAAGACTATACTCTTTAGAAATCGATGGTTTGAGTACGTCGTAGTAATCTTTGCTAATTTCTGAGTCTGTAGATAGCACTAACACTTGTTCACCAAAGTTAGGAAGTAAGTTACGTAAAATGTTATAACGGTGATCTCGATCTAATCGGCCTAACAATGTATCGAAGATAAATGGCATTTGATTTTCGGAAACTTTGAAAATTGCCCAGATTAATGAAAGAAGTAGAATCTGTTTCTCACCAGAAGATAGCGTAGCTACAGAAATTTGAGACTGATCTTTAGATGACAAAGTTAACGAGAAGTCTTCGGGTAGAATCGATAGCTTATCTACGTAATCTTCTTTACGCATCAATGTTTTTAACATGCGTAACGCATTTTCTTCAACACTCCGAATGACTTTATATCGCTGTTGAAGTTTGAAGTCTTCTAGTAAAGCTAATGTTGAAGTCGCATTTTGCGATAATAAGCTCGATTTTGAAGTGATTTTCTCGATTTCTTGTTGAAGTGAGGCGTTTTCTTCCACTAACATCGAGTACTGATTTTGGAGCTCTTCTTCAAGTTTAACAATACGTTCTAACTGCTCGTTCAAATGAAGATGACTAACTTTGAGTTGATTCAATTCCTCAAATTGTTTTTCAAAATCCGCATGATTTTCTTCTCGAATCACTAGTTTTCTTCGTAATATCTTCAGTTCCTCTATGATTTCGTCATCGCGATTAATGTTTGCCAAGAGAGATGAGGAAGATTGAGCGTTTACTGAAGAAATCATATTTTCAACTTTTGCCTTCGAACCGAACGAAGCGTCATGAATAATTTCAGTTTTCGGAACAGCCGTTTTTAAAGCCGCATTGAATTCATTCTTCAGTGAATCATGTCCTACAGATCCTCCTAAATTACGTGAAACATTCTTATAGAACTCATCGGTGAAGACTTTTTCTAAATCTTCTACACTTCTTATCAATAGTTCTGATTCTACTTGTTCTGCAGCTTTTTCAAGCAAGTGATGATTGATAGAAAAGGCGTAGTACTCATTGAAAAAGTCTGACGTAGATTGCTTTAATTTCTGTCGTTCTTGTTCTAGGTTTCTTATTTCCTCTTTCAATTTTGCTTCTTCTTCTTTACTAATCACGTCGTGTGCGCGTAACGATTCAGAGAAGGCAGTGATTTCGGCTTCACTAACTTCGATCTTCTGAAGAAGCTGAGATTTATCGACTTGAACGTTTTGCAATTTTTGTTCGGATTCACTTAGCTGTTTTTTAAGCTCATCTAAACGTTTTGATTTATCTTTAGATAGCTTAGTCTTGGCTTCGTCTCGTACAAGTGATTCGATTGTTTCCGTTAATAAATCTGGAATCTCTAATTTAAATGCACTTTTCATCAAATCATCTAGGTACTCAGACAGTTTCCCTTCATTAATAATTTGATTAATTGTCTCTCCATCAAATAATGAGACATTAAACAAATAGAGGGGAGTACGTTCTAAGAATAATGAATAGACTTGACTCTTATCCTTCTCTGCTAGTGCAAAGGTATTTGCATCACGATAGATATTAAAGTATTCTTTAATATTCTTAGCGTCGATTCCCCATGATCGTTCAAATAAATAGCGTGATGTAGTTTGATTCGTTGTTGTTGTAAATGTAATTTGGATTTTTGAAATTTGTTTAGTGGTACTATATCTTTCTCGTTGATCTCTTACTTCGCTATTGATTAACTTCTCAATTTCTTTGAAGTAGGATGGAGTAGGTGCTTTAATCCCAAACGCCTGACTACCATATAATCCAGTGCGAAGTGCGTTTAAAAAGGTTGTTTTACCCGCTCCATTTTTCCCGCCGATTAAAATAACATTTTTATTAGAGTTTTCATTCTTGAAATCAAATGTTTGATTTTTATATGCTCCAATATTCTTTAAGACAATCGATTCAATCTTCATCTCTCTCTAAAACTCCTTGCTCTTTGTAAAGGCTTAAATAGTCTTGGCTCAATAGCGCAGCGACATCTTTATTAAATCCTCGTTTAACCTTTACACCTAGAAAATCATTTGCTGTTGTAAATAGTTTTTGAACCATATTGAAATCAAGACCATACTTTTGAGAAAGAAGTTCTAAATCATTCGCTTGGTCACTTGTTAGAATCTGACGATCATCATGTTCCCAATCCAGATCGACGCCGAATACTTCGCGATAAAGTTCTGGTAACGTATCGTTCCAATCACCTTCACGGAGCCATAAGCGACGAATTGCTCGTAACTCATCATCCTGAATTAATTTGTACTCGACTGAATTTGGAACTTTTAAATCACGTTGTAAAATCAATAAGTCGCGCATTAGTTCAGTTCTAGTAGCTAGCGTGAAAGGACCAAGACCAAGGTGTGAGTATACAGATTGCCCATCCTCGTTTGTTTCGGTAACGACAAACTGAATATTGAACTCTTCAGGTTTGCTCAAGTCAATATTGTGTTTTGCGATAAATTGACTTAATTGTGCTTTAGGAACGGCAAGAACAGACTCATCAGTCAAATCTTCAATTCGGTCAACTACTTTATGAGAAGTGGCAGCACGACCGCCTTTTTTCTTTTGAACAATATAGATTCCATCTTCTTTGATTTCATGTTGAACTTCTAATAAATAGAAGGCACCATTCATTCGTTTATGCATTCGTTTAGAACGGTCGTCACGAATGAGAACCATTTTATTGCGGAACTTCAATAATGGTTTTAACCAGTCATGTTCACCAGTTTGAATAAAGCCAGTAAGCGATTTATCTTGATTGACAACCGTACACGTCCAGCAACCGAAACGGCTATTCCCACAAGAACCAGCACTTTCTTTAATGTTTTGGTCAACGACTAATGGACATTCGCTACTTGAATCCATGTACATTTTCTGTAGCTTATGATGGTCTTCCCCCCAAGGAGCTGGGTTTTGAAGAAGGTAGCTCCATACATCATCTAGAACAAATTCTTTAATCGGGGCAAATACATAAGCATTCGCTAATGAGGTGTGTCGCATCAATTCGCTACCTGAAATCTCATGGTCTTTTATTGATTGGCCTCGGCTCGTGCTCTCAGATGAACGGACACCAAGTACCATAATGATTTCGCCGTATTTTGACACTTTATCTTTAATGAAGCGGTTAGCAGGGTCGATTTTAAGACGATCTGTACACCATCTAAACGTTTGGTTCGGAGTAGGGTAGCCGCGTCCGATAATATTCGTCCAAAAAGTTTTTTCTGTAAGTGGTTTAACTTTTTGTGTTTCAATAGGGAGATTGTATTTTAAAGCGGCTTCTTGCATGCGGTGTAGAGAGCCGTTAATCATGGAAACGACGAGTGGGTTTTCTACCAAAGTGTCAGAAGAAATGATAAATACCTTCTTATGCAACTGTTCTGGTGAAAGCTCTAGCAACGCTTCGAAAATGAGTTGAGTCGTTAGTGTAGAATCTTTTCCGCCACTAAATCCGACCACCCATGGACGTGTGTCATTTAAATACACACGTTTGATCAAATCGATGGAGCGTCTAGAAACAGTATCTCCTTCATGCTGAGTAAATAAGTTACTAATAATACCTTGTGTCATAAATTGTCATCCTCTCGTGCCAAAACAGTCATAATACGTTCATGCTTGATTTTTGTTGATCGAAATCTTTCTCTTCTTTCGTGAGCTTGATGCCGATTAGCGATTTGATTCGTATGGCAGTCAATCGAATAGTGTAGTTGTTCTTTAAAATTCTGCCGTTTTCGTTAAAGGCACGACCTTTCCAATCTTTTTCGTTTGAACGGCTCCAATCAATATCTTTAAATTTTGTAAGGTAGGCTGTCCATGTATCAGGTTTTTGTTCAATTAAAGAGCGCGCAACTTCAGCCGCTGCTTCGATAAATAAACCTTGACCCGCAATTGAAATCATACGTAAATCACGAGGGGAGATTTCTTTATTAAATACTTGTTCCCATTCATGAATACTATTGCATAGAGTTAGCCAAAACGTTTTGATGTTCAATGCGTCTTCTTCAGTTAAAAGAGCACCTTTTTTCTTATTAATTAGTCGTTTATTTGCATTATAAATATGATTTAACGCTAAAAGTTTTGGTGAATTCTTGGAGAGGGACGTTTTCTCCATTTCTGTATACCGTTTTAACAACGGAATCTCTTCAACGATTTCTTTAGTTAGGAGCGATAACTGATCACGATGATCATATAAAATACCGATAGATGACGTTGTGTTAACGGCATGTCGATTCAAATCTGAAAAGATTTGTTGAGACCGTTCTAGACCTTCATCATGAAAGAATACAACAGAAATTGTTTCATTACCTAATTCAGGCATAATTTTTAAAGCCTCTTCAATCGCTGCTCTCCGGTGTTGACCATCATTTATTAAAAAACGAGAATCTAATGCGATCGAGAGCTTGCCTAAGTCTTTAAAATTCGGCTCATCCGAAAAAGGAGTGAACTGAATTTCACCATCAATAGAAGCTGTAAGTGATGAAAATACATAGTCCTTAGACTGATCTACAATGTAATTTGTGATATCTGGGACTCGAGATTTATTCAAAATTCGCTGTGAGCGATATTGTGGTGGGACTTCCTCTTCATCGAATAAGAAGATTTTTGGAATCAGTTTTAACGGGCACATAACGACGAAATATTCTTTTTCTGCCTGTTTTCCTCGTAATGCGGGGAAGTTATAGCTGAAATTAGGATCCATACAATATCCTCCTTCTATATATTACATATGATATTACGTACGTAACTTGTTGTTTTTATAATGAAAGTCTAACATATGTGTTCGTATAAAAATAGCGAACAGACTTTACAATATAGAAATTTCGATAAAAAATCTCAGCGGGAATCCGCTGAGATTAAGCTGTTAATAGTTTGATCAAAAAATCCTCCTCAAATAAATCGCTACTTGATTCTATAAGTGAATAAATGCTCATCGTACCTAGTTCGATATATTTTCGCATTGCATCACGAATGTCTTTTTCCTCTGTAATTTCCTTTTGCATGTCATTGATGATTAAATGCTTACCCAGGAGATAGTCATTTCCATTGATAATCGCACCCATATCCCATGTACCAGATTTAAGTTCCTCGGGTAATGACGATTGATTATTAAAATTTTCAATCCCGTGCATTAAACATATTTTTACGACAAAAGGTCTAGCGTCTTTTGGGGCATAGTGATCCAAGTGTTGAATAATTTCATCGATTCTGTCTTTTGTAATTTTAGATAGTTTTATTCCTTTTGAGTCCATAATTTTTTATCCTCTCACAATTTCGAAGTAACCCTCACGAATGAGTGTATATTTATCGTTTTGGTTATAGTCCAACATAATCTGTTTTGAAGTATATTCTTTCATTAGATTCACATATTCAGGTGTGATTTCGGTATCCGTGGAAAGAATAACAACCTGTTTACTAATATGTTTGTAGAAATGTTCAACTAAATTTCTTCGGTGATAACTATCGAGACGCCCGAGAGGTGTATCAATAATCATAGGTAGGTCTAAGTCAGCAGCTTTAATCATTGCCCAAATAAATGCCGAAGAGATGATTTGCATTTCACCAGCTGATCGTTCTTCTATAGCGATTTCTGCACCTCGTTCATTTTCGATTCGAATCATCATCATATTTCGGTCAATGAATGCTCTACCGAATTCGTCCTGTTTCCGCATAAGGGTATTGAGCATTTCATTAAACTCACGGCTTATCACATCGATTTTCCAATGCAGTACTTTCGTTGCGTACTCTTCAATTGCAATTTTAATTTCACCGATAATTTTTACATCGTCTGCTAAATCAATGGCATTTGATGCAGTAGACTTAGTACCTTTTAATTTTGCTTCAATCGAACGGATTTCTTGAATGCACTCTTGTTCTTTTTTCTTTAGCTTCATATAAAGATTTTTCGCTTTTCCAAGCATTTCTGTCGTCTCTTGGATGTTTTTATCTTCCTCATCAACACTGACAGCAGAGGGTGCAAGTTCGATTTTTTGCTGTAACTGATCAATCGAATATTTAATATTGTTCGACTTTTTGATTAACTCAACAATCTGTTGTTTGATTGTCCCCGCGTTGATATTCATTAAGTATCTGCGGTCGTTCGGAGAAAGGTCGTGCCAAATGTTTTGGTCTTCTTGCTTGATTGGAGTACGGGTTGTTTCTTTTGATAACCAAATCCCTTTCCCAATCTCTTCAACTTGACGAAGCTGTTCTTCGGTCAACGGTGGATCGATTGGTTCAGATAAAAGTTTAGACATGAATTGGTGGTAAGGCGCCAATACTTGTTCAATTTTTTGTTGGTCTGAAATGATTTGTTGTTCAGCTGTTAAGCGTTCGTTTAAGAGTCTGATTTTTTTGGATGCAAAAGATGGAATTGCCTGCTCAGCAAACAGTTTCGAGATTTGGTCCATTGTTTGTTTATATTGAACCTGCGATGCACTCATTGAAGCAGCAAATTCCTCACGTGATTCACTGTTTTGCGTTAACTTGTCGTTCCGAAGTTTTTTATAATAATCAAGTTTTTTATTATAAGTAGAAACTCGCTCTTCACTCTTGCTTCTTTTTTCAGACCATTCACTAAGTTGTGCTTTAAGGTCTGTAATTTTTTTGTTGAATTTTAACAACTCCGTACTCTTTTGAGCGACTGCGAGTTCGTTTTGCTTGCGGGAATAAATTTTGTCTAAGTCGTTTTTTAAAATATTAAAATGTAAGAATCCATTCATACGCTCGATGGTTACCTTAAAGTCTGTAGAATTTCGAGATGAAATAATACGTCGAATTTCTTCACCATCAAAGATTAAAAATTGAGAGGCGTCAAATGGAATCAATTTATCAATTGTTCGATTAAAATCATCCACATTGTGTGGAGTGATCTCTTCATTTCGTTTTGGACGTGCTGCACCAATCGTTCGTTTGCTGAATGTTTTATTCTCGGATACAACCCGCTTCTTGCTATCATATTGCCAAACCACTTTGATTTCATAATGATGACCATCACCTGGTTCGAAAATCAGTGAAGCACTAGCTTCTCTTCCACCCTTTTCAAAAAAAGAGTTATTAATAGTATTAGTGAACTGTTGCTGGAATTCAGCATCCGTCATTCCTCGTCTACCAAATAGTAAGTACCGAACGGCTTTTAAGATTGTCGTTTTGCCTGCACCGTTCAACCCACCAATTAAAACGATGTTTTTCTCATCTGTATGTGTATCGAAATTGATTGTTTGCGTATTTAAATAAGTTTTGTAATTATTTAATTGGATCCGCACAAACTTTAAGCCTGACTTTTTAGAATTACCAATAGATTGAGTTAGAGAATTACCTTTTTTAATCAAATACTTTAATTCTTCTTCTAACTCTTTTTGTCTTTTTGTTGGAGTCATTGCTTCCCCATAGTAATTAGCTTTCGATGTTGTGAGAATGTTTTGAAGAAGATTAGGGGAAAGGTCATGCCGTAAAGCAACTTCCTCTAAAATCTCTCTTTCAGTGTTGTAAATCTTTTGGTTCATATCGATTTCCTTTCTTCCAAACATGAGATATTCAGGTCTATATTCCTATTATAAAGGAAATACATCTAAAAACCTGTAACTTTTTTAGAAAGGGTATGGATAAATTAGGTATACATAATTGCTAATTATATAAGGAGATGAAAGATGTGAAACGCCTATTACTACGCAAAATCCAATTCGCCCTCCAACACCACGGTGGGACAGCATCTTTAAAAGACATTTATGCGTATGTCGAAAAATCATACTATCAACTCGAGCTCGATCGATATAAAGATTGGAAAGGGCACGTCAATAAACAGATTCGTGCGCATTCCAGTGATTCGGCGAGCTTTACCGGAAAAGAAGACCTCTTTTATTCCACGGGAAATAAAGGCATTTGGGGTCTTAGACAATCCAATAACTAACGAGAGCGGGACCAATTTCACTTGGTTCCGCTTTCAATGTTTACAAAACATCACACCCTATTGTCACACAATGTTCATTACTGTACACTTCGATATTGTGTGCTAAAAATTATGTTAGGGGTTAGTCAATGGAACTAGTACAGCAATTATCTCAAATGCAACTGATCAACCAATTCTGGTTGCTTATGGCCTTCGTCATTCCAATGGTCATTTTATCTCGTATGGTCGTGGCTGGGACGCGTTTTTCGCCGATCCTCGTCATCGTCATCTTCGGTCTCGGTCTCGGATTCGGTATGGTCGAGCTCGGTATCGCGACACCGGGTCTTCCTGAATTCCCGCTCGTCGACTTCTTGTCACGGACGACAATCATCGCGTTAGTCGTTTCGTTCTTCGTCGGTGGACAAGAACTTCGTAAAATCTTGAGTAAACAAGAGCTCGACATGGAGGACATCGTCGTTCCTTCTAAAGAGGAAATGTTCCTCGGGACAGGACGTACGCAGTTCATCTTCATCCTTCGTTCGTTCTTTTTGCTCGTCGGTTTGGAAGGATTCTTCCGTATGGCAATCGAGCCAGGTACGGCAGAAGGGATTGCGCTTTACTACCCAATCCTCGCACTCCTCGGTCTCGCGGTGTCGTTCTTACTCATCGACCATAAAGCACAGATTCAGGACAAGAAAGTATACATGCAAAAAGGTGTCATCGAGACAGTCCTCTTGCTTGTCATCTTGTTCGTCTCGTTCTTGATTGCGACAGCGGTTCAGCCGATTATCGCATTGCCGCAAATCTTCTTCGCGATGTTGATCTCGTCAGCACTCGGTGCCATCTTCCATAACTGGACGTACGGACCGACAGTCCGCGCGCTTCTCTTCGCAGGGATTCCGGTCGTCTTGGCTGCTAACTTCATGGTTGGTGGTTCACGAATCGGTGACGCGTTCGCCATCGAAGGCATGAACTCGATTCTCGTGTACGGTTTCTTCGGTCAGTTGTTCTGGATGTTCGGTGGAATCGCACTCATCATGTGGTTTGCTCGTACGGGTCACATCCGTAACCTCGCGCCAGGTATGGCAGGGTCACTTTCACACAGTGGTCTCACAGGAGCGTGTACGGCTGGTGACTTCGGTCAAGTAGCAGCGAAACGTGCGCCGATCATGATCAACATCCCGTTCTTCGGACATATCTTCGTCTTCTCAATCCTCGCGGTCAGTGCCGACAACGGTGCGCTCTGGATTTGGCCGACAGCCATCATCGTTTTGGTCGGTCTCGTACTCACTGCGCTCGCGTTGAAAAACTTACGTGCGGCGAACGGGGAAGACTTCAAAGAAGTCAAAGCCCTTATGCAGTTCTCGTTCGGATGGCAGATGATGGCCGTCTTCGGTGGTCTCGTTATCTTGGCGTTCAGCACAATTGCGTTTGATTACACGACGATGGCACAATCGTCAGCGATCTCGCACTTCGGCTTGTTCGCAGCGGTTCAAGGTGGAATGTTCGGAACGGAAGCGTCACTTCTCATCCCGCTCATCTTCTCGATGCCGTTCCTCGTGCACCCAATCGTCTTCTACATGTTCGGGAAAGCGCTCGACAACAATGGCGAAATGCCACGTGTACCGGTATATGCGATGGCGCTCGTTGGTGTCGTCGGTGTATCTGCAGCGATTTTCGTTTTGTAAGACATTAATTCCGCTCTGGCTTCGGTCAGGGCGTTTTTTTTGATGAAATCGATATGATGAACAATTAACTGTGAAGAGGGGGAACGTGTATACATAGTCGCTCATTACTTTAGTTGAATGAATTGTAATTAGGGTCTGGATTTTAAATAATCTTATAGATGAGCTTGACTAAGCAGTCATAATCTACTTCAAAGAACTATATTTTATTCAATTTATAGGTGAAATTGTGACTTGCGCAAACAAATTAAAGTTGTAAAGAAATCTCGTTTACTATGAAAAAATATTTTATTTGTACAAGACGAAAGAACATTTCGATTTTCTATACAAATTAGTACTGAATCCACTGTAAAAAGTAAAACAGAGAACCATTCATTGTTTGAGGTGATGATTTTCTGTTGAATAGCATTTAATAAAATAATAAGTCACGATACTCTGATTAAATGCAAGTTAGATAATAATCATCTTAATATTTTTTAACGCGCTATAAAGTGTTTTTAATTTTCGATGTATTGAATCAATCCATTTCCATACTGATTAATTGGACCTAAATTTATAGAGTTTTGCTCTAATTTTGCTATTAAGTTTTTTCTTTCTTCATTGTTGAATAATAAGGAAACAACAGCAGTGGCATATGCGGTTGAAAAAGATGTTCCTGATTGAGATTCGATTTTACCGTCTAGGTTTAGAACAGGCACTTCCACTCCTGGTGCTACAAAATCGACTTTTCCTTTAGCGGCATATGCATAGATTGATTTATTTTTATCAATAGCAGAAATAGATAGTACTTCTTTATAGCGGGCAGGGTAATCTGTCGATAAACCGAGTGTATTACCAGCAGCTGCTAAGATTATGATTCCGGCATCGTGGGCCCTCTTAATAGCATTCTCTAAAGATTTATCATGATGGGAAAAACCGTAGCTCATGTTAATGATGTCTACGTTTTGTTTTATAGCCCAATCAATTCCTCTAACTGTATTATCAAGTTCTCCGTTTGCTTGGTCATCTAAGGTTTGAACATCATACAAATGTATATTCTCGTTGATTCCAATCTTTGAATTTTCAAAAGAGGTAGCGGCGATGATACTTGCAATCATAGTTCCGTGAGGATGTATAGCTGAAGTATTCGAAGAATTATCTAGCGTATTATACCGTTTGATAACGTACTTATGTAATTGAGTAATATCACTATTGATTCCTGTATCCATTATCGCAATCTTAATTGGTTGTTTAGAGGATGATAATTTGTTTTTTGTTAACGAAAGAGCACAATGCGTCCAATTTTGTTCACACTCCATTCCTCGCTTGATATTCGTTGAACGATCACTCCCTGTTACGATTGTTGAAATCAAAACTACTACTGCTAGAGTGCATATTTTAAGTTTGATCATATTGATTTTCCTTTCTGAGTAAAACTTAATACTGAATAAAAAACGCTATTTTAAAGTTTATATTGAGTCTTTCTTTTCTTAAATTACTTCTTTATATTTTTTGATAATTGTTTGTTTCATTCTTAATTTAAAGAATCTGAATATACCAAGGCTACTACACAATTTGATAACGTGTTTTACCAACTATCAGTTCGTACGATGAGATTCATGAAAAAGTAAGAGAAGATAGTTATTTTAAACACTAGATATAATAAGTAGAGTGGATATTTTTAATTAAAGCCATTAAGGATAAAAACGTAAGTAATAAACGATGTTCGTCTGTTCTTTTCATAAAAAAAAGTACTGCTGCCAACGTGATAAATCCGAAAGGCGCAAGAAAGTAACTTGCGACAATGTTCAAAACCAATGCACAGTGTCTCATCTCAGATCGAACACTATTTTTTCGGACGCTTATTTTCTCTTCAGTAAGAACTGAATTTTCAAGAATATTGTCTAAAGAAACGTTATAGATTTCACAAAGTAATTTCAAATTTTCAATATCTGGTATAGATTTACCATTTTCCCATTTGGATACTGCTTGCCTGGTGATGTTAAGTTTGTCAGCAATTTGCTGTTGTGAATATTTATTTTCTAATCGTAACTGTTTTAATCTCTTTTTCAATTTACAGTTCATAACTCTTTACACCCCTTAAAAGACTGATACGACAACAATGCCACTATTAGTTTACATTAAAAAAACCAATGAGGAACCGATAGTTTCTTTTTTGAAAAGCTAGTATAGTTCAGAATGATTATATGATTTGTAAGATAAATACATTGAATAAAGATGGGGAGGGAGTAATTTTATTGGAAATAGTCACTGCTATTTTCTTTTCTTATTTTGTCAAACAAATCAGTACGATTATTTATTAGGGTTATTCGATTTTAGAAAACAGGGGGATATATTATGAGAAGTTTAATAACAAAATTAATTGTAATTACATTAATATTTAGTTCAGTAATCAGTGGTTCCAACGTTTCGGCATCAGATTCAAAAAAATCAGAGATAAATATAATCGAAGAAAAAGTTCAAGAAATCCAGAGTAATCCGTCTTCTACAGAAGATATTGATGTTCAAGAAGAGTTAGGGTTGAATGATGAAAATTTGGACATGAAATTATTAACGTCAGGTTCTCAAGATGTCCTAGTAAATTCGAATATTGAAATCGATAATCAAAGCATTGAATCGAATATTATTTTTAATGAAGAGGATTTAGAGATTAAGGCTACTATCTCTTCAAATGATACTGAAAATAGTATTAAAGAAGTTTATACTGTAGAAATCAATAGGATCGAAGGGGAGAACTTCGAGGGGGAAATCAGGAGCTTAAATAGTGGTGAAACATTTTCTGTAAATACGATTGAAGCTTCTGCATCTGTACTTCCGGCTCTAATCCCGCTTATTCTTAGAGCTGGTCTGCAATACGTGATTAAGCATTACGGTAAAAAAGTCGCTATGCAGGCTATGATTGATTTAGGAGTTTCACAAATTACAAAAGCGTATGGTGGAGTAGTTAAAGATGCTAAAAATGGTAAAGGTAAGGTAATTACGATACCAAATAAGAAGCAAGAAATTGTTATTCGATTAATGGAAGCTGGATCCGGTGGGCGTAAAGAAGCATATTGGAGAATGTCTGTCGGTAACAAGGCGTTAAACCGAGCCGGTAACTTTTCGAATAACGCTTCTGAAACTCACATTACATTGCAAGAGTCATCTCCATCAACCATTATTTCGCTTATAAAAAAATTTAAAAAGTGAATGAGGTAAGGGAAAATGAATGAGAACGAAATCAAAATGAATGAGTCTTTAGAATTCTTGGTCAACGGTTGGGAAATTGCAAAGTTAGATATCGATTACTTCAATGAGACGATTACACTCTTGGTAGAAAGTGTAAAACAGCAATCTATATTAAAAACACGAGTTTCTTTCAAAGAGGTTCTTTCATACTATGTTTATCAAGAAGAAGTCGTTTATAATGAAGATCCTTATGAAACGTATAGACTTAACAACCGTGAGAAAGATGATAGTTCTTTCGTCAGCGAGATTGGTTATCACCCAAATGGATTTGCACACATAAAAATTAAGAGCTTAGATTCTGAATTAACAGCGATTGAAGAAATAACATCAAAGACTAACTTATATTTTCAAGTGAACAACAAAGATCATTTCTTTATCGAATGCAATGTCATTGAAATCAATGACGAGACTTTTGAAGACTTGATTCAAACGAGCGATAGTTTAAGAATTACTTAATACTTTTCCAGTCATACAAGGAACGGATGTCTACTAATGATGGCTATCTACCTTTTCTTGAAGAAATACCTGTCGAAACTGTTGTTATCAAGAATCTTTCCATTGTACTGGAACGATGACACTCAATAAAAAAGCGTCCGACCATTTCTCAGGTCGAACGCTTTTTCTGTCATCACATATACATCGAGATCAACGTCAAGATGGCGAGCCCACCTTGTGTCAGGATAATCTTCTTGTCACTCGTGATACTGCCATATAGGGCAACGAGAATAATATAGGTCAGGATCATGGTGACAACCTCGACGGGGTTGGGGGAGAGGTAGAGTCCGTACAAGAGTCCGACCCCGATCAATCCGTTATAGACGCCTTGATTTTTGAACAAAACCGACACCGAGTCTCTCGTCAGCTCGTCTTTCGATAGACGGAAGACGCGTGACGTCGACGAGGATGCTGTCGCAATCGTCTCTAAGTAGAAGATATAGAAGAATTCGATGGCGACAAGCGTCCCGAGCACAAGGGTGAGCGTCGACATATTAGTTGACCGCTGCTACTTGTACGACTGGTTTTGCAGACACGTAGTTCGCCACGTTTTGTGCGAAGTCGATGAGAACTGGGTTTTGGTTGTGCTGCTCGAGAGCGGCTTGGTCTTCCCAGTTCTCGATCATGACGAAACGGTTCTCGACAGATGTTGACTCGTATAGGTCATATCCGACACAGCCCGCTTCTTGTTTTGATGAGTCAATCAAGATTTGGATATCGCGCAAGAAGTTCTCGCGTTGTGAAACTTGGATATCGAATGTGGCGTTGACTAAAATCATGGTTGATTCCTCCGATTGTTTAATGAATTATTTGAATGATGTGACCGTTTGAGCGTCAAGACGGACTGATTCGTAACCTTCTTCTGCTGCTTTCCCTACAGACAAGATCATGACTGGTACATAACGGTCTTTGTCGAGACCGAACGCTTCTGCGAGTTGGTCTTTCTCGAAACCACCGATTGGGTTCGTGTCATAGCCGTGTGCACGGGCTGTGAGCATGAATTGCATCGCTGCGAGACTCGCATCGATTTTCACGATGTCGTTCATCTCTTGTTTCGAGAGGTTTTTGTAGTAAGGGATGATTGCGCCGAGCTGTTGGTCACGCACTTCTTGTGGCATTTTGCCTTCTGCGACCGCTTGATCGTAGATTTGTTCGCCGTACTCGTAGCACTCCATGTCTCCGAAGATGAGGAGCATCGCTGCAGACGAATCGTTTTGACGTGTGTTGAAACGGATGAGTGGTTTGAGCGTCTCTTTCGCTTCTGGGCTCTCGATGACGACGAAGCGCCATGGTTGCATGTTGACAGATGATGGGGCAGTCGTTGCTTCTTGAATCATCTCGAGCATTTCTTCTTGTGAGATTTTCACGTTCTCGTCATAGACACGGATTGATTTACGACCGAACATGACGTCTGTAAATGTATTGTTTTCGAATGTAGTTGCCATTGGTGAATTCCTTCTTTCTCTGTTTAGGCGTGACTGTTCAATTTTTGAAGCAGTCCGGATAAGTGTTGAATCTCTTCAGCGGACAAGGCTTGTAAGACGAGGTGGTTGGCCTGTTCGTCTCGTTCGCAGTGCCCGAGGTCTTGCTCTGCTTTCTCTGTCACACGGACGAACATCTCGCGATGGTTCTCCGCGTTCCGCTCTCTGACGACAAATCCTTTCTCTTCAAGGATTTTCAAATGTCGAGTGATGGCGGCATTGTCGATTTTCATCTCTTCTTTAATCGCACGTTGCGAACAAACGCCTCGTTCTTTGACGACTTGTAACATCTCGTAGCGGGTCAGGCTGAATCCTGTCTCCCGTTCGAACGACGATGCGACGTTTTGTTCCGCCAACTTGATTTGGTAAAGTAATCGGCTGATTTCACGTAGGTCCATTGCGTCCCACCTTTCTCGATTGACTTATCAATCGTTGACTTGTCAAACGATACAACGTTTTGGATTGCCTGTAAAGTCAAACGCTCAAAAAAAGACGACACCGAAATTTATCGTGTCGTCTCCTCTTCGATGGGAGTGCCATCAAATCGATATTCTGTCGTGAATGTCGTCTCGTCGAATCCATACATTCGGTCGTAGGCATTCAAGTCCTCAATCGTCCGCACGTCGAGGAAGGACGGGTCGATGTCAGACGCTTTGCGCGTGAACATCATGTACCGTTCTGTGTAATCGTCATTTCCTCCAGGCTTCCCGTCGAACGAGAAGTGAATCGAATAGACGTCGGATTCCACTTCACGGATGACATCGAGGATTCGTTGTTTCTGTTCGTCCGTATTGTTCCAGTCTTCATGAAACATGATCGAGACGTCGAGATACGTCTTCGGATTCGTATCATAGATGGACGTCGGGGTCGGGCTGACTTTTGCTTGCGCATCATCGGACACTCCGGTCGGTACTTCCGCACGGACAGTCTCTTCTTCTTTTATGATTCCTTGCGACACGAGTCGCTCGTGAATCGTCCGCTCTGCCTCGCGTTCCCAATACGTCTCGAGCACGTTATCGTGGATGGAGCCGTCACCATACGTTTCAAGATAGTAAGTTCCAGCGAATGGTTCTTTCGTCAATGTCATTTCCCCGATATAACCGCCCATATGCCAGTCGCGAGACAGTTCGATATCGGCTTGTTCGTTGTACGTTTCCTTCACATACGCCATATAAGTCTCCCTTGCCTCTGACTTTTCAAGCGTCGTATATACGAAGAGGCTGCCAGCAAGAAACCCACCAGCCATACCTGCCAGTAATCGTTTTTTAATCATTTCGTCACCTCTCGTTCAATCTACCTGATATTGAAGGAGAATACCTCGGTCCAAAGTCTTATTCAAATCATTTCCATTTCGCTGTAAACTAAAAGTGCCCTCAAAGAACTATTGTAATTGCGTGTACTAATACATATAATACACTTAAAGAGTAACATTGATTATGAGAGGGTGTGACCCATGTTATACAAAATCGATATGAAAAGTTCAGAACCGCTATACGAGCAAATCGTCAATCAAACGAAAGAACTTGTTATCCGTGGAATTTTACGACCAGGAGATAAGGTGATGTCCGTGCGTGAACTCGCCACCGATCTCGTCATCAATCCGAATACGGTCAGTAAGGCGTATCAGGAGTTGGAACGGCTCGGGCTGCTCGAGATGCGACGTGGACGTGGGACGTTCGTCTCCGAGGACTGGGTGGACGATGATGCGGCACGTGAGCCGGTCATCGCCTCGATCAAAAAGATTGCGATCGATTGCCACTATGCGAACGTGCCGTTAGACGAAGCCATTGACGTATTGCGAACGGAATATGAGAAAGTAGGGAAATCCAATGCTGAAAGTTGAACAGTTAAGTAAAAAAATTGAC
The DNA here is from genome assembly GCF_018617295.1 of Exiguobacterium sp. S3. GTDB lineage: Bacteria > Bacillota > Bacilli > Exiguobacteriales > Exiguobacteriaceae > Exiguobacterium > Exiguobacterium profundum. The sequence continues at coordinate 183,354 of NZ_JACSJW010000002.1, forward strand.
CGTCAAACGATACTCGATGGCATCGACTTTACGGTCGAATCTGGAGAAATCATTGCGCTCGTCGGACGTAACGGTGCCGGTAAGACAACGCTTCTCCGGACGATGGTCGGCATCATTCGCCCAGATATGGGCGACGTGCTCTATGGTTCGAAGAGTATCTTTAAAGATGCGGGATTGAAGCGTGACGTCATCTTCGTACCGGATTCAGCCGATGCGCTCAAAAATTATACGGTGAACGAGGCGACGGACCTGTATGAATCGATTTATCCATCCTTCAACCGTACCGTCTTCCGTGAGACATTGACACGATACAACATCGACAACAAAAAGATCCGCCAGCTTTCTAAAGGACAAAAGGCACTCGTGACGTTATCACTCGCCTTCGCCGTCCAAGCGAAGTACTACCTGCTCGACGAACCGACGGACGGACTTGATGTCGTCGCCAAATCCGATGTGTTAAAACTGATGATTGCCCAAGTCGAGAATCGGAACTGCTCGATCATCGTCTCAAGTCACCAACTCCATGAACTCGAACGCATCGCTGACCGCATCATCATGATTGAGAATGGACGTGTCAAAGCGATCTTGTCACTCGAAGAGGCACGTGCCCTCAGCATCAAGTGGCAAGTCGTCTTCAACGACCATGTCCCGGTCGAACTGCTCGAACGAAAAGATATCGAAATCATCAGCGTGACGGGACGTGTCGTGCTATTCATGGCGAAAGAACGGACGGAAGAGCTCGAAACGTTCATCGATTCATATAATCCGATGCTCATCGAAGAGATTCCGATGTCTCTTGAAGACGTCTTCCGTGTCCAGTTAGGAGGAGAAGCCCATGTTGTCTAAAGTATTGTTAAAGAAAGATTGGAAACAAGTGTCGTTGCTTTGGATGCTGCTCGTCTTCTTAGGCGTCGTCGCCTTCACTGTGCCGGCTTGGACACAATTCGAACAGTTTGATGAGCAGATTAAAGATGCACGAGCGAATTCTGTAGATTACGGGATCCCGTTTGAAGAACGAGATCGCCTGACGGTTGAGTCCTTCTTCGACCCTGATTCGAGTTTAGCTTTCTATCTTGGTGACATAGGTGATGTCATTCCGGTAGGACCAGTTGTATTCTTATTCGTCGTGTTTAGTGCGCTCATGGCCACGTCGCTCATTGGTGCCGAACGAAACAGTCAAATGTCGGACTTTTCGATGTCGCTCCCCTTCACCCGCACCCAGCTGTACATATCAAAATGGGTGTTGGGGGCAAGTGGGATTATCATGTCCACGCTGTTAGGAAGTATCGCGATGTTTGCATTGGTCGCCACTTCCCGTTATTCCTTCTTATTAGAAGGGACCGTATTTAAATCGATCGTGATCGTCCTGTATATCGCCTTGATTGGGATCTCGTTATTCTCGTTGGCTTTATGGATGGGATCGTTCGGTGGGGAATCGATTTCTCAATCAGTGTGGTCGTTTGTCGCCTTGATTTTCCCGTTAGGAATTCTCGCATTGATTCAAGGATCAGCTTACTCGCTGACTGGTCGAGGTGATGCGTTGGGTTGGTTAATTGATTCAGCTTATGAAAGTGTATTTATTCAAGCCATCTCACCACTCGGTAACTTGATGAATTTATCTTTATATGAATACATTCGATCCGATCAGTATTGGCAAGAGTTCGTCACGATTAGCATTCCATCGTCTATCGTCTTTATCGTCTTGTCATTATGGTTAGGAGCTTGGATGTACAATCGTGCACCGCAAGAAAACAACGGTCGTTTCTTCATGTTCAACAACTGGTTATGGCTCGTCCACATTATCATCGTTGGATGTATCGCGATGTTCACAGGAATTGTGTTCACGACATTCACGTATCAAGCGAACAGTATGTTGTACATCGTAGGCTTTGTGATCGGAGCGTTCTTAGCACACTTACTCGCTAAACGTTTGCTTTACCGCTTCAACTTGAGACTCAAATCGTAAGGAGGGACACCTATGAAACGCTTCTGTCTGTTGTTCGTACTCGTCATTTCACTGGCAGGATGTATGAACCCGGAACCGGACGCCTTTGAATACAAAGGGGCGAAAGTCGGGGACAATGCAGCCGTCGTCGGCATTGCCGGAAGTTTGCCGCTACATGAATGCTATCGATCGGTCGAACTGCAGACGAAGAAGCGTCCTTATGGGTTGACCGTCCGTTACGAAGACCCGGGTATGGAACGAGCGGAACAAGAACATCTGGCGATTCGGAATGCGGCTGCCTATTTCACCCTCATCCCGAACGCCGAAATCGTCCGTTTTGCTTTCCCGAACCGGACCTATGCCTTCTCTCGACCTGAAATGGAGGCATGGTTCGGGACTGACTTCTCAAATATTCGTCATGAAAAAGAATTGCAACAACTCATGAATCAGAAGCTTGAAAAACTGGATTCGAAAGATTCCTATTTTAGGCGGGTATGACAGCGATTGGATGACAAATCCAATCGCTTTTTTTGATATTTTCTGAAAATTATCGGGTAAAGGGTAGATGAAAGCGTTTTCTTAGCATTATAATAGGGTTAACTGAATGAGTATTCATTTCCAAGGAGGAACAGCGATGAACAAACCGTGGTTACAAGATTATCCAGAAGGAATGCCCCAGTCAATCGATTATGAGGTAAAGCCGCTCTATGAGGCGTTGTCTCGTGCAGCAAAGGATTATCCAAATCGTACGGCCGTCTCCTTTATCGGAAAGGAGTGGACATTCGCGGAAATCGATGATGCCGCACGTCGACTCGGAACGATGCTTCAAGCGAAAGGGCTTGAAAAAGGCGACCGCGTCAGCCTCATGCTTCCAAACTGTCCTCAATACGTCATCTCGTTCTATGCCGTACTCTATGCAGGAGGGACGGTCGTCCAGACGAACCCACTCTATACGGAACGTGAGCTAGAAAACCTCGTCACGGACGCAGGCGTCAAAATCGTCATCACCCTCGATCTGTTATATCCGAAAACGCTTCGCGTCAGTGAGAAGACAGAGATTCAAACCGTGATCACGACGAGTATCGCTGATTACTTACCATTCCCTAAAAACAAACTGTATCCAATCAAAGTGAAACGTGAGAACAATATCGTCATCGATACGACCGGATCGACGCCGTTCAAAAATTATAAAGACTTTAACCCTATCACGCCACTCGACATCGAACCGAAGGAAGATGTCGCCGTTCTTCAATACACTGGGGGGACGACGGGACTTCCGAAAGGCGTCATGTTGACCCACTTCAACTTGACGGCGAACGCGGATCAAATCACGAACTTATTCTATAAGTATAATCGCGGGGACGAGAAACGCGTCTTGTGTGTCGTACCGTTCTTCCACGTCTATGGGATGTCGTGCTGTCTGAACTTCGGGGTCACGAACGGCTATGAGCTCGTCCTCGTACCACGTTTCGAAGTGACGGATGTCTTGAAGACGATTCAGAAGAAAAAGCCACACTTCTTCCCGGGTGCACCAACGATGTATGTCGGAATCTTGAACGACCCGAAACTGAAGAAGTACGATTTGTCTTCGATCGAGGCATGTATCTCGGGTTCGGCTCCGCTTCCAATCGAGGTGCAAGAGGAATTTGAGAAGATTACGGGTGGTCGCATTGTCGAAGGGTACGGTTTGTCTGAGACGTCGCCGGTTACGCATGCGAACTTCTTGTGGGATAAACGGATTGTTGGCTCGATCGGTGCCCCGTTATCGGATACTTCTGCTAAAATAGTAAAAGCAGACGGAGAAACAGAGGCGGACATCGGTGAAATCGGGGAGATCATGCTGAGCGGTCCACAAGTCATGAAAGGCTACTGGCAGAAACCGGAGGAAACGGCAGCCGTCTTGAAAGATGGGTGGCTCGCAACTGGTGACCTCGGCTACATGGGCGAGGACGGGTTCTTCTATATTGTCGACCGGAAGAAGGACATGATCATCGCAGGTGGCTTTAATGTCTATCCGCGTGAAATCGAAGAAGTCCTCTACGAACATCCAGCCGTGAAGGAAGCGGTCTGTATCGGTGTCCCAGATCCATATCGGGGTGAGACGGTCAAAGCGTTCATCGTCCTTCGCGATGGCTCGAGTGTGAAGGAAGAAGAACTCGACAAACATTGTCGTGAGAAGCTTGCGGCCTATAAAGTGCCGAAGTTGTATGAGTTCCGCGACGAGTTGCCGAAGACGTTCGTCGGTAAGATTTTACGCCGTGTCCTCGTCGACGAAGAGAAGGCCAAACAAGTGAAACAAAGCAGTTGACACCAAGCGTACGCATGATAGAATAATAAATGAATGAACCATCATTCATTTTTCTGCAACGGTAAGGAGCTTGGGGTTAATGACAAATCATATTTCGAAAAGTGACCGAATCATTGATGCGGCGGTCAAAGTAATTGCCAATCATGGCTATCACGGTGCAAAGGTGACAGCCATCGCCAAAGAGGCGGGTGTCGCGGACGGCACGATCTATTTGTACTTTAAAAACAAGGAGCATCTCTTAATCGAATTGTTCCAAGCGAAGATGGGGCTGTTCATCGACTACTCGAAACAACAAATCGAGAGCGAGACGTCAGCCGGGAGTAAGTTGTATCAGTTGATTGAATCACATTTAAAGCAACTGTCGGCAGATTACGACCTCGCCGTCGTGACACAAATCGAACTTCGGCAGTCGAACTTGGTACTTCGCCAAAAAATCGGAGAAGTGCTCAAACCGTATTTGAACTTAATCGATTCTGTCGTCAAACATGGAATCGAGACAGGAGAGTTTGACAAGGATTTAGACTATCGACTCGCCCGTCAAATGATTTTCGGCACAATCGATGAGGTTGTGACGAGTTGGATGGCGAGCGGCTTCAAGTATGATCTGTTGTCGACGCTTCCAAATGTGCACCATATGTTGAAAAAAGGGCTTACGTAACAGTGAGCCCTATCACTAGCTCAAAAAATGAATGCTGATTCATGAATGATGGGAAAGAATTGACTAAAGGGGGATCAACCATGAATATTTTTGTTTTGCTGAAACGTACGTTTGATACTGAGGAAGCGATTCAGCTCGAAAATGGGGAAATTCAAGAAGATGGCGCTGAGTTCATCATCAACCCGTATGACGAATATGCGGTCGAAGAAGCGATTCAAAAACGTGACGCACTCGGGGGAGAGGTCACGGTCGTCACGGTAGGACCAGAAGACGCGGATAAAGAATTGCGTACAGCGCTTGCGATGGGAGCGGACAAAGCCGTTCGTATCTCAATCGAGGACGATGTCGAGGATGCGGACCATGTCACGATTTCAAAAGTGCTCGCCACATACTTGAAAGAACAAGACGCGGACCTCATCTTCGCAGGAAACGTAGCAATCGATGGCGGTAGCGGACAAGTCGCACCACGTGTCGCAGAACTTCTCGACATGAACTACGTGACGACGATCACGGCTCTTGAAATCGATGGTACAACGGCTACGGTAACACGTGACGTCGAAGGGGATACGGAAGTGATCGAAGTCGCACTCCCACTTCTCGTGACGGCACAACAAGGGTTGAACGAGCCACGTTACCCGAGCTTGCCAGGAATCATGAAGGCGAAGAAGAAACCGCTCGAAGAACTCGAACTCATGGACATCGATCTCGATGAAGATGAAATCGAAGCGAAAATCGAGACGATTGAACGATTCTTGCCAGAAGAGAAGAAAGCAGGCCGTATCCTTGAAGGCGACATGTCGACACAAGTGAGCGAACTCGTACAACTTCTTCGCACGGAAGCGAAAGTCATTTAAGGGGGAGATCATAAATGAAAGCTTTAGTACTCGCAGAAGCGCGTGAAGGCGCGTTACGTAACGTATCATTCGAAGCCATCGCTGCGGCGAAGCAATTGACAGACGATGTGACGGCAGTGGTGATTGGGGATCACGTGCAATCACTCGCACAAGAACTCGGGGAGTATGGTGCAAGCCGCGTCCTCGTCGTCGAAGATGATCGCCTCAAGCATTATACGCCTGACGGCTACGGTCAAGTGCTCCGCCAGTTGATCGAGCAAGAAAATCCGGAAATGATCGTTCTCGGGCACACGGCTCTTGGAAAAGACATCGCCCCGAAACTTGCGGCACGTCTCGATGCCGGACTCATCAGTGACGTTGTCTCCATCGAAGGAACTGGACGTGATGCAGAGTTCGTGCGTCCAATCTACTCAGGGAAAGCGTTCGAAAAAGTGAAGTTCAAAGATTCGGTCATGTTCTTCACAATCCGTCCAAACAACATCGATGCACTCGCACGTCAAGCAGGCGCGAGCGTCTCTGTTGAAACGCCAGCCGTCGAATTGAAAGACCTCGTGATGATCGTCAAAGAAGTCGTGCGAAAAGCGACTGGGAAAGTGGATTTGGCGGAAGCGAAAGTCATCGTCGCAGGTGGACGTGGCGTCAAGAGCGAAGACGGGTTCAAACCACTTGAAGAGTTGGCAGAGCTTCTCGGAGGCGCGGTCGGTGCTTCACGTGGAGCATGTGACGCCGACTACTGCGATTACGCACTTCAAATCGGACAGACGGGTAAAGTTGTCACACCGGACCTCTACATCGCATGCGGAATCTCAGGAGCGATTCAACACTTGGCTGGGATGAGTAACGCGAAAGTCATCGTCGCCATCAACAAGGACCCAGAAGCAAACATCTTCAGCGTGGCAGACTACGGCATCGTCGGCGACTTGTTCGATATCGTCCCGATGTTGACAGAAGAGTTCCGTAAGCACCTCGTCAATAGCTAATAAGCAAAACGTTTTGGGGTTGTTACCCTCCGTGGTATACTCTGAACATGAATTGCATGAGAGTTCTCTATCAGGACTCTCTCATCTTATTGGGGAGGTTTTTACAAATGGCTATTAAACACGCAACGACTCAATCGTTTGAACAAGATGTAAAAGAGGGCGTCGTCCTCGTAGATTTCTGGGCAACTTGGTGTGGACCGTGTCGCATGATCGCGCCAGTTCTCGAAGAACTCGATCAAGAAATGGGTGACCAAGTCCAAATCGTGAAACTCGACGTCGACGAAAACCCTGAAGTCGCAGGTGCTTTCCAAATCCAAAGTATCCCGACACTCATGATGTTCAAAGATGGTGAGCCTGTTTCGAAAACAATGGGCTTCCAACCAAAAGAAGCATTGAAAGAGTTTATCGCGACAGCACAATAATTGCGTAGCAGCCGATTGAGATCGGCTGCTTTTTTGTTTTACTGAGTAGAAAAGAAGGAAAAGGAGAGGCAAGTAGGGAATAAGTTGAGTTATTCCACGCACCCTCAATCCGGTCATATTCCGATACATAACGTCTGATTTCAAATTTTTTTTGAAGAAATTCCGTCAGCTTCCTTCATATTTAACAGATTCGGAATTTTGACGGGGGAGCGCTTGAACTGGAAGCTTTTATCATGGAAACAGACCGAAAATTTACGCTATACTCATGAGGAAGACATGATGGAGTCAAGTGACCTTACTTTACGGCTCAATCTATTGTACGACTCTGTTCGAAGGAGGAATTTTCTTGTCGCTGTTACATTTAGCTATTTTGTTGCCGCTTCTTGCGGCACCATTCATCCCGCTTTTGTTCCGGGGGATGAAACAAATTCATACAGGCTGGTTCGTCTTGATCGTTCCGGTCGTGCTCGTCACCTACTTCGCCGGATTCATTCCGATCACGAGTGCAGGGGACGTCGTGACAGAGACGATTGCGTGGATGCCATCCCTCGGGATTAACTTCACGGCATACGTCGATGGACTCAGTCTCTTGTTCGCCCTTCTCATCACGGGAATCGGCGCACTGGTCGTCCTTTATTCGATTTACTATTTGAATAAGGACAAAGAGTCGCTCGGGCATTTTTACGTGTATCTATTGATGTTCATGAGTGCGATGCTCGGGGTCGTTCTCTCGGATAACATGATTGTCATGTATATGTTCTGGGAGCTCACATCGATTTCATCATTCCTGTTGATTGGATATTGGTATGAGAAAGAACGTTCCCGCTATGGAGCGCAGAAGTCGATGCTTCTCACCGTGTTCGGCGGATTGTCGATGCTCGGGGGGATCGTCTTACTCGAATCGATGGTCGGTTCGTACAGCATTCGCGATATGGTCGCGAACTCGGGCGTCATCGCCGAGAGTCCATTCTTCCTCGTCGCGATGATTCTCATCTTGCTCGGGGCGTTCACGAAGTCAGCGCAGTTCCCGTTCCACATCTGGTTGCCTGACGCGATGGAAGCACCGACTCCGGTCAGTGCGTACCTCCACTCAGCAACGATGGTCAAGGCGGGTCTCTACCTTGTGGCCCGCATGAGCCCGGTGTTCCAAGAATCATCCGTCTGGCTATGGACGATTGCCGGAGTCGGGATGTTCACGATGTTCTGGGGTTCATTCAATGCCGTGAAGCAGACCGACCTGAAGGGAATCCTAGCGTTCTCGACCGTCAGTCAGCTCGGGTTGATCATGTCACTCCTTGGACTCGGAGCGGCGGCGCTCCACTATGACGGCATGGATGACAACATCTTTATGGTCGCGACGATTGCGGCGATCTTCCATTTGATCAACCACGCGACGTTCAAAGGCTCGCTCTTCATGATGGTCGGGATTGTCGACCACGAGACGGGCACACGTGACATTCGTAAACTCGGTGGTCTGATGACCGTCATGCCGATTTCATTCACGGTCGCCGTCATCGGTTCGTTATCGATGGCTGGTCTTCCGCCATTTAACGGATTCTTGAGTAAAGAGATGTTCTTGAAGGCGACGACGAAAGTCTTCTCGGCCGACTTCTTCGCGCTCGATACGATTGGGATTCTACTCCCGATCATCGCCTTCGTCGGAAGTGTGTTCACGTTCATCTACAGCATCATGCTGTTCACGCGGACGTTCATGGGCAAGGCGAAGTTCGATCAATTGCCGAAACAACCGCATGAGGCACCGATCGGCATGTTAATTTCGCCGGTCATCCTCGCGATTCTCGTTGTTGGTCTCGGGTTCTTCCCGAACGTGTTGTCGAACTCGCTCATCAAGCCAGCCGTCGAGTCGATCTATCCGACACTCGTCGCGCAAGGGCAAGATGTTAAAGTAGATATTTACTTCTGGCACGGTTTGACGCCTGAACTATATATGACAATCGGGGTGATCCTTCTCGGTTCATTGCTGTTCTGGCAAATGGGTAAATGGATGGGCATCTACAACCGCATCCCACATCGTTTGACGCTCAACGGGATGTACGATGGTACGCTCGTATGGTCGAACAAGGCGGCATATCGCTTTAAAGACAACTACATGACTGGTTTCATCCGGTCGTACTTGATCTATATTTTCGTCTTCCTTTCAGGTATGATGCTCTTCAGCATCTGGTGGTTCGACATGTACCGCTTCTCGTTTGAGAACCTGGCTGAGATTGCACCTTATGAATATGTGCTCGGAGCTGTCGTCATGCTAGCGGCGCTCGCGATTCTCTTCATGAAGTCGCGTCTCCCGTCCATTATCCTACTTGGGGTCGTTGGATATGGAGTGGCACTGTTCTTCGTCTTCTTCGGTGCACCGGACTTGGCGCTCACGCAGCTCGTCATCGAGACGGTCTCGGTCGCATTGTTCTTGCTCGTCTTCTATCACATGCCGGACATCAGCAAGAAGGAAGTACGGATGCGTTTCAAAGTCGGGAATGCCATCGTGGCTGTTCTCGTCGGGACGACCGTGACGCTTCTCAGCTTCATGGCGCTCACAAACAAATCGCTCACTTCGATCTCAGAGTATTACAAAGAGAACGTGTATGAGCTTGCAGCAGGTAAAAACATGGTTAACGTCGTTCTCGTCGACTTCCGTGGATTTGATACCTTGTTTGAAATCGTGGTTCTCGGGATTGCGGCTTTCGGAATCTACACGATGATTAAATTTAGAACAACACGACGTACGAAAGGAGAAGGTGAACATGAAGCAAAACAGCAGACGCGTCAATGACGTTATTTTGCAGACGGCCGCGATTATCATTTTCTTCATCATTGTCATCTTCTCCATCGACTTGTTCTTTGCCGGTCACTATTCACCAGGTGGAGGATTCATCGGTGGATTGATGACATCCGCGGCACTCGTCTTGTTGCTACTCGCATTTGATTCGAAGACGCTCGCGAACGTGCTCCCGATCGACTACCGTCTCATGACGGCGACCGGATTACTGATTGCCCTTGCGACAGGTCTTCACTCGGTTTTCTTGGGTCGTCCGTTCTTGACGCACGCATACGGGAAGTTTGACTTACCACTTCTCGGTGAACAGACCCTTCACACGGCGATTGCGTTCGACTTAGGGGTTTACCTTGTAGTCATCGGAATCACGTTGACGATTATACAAACGATTGGAGAGAGTGAATAATGGAAATCTTCGTTAGCATCATCATCGGTGTCCTGACGATGTGTGCCGTCTATCTTGTTCTCTCAAGAAGTTTGTTACGCATCATCATCGGCACTGCCTTGTTCAGTCACGCGGCACACCTTCTCGTCTTGACGACGGCAGGTTTGAAGACAGGGGCTGCCCCTGTTCTCGTCGACGGTGTGACGGAATTCACAGACCCGTTACCGCAAGCGCTCGTCTTGACGGCAATCGTCATCAGTTTCGGGGTGACGGCGTTCTTCCTCGTACTTGCCTACCGCACGTATCAGGAGCTCAGCACGGACAATATGGAAGAAATGAAAGGAACAGAATCGTATGATTAACTTACCGGTCTTTCCAATCGTCATTCCTGCGCTTGCGGCCATCCTTATGATGTTTATGCCAAAACGGGTCCAGCTGCAGCGCGCAATGGCTCTTGGAGCTTTAGTTATTACGGCGATCGTGTCACTCTTTCTCGTGCATACGGTCTCCACGGAGGGAATTCAAACTCTCAACCTCGGGAACTGGCAAGCACCGTTCGGCATCACGCTCGTATCGGATATGTTGTCAGCCCTACTCGTGACGACGTCGACTCTCCTCACGCTCTTCATCGTGTGGTTCGCCGTCCATTATTTCTCTGACTCATATGAAGGAAACTACTTGTACATCTCGATGCTCTTCTTGCTCGTCGGGGTGAACGGTGCCTTCACGACAGGTGATATCTTCAACTTGTTCGTCTTCTTTGAGGTCTTCTTGATGTCCTCATACGTATTGATTGTACTCGGTGGACGTGGCGTCCAGTTACGTGAGTCAATCAAATACTTGCTCGTGAACATCATCGCCTCGGCGCTCTTCGTCATGTCGGTCGCCTTGCTTTACGGTGTCACAGGTACACTCAACATAGCGGACTTGGCGATGAAGATCCCGCTTGTCGATAACCCGGACGTCATCACCGTCATCGGTGTGCTATTCGTCATCGTCTTCGGGATGAAAGGGGCACTCGTCCCACTTCACTACTGGCTCCCTGGAGCGTACGTGGTCGCACCGACCCCGATTCTCGCCATGTTCGGGGCTCTCTTGACGAAAGTCGGGGTGTACTCGATCTTGCGGACGTACACGCTACTGTTTGATGGGAACGGTGAGTTTTTACAGACGTTCCTCATGGTGCTCGCTGTCCTCACCATCTTCATCGGGATGACAGGGGCCATCGCCTATAACGACGTGAAGTTGATCATCATCTACAACATCATGATCGCGGTCGGGGTCATCTTGTACGGAATCTCGGTCAATACGCAGACGTCCCTTGAAGGGTCACTCTACTACTTGATTCACGACATGATTATCAAGGCGGTTCTCTTCATGCTCGTCGGGATGATGATTGGCATCACCAAATCCGGTCAACTCCGCGATATGGGTGGACTCATCACCCGTTTCCCGCTGTTCGGATGGACGTTCTTCGTCGCAGCGCTCTCGCTCGCTGGGATTCCGCCACTTAGTGGATTCTTTGGGAAATTGTTGATTGTCTCAGGCGGGATGGACGAAGGCGAGCTGTTCGGACCACTTCTCGTCCTCTTGTCGAGTCTCTTCGTCCTCTATTCGGTCATGAAGATTTTCTTGAACGGGTTCTGGGGCGAGGCGAAGCGCGAGTATGATGGACCGCTCGTACCGTATACGAAGCGTTTGATTGTACCGGTCTTCTTGTTGCTCATCATTGCGGTCGCATACGGATTTGGGGCAGAAGCCATCCATCCGTATATCACGCAAGCGATTGAGCCGCTCGTCAATCCAGAAATCTATATCGATGCCGTGATAAAGGAGTGAATGACAGATGGCTTATCAACTATTGATTAACTTTTTCTTGGCGTTCATCTGGATGTTCCTCACGGGATCGTTCACAACGAGCGGATTCTTCGTCGGGTATCTACTTGGCTTACTCATCTTGTTCATGATGCGCCGATTCTTTAAATCTAGTGGGGGCGGCTTTTACTTCACACGCGTCTGGCGTCTGTTTAAACTGCTTCTCATCTTCATCCGTGAATTGTTCCTCGCGAACTTTGAGGTACTGCGTCTCGTCCTTAGTCCGAAGTTGAAAATCCAACCAGGGATTTTCCGCTATGAGACGTCGCTCGACAAAGGATGGAAAGTCAGCTTGCTCTCGATGCTGATCACGCTCACACCAGGGACGCTCGTCGTTCAGGTGTCAAAAGACAATTCCGTGCTCTATATCCACGCACTCAACATGCCGGATAAAGAAGCGCTACAAAAAGACATTTATGATAACTTTGAATCAAGCATTAAGGAGGCGACAGAGTGATGGATTTACTAGACATTCTCATCTACATCTCGCTCGCCATTCTCTTGCTTGCGATGTTGATGATGTTGTATCGTGTCGTGAAAGGACCGACGACGGCAGACCGGGTCATCGCACTCGACTCAATCGGGATCGCGCTCATCTCGGTCGTCGCGTTACTGTCGATTCTGCTCGATACGACCTTATATTTTGAAGTCATCTTACTACTCAGTATTTTGGCCTTCATCGGAACGGTGGCGTTCTCGAAATTCTTAGAGAGGGGAGAGATAATCCAACATGACCGCGACAATGATCTTTGATCTCATTACCGGCATCTTCACGATCATCGGCGTCTTCTTCACGGTCGTCGCCGCGATCGGTCTCATCCGTCTCCCTGATATTTATTCGAGAACACACGCTGCCTCGAAGAGCGCGACACTCGGTGTCATGTTCGTCCTCTTTGCGGCCGTCCTTCATGTATATGTCGATGAACGGGTGTTTGATGCAAGACTCTTGCTCGGGCTCTTCTTCGTCCTCTTGACGGCTCCTGTTGGAGGTCACCTCATCTCGCGTGCGGCGCACGCGAAAGGGGTCTCGCTCTGGGAGAAGTCGTTACAAGACGCACTGAAAGAAGACAAGGACAAAGGAATCGAATAAGAAAAAGACGGGATTTGCCAAGAGGCAAGTCCCGTCTTTTGTTTAGATGAGATAGGTCAGGTCGGAGGCGGCGGTCGGATAGGCGACTTCTAAGTGCTTCACATGTTGATGCGACAGTTTGTTCTGTATAATGAAAGAGAACAGGTTGATGAGTTCAGGGGCGTGGTGACCAATCAAATGAGCCCCGATGACGTGCCCTTCTGCACTCAGTAACACTTTTGAATATGCGGTTGCGTCGTTGATTCGTGAATAGGTGAGGAAGTGCGACATGTCCGTTTCTTTCACGTCGAAGTCAATGCCCTCAGCTTCCGCTTCCTCGACCGTAAGACCGACTTTGGCAATCGGTGGCGTCGCATAGACGATGTTCGGGGCCGGACGCTCAGGGAGTGACCGTGTATTCCCGTGAAGCATATTGAGTGCGGCGAGGCGCCCTTCCTGACCGGCGAATGGAGTGAGCGCAGGATTGGGACTTTTGGCGACGTCGCCCGCGGCGTATATATTCGGGTTACTGGTTTGCAGATGCTCGTTCACGTGTACACCGTGATGATCCGCTGTGACACCGACCGCTTCAAGCCGGAGTCGCTCGATGCTTGGAATTCGTCCTGTGGCGTTAAGGACCACGCCTTCGAGGGTAGAGTCATCTGATAACGTTAAGACGTTGCCATCGATTCGTGTTGGTTCGACGTCATGTCGGATGGTGATGCCGATTCGCTTCGATTCCTCAATGAGCCGATGGACGACGTTCGGGTCGAATGCTTTCAACGCACGTGAACGGATGAGGAGTGTCACGTCGCTTCCGAATCGTCGGAAGATATGGGCAAACTCAAATGCGATATACCCGGCGCCTACGATGTGAATCGAATGGGGAACCGTGTCAAGGTCGAACACATCATCGCTCGTGATCGCCAGTTCGCCACCTGGGATATCGAGAGGGCGGGGCGTTTGACCCGTAGCGATTAAAAATTGATTGGCAGAGAGCTCGTGACCATCGATGACGATTGAATCCTCATCGATAAAGTGAGGCTCTCCCTGATATAAGTCAATGTTCATCTCATCCCAATGCTGTTTTTTGGATGTTGGGATAGAGAGGCGGTACTCATCAATCCGCTTTTTAAAGGACGACCAATCCAGTGACAGGCTTCCTTCGACGCCAAGCTCACGCATACGTTCCGTTCGGGCAAGGAGTTCTGCTCCTTCGGCAAGCATCTTCTTCGGGTCACATCCGCGTTGAGGACATGTTCCCCCGAACGTCCAATTCTCAATGATGGCGATCTCTTTACCGGCTTCGCGTAAAATGGAAGCTGCTTGACCCGCTGCGGATCCGCTACCGATAATGATGACATCGTATCGTTTCATAATATAAAATCCTCCTCTGACGAGATATCACACTCTTTTTCCCGTCCAGGAGGAAGCTAAACTGAGGTGAATGGAATTGAGTCATACCGACCACATTAAACATAAATTAGCGCTGCTCCCGGACGAACCGGGGTGCTATCTGCATAAAAACGAATATGGTGAGGTTATCTATGTAGGGAAGGCAAAAAACCTCAAGAATCGGGTCCGTTCTTACTTCACGGGCGCACACGACATCAAGACGATGCGCCTCGTCGCAGAGATTCGTGACTTCGAGTACATCGTGACGGCGAGCGAACTCGAGGCGTTATTACTCGAAATGACGCTCATCAAAAAGCACGACCCGAAGTACAACATTCGCCTCAAAGACGACAAAACATATCCGTACATCAAAATTACGAACGAACCGTATCCGCGTCTATTGACGACACGGAAATTGAAAAAAGACGGCGGACATTACTTCGGACCATATCCGAACGCCTATGCGGCGAACGAGACGAAACGTCTTCTCGATAAGCTGTATCCGCTGCGGAAATGTCAGCCGATGCCTAAGAAACTCTGTCTGTATTATCACATCGGGCAATGTTTAGGTCCTTGCGAGCTGGCGGTCGATACGGATTCGCAAAAAGAGATCGTGAATGAGATCCGGCGCTTTTTGAACGGCGAGACGAGTGAGACGCTCACGAAGCTGAACGTTGAGATGGGACGTGCCGCTGAGGACATGCAATTTGAACGGGCGGCTGAATTGCGCGACCAAATTCGAGCAGTCGAATCCATCATGAACAAACAGAACATGATCACGGCCGACCCGACAGCGCGGGACGTCTTCGGCTATACTCTCGACCGAGGCTGGATGTGCGTTCAAGTATTCTATATGCGTGGCGGCAAGATGATTGAGCGCGATGTCTCACTCTTCCCGATGCATGGAGAGCCTTCGGAAGAACTCGAAAGTTTCATCGTTCAGTTCTATGAACAAAACGTCGTGCCGAAAGAGATTCTTGTACCAGAGACGGTCCGGCTTGATTTACTGAATGACGCCATCGGAACGAAAGTGATGCAGCCGAAACGAGGGGCGAAGAAACAGCTGCTTGATTTGGCGACGAAGAATGCGACAATCGCCTTGAACGAGAAGTTCGAGTTGCTCGCCCGAGATGAAGAACGGACATTGCTTGCGATGCGTGAACTCGGTGAAGCGATCGGGATTCCCAACTTGTCACGTGTCGACATCATCGACAACGCCAACATTCAGGGCGCGGACGCCGTGTCGGCACTCGTCGTCTTTGAAGACGGGAAGCCGCTCAAGAAAGAATATCGGAAGTATAAAATTCGGACGGTCCAAGGACCGGACGATTACGAGACGATGCGTGAAGTCGTCCGTCGACGATTCCGCCGTCTCTTGACGGAAGACAAACGATTACCCGATCTCCTACTGATTGATGGGGGGATCGGGCAATTGAATGCGGCGCTCGACGTCATTCAAAATGAGTTCGGGCTCGACTTGCCGGTCGGCTCGCTCAAAAAAGATGACCGACATCGGACGAGCCAACTGTTGTTCGGAGAAGGTGGGGGCGTTGTCGAGCTCCATCCACGATCGAGCGCCTTTTATCTGTTGCAGCGGATGCAAGATGAGGTCCACCGTTTCGCCATCACGTTCCACCGCAGCCTACGGACGAAGAAGATGACGAAGTCGATACTTGATGAGATCCCGGGTGTCGGTCCGAAGCGTCGTCAACAGCTCATCCGCCATTTCGGGTCGATGAAACAGATTCGTCTGGCATCACTCGAACAATTGAAGGAAGCAGGGTTGCCAGAAAAATTAGCGGAGACCGTACTTCAATACGTGCACGAGGAGACGGATGAATGAGAGAGGTTTCAAAAAACGTAGAAAACTTCATCGCTTCTTTCATAAACGCGATCGATGGATTCCTACCAACTGTTCAGCATATATATATCCACGGTTCACTGGCGATGGGTGGTTTTCATCCGGAACAAAGTGATGTAGATTTGTTACTCGTCGTATCGAAGGAGTTGACTCGAGAGGAGCGGCAAGACCTCATCGACTGTTGTCTCTCGTACTCCAACGAGCCATATCCC
The DNA here is from genome assembly GCF_018617295.1 of Exiguobacterium sp. S3. Lineage (GTDB taxonomy): Bacteria > Bacillota > Bacilli > Exiguobacteriales > Exiguobacteriaceae > Exiguobacterium > Exiguobacterium profundum. The sequence goes on from NZ_JACSJW010000002.1 coordinate 200,109, forward strand.
CTCGAACTGAGCATCATGACGACGTCGCAACTAGAAGATTGGTACCATCCAAGTCCTTATGAGTTTCACTATAGTGAAGGGTGGCGCTCGCGTTTTGAAGAAGCTAGTAGGGAAGAACGAACCGAATTGCAACAAGAATTCACTGATCCTGATTTGGCAGCTCACGTCCTAGTGATTTTAGAGCGAGGTGTCACTTTGAGAGGGCAACCGCTTCATAACTTCCTCTCTGGATTCGATTCAGCTCATTTTTCTGATGCGATACGAGCAGATGCGCTCGATTGTCTTGACTCGATTGAAGAACAGACGGTGTACAGCGTATTGAACTTGATACGCGGACAAGCCTATGAACAAGAAGGTATCCTTCTCTCCAAACAAGAAGCACTCGATTGGTTAGTAAAGAACGGACATTTTCCAGGAAATATTATCGAAGTTGCTCGCAAGGCGACTCAGAGCTATGAAGGGGGAAGTGTGACGTTTCATCGACAAGAACTCAATGAATTCCGTCGCTACATGCGTCAACAACTTCAGCGGAAACAAAAATAAGAGTCGATGCGTTGGCATCGACTCTTATTTGTAGTCGTCTTTTCGGTCTAGTTGGACGGTGATTTGGACAGCTTTTCGGGTTGGATCGGCGTAACCTTCTGCGACGCATTGGAAACGACCTGAAATCTGTTCGGCTAAAAATCCAGCTTCAAGCTGATAGTATCCTGTCGCTTTGGTCTGAGTCGCAGGTGGTGGGATCAATTCATAAGTAAACTTGCTCCCACGTTCCTTCTTGATTGTCAACTCGCCCCAACCTGCCTCTGCGAAGAAAGCAGTCAGTTCATCGTCGGACATCGTCGGGAACTTACGGGCGACCCGTTTTCCTGACCAATAGATGACTTGGGCGTAATCTTCGCCAAGCAAATCCGTCAACACATAGTCGCGAAGCAGTTCAATCGCGAAAGTTGGTTGGCTCATCGTTTCCATTCTATCCCATCACTCCAATCTCTCTATATCATTATAACGACCAATTGGAATTTGGTCATCCTGTAATTTTGAAAAGAATGTGGAACAAATCGGCTAGGTTGTCTTGTCATACAATTTTCACAAGAGTAGAATAAGAGACAGAAAGCTATATCTGCATTTGAAAACGCTTTTATTGACAATACGAGCCAATGCTCGTGAAAAGGGGGAACTAGAATGGCAGCGCATCGTGACTACTTCAGTCGTAAAGTCCATTCGCTACTTGGGGTCATTCCAATCGGTTTGTTTTTGATCGTCCATTTGTCGGTCAACTACTACATCGTCGATGGGGTGGAGTCATTCAACAAAGCAGCAAAATTCATGGAGAACTTACCGTATTTGTACTTCCTTGAAGTGACAATTATCGCATTGCCGATGATTTTCCACGGGGTGTACGGCGTGTACTATGCGTTTCTCGGATCAATCAACTCGAACCGCTATTCATACGCACGTAACTGGTTGTATCTCTTCCAACGCTTCACAGGAGTCTTCCTCGTGATCTTCATCGCTTGGCACGTTTGGGAAACGCGTCTTGCGAAATTGCGCGGGGTAGAAGTCAATGCGGAGATGATGCAAAACATCGTCGACAACCCGCTCATGTTGATTTTCTACATAGTCGGAATTCTTTCGGCTACGTTCCACTTCGCGAACGGTCTTTGGTCGTTCTCAATCACGTGGGGTATCACACAGTCACCTCGTTCGCAACGTCTCATGAGCTACGTATCAGGTGTCGTGTTCTTGGCACTATCTTTTGTCGGCATCCGTTCGATTTTGACGTTTGCAGGCATCTTGTAATTAGGGGGAATTTTACATGGCAAATCAAAGTTTGATCGTCATCGGTGGCGGTCTAGCTGGACTCATGGCGACAATCAAGTCGGCAGAGATGGGTGTTCCGGTAAAACTATTCTCGCTTGTACCGGTCAAGCGTTCACATTCAGTTTGTGCCCAAGGTGGGATTAACGGGGCCGTCAACACGAAAGGGGAAGGTGACTCTCCTTGGCAACACTTTGACGACACGGTCTACGGAGGTGACTTCCTCGCCAACCAACCGCCTGTCCAAAAGATGGCGGAGAATGCTCCGAAAATCATTCACATGTTCGACCGGATGGGCGTTATGTTCAACCGTACGCCAGAAGGTCTCTTAGACTTCCGTCGTTTCGGTGGAACGCTTCACCACCGTACGGCATACGCCGGAGCGACGACAGGACAGCAACTTCTTTATGCACTCGATGAGCAGGTTCGTCGTTACGAAGCGCAAGGTCTCGTCGAGAAGTATGAGGGCTGGGAGTTCCTTCGTGCGGTCATCGACGAAGAAGGCATCTGCCGCGGTGCGGTATGTCAAGATTTGCGCTCGATGGAAATTAAAGCGTTCCCATCGGACGCGGTCATCTTGGCGACAGGTGGCCCAGGGGTCATCTTCGGTAAGTCGACAAACTCGGTCATCAACACAGGACAAGCAGCGGCAGCGGTTTATCGCCAAGGCGCGGTTTACGCGAACGGGGAGTTCATCCAGATTCACCCGACGGCGATTCCAGGGGATGACAAACTTCGTCTCATGAGTGAATCGGCTCGTGGGGAAGGTGGACGTGTCTGGACATACAAAGACGGGAAGCCGTGGTACTTCCTCGAAGAGAAATATCCAGCATACGGAAACCTCGTACCGCGTGACATCGCAACACGTGAGATCTTCGATGTATGTGTCAACCAAAAACTCGGCGTCAACGGCGAGAACATGGTCTACCTCGACTTGTCTCACAAAGACTCGAAAGAACTTGACATCAAACTTGGTGGAATCCTTGAAATCTACGAGAAATTCGTAGGCGACGACCCGCGTAAAGTACCGATGAAAATCTTCCCGGCAGTCCACTATTCGATGGGCGGACTATGGGTCGACTACGATCAGATGACGAACATTCCAGGACTCTTCGCAGCCGGTGAATGTGACTACTCGATGCACGGTGCGAACCGTCTAGGTGCGAACTCTCTTCTTTCAGCCGTTCATGGCGGAATGGAAGCAGGGCCTGCGGCAGTCAACTACATGCGTGGTCTCGATCAAGCGACAGAAAGCGTTTCAGAAGCGCTCTTCAACTTCAATGAACGTGAAGAAATCGAGCGATTCAACAACATCCTTGCGATGGATGGAACAGAGAATGCTTATCAAATCCACCGTGAACTCGGTGAACTCATGACGGACAACGTCACAGTTGTTCGCTACAATGACAAACTTGAAGCGACCGACAAGAAAATCCAAGAATTGCGTGAACGTTTCCATAAGATTTCAGCTACGGATACGGCACGTTGGAGCAACCAAGGGGCATCGTTCATTCGACAACTCGACCACATGCTCGACCTCGCACGCGTCATCACACTTGGCGCGCTCAAGCGGGACGAGAGCCGTGGTGCCCATTACAAACCGGAGTTCCCGGAACGTAATGATGAGCAGTTCATGAAGACGACGATGGCACGTTACAAAGATGGGGAAGTCGATATCTCGTATGAAGACATCGATGTTTCGTTAATCCCGCCACGTAAACGGGATTACTCGAAGAAAGGGGCGAAGACGAAATGACGACGCCAATGCAATCTGAACAAAAAGACATCCGCTTCATTATCGAACGCCAAGATGGACCGGATCAAGCGACGTATACGGAAGAATTCACGGTACCATACCGTCCAAACATGAACGTCATCTCGGCATTGATGGAAATCCGCCGTAACCCGGTCAATGCGAACGGGGACAAGACGACACCGATCAACTGGGACATGAACTGTCTTGAAGAAGTATGTGGTGCCTGTTCGATGATTATCAACGGGAAGCCGCGCCAGTCGTGTACGGCACTCGTCGATAAACTCGAGCAACCGATTCGTCTTGCACCGATGAAGACGTTCCCGGTCATCCGTGACCTTCAAGTCGACCGTCAACGCATGTTCGACGCGTTGAAAAAAGTGAAGGCATGGGTCCCAATCGACGGCACATACGACCTCGGTCCAGGACCGCGTATGCCGGAGAACAAACGTCAATGGGCGTACGAACTATCGAAATGTATGACGTGTGGTGTTTGTCTTGAAGCGTGTCCGAACGTGAACGACAAATCGGACTTCATCGGTCCAGCGGCGATTTCGCAAGTCCGACTCTTCAACTCACATCCAACAGGTGCCTTCCACGCGGAAGACCGCCTCGAGGCACTCATGGAAGACGGCGGCATCATGCAATGCGGAAACGCACAAAACTGTGTCGAAGTTTGTCCGAAGGGCATCCCGCTCACGACGTCAATCGCTTCGATGAACCGTCAAACGACGCTTCACTCGTTCAAACAGTTCTTTGGTAGTGACAAAGGTCGCACCGGTTCTGCGGTCGAGGCGTAAGCGAGCCGATGACCAAGTACTTTCGAGAGCCAGGTTGGGAAACACGTGTCAAAGCAGGTGTCGCGCTCGATGTGAAAGTCCGCTTTTCGGAGTGCGACCCGTATGGTCACATGAACAACACAATTCCGTTCATCTATTTCGAAGATGCCCGGATCGAGTTGTTAGAGGCGACAGGATTCTCTTTAAAGGACGGATTCGTCGTTGTCGCCGATGCGCAATGTGACTATGTTCGACAAGTCATGCCACGTCAACAGCTGACTGTGCATGCCAATATCTTGACGGTCGGAAACACTTCATGTGATATTCATTACGGGGCATATGACGGAGAGCAACTCCTTTTCGCCGGACGGACAAGCCTCGTTCATTTAACGAAGGAAGGTCGTCCTACGGAATGGACTCCGGAATATAAAAACCGCTTGCAGAATTTTTGCGAATCCGCTATCATTTGATAATGAGTTCACAAACAAAAAATATTCTGCTGGTTCGCCTGTAGAATTGAATTTTGAAGGGAGACCATCATCTCATGGAAAAAACGTTCACAGTCGTTGCTGATTCAGGAATTCACGCTCGTCCAGCTACTCAGTTAGTTAACACAGCTTCTAAGTTCCAATCAGACATCAACCTCGAGTACAATGGTAAAACAGTTAACTTGAAGTCGATCATGGGTGTACTTTCACTCGGTATCGCAAAAGATTCTACAATCAAGATCACTGCTGAAGGTGAAGATGCAGAAGAAGCGATCAACACGCTTTCTGACATGCTCACTAGCGAAGGTCTTGCTCAGTAATTCGGGTAAGGGACGAGGCGCCACTGGCGACCTCGTCTTTTTTTGTCATGGGAACGTTTCTTTTTCCGTCCGAGGTTTTTTGGTAAGATAGGTGAGAATGGAAGTGATGAAAATGAAACGAGCGATTGGAGTCCTCGATTCAGGAGTCGGCGGGTTGACGGTAGTCAAAGAATTGATGCGCCAACTCCCTAAAGAAGAGATTGTCTATATTGGAGATACTGAACGCTGTCCATACGGGCCGCGTCCGCACGATGAGATTGAAGCATATACATGGGAATTGATTGAATTTTTATTGAAGAAAGACGTCAAGATGATTGTCATCGCCTGTAATACGGCGACCGCGGTCGTATTGAAAGAGGCGCGCAAACGTCTCGACATCCCGGTCATTGGTGTCATCGACCCGGGTGCCCGCGCGGCTGTCAAAGGAACGCGCAACAAGCATATCGGTGTCATCGGTACGAAGATGACGATTGAGAGCGGTTCATATGAGAAGGCGTTACGTCACGTGGCAGGTGAGGTCGATGTGTATTCACTCGCGTGCCCACCGTTCGTCCCGCTCGTAGAGGCTGGAGAAGTGTCTGGAGAGCGCGTGCGACAAGTGGTGGAGGAGACGCTTCGTCCACTTCAACCATCCGAGATGGATACGCTGATTCTCGGTTGTACGCACTACCCACTCCTTGCCCCAGTTATTCAAGATGTGGTCGGACCGGACGTCCACCTCATCTCATCAGGTGACGAGACGGCGCTTGAAGTGGCTGCGATGCTCGATTATCAGGAACTTGAGAATGGATTGGATGCAGTCCCGGCACATGCCTTCTATGCGACGGGTGATATCGAACTATTTGACCGACTCGCGAGCGAATGGCTCGGGCGTCCGGTTCATGCGGAGAAAGTCGAGGTGACCGGCATTGCGTGATGCGAGACGATTTGATGAACTGCGCCCAGTCGAGATTGTGCCGCACGTGAACAAACATGCGGAAGGGTCCGTTTTAATTTCAATCGGCGATACGAAAGTCATCTGTACCGCGACTGTGGAAGAGCGGGTACCGAATTTCCTTCGCGGAAAGAAACAAGGGTGGATCAATGCAGAATATGCGATGCTCCCACGGGCGACGGGAGACCGTACTGTCCGGGAATCGGTACGTGGAAAACAATCGGGACGAACGATGGAGATTCAGCGTTTGATTGGCCGGTCGCTCCGCTCGGTCGTGGACTTAGAACGTCTCGGCGAACGGACGATTTGGGTCGACTGTGACGTCATTCAAGCGGATGGCGGGACTCGGACGGCTTCCATCACCGGTGGCTTTTGCGCGCTCGTGTTGGCCGTCGATCGCTTGATTCGCCAAGGGAAACTTGAAGATACACCGATTAAAGAAGGTGTGGCTGCGATTTCTGTCGGACGGACCGATGAGCTCGTCTTGGACTTGGATTACCTAGAAGATGCCGCGGCAGAGGTCGACATGAATGTCGTCATGACGGCAAGCGGACGATTCGTCGAAGTACAAGGTACAGGGGAAGAGGCGACGTTCACGCTACAAGAGATGAACGAGATGCTCGCGCTCGCGCAACACGGCATCGAATCATTATTCAAGACGGCGGAAGCGGCACTCGGTGCTTCTTGGTGGTACGTCGGAGAACGTTCGGAGGAGACATTATGAAGTTGATCATTGCGACACACAATCCTGGAAAAGTGAAAGAACTCGAAGGAATGCTGACGCCGCTCGGGTTCGAGGTCGAATCACTACTCGACTATCCGGATGCACCAGAGACGGAAGAGACCGGCACGACGTTTGAAGAGAACGCGGCGTTAAAAGCGACCGAGGCGGCAGCTTATTTTGGACATGCCGTTCTGGCGGACGACTCCGGTCTTGAAGTCGACGCACTTGACGGGGCACCGGGAGTATATTCAGCCCGCTTTGCAGGTCCAGAAAAGTCAGACGAGGCAAACAATGCACTTCTTCTTGAAAAATTGAACGGAGAAACGAATCGTACGGCTCGTTTCGTCTGTGCGCTCTGTCTCGCAAAACCGAGCGGAGAGACGTTGACCGTTCGTGGAACGATCGAAGGGACAATCGGTTATTCCCCACAAGGCGAAAATGGCTTCGGATACGATCCACTCTTTATCGTCCCATCGCTTCATAAGACAGCGGCAGAGTTGGAGCGTGACGAGAAGGCGGTCGTCAGCCACCGTGGACAGGCACTACGAAAACTGGAGGCAGAAATCATACCATTCATGAAAGGATGAAGCTTATGCGTTTTCTAATAGTGAGTGATAGTCATGGTTTGACCGAAGAGTTGACGACGATTTTTGAAAGGCACGAGGCGGAAATTGATGACGCCTTCCATTGCGGGGATTCACAACTCGCCCTTGTCGATGAACATTTGTTACCTTATCGAACGGTTCGGGGGAATTGTGATTTCGGTGGAGATCTTCCCCTCGAACGCATCGAGACGACGGATGCCGGCACGATTTTAATCGTTCACGGGCACCATCATGACGTCAAATTCGATTTGAACCGTCTACGGTATCGAGCGGAAGAAGTGGGAGCGAATGTCGTCTTGTTCGGTCACTCGCATGTGGCGGGTGCGCTGATCGAGGACGGGGTTGTCTACATCAACCCAGGTTCGATTCGCATGCCGCGAGGACGAACGGACAAAACGTATGCGTTACTCGATCTCGAAGCGGGAGAAGCAACAGTGCGTTTCTATCGCTCAGAAGACGGTTCTCACGTTGAAGACTTGGACATCTCAGGAAAACTATGAGTTTCGGATGGGAAATCGATTGACAGGAAACCATTTTTCTATTATAGTTTTCATGTCAATGTCCCAATAGCTCAGCAGGATAGAGCAACGGCCTTCTAAGCCGTCGGTCGGGGGTTCGAATCCCTCTTGGGACGCTTCCATTAAAATAGAGACGCTCTCTACGGAGAACGTCTCTTTTTTCATTTTCCGGGAAATCGATTGACAAGGAATCGCGTCCTAACGGAAGATGAAGGGGAATGGAAGAGAGGGTGAGGGAAGATGGAGAAGGAAAAGGATCAGGACTATCCGTTCCCTGGGAATTGGGCGCGTCTGCATAAGATGATTCAGGAGGCAGATGCTTCTGGGGAACGACAGCGGATCGAACCGATTTTATGGGATTGGTATCAGACGATTCCAGGTGACCCGTTTATTTTCATGGAAATCTTCCAATGTGCAATGGAACGGCCGGACGACCCAGAGACACTCGAGAAGCTGCAGGAACTCGTCAGCATCCATATGTCCGAGGCGGAAGAACCGGCCTCAGGAGGGTTGCAGATTGCGCAGTATTACATCATGCGTGACCAACCGTTTGAAGCGGCGCACTGGATCAACCAGTATCTCGAATGGCAGGACAAGAAGGATACGGTCAACACACAGGCACATCAGGTACTTCAAGTGTTGAAGATGACCGAATTTCCGGCGGCAATTGCCAAGTTGAAACGAACGCTGACGCGAGGGAGTACGGGGGAACAGATTGAAGCATTACAACATGTTCACTTTCAAATCGACCCCGTGCTCGACAATGTGCTTCATGAATTGCTCGTGTCGGAGCGTCCGAAGCTCGTCAAACTGATCGTGTTGGAAAAAGCGTTCGCCGAACTAGATGTCATCGAATGGACGGATGGGGACGTTTCGAACAAGATGACACGAACGGAAGCAAAAGCGCAGATTGAAACGTGGGAGCAGACCGTCTTTTCTCTTCAAAAATCAGTTGAGGGCGATGAGATCGGGACCCAGCTGTTGATGAATTACATGTATACGCATTATCCGTATGTGCCGGCCGAAAAAGCGGATGTGGAACAGGCGCTCGTACAGGCGAAACAAGCGATTTTACATGACGAATCAGTCGACGGTTTAGCCGCTGAGATTTTAGAGGCGGATCTTCGCTTTACACAGGCGTTATTAGACTAAATCCTTGTGTGCTTACCGAGGATTTATGCTATAATACGGATTGTTGTACATTTTTGTACGGTATAAACGAATTGTTGGAGGGACTTAGCATGACAGCAAAATGGGAAAAAACATCAGGTAGCCAAGGCGTACTCACGTACGAAGCTCCTGCAGAAGCTTTTGATAAAGCAGTTGACGCCGCATTTAAAACAGTCGTCAAAGACTTGAACGTGCCTGGCTTCCGTAAAGGTAAATTGCCACGCCCAATGTTCAACAAAATGTATGGAGAAGAAGCACTCTATCAAGATGCGCTCGACATTCTCTACCGCGACACAATCCAAGGTGCGGTTGAAGAAGCTGGTTTCGAACCAATCGCGCTCGAAAACATCGATGTAGACGGCACGCTCGAGAAAGGCAAACCAGTCGCTTTCAAAGTGACATTCGTGGTTGAGCCAGAAGCTGAGCTTGGCGAATACAAAGGCCTCGAGTACGAAGCTGTTTCAACTGAAGTAACAGAAGACGAAGTAACAGCAGAACTTGAAGCACTTCAACAGCAAGGCGCAGAACTAGCTGTTAAAGAAGGTGCAATCGAAAACGGCGATACAGCTGTATTTGATTTCGCAGGTTTCGCTGACGGTGAGCAGTTCGAAGGCGGCACAGCTGAGAACTACACACTCGAAATCGGATCTGGTCAATTCATCCCAGGATTCGAAGAGCAAATGATCGGCATGACTGCTGGTGAAGAAAAAGACGTTGAAGTAACATTCCCTGAAGAGTACCACGCTGAAAACTTGGCGGGTAAACCAGCGACATTCAAAGTCAAACTTCACGAAGTCAAAACAAAACAAGTTCCTGAACTCGACGACGAGTTTGCAAAAGACATCGACGAGTCTGTTTCGACACTCGACGAGTTGAAAGCAAGCATCCGTGAGCGTTTAGAAGCTGGTAAGAAACAAGAAGCTGAAGGTACAATGCGCGACCAACTCGTAGAGCAGGCAACTGCTAACGCGACAATCGACGTACCGGAAGTTCTCGTTGAACAAGAAGTTGACCGCATGGTACAAGAGTTCGGTTCACGTGTATCTTCACAAGGAATCGACCTTAACATGTACTTCGAGCTCACTGGTACTTCTGAAGAAGCAATGCGCGAAGAGATGAAAGAGCAAGCTGAAGAGCGCGTAAAAGCTCGTCTCGTCTTGAAAGCAATCGCTGACAAAGAAGCAATCGAAGTATCTGACGAAGATGCTGAGAAAGAGCTTGAAGAAATGTCTAAACTTTACAACATCGCACCGGACCAACTCCGTACGATGCTCGCTCCGCAAGGCGGCCTTGAGACACTTAAAGGTGACCTCAAATTCCGTAAAGCGATCGACATCCTCGTTGAAAACGGTAAAGCGAAGTAAGCTGATATTCGAAGGGACGACTGCCTAGCGGTCGTCCTTTTTTCTGTCACAGCACATTGCATGTGTAATTCTTTGAAGTCGCAATATGTTCATGCTACAATTATTTCAACGCAGAGATGTAAAATGTCTTTTCACGGTGCATCGCACCAGAAAATACAAATCGCGATTTATCGCACTTACATCCATTTTCACCACAGAAGGGGTGTATCGAATGTTCAAATTTAACGAGGAAAAGGGGCAACTCAAGTGCTCGTTTTGCGGAAAATCGCAGGAACAAGTTCGTAAGTTAGTCGCCGGTCCTGGCGTATACATTTGCGATGAATGTATCGAACTTTGCAATGAAATTGTTGAGGAAGAGCTCGGTGTAGAGGAAGAAGTTGAATTCAAAGACATTCCAAAACCACAAGAGATTCGTAACATCCTAGACGATTATGTCATTGGTCAAGACCGCGCCAAACGTGCGCTTTCAGTTGCTGTCTATAACCACTATAAACGTATCAACGCCGGTGGCCGTTCGGATGATGTCGAACTTGCGAAGTCGAACATCGTCATGATTGGACCAACGGGTAGCGGAAAAACGCTTCTCGCTCAGACGATGGCTCGCGTCTTGAACGTCCCATTCGCAATCGCGGATGCGACGAGCTTGACGGAAGCAGGTTACGTCGGGGAAGACGTTGAGAATATCTTGCTTAAATTGATTCAATCGGCTGACTATGATGTCGAGAAGGCTGAAAAAGGGATCATCTACATCGATGAAATTGATAAGATTGCCCGTAAGTCTGAAAACCCATCGATTACGCGTGACGTATCCGGTGAAGGCGTTCAGCAGGCGCTCCTTAAAATTCTTGAAGGCACGACAGCAAGCGTACCGCCACAAGGTGGACGTAAGCATCCGCATCAAGAATTTATCCAAATCGACACAACAAACATTCTCTTCATTGTCGGTGGCGCATTCGCCGGCATCGAATCGGTCGTCAAACGCCGAATCGGGAAGAAAGTCATCGGTTTCGGAAACGACCAAGAGAATCGCGAGTTGACGCAAGAAGACTTGCTCGCCCGCGCACTCCCTGAAGACCTTCAAAAATTCGGCTTGATTCCTGAGTTCATCGGACGTTTGCCAGTCATGGCGACGCTCACGACACTCGATGAAGAAGCGCTCGTTGAAATCTTGACGAAGCCGAAAAATGCTCTCGTCCGTCAGTACGAGAAAATGCTCGAGCTTGACGATGTCGAATTGACGTTCACAGACGAAGCATTGATCGAAATCGCCAAACTTGCGATCAAACGTAAGACTGGCGCGCGCGGTCTCCGCTCGATTATCGAAGAAATGATGCTCGATGTGATGTTCACTGTCCCATCGCGTGACGATATCGAGAAAGTCATCATCACGGATGAAACGATTACGGGTCTTGCCGGTCCGAAATACGTCCTTCGTGACGGTACTGTCGAACAGACAGGGGACAACAAAGAGACAGCATAATTCTTTAACGAAGAAGGCTCAAACACTCGGCACATCCGAGTTTTGGGCCTTTTTGCACAGGAGGCGTTGTAAATGGAAAAATTACCAATCCTTCCTTTGCGAGGAGTCGTCGTATATCCGCTCATCGGTGTGACCATCGATGTCGGACGCCCGTTATCCCTTCGGGCGCTCCTTGCCGCAAAGGAGCATGAAACAGATTTGATTGTCGTGACACAGAAAGAAACAGGGAACGAGTCACCGGAACCGGAAGACTTATACACGGTTGGAACGCGTGTCCACATCGCGAAGATGAGTGAACTGTCGAACGAGACGATTCGGGTTCGGATCGTCGGGAAAGAGCGCGTCCGTGTCGACTCGGTCGAATCGACGGATGAAGGTTGGTTCGCTAACATCGAACCGGTCGAACTCGTAGAAGGGGAAGAGGTCGAACGAACAGCACTCGTCCGTCTGTTGAAAGAACAGTTCGGAAAACTCGTCGCAAACATTAAGGGTATGTCGCCAGATGAGCGTCGCCGTTTCGAGATGTATGAGCGGCTTGAATCACTCACGGACTATATCACGTCAAAACTCGATGTCGACGTCGAGCTTCGCCAAGCGATGCTCGAAGAGGCAGATGCCGTCAAGCGAGGACTTGAACTGCTTGAAATTATCGCACATGAAGTCGAAGTGATTGAACTCGAGCAAGAGATGCGTGAGCGGACGAAGAAGTCAATTGAGCAGTCACAGCGCGAGTACTACTTACGAGAACAAATGAAGACGATCCAACAAGAACTCGGTGACCAGACGCAAGAGTCAGAACCGAACCGCCTTCGTGAGAAGCTAGAGGCGCTCGACTTGCCAGAGACGACGCGGAAGAACGTCATGCGTGAAGCGGAACGATTGAACGTCGTGCCGCAGACGTCTCCGGAGTATGCGGTCATCCGTAACTACCTCGACTGGGTCACCTCTCTTCCGTGGGGCATTGAGACGGAAGATAAGCTTGACGTGAAACATGCGGCAGACGTCCTTGATGATGACCATTACGGCTTAGAATCGGTAAAAGACCGTATCCTCGAGTATTTGGCCGTCCGCCAGTTGACGAACTCGCTTCGTGGACCAATCCTCTGTCTCGCCGGACCTCCAGGGGTCGGGAAGACGTCACTCGCCCGTTCGATCGCCTCGGCACTTGAACGTCACTTCGTTCGTGTCTCACTCGGTGGTGTGCGTGATGAGGCGGAAATCCGTGGGCACCGTCGTACGTATATCGGTGCGATGCCAGGACGGATCATCCGTGGGCTGAAGCAAGCGGAAAGCAAAAATCCGGTCTTCTTGCTCGATGAGATCGACAAGATGGCTTCTGACTTCAGAGGGGACCCGGCGTCCGCGATGCTAGAAGTGCTCGACCCAGAACAAAACGTCTCCTTCTCGGACCACTACATCGAAGAACCGTTCGATTTGTCGAACGTTCTCTTTATCGCAACTGCGAACGATGTCTCACAAATCCCAGCACCGCTTCTTGACCGGATGGAATTGATTCAAATCGGTGGGTACACAGAGCTTGAGAAAGTAGAGATCGCGAAGCGCCATTTGGTGCCGAAACAATTGGCAGAGCACGGATTGAAGAAGAGTCAGTTGACGATTAAAGAAGATGCGCTCTATGAAGTCGTCCGTCGTTACACACGTGAAGCCGGCGTCCGGAACTTAGAACGCGTCATCGGATCACTCTGCCGAAAAGCCGCGAAACAAATCGCCATCGGGGAGAAGAAACGGGTCACGATTTCGAAAAAGGCGATCATCACGTATCTTGGGAAGCCGAAGTATCGCTACGGAAAAGGGGAGACCGAGGACTCCATCGGTGCGGTGACAGGCCTTGCCTACACGGCGTTTGGTGGCGACACGCTCACAATCGAAGTGGCGCTCGCTCCAGGGAAAGGCAAACTTCAGTTGACGGGTAAACTTGGTGATGTGATGCAGGAGTCGGCACAAACAGCATATAGCTATGTCCGTGCAAACGCAGAGCGGTTCGGGATTGACCCGACGTTCTATGAGCGACAAGACATTCACATTCACGTGCCAGAGGGTGCCGTGCCAAAAGACGGACCGTCGGCAGGAATCACGATTGCGACAGCCTTAATTTCCGCATTGACCGGGAAGAAAGTCCATCGTGATGTCGGGATGACAGGTGAGATCACACTCCGTGGACGTGTCTTGCCAATCGGCGGATTGAAAGAAAAAGCGCTCGCTGCTCATCGAGCCGGGTTGACGACCATCGTCATTCCGAAAGATAATGAGCGAGACATCGATGATATTCAAGAGACGGTTCGTGAGAAATTGACGTTCGTTCCCGTGACGACACTCGATGAAGTACTAGATGTAGCATTTGGAGGAAATTAAATGAAGATCAACAAAGCAGAGTTCGTGACGAGTGCCGTCGCGCCAGACCATTACCCGGTCCATGAATTGCCGGAAGTGGCACTGGCCGGGCGGTCGAACGTCGGGAAATCGTCGTTCATCAATAAGATTTGCCAACGGAAGGCGCTCGCACGGACGTCTTCGAAACCAGGGAAGACACAGACCCTCAACTTCTTCAACATCAATGATGAAATCATGTTCGTTGACGTTCCGGGATACGGATATGCGAAAGTCTCGAAGACGGAACGTGAGAAGTGGGGCGTCATGATGGAGCAGTACTTGACGAGCCAAGAGGCGCTTCGTGGCGTCGTCTTACTCGTCGATATCCGTCATGATCCTACGGGTGACGATGTGACGATGTACAATTTCTTGAAACATTATGAGATTCCGGTCATCGTTGTGGCAACGAAGCTCGATAAAATCAAGAAGAGTCAGCGTCAAAAACATGAGGCGGCGGTGAAACGTAAGCTTCAATTCGATCCATCTGACCGTTTTGTCGCCTTCTCGGCCGAAACGGCAGAAGGAAAAGACGAGGCATGGAAAGCGATTTACGCACTCATCACAGAAGGCGAATAAGGAGAAGGCGAAGGGATTCCTTCGCCTTTTTGTTTTTGTCAGCCCGCAAGCGGGTAATTATCGTATAATCATAGTTAGTACATAGTCATCATTGTAAACGAGGTGGAGAAATGCAACGCATGTTTGAAAACAAATGGTATCGCGCCCTCTTTTGGACGCTGACCATCTTTTTAGTCATTTGGGTCGGGACACAGATCTCATTCGTGTTTGAACCGATTCAAGTCATCTTGGCACTCGTCACGGTTCCACTCATTGTGGCCGGACTCTTCT
Source organism: Exiguobacterium sp. S3 (assembly GCF_018617295.1). Lineage (GTDB taxonomy): Bacteria > Bacillota > Bacilli > Exiguobacteriales > Exiguobacteriaceae > Exiguobacterium > Exiguobacterium profundum. Next base: position 215,299 of record NZ_JACSJW010000002.1, read on the forward strand.
TTTATTTCCTGGTCGGGATTGTCGATTTCTTAGAGAAACGCTTAAAAGGGAAGCGAACGTTAGCTGTAGCCATCACACTGATCGGACTCGTGCTTATTTTTACACTTGTCTTCAGTATTCTCGGACCGGTTTTAGGCGAACAAATTACGTCGCTCGTCAACGCTATGCCGAGTATCGCAAAAGAACTTCAGAAACAGGCGTTCGCTGTCCGTGACACGTTGCTACAAAATGAGTTCTTTGCACGCTTCATGGCAGAAAATGACGAGATGTTCCGTAACTTGACGACGAACATCACGTCGTACTTAGGAGACTTATTCGGAAACATTGCCTCATCATTCGGTCAAGTCGTCGGATTCGTGACGTCAGCGGTCATCACGATCGTTGTGATCCCGTTCATGCTTCTCTACATGTTGCTTGACGGGAAACGTCTACCGGACGCAATCGTCAAATTGCTCCCATCGAGCTATGAAAAGGAAACGCGTCACATCTTGCATGACATGCACGAGACGGTGCGGAGTTACGTCAACGCTCAGTTGCTCGTCGCATTCTTCGTTGGAATCACGTCACTGATTGGTCTCTGGATCGTCGGTGTAGATTATGCCATCTTGCTCGCACTCTTCATGATGGTAACAAATATTATCCCTTACGTTGGACCGTTCCTAGGGGCTGCACCGGCAGTGGTCGTGGCATTCATTCAAGATCCAATCAAGGTATTATGGGTCATCGTTGTCATCATTGTCGTGCAACAGATTGAGTCGAACGTCATCTCGCCACTCATTCAAGGGAAGTCGTTAAAAGTACACCCGCTCACGATTATCATCGTCTTGCTCGTAGCCGGGAATTTGGCTGGTATCATCGGAATGCTCATCGCTGTACCGTTTTATGCGGTCGCCAAAACGGTTGTCCAGAATATCGTTCGCATCTATAAATTACGAGAACGAGAACATTATTTGGACAAAGAGGAGCCCGAGAGTCCGATTATTACGGACCCGAACTCGCCAAATCCATAAAAAAAAGGGTAGGAATGGAGTTTCGCCATTTCTACTTCTTTTTGTCACAAAAAGTTCTTATTTTATTTCAGGAAAATCAAACAGAAGATTATAGTTACCAGATAAGAACTGTTATAATGTACGGTAGAGATTGAAAAAAAGAAGAGACAACCGTCGGTGGATTTTAGATGAGGGGAAGAGATACATGCATATTGTCGTCGTTGGACTAAATAACAAGACAGCCCCTGTCGCGATTCGGGAGCAGTTCTCGTTTGGGGAGCAAGAAATCGTGGATGCGATGATTGCACTTCGCGAAGAGAAGAGCATTTTCGAGTCGGTTATTTTGTCTACGTGTAACCGGACGGAGCTGTACGTCGTGACAGATCAACTCCATACTGGACGTTATTACACGAAACGTTTCTTGGCGAACTGGTTCAACCTAGAGATGGAGCAGTTCACACCATACTTGTCGATTCGAGAAGGGGAAGAGGCGATTCGCCACTTGTTCCGTGTCACTTCGGGCCTCGACTCGATGATCATCGGGGAAACACAAATTTTAGGTCAAGTGAAGACGAGTTTCTTCCGTGCCCAGGAGCATGGAACGACAGGAACGGTCTTCAACAAATTATTCAAAGAAGCGGTTACACTCGCCAAGCGCGCCCATACGGACACGCAAATTGGGGAAATGTCTGTATCGGTCAGTTCGGCTGCCGTGACGCTCGCACAAGAGATGTATCAACAGCTTGAAGACAAACAAGTCGTCGTCGTCGGAGCCGGTGAGACGGGTGAATTGACGACACTCAACTTATTTGAAGCTGGCGCGAAACAAATCGCTGTCTTCAACCGGACGGAGAGCAAAGCAAAAGCTGTAGCGGATAAGTTCAAAGGCCGTGCCCATTCGATTCGTGAGATCGCATGTGGATTACTTGATGCAGATATTTTGATTAGTTCGACCGGGGCGAAGGATGCCGTCATTGGATACGACGATGTAGCGGCTGCACAGTTGCTGCGCCGCGAACGTCCGCTTCTTCTCATTGACATCGCTGTGCCGCGAGATATCGATCCAGCGGTCGCGACACTTCCGGGTGTGCATTTGTTCGATGTCGATGATTTGAATGGAATCGTAAACAAAAATCTTGAAGCACGTCTCGTCGAGGCTGAAAAGATTGAAATGAAAATCGATGAAGCGATTCAAGAGTTCCAAACATGGCTCATCACGCTTGGTGTCGTGCCAATCATGAACGAGTTGCGTGCTCGTGCCCTTGATATTCAAGAAGATACGATGACTAGTCTTGAGCGTAAGCTCGACCATTTGTCAGCACGAGACAAGAAAGTCATCGGGAAGCACATGAAGTCGATCATCAATCAAATGCTTCGTGACCCGATTGACTACATTAAAGATGCAGCGGCTCAACCGGACGCGAACGTTCGAATCGCTCAATTCATCGAGACGTTCGGACTTGATGTCGAGTTGCCGGAACAACCTGTAGACGAAGTGGAAGAAACAGATGCCACTTCTGCCAAAGCACCACTTCGCGCATTGATGCGCTAACAAGACAAAAAGGCGACGCGTGTCGCCTTTTTCTATGAAGGAGAGATTGAACATGCGGAAAATCATTGTCGGCTCACGCCGTTCCCAACTCGCCATGACTCAAACAAAATGGGTCATCGAGCAGTTGAAGCAAGCTGGAGCAAAGAACGAGTTCGAGATTAAAGAAATCGTGACGAAAGGTGACCAAATCGTCGACGTGCAATTGTCGAAAGTCGGTGGGAAAGGGTTGTTCGTCAAAGAGATTCAACAACAGATGCTCGATGGGGACATCGATTTCGCAGTACACAGCATGAAAGACGTTCCGGCCGAACTACCAGAAGAACTCTATATTAGCTGCATGCCGAAACGTGTCGATGCGCGTGACGTCCTCATCTGTGAGAACGGCTACACGTTCGAGACGCTTCCAAAAGGTTCGATTGTCGGAACGAGCTCACTCCGTCGTGGTGCTCAAATCTTGGCAGCCCGTCCTGACCTTGAGATTCAATGGATTCGTGGAAACATCGACACGCGTCTGAAGAAGTTAGACTCCGAGAACTACAATGCCATCTTGCTCGCGAAAGCAGGACTCGAGCGGATGGGGTGGACAGATCGTGTCGACTTCGAAGCGCTCGACCCGGACGTCATGGTACCTGCTGTCGGCCAGGGCGTACTCGCCATCGAGAGCCGCAAGGACGACGCAGAAGTGACAGCAGTGCTTCAATTGTTGCATGATGAAGTGACAGCGAAAGCGGCTACAGCGGAGCGCACCTTCTTAAAAGCGATCGAAGGAAGTTGTCACGTACCGGTCGGCGGTTATGCGACGGTCGACGGTGACGATGTGACACTCACAGGTCTCATCGCGTCAGTGGACGGGAAAGAAGTGCTCCGTGTGACGAAAACGTCAACGGACGGAATCGCACTCGGAATGGACGTAGCAGAAGAATTGCTCGGTCGTGGCGGGCGTGAAATCCTCGCCTCGGTCAATGAGTGACGTTTGGTACACGGGAACGAAACGAATGACCGCTTCGCAACGGGCACGGCTCGAGGCGAGCGGTCTTTCCGTTCATCATGTCCCGCTCATTCAGACGAGAGAGACGCATACACCGCCACCCGTGGAACGATTCGATTGGCTCGTCGTCACGAGTCAAAACGCGGTGCAAGCCCTTCGGAATCTGACGCGTGACGTCAAGGTCGCCGCTGTCGGGGAGAAGACGAAGCGGGCGCTTGAAGCGGAGGGCTTTACCGTCTCGCTCATGCCGGAGACGTATACGGGTGAGGCGCTTTTTGAGCAGTTATCTGACGTTGTTTCGACCGATGATGTCGTCTTGTTTGCACGTGGCAATTTGGCGAACACGTCGCATATGTCGATGCTGCCTTGCGTGTATGACTGGGTCGTCTATGAGACGATTCCAATCCGATTGACCTCGGACCAACAACAACAACTCGAGACGGTGAAGGCGTTACTCGTCCTGAGTCCGTCGGCCGTCGATGCGCTCACACCACACTTGTCCCACTTCAACGGGACGTGGTACGCCATTGGCGAAGTGACCGAACGCGCCGTCCGACAAGTGTCGACATTACCGGTACGAGTGCCAGAATGTTATACTATGGATGCATTAATACAGTGTGTAGGGGAGGATTTTTCATGAACCAGTTTGACCGTCACCGTCGTCTTCGCTCATCGAAGTCGATGCGTGCCCTCGTACGTGAAAATCATGTTCGAAAAGAAGATTTGATTTACCCGCTCTTCATCATTGAAGGGACTAACATTAAACGTGAAGTCAGCTCGATGCCAGGCGTCTTCAATTATTCACTTGACCGACTCGAAGAAGAGATAAAAGAAATCGTCGACCTCGGTCTCCAATCTGTGCTTTTGTTCGGTGTGCCGGAACGTAAAGACCCGGAAGGCAGCGAAGCGTATCATGACCACGGCATCGTCCAGGAAGCGATTCGTAAAGTGAAGGAGTGGGCGCCACAGCTCACGGTCATCGCCGATACGTGCCTTTGTGAGTACACGTCGACAGGTCACTGTGGTCTCGTGAAGGATGGGGACGTCGATAACGACGCATCACTTCCACTTCACGTCCAGACAGCCATTACGCAAGCACAAGCGGGTGCCGATGTCATCGCACCGAGCTCGATGATGGATGGATTCGTCGCAGCTATCCGTGAAGGTCTCGACCAAAACGGATTCAGTCACATTCCAATCATGAGCTACGGCGTCAAATATGCGTCTGCGTATTACGGACCGTTCCGTGACGCAGCCCAATCGGCTCCTGGTGAAGGCGACCGTAAAGGGTATCAGATGGACCCGGCGAACCGTCGTGAGGCGTTCCGTGAGTCACAATCGGACGTCGAACAAGGTGCCGACTTCATGATCGTCAAACCGGCTCTCGCGTTCATGGACATTATCCGTGACATGCGCGACTCACTCGATATGCCAATCGTGGCGTATAACGTGAGCGGTGAGTATGCGATGATCAAAGCCGCGTCACTCAACGACTGGGTCGATGAAGAACGCATCGTCATGGAGACGATGGTCGGATTCAAACGTGCCGGTGCCGATCTCATCGTCACGTATTTCGCAAAAGACGTCTGTCGCTATTTGGAAGGAGACTACGCATGACATACAACCAAACGCGCTCACAGGAAGCGTTCGAACAAGCTCGTCCACTCATGCCAGGCGGTGTCAACAGCCCGGTCCGTGCCTATAAATCGGTCGGGATGACGCCAATTTTCGCCGAACGTGGTGAAGGCTCACGCGTCTATGACATCGATGGCAACGAATATATCGATTACGTCCTCTCATGGGGACCACTCATCCTCGGTCACCGTGATCCGGTCGTCACGAAAGCGATCCAAGAACAAGCTGAAAAAGGCTGGACGTTCGGGACGCCGACCGAGCTTGAAACGAAGATGGCAGAACTCGTCATCGACCGTGTCCCATCGATCGAGATGGTCCGCATGGTCAACTCGGGAACGGAAGCGACGATGGCGGCACTTCGCCTCGCACGCGGCTATACCGGAAAGACAAAGATTTTGAAATTCGAAGGATGTTACCACGGACACGGTGACTCGCTTCTCATCAAAGCGGGGTCTGGCGTCGCGACGCTCGGTCTTCCAGACTCACCAGGTGTACCGAAAGAGCTCGCGAGCCATACGCTCACGGTTCCTTACAATGATTTGGACGCAGTCCGCGTCGCATTTGAGAAATATGGAGACGACCTCGCTGGGGTCATCGTCGAACCGGCCGCAGGAAACATGGGCTTCGTGCCACCACAACCAGGATTCCTCGAAGGACTTCGTGAAATCACGGAACAAAACGGCGCGCTTCTCATCTTTGATGAGGTCATGACGGGCTTCCGTGTCGGGTACAACTGTGCACAAGGGTACTTCGGTGTCACACCGGACCTCACGTGTCTCGGTAAGGTCATCGGCGGCGGACTTCCGGTCGGCGCTTACGGCGGGAAACGTGAAATCATGGAACAGATCGCACCGCAAGGTCCAATCTATCAAGCAGGTACGCTCTCGGGTAACCCACTTGCGATGATTGCCGGTTACACGACACTCTCGCAACTCAAACCGGAGCACTACGCCGAGTTCGAGCGTAAGGCAGACCGTCTCGCCGAAGGCTTCACACAGGCCGGTGAGAAATACAACATCCCACACGACACGAACCGTGCCGGCTCGATGTTCGGTTTCTTCTTCACGAACGAGAAAGTGACGAACTTTGAGAAAGCGAAATCGGCGAACCTTGAGATGTTCCGTTCGTACTATCAGAAGATGGCGGCGCGCGGCGTCTTCTTGCCGCCGTCACAGTTCGAAGGATTGTTCCTCTCGACGGCTCATACGGACGAGGATATCGAGAAGACAATCGCAGCGGTCGAGGCGACGTTCAAGGAGCTTCAAGAAGAGTTTTCACTCTAATCTTGACTGCTGACGTTTCTGTCGCTACAATTATTTAACAGATACGATGAATGGCTTTGATGAGGAGTAGTACGCATACTCCATTCCTTTTAGAGACGCGACCGCTTGGTGAAAGGTTGCGAGGGATGGACGCGGAAGTCGCCTCGGAGCTGACTTTCTGAATGGAGTAGGAAAGTTCGGTCCATCGACCGTTATTCGATTTTGAGGGCGCCATTTTTTGGCGAACTAAGGTGGTACCGCGGAAGATCACGGCTTCTTTCGTCCTTAGCATATAGGACGAGAGAAGCCGTTTTTGTGTTCACCAATAAGATAGAGGAGGCGCTACACATGGCCCATGAGACAAATGAAATCACCATGCCGACGAAGTACGACCCAAGTGCGACGGAGTCAAAATGGTACGACTACTGGTTAGAGAACGATGTATTTAAAGCAGACGAGGACGATTCGAAACAACCGTACACGATTGTCATCCCACCACCGAACGTTACCGGGAAACTTCACCTCGGTCACGCCTGGGACACGACGCTTCAAGACTTGTTGACACGTCTCAAGCGTATGCAAGGCTATGACGTGCTCTGGCTCCCAGGGATGGACCATGCCGGAATCGCGACACAAGCGAAAGTCGAGCAAAAACTCCGTGAAGAAGGCGTCATGCGTTACGACCTCGGACGTGAGAAGTTCCTCGAGAAGACGTGGGAATGGAAAGACGAGTATGCGAAGACGATTCGCGACCAATGGTCAAAACTTGGTCTCGGTCTCGACTACTCGCGTGAGCGCTTCACACTCGACGAAGGGCTCTCAAAAGCCGTTCAAGAAGTATTCGTCCGTCTTTACGAAAAAGGCTTGATCTATCGTGGCGAATATATCGTCAACTGGGACCCGGCTCAAAAGACGGCCGTTTCAGATATCGAGGTCATTTATCAAGAAGTCGAGGGTGCGTTCTATCACATGAAATACCCATTCGCTGACGGTTCAGGTCATATCGAAATCGCAACGACACGTCCCGAGACGATGCTCGGTGATACGGCGGTTGCCGTCAACCCGAAAGATGAGCGTTACACACACCTCATCGGCAAGACGATCATGCTTCCAGTCATGAACCGTGAGATCCCGATCGTTGCCGACGACTACGTGGACATGGAGTTCGGTACAGGTTGCGTGAAGATTACGCCAGCACACGACCCGAACGACTTTGAAATCGGAAACCGTCATGAGCTTCCACGCATCCTCGTCATGGATGAAGGCGGGAAGATGAACGAGAATGCTGGTAAGTACGAAGGGCTCGACCGCTTCGAATGCCGCAAGCAACTCGTGAAAGACCTTGAGGCGGACGGCACACTCGTGAAGATTGAGCCGCACACGCACTCGGTTGGTCACTCAGAGCGTTCAGGCGCAGTCATCGAGCCATACCTTTCGAAACAATGGTTTGTTGACATGGAGCCACTCGCGAAAGCGGCACTCGAGGCACAAGGAAACGATGACACGAAAGTCAACTTCGTCCCAGAACGCTTCGAAGGCACGTACCTCCGTTGGATGGAGAACATCCGCGACTGGTGTATCAGTCGTCAACTTTGGTGGGGCCACCGCATCCCGGCTTGGTACCATAACGAGACAGGAGAAGTGTATGTAGGGAAAGAAGCGCCAGCGGACAGTGAGAACTGGACACAAGACGAAGACGTCCTCGACACATGGTTCTCGTCAGCACTTTGGCCGTTCTCAACAATGGGCTGGCCGGATGCGGACGCACCGGACTTCAACCGTTACTTCCCGACGAGCGCGCTCGTTACAGGATACGACATCATCTTCTTCTGGGTATCACGGATGATCTTCCAATCACTCGAGTTCACAGGGAAGCAACCGTTCAACGACGTCCTCATCCACGGTCTCATCCGTGACTCGGAAGGACGCAAGATGTCGAAATCTCTCGGTAATGGTGTTGACCCGATGGAAGTCATCGACCAATACGGAGCTGATTCACTCCGTTGGTTCCTCCTCACAGGTTCGACACCAGGGAACGACCTTCGTTTCTATTGGGAGAAGATCGAGTCGACATGGAACTTCGCGAACAAGATTTGGAACGCAAGCCGTTTCGCACTCATGAACATGGATGGTCTTAAAGTCGAAGACATCGACCTCACAGGTGAGAAGACGCTTGCTGACAAGTGGATCTTGACACGCTTGAACGACACGATTGACCAAGTGACACGCCTCGTCGACAAGTACGAGTTCGGTGAAGCTGGTCGTTACTTGTACAACTTCATCTGGGAAGAGTTCTGTAACTGGTACATCGAGATGGCGAAACTCACGCTCTATGGTGAGGATGAAGCGGCGAAGCACACGACACGTTCGGTCCTCGCGCATACGCTCGATTCGATCATGCGTCTCATGCACCCGTTCATGCCGTTCCTCACAGAAGAAATTTGGCAACACTTGCCGCACGAAGGCGATTCAATCGTTCGTGCAAGCTACCCGACGCGTCGTGACGACCTTCACTTCGCCGATTCGGTTCCAGCGTTTGAAGCTGTGATGAACGTCATCCGCTCGGTTCGTAACATCCGTGCCGAAGTGAACGCACCGATGTCGAAACCGATCCAGCTCTTCATTTCGACGAGCGATGATGCGACACAAGGTTACTTGAGCGCGAACGAAATGACGATCGGCAAGTTTACGAATGCGACAGAGCTTGAAATCGGACGTGGTCTCACGGCCCCGGACAAGTCGATGTCAGCAATCATGACGGGAGCAGAGCTCTTCATCCCACTCGCAGACCTCATCAACTTCGAAGAAGAAATCGCTCGTCTTGAAAAAGAAGTGGCGAAGTATGAGAAAGAAGTCGAGCGCGTGCAGAAGAAACTCGGAAACCAAGGCTTCATCGCCAAGGCGCCGGCTCACGTCATCGACGAAGAGAAAGCAAAAGAAAAAGACTACCTCGACAAGCGTGACGCGGTCCGCGCCCGTTTGGAAGAGTTGCGTAAGTAAGACTCACACCTTCTTTGGAGATTGATTCTCTGAAGAAGGTTTTTTTGTGTTTTGGTAGAATTTGGAGAGATGGGCGTAGAAAAGGGGATATGAGATGAGACGAATCGGAATAGTATGTGTTCTTGTATTGGGGCTGGTTGGATGTACACCGTCAGAAGAGACAGAGTCTATAGAGAAAGATATAGAGGAAGTTGAGACGATTGAAGTAACTACACAACCTTCGAAAAAATGGGTACGTACGCTAGTTGAAGACGTACCAAAAGACACCGAATCGCTATCAGATGCGGTGGTTCAACAAATCACACTGCAATATAAGGATGGATCGGAAGGTCACCTTTCCACAAAGGATGTCATCTATGAAACGACAGTCGGAGACATCGGATTGATTGCGATTGGTCACCCGAACCAAACACCTTCCTTCGGGGTATATCACTATTCACGTGACAAGGAATGGGTCATGCACGGGATGAAGCACTTTGGGATTACTGACGCTTCTGATAAAAGACGTCACGACTTGGCGCTCCCACAAGATTTGATGTATACAATTGATAGTGAAATCGATGACGTGGAACGACCTGTAAAACTGTGGACGTTGTATGATGAGACGCAGCTGGTCACCATTTTGATGACCGATGCATTCAGTGTCGTAGACGGTGAGCGAATCCATGGTCATGCCGATGAAGTGGAACGCTATCGATTAAATCAGCCGAATGGGAATGGAATATACTACATCAGTCAAGACAAATTGATTCTTGTGACGGGAAATATCTCGGAAGAGGAGATATTGACGTTAGTTGATTCTTTACCGGAACCTTCGTCTGGATCGTTTCCTTTCTATGAACCAGAGTAAAACAAGAACCGAGCGTCAAGAGCGACGTTCGGTTCGTTTGTTGAAAAGCCACAAGGCGATGACTCCAATCGTCAATAGCATTGGAATTTGAGTGTAGAGTGGGGTCGTAAAACCGATTCGAAACAGGTGGACGATATATGTGAAATATAGACCTCCAACCACTGACGAAAGTATGATATAGAAGAGTTTCATACCTCTTCCTCCTCACTCCAAAACGGCAAGCGACCTGTTGTGACGTAGAACGAAGAAGTGAAGAGTGCACCGATTGCCACACCGGTCAAATTTGACTGAATCGGTTGACCGACTAAAGATAGAAACAGACTATACACTACATAAGCTGCTGAAGCGGTGATGACTAGCATCGGTAAAATGGTCATTTTCACGTTCAATCACTCCTTCGTATTGAATTGGTCCACTACTTTGAAGCGTTCACAGACAATGCTCATACTTGGTGTAAACGACAACTGGTATGAACGAAGCAACTTACTAAAGAATCGCTCATGGATGTCCCACCATTCTCTGTAAGTTCCTTCACCTTCAGCTAATGCAAACGCTTCGGATACCTCATTCATCGCCTGAATCGTGACTTCGGTCGTTTGAATGATGGCCATGGGTTGATCTGCTGCATCGAGAACGATAGCGTACTGTCTGATGTAAGGGAGTGGTTCATTCTCAATCTCATAAAGCATATATGCAGAACATGTTGCGGTTTTCTTTCCAGAGACGACTAGTTCTGCTAACGCATTTGCGTCATCACCAAATTGAAACGCTTCGACTTCGGTCAGCGGATGAACTTTACTTTTTTTCCAAATATTGATTCCAATAAGCAAGTGTCATTTCATTCATCATCATCATTTCCTTTCAAAACAGAACACTCCTTATTACGTATAAATGAGAAAGAAGTTTCAAAAAAACCACCTCGCAAAAGTGAGATGGTTCATGTACCACAAAACGTTTGATACGGATACGTTCGTGGTGGACCTGCCGATACATATTCAGCCGGTTTGTCGTAGTTATATGGGTCACGCAAAATGGTGAGTAGTGACTCGGTCGTACCGAAGTCACCGCGTTCTGCTGCTTGAATCGCTTTTTCGACATGATGATTTCGGGGAATGACGGCCGGGTTATATTGGCGCATGATTCGACTGACGTCCTCGTCCGGGAGACCTTGCTCACTCAAACGTTTCTGCCAAGCGTCAATCCACGCCTTCCCATCTTCTCGGGTTGAGAATGGGAGAGATTCAATCTCACCAAGCGTCAGCGAGCGGAACGTATTCGTATAATCTGCCTCCGTCTCCATCATCAAGCGGAGCAGTTCATCCGCTAGCTCATCGTCACCATCTTTTCGGACGAATAAGCCAATCTTATGTGCGAGACCGGTAAAGTACGCTTCTTTATACAACTCGGTATAACGGGTGAGTTGCTTGTTCGCCACATCAACCGCTTCTTCTTTCGTTTCGCCAAGGAGCGGCAGCATCGTCTCCGCCAGTCGGGCGAGGTTCCAAGACCCGATATATGGTTGATTCGCATAGGCGTAACGTCCATCTCGGTCGATCGAGCTGAAGACCGTCTCCGGATGATACGTGTCCATGAACGCGCATGGTCCATAATCGAGACCTTCACCACTAATGAACATATTGTCCGTGTTCATCACCCCATGAATGAACCCGATGAGTTGCCAGTTGGCAATCAGTCTCGCCTGTCTTTCGACGACGCGTCCGAGGAACTGTTCATAGCGATTCGGTGCATCGATCAAGTCTGGATCGTGTCGTTTGATTGCTACTTCAGTAAGAGCGATGACGTCATCGATGGAGCCGGCGCCTGCTGCGAATTGGAATGTTCCGACACGAAGATGACTTGAGGCGACCCGAGTCAGGATCGCTCCACGCTTCGGACCTTGACGCATGATGGCTTCCCCTGTCTGAACGACGGCGAGCGCCCGGTTCGTCGGGATGCCGAGAGCATGCATCGCTTCGCTGATGATGAACTCGCGTACCATCGGCCCGAGTGCGGCCCGTCCGTCTCCCCCTCTAGAATACTCTGTCGGTCCAGAACCCTTCAGTTGCACATCGACACACTTCCCGTTCGGAGTCACATGTTCGCCGAGTATGAGGGCGCGTCCGTCCCCGAGCATCGTCAAGTTGCCGAATTGATGTCCGGCGTATGCTTGTGAGAAAGACGTCTCTGTTTGACGATTGCCGGCAAGTAAATCGATGTCTTGTTTGAGACTTTGCGCATCAAGGCCGAGCGAAGCGGCTAATGGATCGTTAAACAAGACGAGTGTCGGATTGTCGACCGGATGGATGGGCCCACGGTCGTAAAAGATGTCACGTAGTTCGAGGTAAGTCGCCTCGAAGTTCCAGTCAGTTGTCATGGCGCATGCCTCCTTCTTCGCTTCGAGTATAGCACAGACTGTTTTCCATAACGGCTGTCGTGAATTTTGATAAAATGAAACAGAAGTGTAAACAGTAGGAGTGTGGAAGATGAAGACGAGACAAGATGTATTCGATTGGTTAAGTGGACAGCTTCGCTTCGGGATCAAACCGGGTCTTGAGCGGATGAGCTGGATGATTGAGCAGTTAGGGTTAGAAGAACGCCGATCCATCCATGTGGCCGGGACGAACGGAAAAGGGTCGACCGTCGCGTTTTTACGGGCGATGGCGATGGAGAACGGCTTATCCGTCGGCACATTCACGTCCCCTTATATCATTCAGTTCGAGGAGCGGATCATGTTGAACGGGGAACCGATTCCGGAAGACGCGCTCGTCGACGTGGCGAACCGTGTCAAATCCTGTGCGGACGAGACGCCAGAGACGCTGACGGAGTTTGAGCTCTTGACGATGATGGCATGGTGCTATTTTGATGACACACGTCCTGACTTGATCATTTGGGAAGTCGGTCTCGGGGGACGACTTGATTCGACCAATGTGTTGACGCATCCACTTGCGACCATTGTCACGTCAATTGGACATGACCATCAAGGCATTCTCGGCGATACGCTTGAAGAGATTGCACAAGAGAAATACGGCATCATGAAACGCGATGTCCCGATGTTTCATAGTATTGGTGAGGAACGATTGGTTGAGTTGTTGCATCAAAAAGGGGACGACATAGGTGCTTCCATTCATGATGTTCGTCCACTCGTTAAGAAAATTGTGAACGGGGCAGACACAGTTGTGACGTATGAGAATATGCCATCTGTCGTGCTCGGATTGACAGGACATCATCAAGCGTATAACGGGGCGTGTGCCGTGGCGGTGGCGCGTCACCTCGGCTGGAGTGATGAAGCTATCCGAAGAGGGCTCGAGCGAGCACAGCATCCTGGTCGATACGAACTGGTATCGAAACGACCGCGTATCATTCTAGATGGGGCACACAATCAAGAAGGCATCGAGGCGTTAGTATTACAAGCGAAACAAGAACGAAGAGTCACGGTGTTGACGGCGATTTTGGAAGATAAAGACCGCGATACGATGGTTCGTTCACTTCAACAAGTCGGAGATGTATATGAGACGACGTTTGAATTTCCGCGTGCGAGAACGAAAGCCCAACTAGAAAAAGATGGGGCGCGCTTTGTCGAATGGAAAACGTGGCTACGGAAGTGGGGCGAGTCGCCGACAAGCGAGACGTTGATCGTTACCGGTTCTCTTTATTTCATCAGTGAAGTGAGACGTTTCCTAAGCTAAAACATTTACCTGATGTCAAAGAAATAGATGTATATTTTTTCAAGTGGGTGGGATAATTAGTAGTGAAGACTAAAAATAGGGAGGACTATTCATTGCGTAAACTCATGCATGTGACCATAATCTTCATTTTACTATTTTCGTTCGTCCCTCAAACTAAATTCGTAGAGGCACAAGAATTACCGAAATATAAAGTTTTGTATTTAAGAGATGCGTATACAGCAAGCAATGTATTGACTCAAAAGGCTTTAGATACGGCGATTGAATCATATAAAAAGACACTCGTAAGTGATTTAAACAGCTTGAACAAGCTTGAGATTGACTTTATGACGGTCAAGCAATTCAATGCGACTCGTTTCCCGATGGATGGGGCTTACGATGCAATTGTGTTGGGAAGCAGTCCGCTTGAAAAGAAATACCAAGAAGCGCTTGATGACGTGAATAAAATCAAATCAACATCAAATCGAAGTGCAGAGCACGATACCACAAAAATTTTAAATGATTTAACCGATTTAAAGTTAGGTGAAATTACTGATTTTTATGTGAAAACAGGATTACCGGTATATCTTCATAAAGATGTGACACTTGGTAGTAAAAACGTGAAACAATTATCTACATTGAAAGAATTCACGAACGTGAAACAATTTGCTACTGATCAGGCACTCATTTCTGAATTGGTAAAACAACAGAGTATTCGCCCATTATTGGCAAATGTCGATGTCACGTATAATCAAAAACCAATTGAGAACGGAACGGTAGAAGTCAAAAACAATGACCGTAAACCGTTCCAGTTTACCTATCAGTTCGTAGGCACACCGACAGCGAGTACAATCGTCGAATTGTATATCGATTTCGACCATAATGACCGTTTTGATCCGGAAGATAAGGTGACGGAGGTCATCGGCTCATCTGCGACACAATTAGAATTCTTATTGTCACAGCCTACGTATACAGGACCGAAGAACTGGATGATTGTCGCCAAGGATACCGTCACAGGTCGTGCTGACTATAAAAAGGGAACATTCCTTTATATCGACCGAAAAGTAGAGGCGAATATTCTACAGTTGACCGCTGGGACAGGTATAAAAGGACAAATCACTCAATACTTATCAAACATGTTGCAAGACGATAAAGGACAGTACAAATTCACTTTGAACAATGGAACGACGAGTGAATTTCAACAAGGGAAATTTGATTCGAAATTAAATGCGAACGAATATGACATGTTGATTTTTGGCTTCCAAGATTCGTATAACGGGCAAGGCAGTATGAATGTCGCAGCAACGTCTAAAGTCAAAGCGTTTGCAGAGACGGGGCAAGGTGTTATGTTGACTCATGACACGATTTTTAGGTCTGGTGGAGGCAACTCGGCCACTTCTGAATGGGAACGTCAATTTGTCAATGCGGATTCTTCAAAAAACATTTCAGGGCAACGAATTTACACGAACATAGGTTATGGGGCACCGCAACCGACGAGCGTGATTGAAAAGGTACAGGACGGAATTTTTACTTCTTATCCATATGTGTTGGATGATGCGCCAAAAACCATTTCCACAACGCACAACCAATACTTCACGCTTGATTTGAATGACCCTGAAGTAACACCTTGGTATAACTTATCTTCTGATAAAAATAGTCCAAACCGTTCTTACGGGGATGCGAATAATCATTATTACACGTATACAAAAAATAACTTCACCTATTCAGGTGCAGGGCACACAAATAAGTTTGACAAACCAGACGAGCAAAAAATCTTTATCAATACAATGTATCGTGCATTCATCGGCTCAAACCATAAGCCGTACAACGTTCTAGAGTCTGTTGCGGATGAGACGGAGTCGTTTGACAAAGACGACATCACAGCCGGGGAAGTGAAAGTGTCATCGGGACAAGACGTGAAAGTGTTATGGCGACCTGGTGACTATGATTTCCGTGATAAGGAATTGACATCTGTCGTGACGTATAACGGTGTGTCAAAAACGTATAAAGGTGTACGAAACTATGATGTGCAGGAACTTGTGATTCCGAAAGACCAAGTCGTTGCCAATCGACCAATCGACGTCACAATCACGACGACGGATTCTCGCGGGGCGAGCGTCACAGACCGATTCGTCATTAATGTAAAAAAAGCAGCGGATACGAGTAAGTTGGTCAACGTAACTCGATCGATTGACTCCTCTACGATTGCCTTGTACGAGACAGGGACGATTAAGTATAACGTCCAATATCCTCAGTCGTTTGATTCGTTAAGTAATCAAAAAGACGGGGAGAATATCCGAATCAACGAAACGTTGTTCAAAGAAACACTGCCTGACCAGTTTGAAGTGGTATCTATCACATTGCCAAACGGTGACGTGGTGCGTCCGAGTGATTCGAAGAAGATTGATTTGGTCTTAAATCCAAATCTGTTCTACGAGTACAAAGATGAACAAAACAAACTTATACGTGGAGATACCAGTCTTCAATTTGATGTGACGGTTCGAACGACCACCCCATCGGCTTCATTGGTCAAATGGGCAAAAGAACAAAATGAGCTTGTCTCAAAAATTGAGAAATCTTCGGATCAAGAATGGGAAAGTCACATCGACTTATCCAACCGCTTTTCGGATTTGTTGATTGGAATCGGCGCACCATTTGCAAAGAGCGCATCGATTCCAAATGTCACGTTGCAGGTCGGCGCGCAACAAACGATTGTTCCGACCATCAAAGATCAATCAGGCGAAACCTTAACGAATCCGAAGTGGAGCACGTTGCAATGGGAAATACTTGAACCAAGAGGTGTTGCCTCGATTACAACAAGCGGGACAAACGCTACAATCCGTGCCTTAAGTCCTGGTGAGAAAAAGATTCGCTTAACGATCGACCCAGGGAATAACCGACCGTTGATTATTGCCGAATCAACACTACGGGTCGTCAGCCCGGCCGAGTCAATCGACATTGGGGATCAATCTCTATATGTCGGACAAAAAACAGTTGTCTCCCCGAAAATATTACCGACCACAGCTCAGTTTGAATCGATTAAAATTGAAAAGTTGAATGGGAATAGTGTGCGGTATAACTTGACAGATCGAGGGCTTGAACTTGAAGGACTGCAACCCGGCGAGACGACACTAAAAGCAACAGTCGTACCCGGTTCGATTTTCAGTGGACTCCAAGTTCAGTCACCGTCGACTACTTTCAAAGTCAGCGTGTTGTCACCGCAACTCGTTCAATCTCCGACCCAGCTGGACTTATGGGTATGGAATACAGACGAAGTTGATGAAGATGGGGTAGCGAAACGAGTCAACGAGACCGCATTCATCCAAGTCGACATCGAACCGCGTGTTACTGAACCGTTCCGATTGATTGGAGATGTGCCTTCCGCATTGACCGTCACTGAACAGGATGGAGGATTCTCCCTCCGCGCGAATGAAGGTTACGGAAAAGATGGTGTCGCAACACCAATCACTCTTCAATCTGAATTTGTGAATACACTATTGAATGGCGTTCGTTCGAATGCGAGTGTCATCCGTGTCAATGAGTATCCGACGCAAATCATGGCGAAAGATATGACGATTCAAGTTGATGACTCCAGCGCCCCAATCCCAGACCTCGGCTTTTGGCCGACGACAGCGACGTGGAGAGACTATCGAATGGAAGTCGTGTCGGGTAGAGAATTTGTCCGAATTGACGCCGGCGGGCAGCAAATCGTCGCAATCAAGCCGGGTGTCGCAAAAATTGAAGTATATACGACATTGCCTCAAGGTAAAACGTTTGATGCGGTAAAAGATACTTTCTATGTTCGAGTGATTCAAACAAATTCAACAGGGCAAGACAATGATCGTTACTGAGTGATGAGAGTGTGGTTTTGATATGAAACGAAAACAAATCATTCTCCTACTGATTGTAGGATTGATTGTGACAAGTATGGGTTGGCTCTTCCTTCAACTTCGAGCCGACCAAGACTTGTCGACGTTGTCTGGTGCATCATTAGTGGACGAGTTGACAAGCCGTACGGAAGTGACATCGGAAGAATTGAACGATTTTCAACAACGTGGTGAATGGGAAGCCGTCATCTATTCATTGACGCATGATTTAGTCGAACCAACGATTGAACAATTGGACTTTGCTCTTTCAGAAGGGACGCCAGATGTGCTAGAAGCATATCTGCAATCAGATATAGATCCATTCCAGTCGATTGACAATGTACCGGTCCTCGCCTCTTTATTCAATGGAAATGAGGATCCCGCGTATTGGAAAGTCGCCGTAGCGCAATTAAAGGACGAGCGACTGCTAACGTATGCGGTGGAAGGGTTGAACTACGAAGCAACCGAACTGTTGCTCAATGAAGGCTATACGATTCAAGATACCGAATCGGTGTTATTGCAGCCGATCCGTCACAATCAGGTCGAGTTGACGCAACTGCTTCTTGATAACGGCGCGCAATGGACAAAAGAGATGGAACAGACGGCCAAAGACTACAACTCGGATCTCATTTTAAAGATGGGGAACTAAAAAAATCGGCTTCTTCTCAATCAGAGAGGAAGCCGATTTTTTGAATTCATTTCAATTGAACCGGATGACTGACGAAGAATTGAAGTTGATTCGTGACCGGTAATGTTTCAAGTTGATTGAACACGGAATCGTTATATGTCAGTTTTAATCGAGACTTTTCGGCTTCGTGAGCTGGAACTTGACGGTCGAAGTTCTCAGCTGGGCTTAAGCCATTCCCACCGTTAAACGTCCCACGGAAGACGTTCACTTCGAGTGGTCCTTTACTGTACAGACCTCCGTTGACTTCGAGAATAGATCCGACCGCATACACATAGGTCGGTTCGTTCGAGTCACTATACATGAACGCCTGGAGCGTCGTCGGAGTGTCATCAAACTCGTTGATTCGGTTCAACAGAATCTTTCCTTTGGATAACAGGATGAGTGAGTTCCCTTTGTCTGCATCAATCGGAAGAATATTGGCTCGGTCGATGAACGTATCACCGAGCGTGTAGACTGTCGAACTGAAGGAGACGTTCCCTTTAATGGTCAAGTCACCACGTACGATCAGTGGCCGTGCAATCGTCAGCTTCTCGAGTGATTCAATGACGACGTCCCCGTCGAAAAGAAGCGGGGCATTCGACTCGGTGATGGATTCCGTGACATACATGGCGCGATCCGAAATGGCATCCGGTAATGTCACGATGGTCGGGTCGGTGAGGGCGTTGTAGGCATCCGCCCGTAAGTACGAAGTCGGGCGTTCGATAATCGATGTCCCATCTTCCGAGAGCACGCGCTCGAGTTCGAACACTTGATTGGTCGAGCGAATCAGACCTTCTTCAAAGATTATTGAATCGACGTCATTTGTGTATGCGAGCGGTGTGTCGAGTCGTCGATTTAAAAATTCGATGATTGAGTAGTCGTATTGGAATGGAGAAAAGCGACTCGGGGACACCCCGGCGTCTGCCTTCTCGCCAGCTTGTTCCGGACCTACCGTGAAGTAGTTCTCTTGCTGGCAACTCAAGCAATCGCTCAATTCGACTAAATCGATTCGGCCATTCAAGTGAAGACGACTAGAATCGACATTTTCAATCTGCTTCGCCACACCATCCAATTGGAAGTTCGCTTGACGCATGAAAGCGAGAGGACCACCTGAATAGATATTTCCTTGAATCGTCGGCATGCCGTTCACGTCCAACTGTTGGTCGGACCCGAGGACGTAGTATAAAAAGGACGGGAGAGCCGTCAAGTATAAGTCTTGCGTGTATTCAACGGTAAGCATCGGTTGTTCCGGATTCACTTGTCGCGATGCCGTGACGTTCACTTGGAGAATCGTCGTGAACGGCGCCGTCTGAATGGCGGTATCCGTAGCATCTTTCTTCAGCTCGATGGAATAGCGGACCTCACTATCCGTAGTCAATGCCGTGAACGGTTCGTCACTGACGATGAGCGACTGAACCTTGCTTTGGAATGCCGCTTCCGATTCCATATGAGTCGGGACTTCCGCTTCTCCGTGAAGCGGGAACTGGGTCCGAACCTCATCGGCGATGAGGCGAAGTGCGCTTTTCGCATCTTCATTCAGTTGAGTATCTTCCGTACGGATGACCGTCAATTTATTCGACGCCAAGTTGACTTGCATGGCGGCGAGCGAGAGGACGGCGAGAGCCGCCATCGTCACGAGAACAAGCACGAGGACATATCCGTCTTCACGTTTTCGCATCAGGATGCCTCCTTTCTTAGAATGGGATGGAGCTTTCAAATGTCGTAACAGAATCGGGATTGTTTGATTGAGTCAAATCCATCTCGATTTCGATGAGTCCACCGGTCATGTAAGTCGGGCGTCTCGGATCGAACACGGGATCTTTTAACTGGATGGTCATCCGTTCGACTGTGATTTGTTGATTAGAAGGCGTAAACGAATCCTCTGAGAGAACCAAGTCGGTCGGCACGTATCCCGCCTCCCGGTAAATCATTCCGGCTTCCGATATGTCTGGAGCGGACAATCGATAAAATTGAAACGAGCCGTCCACTTCCATCACGGCGTCGAATTCGGTCCGGTTCACATCAGAGAGCACGGAGGCAATCAAATAGTCGGCCTCGCTTCGAAGGTCACTCGTCTCGTTCGTCATTTGAAAACCGAGCGTTCCAGTGATAAAGGCCGTAATGATGACGCCACTTAAAATCGAAGCGACGACGACTGTGACGAGCAACTCGACGAGCGTGAAGCCGTCTTCACGCTTCTCCATCTCAGTCAGTTGTCGGGACAGCCGTTTCAGGGAACGGTTCGCGCAATGTCGCATTCGAAATGACTCCTTTCAAGGTGACGGGCGTTTGCAAACGGTCGGTCGTCACCGAAATTTCAACTTCAATTGTATGTCCGGGTGCAGTGGACAGCGATTGAATGGTTGCGATATACGTATCCCCATGGATTCGGGTATCTTCGCAGAAGTCGCACGTCGAGCTGATCCCGTCCCGATTCAACAATTGACGCAGTTCGAGCGGTTCATCAACGGACGCGGCCCGTCGATTTAAAGTATGTAACGTGTTTTGCGCCACTTGGTTCGCAATCGTTTGATTGAGGCTGTCGTGTGTCGTCTTCAAACTTTGGCTGAAAATCGAAAGTAAAGAAAATGAGACAATTGAAAGAACAACGATGGAGACGAGCACTTCGACGAGCGTAAAACCTTTTTCGGAATGCGACAAGACATTGACCTCCTATTCAAAAAAAGTAAAACAATCGGAAAATAACGTATGCAATACTGAATTAAATGTTATTTTTTGTACAATACATATTATACTAAAGTTATACGCTGAACGGATATATAGAATAGAAGTCGGATTAGACACGGGGGGATTTTACATGAAGCGGTATGGGATGCATCTTATCATTTTGATTGGACTCGTCGTACTCGTGACATTACCGACGATTGGACTCGTCAATTACTTAGATGCGTCTGCTGAGTCGAGTGCTACATATAAAAAAGATACGACGGTCGCAGGTGTCGACGTATCAGGGATGACGAAAGAAGAAGCGGACGTTCGTCTCGATAATGCGATTAAAGATTTTAATACGACACCCTTTTCAATCAATTTGATGGATGGGACGGTCATGGAGATTGGAAAAGAGGTCGTGACGTTCGATGTATCGAATACGTTAGACTCCATTAAAGATACAGGTGACTATCCGCTGTTGACATCCGTAGATGAAACGAAAGTCGAGCCTTATCTCGAAGGTCAACCCGTCACGCTGACGATGATTGCCCCGGCGTTGATGGATGCCGCATCGATGTTGGAGTCATCTGTGACATTAGAGCAAGTCGCGGCAGAAAATGAAGTCGTCGCCTCGTTCACTGTGAGCCCGACACCGGCTATGCAGTCAGCCCTTGATCGAATGAACGGATTCGAGATGGCAGCGGGAGACATCTTTAGTCTCAAATCGTTCGGAGAAGATTACGAAGCGCTCACGACACTAGGGTCTTCATTCTATCGCCTATTTGCGGCGACACCGTTCGCCATTCTCGAACGTGTGCCTCACGAAACACTTCCTTCCGGGGTGGAGCTAGGCTATGACACGAAAGTAGATGAGCGCTCGAACTTTGCTGTTCAAAACCGAGAAGACACATCATATGCCATCCTCGTCTTGGATGAAGGGGGTTCTGTGACGGTTCAATTGCTCGGTCAACCTTTTGACGCCGCTTTCGAAGCGAGAGTTGAAGAAGTGAAGACGGTACCGCATCAAAAAGTCGTGCGCTTCTCATCTTCGCTCCCGTCAGGCAGTTCATCGGTCACCCAGTCAGGTCAAGATGGACAGTCAGGTAAGCTCTACCGGGTCACTGTGACTGAAGAAGGGGAGACGTTGGAATTACTCGGGTTTGATTTTTATGCACCGACACCGGAAATCGTGACGAAGAGTTCCGTTCCGCTTCCGCCACCGGATCCGGTCGAACCGGTCATCCCGACATTCCCGGATGAGGACGAGGAAGAAGACCCGTTCCCGAATGATTCGAACGACGACCCATTTGAGGCAGAACCGCCCGTATTAGAAGAACCTGCAGAAGAGGAGGCAGTGGGATGATCGGCTATTTGATTTTACTCGGCTTTTGGGTACTCGCCACATTGACACTGTTCGCTTTATCCGTTCCGATGACGAGAAAACGTGAAACGAAGCTTGTCATCAGCCTGTGGACTGCCCTTCTGTCTGGTGGCGTCTATTTGATGGTAGAAGAATCACTCGTTCAAACATGGTGGGCATGGGTGATTCTTATCGTTGCATTGATTGGAGGAGTGGCTGCGAGCGTCTTTGTCGAAGAACGGAACGACAAGACCGAGCAGGAGGAGGCTCCTCAAAGGATGGTGAAGTAACGTGAGACGAACGAAACGAAGATTAGGTGAGATGCTCATCGAGGCTGCGCTCATTACGACGAGTCAGCTCGATGAGGCGCTTGCACAGAAGCGTCCCGGAGAAAAACTAGGGGATGCCTTAATTCGACTAAACCATATTACCGAGACACAGTTGATTCAAATGATTCATGAACAGCTGCATGTGCCGATCATTGAGTTGTACTCCTACGACATCAATGTGACGGTCACGAAGCTCGTACCGAAAGCATTGGCACAAAAACACGATATCATGCCGTTTGAGTTGAACGGCAATACGTTACATGTGGCGACAGCCGACCCACTCGATCTCATTGCCATTGATGACGTCCGTCTTCAGACAGGGATGAACATCGAGATTGGCATCGCAACGAGAGAACAGATTCGAAAGACGATTAGTCGATACTATGAGATGGATCACTCGCTCGTCGAAATTTTAAAAGAAGATGCCCCGGAAATCGAGCGACAGGAATCTGTCAGTCGAGACGATGCACCGATTATCCGCCTCGTGAACCAGTTGTTCTTAAGCGCAATCGACCAACGCGCTTCGGATATTCATTTCGACCCGCATGAGAAACAACTTCACGTCCGCTTTCGGATTGATGGTGATTTACGCACAGAAACCGTTTATCCGAAGAAGATTCAGAGCGTCATGCTGACGCGTCTCAAAGTCATGAGTAACCTCGACATCACAGAAAGTCGTCTGCCACAAGATGGACGGATCAAGTACACGCTACGCAATCGCGCCTATGATTTCCGCGTCTCGACGCTCCCGACGATGTATGGAGAGAAAATCGTTATTCGGGTCCTCGACTCATCTCAAGGACTGACCGATTTGACGAAACTCGGATTTGGCGAACGAAACGAACAGGCGTACCGTGACATGCTGAAACGTCCGAATGGAATTATCTTGATCACCGGTCCGACCGGTTCAGGGAAATCCTCGACATTGTATGCTTCGTTAAAAGAACTGAATGATGAAACGAAAAACATCATTACGGTAGAAGACCCGGTCGAGTATCAACTTGACGGCATCAACCAGGTTCAGGTCAACTCGAAAGTCGGCTTGACGTTCGCGTCAGGGCTTCGTTCGATTTTACGTCAAGACCCGAACATCGTCATGGTCGGAGAGATTCGGGATACGGAGACAGCTGAGATTGCCATTCGTGCCTCGCTCACCGGTCACCTTGTGTTGTCAACGCTACATACGAATTCAGCAATCAGCTCCATCACCCGTCTCGTCGATATGGGGGTTGAGCCGTTCCTCGTCGCCGCTTCGACGACGGGACTCGTGGCACAACGACTCGTTCGACGCGTCTGTCGTGACTGTGGTCAAGTCGAACCGGTATCGAAGAGTGAACGTAGCCTGTTCGACGCAGAGGGTGTACACATCGACCACATCGTTCGGGGAAAAGGATGCTCGTCATGCAACTTCACAGGGTACCGTGGGCGCCTCGCCATTCACGAAGTCATCCCGATTGATGAAGGCTTGCGCCGGATGATCATGAACCAGGCGACCGAGTCTGAGATGGTCGACTATGCCAAGTCACAAGGAGCGACATTCCTGCTTGAGGACGGATTAGAAAAAGTCGCCGCCGGTTTGACGACGACCGAGGAAATATTACGAACGGTCATTACGGAGAATGCTTATGATTAATCAATCGATCGAAACCATCTTGACGAATGCGGTCGAGAAACGTGCCTCGGATATTCATCTGACAGCCGGTTCTCCTCCGATCATTCGAGTAGACGGGAGTCTTATTACGATGGGCGAGGAGAAGGTGTTGCCGCACCATCTCGAAGGATATTTAAAAGAAATCATGACCGACGATATGCGCGAACGTCTCGAGCATGAACGAGATCTTGATTTCTCGTTCGGCGTCCCACGTGTCTCCCGTTTCCGGGTCAACGCCTATTATCAACGAGGCACGATTGCCATCGCGTTCCGGTCCATTTCCGGGGAAATCCCGACCTTGAACGAACTCAATCTGCCGACGGTACTGAAGCGTCTGATTGAGAAACCACATGGTCTCATCTTGGTCACGGGTCCGACGGGTTCAGGGAAATCGACGACGCTCGCGGCGATGATTCATGAAATCAATCGGACGCAGCGAAAACGAATCATCACGCTAGAAGATCCGATCGAGTATTTACATTCCCACGACCAAAGTATTGTCGACCAACGGGAAATCGGCTCTGACGTCATGAAATTTGTGAGTGGTCTAAGGGCCGCCTTACGGCAAGACCCTGACGTCATTCTGCTCGGGGAGATGCGTGACTTGGAGACCATCTCGACGGCGATGACCGCCGCAGAGACGGGGCACCTCGTCATGGCAACGCTCCATACATCGAGTGCGATGTCGACGGTGAGTCGAATCATCGACGCGTTCCCAGCTGAGCAACAGGACCAAATCCGGACACAACTCGCGAACGTCTTACTCGGTGTCGTGAGTCAACGGTTATTTCCACGGGTTGATGTGCCGAAAGGACGCGTCGCCGCCATGGAAATCATGTTAGGGAATCCGGCTGTTGCCAACTTGATTCGAAATGAAAAAGAGTTCCAGTTGCCGACCGTCATCCAGACGAGTCGCCAGCACGGGATGCAGTCGATGGATGCTGCCATCGAACAACTTGTTCGGCAAGGGATCATCAATCCGAACGCCGTCCCGACAGAAGAGATGAGGTGATGAGTGATGGCGATATTTCAGTATGAAGGAAAGCTCCTGAACGGGAAGCGTAAGAAAGGTCGCGTCACGGCCGTCTCGCTTCGGGAAGCGAAAGAAAAGTTGCGTCAAGAATCTATTCTCGTAACGGACTTGGCCGAGCTCGAATCGACCGGACTGAACAAAGAGGTCAATTTGCTGCCAGAACGAGTCAAAATCGAACACTTGATCATGTACGTCCGTCAGTTCGCGACGCTCATCCGGGCGGGTGTCCCGATTGTTCGTGCGACTTCAATCTTACGGGTACAGACCGAGTCGAATGTATTGAAGAAAGCACTGAGTCAAGTCGAGGATGATTTGAAGGAAGGGATTGCCTATTCCGAGGCGATCAAAAAGCACCCACGCGTCTTTTCGAACTTCTTTAGTTCGATGGCACTTGCCGGGGAGACGAGCGGGAACTTGGAGGAGGCGCTCGATCAAATCGGGCTCCAACTTCAAAAACAATATGATGTGAAGCGGAAGGTCATTTCTGCCCTCACGTATCCGTTGGTCGTCTCCATCGTCGCCATCGGCGTGGTCGCCTTTTTAATGGTGAACGTCGTCCCGACCTTCGCGAGCATCTTTGGTCAACTCGGCGGTGAGCTTCCGCTCATCACGCGCATTGTCGTCGCGGTCTCCGATTTCATCGCGGCCTTCTGGTGGTTGTTACTCGGACTCGCGATTCTCGGAGTTCTCACCTTCACCTGGATGTTGAAGCGGGACCGGGAACGGTTCGTCATCGATGGCTTGCTATTGAAGATGCCGATTTTTGGAACGATTGTGATGAAGTCTCAGATTGCATTGTTAACGCGAAGTTTAGCGGTTCTTCTACAAGCGGTCGTCCCGATTTTGACGGCGATTGAAATCACCGAACGTATCGTATCGAACCGCGTCATCCGGAAAGGACTGACGGAGGCACGTGACATGATGGTGCAAGGGGTCCCGCTTCACGAGCCGCTCATGCGAAATGCGAACTTCCCGGCACTCATGACTCAGATGATCGCCGTCGGGGAAGAGAGCGGTGATTTGGATTCGATGTTGAACGAAGTCGCTGAGTTTTATGAGACGGAGGTCGAGACGACAACCGACCGCTTGAAGTCGATTATCGAGCCGCTTCTCATCGTCGTATTGGCAAGTGTCGTCGGAGTCATCGTTATCTCGATCGTCGTCCCGATGTTCCAAATCTATGGTGATATTCAGAATCAGTAAAGCAATATGCAAGCTTTTGAAAATATACCTTTTCAATACTATATATAGAAGGTATAGTAAAATTGTTCTACTTCTATATTAGGTCTAAAGTAATTTATCTAGTTTACACACAGCACATTACGTAAAAGGGGAGAATGAATTATGGTAGAGAAGTTGAAAATGATTTGGCAAGATGCCAAACAGTTAAAAGATGAGCGTGGGCTCACACTCGTCGAGTTACTCGTCGTCGTCGTTATTTTAGGAATTATCGCAGCCATCGCAGTCGTTGCGATTGGTGGGATCATCGAGAACTCGAAAGAGGACGCATTAAAATCTGATGCAAAACAAATGGTCAGTGCGGCGAAATTGTATGTAGCTTCAAATGATGTTGCTAATGGTACAGTATTAGTATTTGCTGGAACACCTGATGCAACTGCTACTCCAAAAGATGTAGACACTTCTTCTTATATTGAAACATTAAAAGATCCGTATGGCTCATCTGGTTATTCAGCAGCTGGCGTAAAAGTTGCAAAAGGTGCAGATGGTAATTATTCATACTCGGTTTATATTGATGGAGAAAAGAATTTGGGAACTAAAGCTGCTCCTGTAGCAGAAACTGCTATTTCTTCCGCATCACTTTAAATTGTTTATGCCGGCTGGCGCTGGGCACTCGCTCAGCCTAGCCGGTTTTCTATTTTTGGCATATACTGACAAAAGGAGGGTCCTTCCTTGATTGAATCGATTGGATTCCTATATAGCATCGTCTTCGGGGCGGTCATCACATCGTTCACCAACGTCGTCGGGCTCCGCGTGCCACGTCAGCAATCGATTGTGACGCCGCGGTCACATTGTCCGTCTTGCGGTCACGAATTGTCACCGTGGGAACTCATCCCGATTTTCGGCTATCTCGCCTTAAGAGGCAGATGTCACGGGTGTGGCGAGCGGATCGCGCCGACGTATCCGATCTTTGAATTACATGGAGCCATTGGATATGGCTATAGCTTTTCACTCTACGGATTTAGTGTGACGACGCTTCTCGCGTTCGCTTTCTTGTCGACCTTACTCGCTTTGGCGATGTCTGATTTATCGACGATGCTCGTGCCGAATGTCATCTTGCAATTCACGGCACCGGTATTACTCCTCCTCACCTATCTGACAGGGGCATCTTGGTGGACGCCACTTGTAGGGGCGTTGCTAGGATTTTCGCTCCTAGCGACCGTCTTTTTCGTGTCAAAAGGGGGACTTGGGGCAGGGGACGTCAAATTGTTTACTATGATTGGTCTTGTGCTCGGTCCGCGTGACGTGCTAGTTGCCTTGTTTCTATCGAGTTTGATTGGGGCAATTGTCGGGATCGGGTTGATGATCACAAAAAAAATCGGGCGAAAGCAACCGATTCCGTTTGTCCCGTCGATTGCGCTCGGGACGATGTTGACGTTTTGGTTTAGTGAAAGTTTTTTTGATTGGTATTTTGAGTTGATGTAGGGGGAAACGATCATGAGTCGTGGGATAGAGAAAGGGACGGTCACGTATTTTTCGTTTGATGCGCTCAGCATCCACGGGGCCGTCATCAAACAAGGGGTGTTCAAACGAAGCGCCTCGGTTCAGTTAGCAAAAGATGCGTATGGAGAAGGGAAGATTCTCGATGAGACGGCGTTCAGTCTCGCTTTCGATGAACTCTGTCGCAAGTTGAAAGTGCGACGCGGGATGACGTGTGCGGTGGCATTGGACGAGACCGAAGTGTTGTCACGGAAAGTCGAGATTCCTTCTTCGATTCCGAAGGACGAGATTCGTGGCTATCTCTTCATGGAAATCGGGAGCTCGATCATCTTGCCGTTCGATGACGTGTCGTTCGACTACGAAGTGTTAGGAGAAGATGGGGTCAAGACGGACGTCATGTTGCATGCCGTTTCGATTGAATTGACGAAGTCGCTCCGTGCGTACATGAAAAAACGTGGTCTAGCGTTGAAGAAAATCACGCCACGTTCTGTCGCGGTCGCCAATGGGGTCATGCGTTTATCGGAGATTGATCCGCTTCAGTCGACGCTACTCTGGCATATCACGCCGTTTTCACATCAATTACTCGTCCTTGAGGAAGGGCAGATCCGTTTCATCCGCTCGATCGAACTGGACCTCCCGTATCAAGTCGGGACGAAAGATGGTGTCGTGACCTATACATATGATGGGACAGACGAGATGAAGGCTAATCAGTTGGATGACTGGTTGAACGAACTCGCTCGTTTCCTCGACTTCTATCGGTATTCCCTGCGGACGGACGGTCGGACCATCGATGAGTTATACGTCTCGGGAACTGTTCCGGAAGTCGATGATCTCGTCCGTATGATTCAGGCTGAGTCCCTCGTCTCGGTGACGCGTGTCGAGCAACCGCTCGCCATCGCTCACGGGACACCGCTATCGCATCAAATGTTGCCACTCCTTGGGATGGCGACGCTTCAGCGCGATAATGACACGAACTTCATCAATTCGACGGACGTGACACTCCGTTGGCCGATCGTGACAGGTCTCGTCGCCCTTCTTCTCGGAGGAGGGGCGGCCGGATACTTGTACTATGAGGTCGACCAACTAAAAGCAGAACAGACGCGAATCGAAGAAGAGTTACAGCTCGTTCAAATTTACCAAACCGAACAAGTGAATTCGAAAGCGCAACAAGTGCTCTCGCTCGACCAAACCGTGACGGCGTTGACCGACATGGAAAAGGATGCGGTCCCAGCACTGCGCGCGTTGACTGAGCAGTTGCCGCCTACTGGCTACGTCTTGACGTATAACTACGCGGATGGCTCCATCATGAGCGTCCGAACTCAATTCGAGACGTTAGAAGACTTGAACGCATTCCAGCGCTCGCTCATGACCGATGAGCGGTTCCTCGACGTCAAACTCCTCGGTGTGACGACGGAGTTGAAAGCGGATGTGGATGCAGAAGAAGAGGAAAACTCATTAGAAGAAGATCCGCTTCCACGCTATATCGGAGAGTTTACGTTCATGTTCCAAGACGTGGAAGACGAGTTGACAGAGGAAGAGGACACGGATGAGGAGGTGGTGAGTCAATGAAACGTTCGACAATCTACGCGTTATTTGCGATTTGCCTCCTTGCCGCAATCATCGCACCGGCTTACTTTGGCTATACGTATTACGTCAAACAAGGAGAGGTCGAAGCGCTTGAACGTGACCTCTCGCTCGAACAAACAAAACTGGAGTTATTGCGACAAGAAGGAAAAGCCGTTGATGTAGCGGACTCTCAGACGCTTCAGACACGGGTTCCAACAGTTCCTGCCCTCGACACGGTCGTTGAGGCGTTGTCGCAGGCAAGTCTTCTTGCGGGTGTCAATGTGACAAGTATCGCATTTGCGGATGGCGTTGTGGCTGAGTCAGAAGTGCGGGAAACGGTCGAGCCGTTCAATCCGGCTGATGTGAGTGCGACGAATGAACCGGCTGAACCAACGGACGTTGCACCTGTCAACGCTTCTACGGTCCGTTCAACGGTCAACTTGCAAGCAGAGACGTATGAAGCGCTCGTCTCCTTCTTGGAGTCGATCGAGTCGATGAATCGGATTCACGTGTTACGGACGGTTCAATTTACCGGACCTGCCGAGACGGGACCGAATACGGTCGAAGAAGTGCAGTCGCTCGAGTTTACAGTCGAGCTTGATGCCTTCTATCGTCCGGACCTCGACCAACTCGTTCCAGACCGATACATTCCGGAACCGGCGTTTGAGCAAAAGGATATCCCGGTATACGACTATACGACACCATAAGTCGGCACGTCCCTTCGTAATTGAAGGGGCGTGTTTTTCGTCGCGGGTCATTGTGTTTAGGAGGCACGTTGCCTACAATCAACAGTGAAGACCGAAACGGGAAGGAACGCCGTTTTGGAAGAAGAGAAGGAGTCGATACAATGAATTCAACACAGAAGCGTGTCATTCTCGCCTCGATGTCACCGCGACGTACCGAGCTATTGACGAAAGCAGGAATCAAACATGAGGTCATCCCATCTACCGTGACGGAAGGGACGGACGGTCGGGAGATACCGAGTGATTACGTCGCTCGTCTGGCCCGGGAGAAAGCGATGGACGTGGCAAGGCATCACCGTGATGCCATCGTCATCGGCGCGGACACGGTCGTCGTCTTGAACGGCATCATTTTAGAGAAACCTACAGACCGGGAGGATGCGAAACGGATGCTTGAACGATTATCCGGTTCGACCCATGAAGTGCTGACGGGTGTGAGCATCATCGGTAAGTCCCAAGATTTGTTCGTCACGACGACGCGTGTGACGTTCGCTGAGATTCCTGAAACCTGGCTAGCGGATTATTTGGATTCGACAGAGCCCTACGATAAGGCGGGTGCGTATGGGATCCAAGGATCGGGTGGTCTCTTCGTCGAAGGAATCGAAGGGGATTTTTATAATGTCGTTGGATTGCCGATCCATCCGCTCGTCAAGACGCTCGACCAGCATGGGGTGACGCCTCGCTTCCTGTGAACTTGAAAGTAGGTGAAGGAATGACCATGGTGCTTGACCGTAGTGTAGAGACCGCCATCGCCAGATTGCTTCAAATCGGAGGACGGGGACCGGACCCGATGGAGACGGCTCGTCGTATCTCGGACGTCTACCCGACGTTACGGGCGCTGTCACAAGCGTCCGTTCACGATTTATGTAAAATCGAAGGGATGACGAAGAAGAAGGCGGAGCAACTCCTCGCCGCGTTCACAATCGGGATTCGATACGTCGAGGAACCGAAAGCGAGTATGCCGACGATTCGTTCGCCGCAAGACGCCTATGAGTTGTTGCGGGATGAATTGAGACTGTTGAATCAGGAGCATTTCGTCTGTTTGTATTTGAATACGAAGAACCAACTGATTGCGCGGAAGACGCTCTTCGTCGGAGGGCTCAACTCGTCAATCGTCCACCCGCGTGATGTGTTTCGTGAGGCGCTCAAGTTGTCGGCGGCATGCTTTATCGCTGTGCACAATCATCCGAGCGGGGACGCGACCCCGAGTCGGGAAGACATCGAGGTGTCTGAACGATTGGTCGAAGCAGGCAATATCGTCGGCATCGCTTGTCTCGACCACGTCATCATCGGGGAAGACCATTACGTCAGCATGAAGCAGCGGGGATATATGAATGGGTAAGGAGTAGAGAGCAGGCATCGTGATGTCTGCTTTTTTGTGTTTACGAGAGAACTGGTACCTCATTAAATTTTGGATATAGTTGGAAAATGATAAGTGGAGATGTAAAATTCGAAGAGAGCAGAAATGATTATGAATTACTTTGCGCACGGGAGGTGTCTAATTTGTCGCATATTACGATATGGAATGTGATCGGATGGGGATTTCTTCTTTTCTTAGCAGTCAGTAAATCCTTTTTTAGTGAGCAATTGTCCTTGATCACGACTGGTCTGGGCGGATTGATTTGTTTGATGTTGAGTTTGTGGATGATCTATTCCGGAGAAGAAGAATCATCACAACATCCGAATGAAAGGTCTGAATGAACAGCGCTATTTAAACTGTCATTTGGCTAAAGAGTAGATGATGAATCAAATTGAGAAGAGCGGTGTACGCATATGAATGTACTGTCGGAAAACGAATTAAAAGAAACCCTTCAGATGATGAAAGATGGGGATTTGACGTATTACGAAAAAAACAAAGAAGCCATTCTCACCAGCATGGTTCAGCGTATCGGGTCACCGGACGGCGAACTCCGTGATCGACTCATATACACGATGTTCTTTCGCCTCATCATCGAACAAAAAGACATCGATTTCGACAAGATGAGTGAACTCCTTGAGACGTCCTTGCATGCTCTTTTGTTTCATAGAATTGAGGAAACGCAGTCGGACGCTGTCTTCACGAGAGCTTTCACGACTCTATTGATGGCTTTGATTCTGCATCGAGACGTTGAAGAGGACTTTTTGACAGAAGACCAATTACGGAAGGCAGCGGAAGGTTTGATTCGATATCTTCAGCTCGAGAGAGATACAAGAGGTTATGTGAATGGCAAGGGATGGGCCCATTCGATTGCCCACGCGGCAGATGCGGTGGACGAACTGATCGCAAATCCGAAACTGGATCCATCGTCATTTCCGGAACTCTTCCACGTCATTATCAATCAAATCATGCGTTCTGAGGTATTGGCGCATGATGAAGACGAACGTCTCATCAATCCGCTCCTACGTTTACTCGAACGAGGGATGGATTCTGAAGTCATTCATCGCTATGTAGAGCAGCTTCCACATCACTTAGAAGAATGTAGGCAACATCTTGATGATGAGGAAAAATATTGGTACGTCGTCCATAATGTGAAAACATTCTTGAAGAGTCTATATGTCCGTTTAAACGAAGAACAGCGGCATGATCTGATCCAACAATCTATTCTCGTCACACTGAAAAAGTTGTGATGTGATCAATTAAAGTAGTTTTCTCTAATCGAATCTGGATGTTGATTAGAAAACAAATGAGGTGTTTTTATGGAAAAAATAATTTGGATCCTGATGGTCGGATTATCGCTTTTTGTGAGTTACATACATCTAGAACCAACCATCTTCTCGATCGTTGTGTTCATCCTGTTTTTATTTGTGAGCACAGCGCTATTTATGCGGTTCGATCAGGACCACTGGCTCGACCGTGTCTCGCCGCTCGTCGGTGTTGGCGTAGGAGTTCTATTGCTCATCGCTTATCTCGGTATGATCGTGCTCTCTTTCAATGAACTCAATCAACTCGGCATCTGGACGGTACTAGTCCGTCTCCTGCTCATGTACATCGGAATTTACATTTTCGTCGTGACGACATCGAGCTTTTTGGCAGGAGCGACCCGACTCAAGCCATCCCGCTTCTTTCGGCCGGTGTTGATTTTCTCGGTATTCTTTTACGGAGCGATGTTACTGCTTCCGCTCCGACCGGGATTGTAACCGTTCTCTCCTTAGGCAGACGCTCACTTACGTCTGCTTTTTTGATTTGCCTTTTTGCCGAAAAGAAGGCAAACTAATAGACGGTGAGACAGGACTGAGATGCGGTTATTGTAAATAACCTGTAATCGAATGAACGTTTTCAAACATGATTTTTCCGTTATAATAAAAAATAGTGTAATGAAGAGAGGAGCAACACCTATGTTTCGTAGTTTTAACCGAGAAATCGGAATCGACCTTGGAACGGCTAACACGCTCGTTTATGTAAAGGGTCAAGGAATTGTTGTTCGTGAACCGTCCGTCGTGGCGTTCCGCACAGATACAGGTAGAATTGAGGCCGTTGGTAACCAGGCCAAAGATATGATTGGACGTACTCCGGGGAACGTCTCTGCACGTCGTCCGATGAAAGACGGCGTCATCGCTGACTTCGAAACGACAGCGACGATGATCAAATACTTCATGGAGCAAGCTCAAAAATCAAAAGGCGGTTTGTTCTCATCGAAGACGAACGTCATGATTTGTGTCCCAAGCGGTATCACGTCTGTTGAAAAACGTGCCGTGGAAGACGCTGCGAAACAAGCAGGCGCTCGTGAAGCATACACAATTGAAGAACCGTTCGCGGCAGCAATCGGTGCAGGTCTCCCAGTTTGGGAACCGACTGGCTCGATGGTCGTCGATATCGGTGGCGGTACGACCGAAGTCGCAGTGATCTCACTCGGCGGCATCGTGACAAGCCAATCGATTCGTGTCGGTGGTGACGAAATGGATGATGCCATTATTCGTTACATCAAGAACAAGTACAACCTCATGATCGGGGAGCGTACATCTGAGACGCTCAAAATGGAAGTCGGTTCGGCGCGCATCGATGCATCGAACGAAGCGGAGAAGATGGAAATCCGTGGTCGCGATCTCGTAACAGGACTTCCAAAACAAATCGAAGTCACGTCTGCAGAAGTATGTGAAGCTCTTTCTGATACAGTCGAAGCGATTTTAGCAGGGGTCAAACAAACGCTTGAGCAAACTCCTCCAGAACTTGCGGCTGACGTTATGGACCGCGGAATCGTCTTGACTGGCGGCGGCGCCCTCCTCAAAAACTTGGACGACGTGATCTCAGACGAGACACACATCCCGACACTCGTTGCGGATGAGCCACTCGACTGCGTAGCGGTCGGGACTGGAAAATCTCTTGAAATGATGGACGTCCTCCGTTCGAAATCAGGCATCTCGTCACGTCGATGAGAGGTGAGACACGATGAGCCGATTCGTACGTAATAAAAAGCTCATCATCACGCTAATTGTACTGATCTTGTTTTTCGTCATTTTAGGTGTTTCGATTCGAGGACGATCGGAATCAGCCTGGTACCAAGATGTCACGCGTGATGTGGTCGGCACGTTCCAGCGAGTGTTCGCGGTACCAATCGGGTGGATGGACTCAACGGTCTCGTCCATCTCAGATGTCCGCGATATCTACGAAGAGAACCGCCAGCTGAAAGAACATTTGGCGAAGTACGCCGAGGTATCGGTTGAAGCGGATGATTTGCGCCGTGAGAATGAGGAGCTTCGAAAGATGGTCGAAGCAAGAGACGAGTCGTTACGTGACTTCGACCTCATTCCGGCGGAGGTCATCGGTCGGACACCGAACGATTGGCAACGCTACGTCACCATCAACGTCGGTTCAGAACGCGGCGTTGAAAAGGGCATGGCCGTGACCGCAGCGAGCGGGATGGTCGGTCGTGTCATTCAGACGAGTGCTTATACGTCGCAAGTTCAACTGCTCAGCGACAACAACCGGACGAACAACGTCTCGGCTGTGGTCAAAGATGCGGACGGCAAACCGACGTATGGGACGATAGACGGATTCGACACGGAGACGAATGAATTGTTCTTCACGAAAGTATCGAATAGCGTCAAGCTGAAAGAAGGAGAAATCGTATCGACGTCCGGACTCGGTGGACGTTATCCGGCTGGACTCGTCATCGGTACGATCGAATCGATCGAGACGGATGAATATGGCGTCTCACAAGTCGCCCGGATTAAACCGGAGGCCGACTTCAATGAGTTCTCACAAATGTACGTGATTGATCGGACACTAGACGAACCGTTTTTAACGGGTCCCGAGGAAGGAGGAGCAGCGGGTGAGTAACATGAAAGTGTTCATCGCCCTGTTCCTCCTTTTTCTTATTGAAGGAACATGGGCATCGATTTTTTCTTGGCACTACGCCACGCCGTTTCTTTTGTTGACGTTGATCGGGTTGATGTTTGTCAGTCTGTACGGTCGATGGGAGACGGCACTCGGGTTTGGGCTTGTATTCGGACTGCTGTATGATATCGTCTACACCGACCTGATTGGAATCTATGTATTTACTTTTTCACTCATTCCTCTCTTAGCCAGCTTCGTGTTAAAATATATAGGTGAGAACTTCTTCTCCGTCACCATTACGTTCACGTTTATGATTCTCGTTTTCACCTTTGCGATTTACGGGATCATGGCGGCGATTGGTGGGACGTTGATGACGATTCAAACACTATTGGTTGAACAGATTCCAGGGACGATGCTCGTCAATGCCATCGCCATCGTGATTCTTTATTATCCGATGACGCGTTATGTGACGACACGCCCTGTTGCGAAAAGAGGGTAGCCATGATGGAGCGTAAACGACACATTACGATTAAAGGACATCGCAACGGCATTGCCATTCACTTCAATCCGAAGAGTGGCATCGACGAGGTGCTTACGGACTTAGAAGCGACATTACAAGAAATGGAGCCGCCGTCCGGAAAGATTGCCCTGAAGTTGCACGCGGGTACTCGTTATATTGACGAGGAGCTGTCACGTCAAATTCGTGAGGTCGTCGCTCGTCATGGCGTTTTTTATATTGAAGACTTGTCGAGCGATGTCATGTTGACAGAAGAAGCGAAAGCGACGTACGGCAGAAAGACATTCCACTATCACAGCGGGACGATTCGGAGTGGGCAAGTCTTGACGTTTGACGGTTCTGTGCTCGTGATCGGGGATATCAATCCTGGGTCAGAGGTCCGGGCGACAGGAAGTATTTATTGTTTAGGGACGATACGAGGAAATGTACGCGCCGGTGTCGAAGGATGGGAAGAAGCGGTCATCACCGCGAGCCTGCTCCATCCGAAGTTTTTAGCAATCGGCGAACATGTACTCACAGCCGATGACGGGGAAGAACTTCCTGAGATTGAGATGGGTTGTGCGTATCAGACGAGTGATGGGATTGAGATGACACGTCTCCGCCACGTCATGACAGGTCTGAAAGACGCATATGCAATGGAATTACAGAGAGGGTGAGTGGAATGGAGCAAGTAGTGGAGCCTGTACATACAGAAAAAGAAGTTAAAAACGGCAGAGCCATCGTCGTGACATCAGGAAAAGGGGGCGTCGGGAAGACAACGACGACCGCCAACATCGGGACGGGGCTCGCCTTGTCTGGACACTCGGTCTGTCTCGTCGATACAGATATCGGATTGCGTAACCTCGATATCATTCTCGGTCTCGACAACCGGAGCATTTATAACCTTGTCGATGTCATCACGGGTCAATGTAAGTTGAATCAGGCGCTCGTCCGCGATAAACGCTTCGAGGAGATGTATTTACTCCCGGCCGCACAGTCGAAAGACAAGACGTCAGTGAATCCTGAACAAGTGAAAGAAATCGTTGACCAGTTGAAGACGGAATATGATTTCGTCTTGATTGACTGTCCTGCTGGAATCGAGCAAGGGTTCATGAACGCGATTGCCGGTGCGGATGAGGCGATCGTCGTCACGACACCTGAAAAAGCGGCGGTTCAAGATGCAGACCGAATCATCGGGATGCTCGAGCAAGCGGAACATATCGATGCGCCTAAACTGATTGTCAACCGAGTCAAGAATCATCTCGTCGAATCGGGCGACATGCTCGACATCGATGACATCATGCGCATCCTGTCGATTGACTTACTCGGTGTCGTCATCGACGATGAGGAAGTCATCGCAGCCGCGAACCGCGGTGTCCCGGTCACGATGAATCCGGACAACTATGCCGGGCAGGCTTACCGGAACATCACGCGCCGTATTCTTGGCGAATCGGTCCCGCTCATGTCGATTCAGACGGAGACGGCACCGGTCGGCTTCTGGGCACGACTCATGATGAAATTTGGAATGAAAAAAGCGTAAAGGCAACGGAAGTTGCCTTTTTCTGTCGAAAGGAGTGATGCAGATGAAGCTAATCTACGAACGAACACCTTCCATCGAACGGGCGATGCTCGTGGACGGCGAACGATTACTCGAAGTCGAGGAACGGTTTGTCGACCAACTGTCTGTCGGGACCATCGTCGAAGCCGCAATTGAAAGGATCCACCCGTCACTCGGGGCAGCCTTTTTGACGGATGGGGAGACGACATACTTTCTCCCAATCGCAGAGACGCTCCGTGCGCTCGCCTCGTATCC
This sequence comes from Exiguobacterium sp. S3, assembly GCF_018617295.1. Lineage (GTDB taxonomy): Bacteria > Bacillota > Bacilli > Exiguobacteriales > Exiguobacteriaceae > Exiguobacterium > Exiguobacterium profundum. The sequence goes on from NZ_JACSJW010000002.1 coordinate 253,361, forward strand.
GGAAGTGCCCGCCATCGGGCAAGCGGCAGTCGTCGGAGAAAAGCGACTCGTCCAAGTGACAAAAGAAGGAATCAACGGCAAGCATCATAAAGTGACAGAGAACATTCGATTCGGTGGGCGATATCTTGTGTATTTCCCATTTGGACGTCGGCAACTGTTCAGCCGGAAACTCGACCTCGTCACGCAGGACCGCCTCTCAAAGGCGCTCGACTTAAAGGAAGAGGAAGGAGTCTTATTTCGGACGGAAGCCGGACAAGTGGCCCCCGAAGCGTTACAGGAAGAACTGAATCGATTGCGTAACCGTTCGACCATAGTGATCGAGCAACGGTTCGGGCAAGACGAGCTACTATGCGAACAATTCGTGAGACGTCATGCAGTCGAGTCCGTGCTGTTGAATGACAAAGAAGGGCAAACGCGACTCGAACGATTGGATGTCCCGGTGAACCGTCATATCGGAAAAGGACGGATGCCTGAAGCGAAACGTCTCGATGGAGCCATCGAGAAACTGGAGAGTCGTGCCGTCTGGTTGGATGGTGGGGCGTTCGTCTTGATCGAACAAGTCGAGACGATGACCGTCATCGACGTGAACAGTGGCAAAAATGTCGCCGTCAAAGATAAGGGGCGTGCGGCCGATACCATCAATGAAGCCGCGCTCTATTCAATCATGGAGCAGTTGCGCCTGCGAAACATCGGCGGCATGATCGTCATCGATTTCTTACGAGGTTCAAAAGAAGGACAGACCCGTCTCCTTAAAAAGATGAAAGAACTCGGGGCGCGTGACCCACGACGTGTCGAAGTGTACGGTTTCACACGGATGGGGCTGTTCGAGCTGTCGCGAGAACGGACCGGTCGCTCGATTCAAGACCGGATGTTTCATGCCGGCAAGCCTTCAAAATTGGCCATCTTCTCACAGTTTGAACGGTCGCTCCTTGATTTGAATGATCAATACGAAGCGGTCGTGCTCGCACTCCCTAAGAAGTGGCATGACGCTTCTTGGCACGGATTTGACATCGAGGTGCACCTCGTCGAAGGGGAGCCGGAGTTCGTCTTTTATGGGACGTCCGAAGAATGTCAGAATTTCTTATCTCGTCGTTGACAATGATTAATTGAGAATGGTATTATCTATAACGTTAGTTCGTTTGGAAGCACCCAAATGGCTACAACCGCACAGAACGGGTTTTTAAAGGTTTTTGCCCTGCCCAGGATGGCGAGTCTGAGTTTAACAAGGAGGTGCACGTATATGTACGCAATCATCAAAACAGGTGGTAAGCAAATCAAAGTTGAAGCAGGTCAAGAGATCTACATCGAAAAACTCGATGCTGATGTCGAAGGTACTGTAGAATTCGGTGAGGTTCTTTTCGTTGGTGGTGACGATGTTAAAGTCGGCGCTCCACTCGTAGAAGGCGCTAAAGTTGTCGGTACTGTGGTAAAACACGGCCGCGCTAAGAAAATCACTGTCTTCAAAATGAAAGCTAAGAAAAACTACCGTCGTAAGCAAGGTCACCGTCAGCCTTACACGAAAGTTCGCATCGAGAAAATCGAAGCGTAAGCTATGATTCGGGTCAAGGTAAGACGAGACGAGGCGAATTCGATTCGCTCCGTCGAAGTGACTGGTCATGCCAATTTTGCAGAACCTGGTTCTGACTTGGTGTGCGCCGGTGTTTCAGCCATCATCTTTGGTGCCTATAACGCCGTCGAAACGCTTGCAGGTCAATCGCTTCTTGTAGAAATGGCAGATCAAACAGAGGGTGGTTACTTTTATGTCGAGACGTATCCTGACTTATCACCGCAGGATATGGAACGCACCCAACTGTTATTAGAAGGGATGCTCGTGCAGTTAGACACGATCGCCCAAAGCTACGGTGAATATATCCAAATTGAACAATAGGAGGTGGACCTCATGTTACAATTGAACCTTCAGTTCTTCGCTTCGAAAAAGGGAGTTGGTTCGACTAAAAACGGTCGTGACTCAATTTCGAAACGTCTCGGTGCAAAACGCGCTGACGGACAAACAGTTTCAGCTGGATCAATCCTTTACCGCCAACGCGGTACAAAGATTCACCCAGGTGAAAACGTTGGCCGTGGTGGCGACGACACTTTGTTTGCGAAAGTTGACGGCGTAGTACGCTATGAGCGTCTTGGTCGCGACAAGAAACAAGTGAGCGTTTACCCAGTCGCGTAAGTTGAACGACGCAGAAGACTCTAGCCACTTATTTGGTTAGAGTCTTTTTTTCTAGGAGAGGATCAAATGGATTCAGAACAGACACTCGAGCTCTTATCGACCGTCCGTCACGAATGGATGAATCGGCTTCAATTGATCTCGCTCTATGTGGCTCTCGATCCGACTAAGCTCGAGGAACTTTACGAACGCTATCGGAAACAGGCCGACGAAGAGAGTGCGCTCGTTCGTTTGAACGTGCCACAGACGAGCCTAGTCGTGATTCAAGCGAATTGGGAGGGACGGATGACGTATACGATTTCAACCGACCAACTCGCCATCGATGACGCGCGAGTGGCAGAGATGCTTGTCCGCTTGTTAGACAACACGGATGGGCCGATTCATGTGACGTTCACGGACGGACTGATGGTTCGCGTCACGGGCGCTGTCCCGGACGATGTGAAGGCATCAGCCGATGTGTACGAACAGAACGTAGATACCACTACGTTTCACATAAAGGAGGGGAAATAAATGTTTGTCGATCAGGTTAATATTTTTGTAAAAGCTGGAGACGGCGGAAAAGGGATGGTCGCTTTCCGTCGCGAGAAATACGTTCCAGACGGTGGTCCTGCAGGTGGTGACGGTGGTCACGGTGGGGACGTCATCTTTGAAGTAGAGGAAGGATTGCGGACGCTCGTTGATTTCCGCTATTCGAAGAAGTTTATCGCCCATGATGGCGAAAAAGGGATGTCCAAAGGGATGCACGGACGTAAAGCGAAACCGCTCATCGTCAAAGTCCCGCCTGGCACGATCGTGTTCGATGCCGAGACGGATACCGTCATCGCAGACTTGACCGAGCACGGCCAACAAGCGACGATCGCCAAAGGCGGTCGTGGTGGTCGCGGGAACTGTCGTTTTGCGACGCCTGCCAACCCGGCTCCGGAAATTGCGGAGAACGGGGAACCAGGTCAAGAACGTGAGTTGCGTCTCGAGTTGAAACTCCTCGCAGACGTCGGTCTCGTCGGATTCCCGTCTGTCGGGAAGTCAACGCTTCTCTCTGTCGTCTCGTCGGCACGCCCGAAAATCGGTGCGTACCACTTCACGACGATCACACCGAACCTCGGTGTCGTCAAGACAGCGGACGACCGTAGTTTCGTCATGGCCGACCTTCCAGGTCTCATCGAAGGGGCGAGCCAAGGCGTCGGTCTCGGTCACCAGTTCCTTCGCCATATCGAACGGACGAAAGTTATCGTTCACATGATCGATATGAGTGGTATGGAAGGGCGCGACCCGTTCGAAGACTACACGACGATCAACCGTGAGCTCGAGTCGTACAACTTACGTCTCCTCGAGCGTCCACAAGTCGTCGTGGCAAACAAAATGGATATGCCGGACGCAGCGGAACATCTTGAAAAGTTCAAGAAGAAGGTAGGAGACGATGTCAAAGTCTTCCCGATTTCAGCACTCGCTCAAGACGGTCTTCGTAACTTGTTGATCGAAGTGGCGAACTTTGTCGATACGACACCAGAATTCCCACTCGATGAGCTCGAAGAGAAGACAGCGACGCCTCGTGTCGTGTATCGTTATGAGAAGGAAGAGAAAGGCTATCAAATCCACATCGATGAATACGATCGCTTCGTGATCACGGGCCCTCGTATCGAGAAACTCTTCAAGATGACGAACTTTGACCATGATGAGTCAATCAAACGATTTGCTCGTCAAATGCGTCAAATGGGCGTCGATGACGATCTTCGTAAGTTGGGTGCCGAGGACGGTAGTGTCGTGGCAATCCTCGACTTCGAATTCGAGTTTGTGGAATAAAAAAAAATTACTTGTTAAGAAGAAACGGAGTGTGAAGCTAACGTGGACCCTGTGCCCTCGTCAAGTTTAATTCTATATGTAGTTCTCGTCATGTTGTCAGCGTTTTTCTCATCAGCAGAAACGGCGCTCTCGAGTGTGAACCGGGTCCGGATGATTCGGATGGCGGAAGATGGTGACAAAGCCGCAAAACGTGTCCTCAGTCTCGTCGACCGTTTTGATGATACCCTCTCGACGATTCTCGTCGGGAACAACATCGTCAACATCGGTGCCGCGACCGTCTCGACCGCCATCGCCACGAGCATCTTCTCAGGCGGGACAGGTCTCGTCATCTCGACGTTTGCGACAACAGTCATCATTTTGATCTTCGGTGAGATTTTGCCGAAGTCGCTCGCCAAAGAGTTTGCGGAGAATTACTCGCTTCTGATTAGTGGAATCCTTGTATTCCTCGTCAAAGTCCTCAAACCGGTGACGATGATTTTTGGCGGTTTGAAAAAATTAGTGCTCCGTCTGTTCGGGATGAGTACGAAAGAACCGTCAGTGACGGAAGAAGAGTTGAAAGTGCTCGTGGATATGGGAGAAGAGGAAGGTGTGCTCGGAGAGACGGAAGCCGAGCTCGTCCATAGCGCCTTTGCCTTCAACGATATTACGGTCGACGATGTGCTGACGCCACGAATCGATATTCTGGCCGTCGACATCGACGATTCGCTCGATGAAATCAAGGACACGATTTTCAGTGGTGGACATTCGCGTTTGCCGGTCTACAAAGACTCGATTGACAACGTCATCGGTGTCTTGTCGGAACGTGACTTCTTGCGTTCGATGATGAAGGATGAAGTGACGGATGTCCGTTCGCTCATCCGCCCGCTCACGTACGTGTCACCGCAGACGAAATTGATTGAACTACTTCCGATTCTCCAGCAGAAACAATCTCACATGGCTGTCGTCCTCGATGAATTCGGGGGCACGGCGGGTCTCATCACGTTAGAAGACATGCTTGAAGAACTCGTCGGCGACATCTGGGATGAGCACGACGAATCCGTCGTCTATCTCAGACGTCTCCGTGAAGGAGTCTATGAGTGTATGGCTGACATGAACGTTGATGAATTCGCGGAAGAGATGGGGATTGCAGAACCAGACGTCGATTCCAACACGATGGGCGGTTGGTTCGTTGAATTGCTCGGCGACATCCCGGAGAAAGGTGCACAAGTCACGTATCAAGACATGACGTTCACCGTTCTCCATGTGGAGAAACGCCGTGTCCGGAAACTGTTAGTGGAGACTGGACAATCTCAGCAAGAAGACATGCAAGAAGCATAAACAAAAGGGATGATTCGCTATATGCGAGTCATCCCTTTTTGCGTCATACGGATTGGCGCTCAATTCGCTCAATCAATTCATATGGTCGGACTTTATAAATGGCGTAAGGCATGTATGTCGGGTCGATCGCATCGAGGAAGCGCATTTGGAAGTGCTCCCGTTTGATGTAGTCACCGACGTTAATTGCGTCGACTTTATAGAAGCCAACTTCCTGTGTCTCGCCAGCCTGCGGTCTGAGGTCACCGGATACATATTTCGCGCGGAACGTGACACAGAGAACGCGGGACGACACGTTTTGATAAATCCCGGTGACCCCTTCTACTTTGATTTCCGCACCGGTTTCTTCGCGTACTTCACGATGGATGGCATCCACGATGGACTCATGTTCTTCCACTTGTCCGCCAGGCATCTCGAACGAGTCGTTCCGATGCATGTTTTTGACGAGGAGAACTTCACCTGCCTCATTCGTGATATACGCTGTCACACAGACAATCGCACGCGGCGGCGTATAGTGACCGGTCGGCATCATGAACTCTTCGCTTGACTTGATATACAGCTCTTTTCCGAGGCGAGCCCGTTGTTTCATGGCGTCTCGTCGCAACGTACTGCCACGATAATCCCGCTCGACTTGCTCATAGTGTTCACGGTCCCGGTATTCCCATAGTGCCATGACCTCGGACTTGTCTTCGGTCACCCAGCGTCCGACGAGGCGGGCGCCATGCGACGCCTGGATCGGGTAAATGTATGTATGGAAAAAGTCGGTGAATTCTTGCAGGCGTTCAGGTCGAATCGTATACGTTTTACGGCGATGGAACATGATGATTCCTCCTTTTTCGTTGTGCGGTGTCCTATATGTGTGACCGCGATTCGCTTACATGGTTCTTATTCGACAGATATTAGCGTTTCCCTTTCCAACAAAAAAAGAATCCGCTCCAGTTAAGCGGATTCTTTCACACGTTTTGGTTGCTGACGAACATGTCGAACGACGAGGATAATCCCGACAGCAAGAGCCAAGAAGGGGATGACATCGTCCATGAAGTGGCCGATCATGCGCCAGTTGCTACCAAGCATCATCCCGACATGGATGAAGATGAATGACCAGACGGCGAAAATCAAGGTCGTCACCGACAAAAACTTACGGAACGATAGACGCATCACCCCGGCGCTCACTGCGAATAATTGACGCCAAAACAGGCTGAGACAGACGATCCATGCACCGTATTTCTCAAACCAGCGCTCGGCCCGGAGTTGCTTGTCTTGCCGAATTCGAAAATACCGATACAGTTTGAGCGCGACGGGACGCCCACCATATCGACCGATCCAGTACAGACCGATTTGGCTGAGCGTGAAGGAGACCCACGCCAGTAGGAACGTCAGGAAGAAGGGCGCGTCATGCGAGTCGACGAGGAAGCCTCCGTATGCGAGAACGAGTTCGTTCGGGATGAATTGGACCAAGATACCGATGGGAATGCTGAAGACCCCACAGATGGCGAGTAGATGCTCGAGGACGTTCAAGACGTAGCCCTCCTTTCAAATGATTTCAGGAAAGATGTTCCATCCATCAGTATAACGGACATGACTGAAAAGAAAAAGAAGAGATGTCACATATTCGTGACGTCTCTTCAATCTAATTCGGATACGAGAATCCCGAGGCGGTCCAATTCTTTCACCGCAGCATCGATTGCCTCTTTATGGTCTGATTCGAGCGTATGGATATGGAAGCCACCCGTCAACTGGGAGAGCGGGGAAGCCCCATGCGTCTTCACTCGTTCGAGGAAGGCGCGGACGTCGCGGCGACTCTTCACCATGAGTTGTCCCGTGATAGACCCGTATACAGGATGGTCGATGATGACGTCTTTGATGGTGACCCCTTCATCGACGATGGCGTTCATCTCCGTCTCCATCTCTTCTGCCGTATGACGACAGGCTACCTTTTTCGAATAGGTGGAGGGGGTGAGGTCTCCATGCAAGTAGACATACCCACGAGCGGTCGCGACGATTTGATGGCCTTTCGCTTTTAGCAACGATAGGTCTTGGACGATGACCTGACGACTGACGGATACATGTCTTGCCAGTTCAGATCCTGTGATTGGCTCATTGCTCGATTCAATCAATTGTAATAGTGTGCGACGGCGTTCTTCACCGGCTAAACGTTTGTTCATGATGTTCGACTCTCCTTGCTAAAATGACGATGGCATCGGCGAGGGCCGATGTGTCTTCGGCGGTCGTTTGCGCGCCGAAGGAAATGCGGACGAGTCCATGACAGGCACTCGTCTCATATCCGAGTGCTTCGAGCATGCGATTTGGTCCATTTTGACCTGCTCGACATGCCGACCCAGCCGATACTTGGAACCCGAGATCGTCGAGCTCGGTCATCCACCATTGTCCGTCGCGTTGATGGGAGACGAAGGAGAAAATGGCGGGACTTTGTTCATCAAACTCGAGCCAATGGACATGCGCTGACGTCTTCTCTTTCAAGATAGCACGAAACGCCATGAAATTTCTCTGAAAACGTGTCAATTGTTCCTGACGTTCTCCGAGTGCTTTTGCAAAGGCACTGATTCCAGGAACGTCAATCGTTCCGGGACGAATCCCGTATTGATGATGCCCCGGATAGTATGGGGGAGGAATCAGACGTTCCATGTAGAGGGCGCCGACTCCTTTCGGTCCACCTACTTTGTGAGCACTGAACGAATAGGCATCGATGCCTTCGACAGAAATCGGGATTTTCCCGAGTGCCTGGACCCCGTCCACATGGAAGAGGATTTTCTTATATTTCAAGAGGCATTGGATGTGGTGGAGCGGTAACACCCAGCCTGTGTCGGAATTGACATGCTGGAGCGTGACGAGCCCGATGTCACGGTCGAGTAGGTGTGTGAATGCATCTAAATCAAACTTCCCATCCTTCAGTTTCAACCGATGAACGATTATTCCTTCCCGTTCCCACTCTTCAAGTAAGAGGGCGACCGAATCATGTTCATGCCAAGACGTGATCACCTCTTTGCCCTTCATCCGTTTACGTAAACTTGTCAGTGCGATGTAATTGCTCTCCGATCCACTTCCGGTGAATAATAATTTTCCTCGTAACATATCAAGACCGAGCGCCTGTTTGATCAAGCGTCTTGCTTCTGTCAAATAATCTTCTGCCATATAACCTTGGGTATGGAGTGATGATGGGTTTCCATAAACGTTTTTGGCCATCGCCACGTAATGGTCTAATGCTGCATGCGTCATCGGGTGTGTAGCGGCGTAGTCGAAGTAGCGGTTCATCATGGACTCCCCTTTTCTCATGTTGTCTTCTACACAAAATTATGCGAAACTAGTTTACAAGTCAACATTACATATGAAAAACAGGTGATGTACAAGTGTCTTTACACATAGAGAAAACTGACATTTTGATTATCGGAACGGGACTTGCCGCCGTCGCAACGGCTTTGCATCTATCAAAATCATTCTCCATTCTTCTCGTCTCAAAAGGTGAGATGACAGACAGTAACTCCGATTTGGCACAAGGCGGGATTGCGAGCGCGTATCTTGAGAAATCGAGTACGGCCCATAAAGAAGACACGATGCTCGCTTCTAAAAACACATCGTTCGCTGAGCGCGTCGACATTCTCGTAGAAGAAGGGCGTCAAGCGATTGAAGAAATGGAACGATTCGGTGTCCAGTTCGATCATGAAGAGGGCGGCTATGCCCTCGGACGAGAAGGCGCACACCGATTGAATCGGATCTTTCATGTCGGTGGCGACGAGACGGGACGTCATGTCATGAGGCAATTGCGTCAGTCGATGCCTGATAACGTGAACGTATTGGAACGGGTGCTCGTGCACGATCTCATTACGAAAGACGGGAAAGTCGTCGGCGCGATGGCGTTTCGTGATGAAGTGCCCATTCGAATTGAAGCCGGCGCTGTCGTATTGGCGACAGGTGGCATCGGTGGGCTGATCGATTGGACTTCAAACGCGCGTACCGTGACCGGTGATGGTCTCGTTCTGGCAAATCGATGTGGGGCCAAGCTGACACATTTACAGCGGATCCAATTTCACCCCACCTTACTGGCGACCGAAACGCCTCACCTCGTGACCGAAGCGCTCCGGGGAGCCGGAGCGACGCTCGTTGATGACGAAGGGAATCACGTGATGGCGCATCATCCGCTCGGGAGTCTCGCGCCTCGAGATGACGTGGCACGGGTACTGACAGAACGGATGGGAACGGTCTATCTCGATACGACAAACGTGACACGGCTTCGTGAACGGTTTCCAAAACTTGCTTTGACATGTGACAAACTTAGGATTGATCCTCGCCGCATTCCGGTACGTCCAGGTCTCCATTTTCATATGGGTGGAATCGAAGTGGATGATATGGGACGGACAGGCGTTGACGGATTATATGCCGTCGGTGAAGTGGCGGATGCGGGTATACATGGGACGAATCGTTTAGCCTCGAACTCACTTTTGGAATGTTGGGTGTTTGGAAAACGAGTCGCGCGGGCGGTGCGTTTGAATAGGACGGCTATGGTGACGAAGGAGACGCTGGTGTACGACATCTCACCTTTGGCGTTTCAAGCGTTCCGTGCTCAAATTGGAAGATGGTTGACGATTTCACCAAGTCTTGATGAATTGAAAGGTTTCTTACAAAATACCCAAACGTTGACCATGACGAAACACGTGACAAGACAATTAAGTGAACAAACTTTACAACTCGATGCGGCGCGTCTTCTCGCGCAAAGCATCCTCGAAATGGAGCGGTATGATGAACACGATATACCTACGCGAACAGCTACGTCAGTTCTTGATTGAAGATATCGGTTATGGGGACTTATCGAGTGCGCTGATTGATGCACAGGACGAGTCGATCGCAACGATTGTTGCCAAAGAACAGGGCATTTTCTGTGGGAAGCCAATCGTAGAAGAGCTGGCAACTATGCAGCGGCTTGAATTGGTCTTTTGCCAAGAAGACGGGAGAGCGGTTGTCCCTGGAGACGATCTCGTCGTCTTGAGAGGAAAGACACGCGCAATTTTAGAGACGGAGCGTGTGCTGTTGAATGTCATCCAACATATGAGTGGGATTGCGACGATGACAAAGCAGTGCATCGATGCGCTAGATGATGACTCGATACACGTGACCGATACACGGAAGACGACTCCGGGACTTCGGATGATTGAGAAGTACGCCGTACGTGTCGGTGGGGGATACAATCACCGTTTAAGACTCGATGACGCCGTCATGATCAAAGACAATCATATCGTCGCACTGGGTGGTGTAACGAACGCGATTCAAGTCGCGCGTGAGCGTGTCGGTCATACGACCCCGATTGAAGTCGAAATCGAGTCGTTCGAACATCTGATGGAGGCGGTTCAAGCCGATCCGGACATCGTGATGCTTGATAATCGGACGCCAGATGAATTGAGGGAATGGGTCCGTCATATACCGACACACATCAAAATTGAAGTGTCTGGTGGGATCACACTCGACACGATTGACGATTATCAAGGCATTCGCATCGATGTCATCTCGCTCGGTCAATTGACTCATTCGGTCCGCGCGTTCGATTGCAGTTTGAATTTACAAGGAGGAATGAAAGATGCAACTACTCGGAACACTCCCACCGACGTACGCTAACCTGTCAGTGGAGGAGATGGAGACTCGGATTCAGGCGGTCAAAGACCGACTCGGGACTCGTCTCTTTTTACCGGCCCATCATTATCAAAAAGACGAGGTCGTTCAATTCGCGGACGCGACAGGGGATTCGCTCCAGCTCGCACGACTCGCAGAACAGATGAGCGAAGCCGAATTCATCGTCTTTTGTGGTGTCCACTTCATGGCAGAGACGGCAGACATGTTGACACGGGACGACCAGATTGTCGTCTTACCTGATATGCGTGCCGGCTGTTCGATGGCAGACATGGCCGATATCGATCAGACGGAGATTGCTTGGGAAGAACTGACGGAACGATTTGGAGAGGACATCATCCCGATTACATACGTCAATTCAACAGCGGCCATCAAAGCGTTCGTTGGTCGTCACGGTGGGGCGACCGTCACATCGTCGAACGCCCATGAAATCGTCCGGTGGGCGCTTGAGGCAGGTGAACGCATCTTGTTCCTTCCCGATCAGCATCTCGGGCGGAACACGGCGTTCGACCTCGGCATTCCGCTCGAGGCGATGGCTGTTTGGGATCCGCTCCGTGAAGAATTGGTCTCAGAAGGCGAAGACGATCAAGTGAAAGTCATCTTATGGAAGGGACACTGTTCTGTCCATGAGAAGTTCACGGTATCGCAAATTCAGGCGTTCCGTGACCGTGAGCCGGATCGTCGCATCATCGTCCATCCGGAGTGTACGTTTGACGTCGTCCAATTGGCAGACGAGGCGGGATCGACGTCATATATCATCGACAAGATTGATGCGAGTGCACCTGGGACGAAGTGGGCGGTCGGAACGGAGATGAACCTCGTCAACCGGTTGGCGGCAACGTACCCACATCTTGATATCGTCTCGTTGAACCCATTCATGTGTCCGTGCCTCACTATGAATCGAATCGACTTGCCACATCTTCTCTGGGCGCTCGAGTCACTCGAGACGGACCCTGTGAACGTCATTCGCGTCGATCATGAGACGACAGAGTGGTCGAAACGCGCACTTGAACGAATGCTTGCACGGTAATCGCTTCAGGACAGGTAAACGCCTGTCCTTTTTTCGTGTCGCCCATTATGGTACAATAAATGCAGTTTTTCCGACCAAAAAGGAGAGTACATCGTGATTGAATTCGTAAAAGGACCCGTCGCCTATGTGTGTGCGGAATATATAACGTTAGATGTCTCGGGCGTCGGCTACAAAGTACATGTGCCTAACCCGTTTTTTTATCGTGAACAAGACGAACATGTAATCGTGTTTACGCATCATTATGTGCGTGAAGACCAACAGACGTTATACGGTTTCCGGTCACGTCGTGAGCGTGAGCTGTTCAATAAACTCCTCAGCGTGAGCGGGATCGGACCAAAAGGTGCGCTTGCCATCGTCGCGTCCGGCGATATCGACGCGTTGATCGATGCGATTGAAACCGAGAACGAGAAGTATTTGACGAAATTCCCGGGAGTCGGCAAGAAGACGGCCAAACAGATGGCGCTCGACTTGAAAGGGAAGTTATCCGAGCTCGCACCGGATTATGTGCCGAACGAAGGGTTGTTTGCCCAAGGTGCATCTGAACTCGATGAGGCGTGTGAGGCGCTCTTCGCGCTCGGCTACTCTGAACGGGAAATCCTAAAAGTCCGCAAAGCATTGAGCGGAGAAATATTGACGACCGACGCGTACATAAAACGCGCGCTACAGCTGTTACTGAAATAAGGAGGAAGCTATGGACGAACGATTGTTGTCACAATCTCATCAGCAATATGAAGACTCTGAAGAGTGGAGCTTACGTCCGCAGCGCTTCGAGCAATATATCGGGCAAGAAAAGGCGAAAGGCAATTTGTCGGTCTTCATTCAGGCCGCTAAACTTCGTAGTGAGACGCTCGACCACGTGCTCTTATACGGTCCCCCGGGACTCGGGAAGACGACGCTCGCCCAAATCATCGCCAACGAGATGGGCGTCGGAATTAAGACGACCGCCGGACCGGCAATTGAACGACCGGGTGATTTGGCCGCAATCCTTTCGACACTCGAGCCGGGAGACGTCTTGTTCATCGACGAGATCCATCGTTTGAGCCGGACGATTGAAGAGATCCTCTATCCGGCGATGGAAGACTACTGTCTCGACATCGTCTATGGGCAAGGGGAGATGGCTCGTAGCGTCCGCATCGACCTACCACCGTTTACGCTTGTCGGGGCGACGACACGGGCCGGGATGTTGTCGGCGCCTTTACGTGACCGTTTCGGCGTCACGTTGAAGCTCGAATATTACGAAACTCATGAGTTAGCGGCCATCGTCAGCCGGACGGCCCAGTTGTTCCGTCTCTCGATTTCACCGGAGGCGAGCGGTGCGATTGCGAAACGCTCACGAGGTACGCCACGAGTTGCAAACCGTCTCTTGCGTCGTGTCCGTGATTTCGCACAAGTGGCTGGTACGAAAGAAATCGATCCAGTGCTCGCATCTGATGCGCTCGACCGGCTACACGTCGATGCGCTCGGACTCGATGAAGTCGATCATCGGTTACTGAGAGCCATGGTGGAGCGGTTCGGAGGTGGACCGGTCGGGCTTGAGACGCTCGCTGCGACCATCGGTGAGGACGCTCAGACGATTGAGGATGTCTACGAGCCCTATTTATTGCAACAAGGATTCTTGCAGCGCACGCCGCGAGGACGGATGATCACACAGTTTGCCAAGTCGCATTTTGGTTATGAAGAGGAAGAGGAGTAAGGTATGCAAGACATTCAATTGAACGTAAACGATTATGATTTTGAATTGCCAGAAGAGTTGATTGCGCAAGTCCCATTGCTTGATCGGACAAGCTCACGCTTGCTCGTATTAGACCGCGAGACAGGGGACATCGAGCATCGCCACTTCCGTGACGTGCTCGATTATTTGAACGAGGGGGATGCGCTCGTCGTCAACGATTCGCGCGTCTTACCGGCACGCCTTTTTGGGGCAAAGCAAGAAACAGGCGGGAAAGTCGAACTGCTCTTGTTGAAGCAGACGGAAGATGATGTATGGGAAGCACTCGTCAAACCGGCGAAAAAAGTTCGTGTCGGCTCCATCGTTGAGTTCGGGGACGGCCTTCTCCGCGCAGAATGCGTCGAGGAGCTCCCAGAAGGTGGACGTCGTTTCAAGTTTGACTACGACGGCATCTTCTATGAGATTTTAGACGAGCTTGGAACGATGCCGCTCCCGCCGTATATTCGCGAACAACTCGATGACCAAGACCGTTATCAGACGGTCTATGCCCGTGAACGAGGCAGTGCGGCCGCTCCGACAGCCGGTCTTCATTTCACTGAGGAACTGCTTGAAGCGGCCAAAGCGAAAGGTGTCCGGTTGATCCCGCTCACACTTCACGTCGGCCTCGGGACGTTCCGTCCGGTGACGGCTGATTCTATCGAGGAACATACGATGCATAGTGAATATTTCGAGTTGTCGGCTGAATCGGCAGCTGCGCTTCGAGAGATTCGAGCGAATGGCGGTCGCATCTTTGCGGTCGGGACGACATCGACGCGCACGCTTGAGACGATCATGCGAGATCACGGGGACTTCGTCGAGTCATCGGGCTGGACGGATATCTTTATTTACCCTGGTGTTGAGTTAAAGGCAATCGATGGATTGATCACGAACTTCCATCTCCCTAAATCAACGCTCGTCATGCTCGTCTCGGCATTTGCGACGCGCGACATCATCTTACACGCTTATCGGACTGCGGTCGCAGAACGATACCGCTTCTTCAGCTTTGGAGACGCGATGCTCATCACGAGGAAGGAAGTAACAAAATGACAAAACATGCAGTCACATACGAACACATCCACACATGCAAACAGACCGGAGCGCGGCACGGAATCGTCCATACGCCGCACGGGTCATTCGAGACACCGGTCTTCATGCCGGTCGGGACGCAAGCGAGCGTCAAAACGATGGCACCTGAACAGGTCAAGGCGATGGGTGCGAACATTATCTTGTCGAACACGTATCACCTTTGGGTTCGTCCAGGACATGAGGTCATCAAACAAGCCGGTGGACTTCATAAGTTCATGAACTGGGACGGGGCAATCCTCACGGACTCGGGTGGATTCCAAGTGTTCTCACTTGCCGACCTCCGAAATATCCAAGAGGAAGGTGTTCATTTCCGTAACCATTTGAACGGCGACAAGTTGTTCTTGTCACCAGAAAAGGCGATGGAGATTCAAAACGCGCTCGGGTCGGACATCATGATGGCATTCGATGAGTGTCCGCCTTATCCGGCGACGCATGAATACATGAAGAAGTCGGTCGAGCGGACGAGCCGTTGGGCGGAACGTTGCCTCGAGGCACATGAACGTCCAGAAGACCAAGCGCTCTTCGGTATCATCCAAGGTGGAGAGTATGAGGACCTTCGTCGTCAAAGCGCCCAAGACCTCGTCTCTCTTGATTTTCCGGGATATGCGGTCGGTGGTCTCTCGGTCGGTGAACCAAAAGATGTAATGTATCGTGCCCTCGAATTCACGACACCGCTCATGCCAGAGAACAAACCACGTTATTTGATGGGTGTTGGCTCACCGGATGCGTTGATTGAAGGGTCGATTCGCGGAATCGACATGTTCGACTGCGTTCTGCCGACTCGCATCGCACGAAACGGAACGCTCATGACGTCGAAAGGTCGCGTCACGATCAAACAAGCGAAATATAAGACGGACTTTGGTCCAATCGATGAGAAGTGTGACTGCAATACGTGTAAGAACTACTCGCGTGCGTACGTTCACCACTTGATTCGTGCGGATGAGATGTTTGGTCTTCACTTGTGTACGACACATAATCTTCACTTCCTCGTGAAGTTGATGGAGCAGGTTCGTCAAGCGATTCGCGAAGACCGCTTGCTCGATTTCAAAGAAGAGTTCTTCGAAGAATACGGCTACAACAAGCCGAATGCGAAGAATTTCTAAAGAAACGTGTCGGACATTGTGTGACAATGCTTCAGTTTCACGGTATAATGAACCTGATATTGAAGGAAAGGGTGAATGTTACTCATGGAAACACTCGTTACGTTATTACCAATGATCTTGATTTTCGTCGTATTTTACTTCCTTTTGATTCGTCCACAGACGAAACGCCAAAAAGAAGTACAATCGATGCAAAACGCCCTCGAGCGTGGCGACAGCGTTGTCACAATCGGCGGTTTACACGGCGTCGTTCATCAAATCGAAGACACACATGTCGTTTTGAAATGCGATCAATCGCTTCTCCGTTTCAACCGAAGCGCAGTTGCGGAAGTCGTGAAAAAAGCGAATGCCTCATTTGAGGAATAAGCAAGTAAGCGTCTGACCATCATGGTCAGACGCTTTTTTGTGTGGCTAGAAGTTGGGGGAGAATTCTACGAGCGGCCTCTTGTCCACCATAGATGGCTCTTGAGAACGGGCCGATGATCAAATCGGCGTAAGGACCGGTCAAGTAAAGTCCAGGCTTCCATTCAAGATGCTCATTCAGGACAGGGGTGCCACATGGGGTGAGAGGTAGGTTGAATTGTTCGATCAAGGGCTGAAGAAATGTCTCTTTCACAGGGTGAGGTCTGATTCCCGTACAACAGACGACTTCTTTTCCGGCAAGTTGTTCACCGTTCACAAATAGCGAACCACTGTCCCGCTCGACTTCTCCGATGATTTGCGTCACAGCGTTCGTCTGTATGAGGCGCTTCACTTTTAAGACGAGATCGTTCGGAGCCGATCCCGGTTTTCGTTCACGGGCGATGAATGATCGTTTTGTCGTCCAGTCTTGTTTTAGACGATGGAAGTCATCTAATCCTTTCGGTCCCATAAACTGTCGATCGGCGTCAAATTGACTCACTTCGAGCGGACGTCTCGTCACAAGGGTGACACGGTGACCCTGATTGGCACGCTTCACGACATAGTGAAGTGCTGTGATGCCACCGCCGACGACAGTCACTTGATCCGATTCATCCGATTGGTCTTTTTCGAACACGTGTCGACATTGTTCGTCGGCCCATTCAGGTAACACGACATTTTCCGATTGACCGATCGCGACAATGACCGAGTCCGCGACAATGAGGCGATGATTTGTTCGGGCATGATAGTGTGCGCCATCTTTGCGGAGAGTCATCACCTTTTCATTTCCGTGGAACCGCTCATCAAGGCGATACGCGTTCCATGACGATTCGGCATGGTCGTTGAACAGTTCGAGCGATGGACGTCCGAACGTATCTTTGAAATGATTGGAACGATAGGCATAGCGCGAGGCGAACTGTTTCAACGCATGGGGATTCGAAGAAACGTGATGCACTCGGGTCGAACGCAGGTGCGACATAGAGATGGATGAAGTTTGTTGTTTCCAGTTCGATAATGGGTCAGTGAGACGGTCGACAATAATCAAATCCTCCAAGCACCCGCCTTGTTCCATATATGAGATGGCGAGGGTCATTCCGTGTACACCAGCACCAATGATTAATAACTTCGTATTTTCCACAATCATAGAGAATCCTTCCAAAGCGTAATAATTACGATTTAAAGTATACAAAGATGACTTCTTTTTGTCAAAACGAATCCGATTCAAAATTTATCCACCTCATTTCGAAAAATCGATTTGATTAATGAAAACGTTTGCACTAACCTCAAATTGAGAAGAAATCCGAGATGAAGGAGAACGAATGACATGGACGTGAAACGATTGATTAACCAGATGAAGAAGTGGAAAGGATGGAGCATAAAACGAAGTGGTACGAAACAGAGAGGACGCTCATCGCTGAGACGACGTATGTCCATCGCGCTCATTCCGACGATCATTACGCTCGTCATTGTCGGCGCGCTCGGATCTTATCAATTGAGACAATCGACTGCCGCCTATGACCGGGTACTCAGTGAAGGCACGCAGGAGATGCTGCTTGCAGAGAATCTATCATTAGCGGTGACGGATGCCGAACGCTACTTGAACTACTATATGCTTGTAGCCAATCCGAAGACGCTCATCAGTCTCCAGGGAGTTCAAGAACAACGAGACGAATTGATGGCTTCACTCAAGGCATCTTCTTCAGATGAGAAGATCTTGTCTTGGTTGGGAGATTTGGAGAAATTTAACGAGCTATTAGACCGTGAGATGAATCGTGCCGTCGAACTTCGTCAACAACAAGACGAAATTGGCTTCAAAACCGTTCTCAACACGAGTGTGACACCGACGACGGATCGGGTACGCATGACCGTGACCGACCTTGTCGAATATAAAGGGGAGCTCCTCGAGTCTGAGACGAAAGCGGTACAAGCAGATGCAGAAAGTTCAATCCTTTGGATGCTCATCATCAGCATTGGCGGTGTCGTGATTGGAGTTCTGTCTTTACTTGCCTTACAGCGCCTCTTCTTAAAACCGATCAATCGACTTGGTCGTCAGGCACGCATCATGGCAGAAGGGGATTTGACGGGAGAAGATATCGAGGTCGCCTCTAACGATGAACTAGGAGACCTCGTAACGGCATTCAATGAAATGAAGCATAACTTGGTCGGTTTGATTCGTCGGGTTGGAGAAGCGTCGGACAAAGTGACCGCATATTCTGAAGAACTTTACGCAAGCACAGACCATGTCGCGACAACGACCCAAGGCGTCTCTCGATTGTTCGAAGAGATGAATGTGGCTGCGCAAGGATCCTCGAAGCGAGCGGAAGAAGGAACGATTGGTGTCAATCAAGCGGTCGATGGATTGAATCAAATCGCTGCGGCATCGCAAGGTGTAAATGAGCAGACGATACATACACTCGAGGCGGCGAACGGTGGACTTGAGACCGTTCAATTGGCAGAGAAACGAATGCAAGAAATTCGACGTGCCAACGAGCTCACCCAACAGATGGTGAACCGTCTATCGAACCAATCGCTTGAGATTGAAAAGATTACCCGTTCCATCACGGCCATCACGGAACAGACGAACTTGCTTGCTTTAAATGCGGCGATTGAAGCGGCACGTGCGGGTGAACACGGAAAAGGGTTTGCCGTCGTCGCGGCAGAAGTGAGAAAGCTCGCTGAGGAATCGAAACAATCCGCCATTCAAATCCAGACCGTCGTCCGTGACATTCAACGTGACACGGAACAAGTCGAATCGGCGTTCGAAGAATCGAGCGTACATGTGGAGAACGGGGTATCACAAATGGGAGAAGTGGCTGAGGCGTTCCGGGAGATCGTATCGGTCATCGAAGAGACGTCGCGTCAAATGAGTGAGATTGCGGCAGCGACAGAGGAAGTGAGTGCCAACACGACTGAAGTTGCCGTCTCTGTTGAAGATATGTCGACGAACGCCGTCTCGACACAGCGTAGCGTCGAAGAAGCGGGGGCGAACGTCGAAGAACAGCTTGCTGCCATTCAAGAGATTAACGGCATCGCTGAAACGATGAGTCACATGTCGTCTGAATTAAAAGATGTCGTCCATGTGTTTAAAACGACATAACAAGTGCCCTGACGCGCGCGTCAGGGCATTGCTCGTTACATTAATAAGATAAGACTTGTCGCCATGACGATCATCCCGGCGACCATTCCATACATCGAATGGTGGGCATGCCCATATTCACGGGCGGCAGGGAGTAACTCGTCGAGTGAGATGAATACCATGATCCCACCGACTGCCGCGAACAAGAGTCCGAAGACGGTGTCGCTCAAGAACGGCATGAGTAACAAGAATCCGATGGCCGCTCCAGCTGGCTCGGCAAGCCCTGACAACATCGAAAGCTTGAACGCTTTCTTCCGTGAGCCCGTCGCATAATAAATTGGGACGGAGACGGCAATCCCTTCTGGAATGTTGTGTAGGGCGATGGCGATGGCGATGGCTAAGCCGACGGCCGGGTCATCTAGTGCCGAGACGAACGTCGCAAGTCCTTCTGGGAAGTTGTGAATCCCGATGGCGAGTGCCATGAAAATCCCCATTTTTTTAAGTCGATTTTGTACCTCTGGATGGTTGATTGGAGCCGCTTCACTTGTCGTCGTCGTTGCGAGTTCATGTGTTGTCGGGTCATTCTGCATCGACTCAACGAACTTGACTTCGTGTGGATTCTCCATTTTCGGAATGAACTTATCGATCATTCCAATCAAGAACATCCCACCGAAGAATGCGAGGACGGTGTAAATCGTTCCTGTATACTCCCCGTGGGCACCGACGAGTTCCTCGAGCGCTTTCGGGAAAATCTCGATGAACGACACGTAAATCATGACGCCTCCGGAAAATCCAAGCGAGATGGAGAGGAATGCCGTGTTCGTCCGTTTCGCAAAGAATGCGATCATACTCCCGATTCCGGTAGCAAGACCGGCGAATAGAGTAAGGAGAAAGGCATAAATAACTGTGCTGTCCATATGGAAAGACTCCTTTGATGTTTTGATGTTAGCTACATCATACATGAAGTTTTGCCCATGTGCAACATTTAGTCTTATACGCAAACTCAGTCAAACAATCTGTGAAGGTCGTTACAATTTTAGGAAAATGATTGATAAATGTTTAGAAAATTTGTAATGTTAACGAGAGAAGTTTTTATCAAGAACAGTGGTTTAGAAAGGAAATAGTCGTATGTACAAAAAAGGCAACATTGCGATTTTTGCGATCATCATGATTGCGACAATCCTGCTCGCAGTGTTCACGACACCATGGGTCGTCAAGAACACGAACCTCGGACTCGACTTAAAAGGTGGATTCGAAGTTTTGTATGAAGTACAACCGCTCGAAGACGGCGACGTCATCGACGAGTCGGCGATGAATGCAACCGTTCGCGCCATCAATAACCGAATCAACGTCCTCGGAGTTTCTGAACCGGACGTTCGAATCGAAGAAAACAATCGCATCCGTGTCCAGCTCGCGGGCGTATCGAACCAAAACGAAGCGCGCGAAGTTCTCTCGTCTACGGCACAATTGACATTCCGTGACGTGAACGACAACGTCTTGCTCGATGGGAAAGACTTGGCGCCGCGTGGGGCAGCGCTCAGCTACAACCAACAAGGACAACCGGTCGTTGAGTTGACACTTCAATCGGCTGACAAGTTTGGTGAAGTGACATCTGAGATTGCACAACTTCCAGCTCCTGAGAACCGTCTGGTCATTTGGCTCGACTATGAAGAGGGCGACACATATGAGGAAGAAGTTCAAAAAGAGAACTCGAAGATTGTGTCAGATGCTTCGGTAACGAGCCCGATCTTATCGGATAAAGCCATCATCTCAGGTGGTGGAATTGACGCGGAAAGCGGTCAACGCCTTGCGGACATCTTGAATGCAGGGGCGCTCCCGGTCAAACTTGATGAGATTTACTCGACATCTGTATCGGCCCAGTTCGGTCAAGATGCTTTAGAAGAAACGGTATTTGCCGCAACAATCGGAATAATCGCTGTATTCCTCTTCATGTTGTTCTTCTATCGTCTCCCAGGACTTGTGTCGATCATCACGCTTGTTCTGTACATCAACTTGATCATGTTGTTCTTCAACGGAATCAACGCGGTCTTGACGCTCCCAGGGATTGCGGCACTCGTCCTCGGGGTCGGTATGGCAGTCGATGCGAACATCATTACCGCAGAACGAATTAAAGACGAGCTCCGCTCTGGAAAATCGGTCTTATCGGCATTCCGTGCAGGTAACCGTCGTTCCCTCAGTACGATCATCGATGCCAACTTGACGACGCTCATCTCGGCTGCGGTCTTGTTCTATTTCGGACAAAGCTCGGTCAAAGGGTTCGCCGTCATGCTCATGATCTCAATCGGGATGACGTTCATCTCGAACGTATTCATCTCACGTTATTTGATGCACCTCCTTGTCTCAAGTCGTCTGTTCGACAAACGCAAAGGATGGTTTGGTGTGAAGGAGAGTGAAATCCGTGAACTTTAAGCTTACTGAATGGAATTACGTGAAACATATGCGCACGATGTTCTTGGTTTCGACGGCGATCGTCGTTCTCGGAATCGGTCTCTTGTTCTTCCGTGGGTTGAACCTCGGAATCGATTTTGCTTCAGGGACACGCGTCGAAGTCTTGACGGAAGAACGCGTATCGCAAGAGGAATTCACGCAAGCGTTCAACGATGCCGGTGTCGACCAAGAGATTTCAAGCGTCCAATATGCAGATGAAGGTCGCTTGGCATATGTCACATTCGTCGGTCAATTAGGGCAAGAGGAAGTCGCGAACGTCAAGACGGCGTTCACCGAACAGTTCGGGAACGACCCGAATATCAGCACCGTCTCGGCTCAAGTTGGTCGTGACTTGGCGAAAAATGCTTTGTATGCGGTAGCCGTCGCCTCAATCGGGATCATTCTCTACATCACGGTCCGTTTCCAATTCTCCTATGCGGTCGCGACCGTGGTTGCCATGCTCCACGATGCCTTCTTCATGATTGTCGCGTTCTCGTTATTTGGGATCGAGGTCAACTTGTACTTCATCGCCGCGATCTTGACCATCATCGGTTACTCGGTCAACGATACGATCGTTACGTTCGACCGGGTCCGCGAGAACATCACGTCGTATGAAAAGGAACGAAAAATCAAGTCGATGGACGTCTATGAGTCAATCATCAACAAGTCGATTCAAGAGACAATCGTACGGTCCGTGAATACGGTCATCACGGTACTCGTTACAGCGATTGCCTTGTATGTATTCGGGGCAGAGTCGATTCGCAGCTTCTCGCTCGCCCTCATCGTCGGACTTTTCATGGGGATGTATTCTTCGATCTTCATTGCATCGTATTTATGGCTCCTCATCAAACGTACGACAATCAACAAGAAAAAAGATACGCCGGTCACAGAGGCGTAACAAGTGGGTCTCCCTTCAATCGGGAGACCTTTTCAAATGTCAAGACGGCACATCTTTCACGCGGTCTGCTATAATCTACAATTGATTGGAGTGAAGGACATGTACCATTCGAAGAAACAGTGGCTCTATCCGGAAACGAATCCGGACGACGTCACGCGTTTACAAAACGAATTAAATATATCAGCACAACTGGCGACGTTGCTCGTTCAGCGTGGTCATCAAGACGTAGAATCGGCCAAGGCATTCTTGTATGCCGAGGAAGAACTCGTCTTTCATGACCCGTACTTGTTTGAACAGATGGAGAAAGTCGTCACCCGCATCAAACAGGCAGCAGACGATGGGGAGATGGTGCTCATCTATGGTGACTACGATGTCGACGGGGTCAGCGCCTCATCCGTCATGTGGCACGCGTTGACCGAAATCGGTGTCATGGCCGAGTGTTATATTCCGAACCGTTTCACGGAAGGATATGGACCGAACAAAGAAGCGTTTCAATGGGCGGCGAACGAGGGATTCACCTTGGTCATCACGGTGGATTGCGGAATTTCAGGGATTGAAGAAGCGACACTCTTGAAAGACCTTGGCGTCGATTTGATTATCACGGACCACCACGAGCCGAAAGAGACATTGCCGGACGCCTATGCGATCATTCATCCGCATATCGACCCGGGGTATCCATACGACAAACTCGCCGGAGCGGGAGTCGCCCTCAAAGTGGCACACGCCGTTTTAGGAAGAATGCCGGAAGAACTCCTTGATTTGGCCGTCCTCGGAACGATTGCCGACCTCGTCCCACTCGACGGAGAGAATCGGTTGCTCGCGAAGAAGGGAATCGCCGCACTCGAGGCTTCAAAACGTCCAGGTATCTTAGCGTTACGTGAAGTATGTGGTCTCGGTGACAGCGTGTTGAACGAAGAATCGGTCGGTTTCGCGTTCGGTCCTCGCATCAATGCCGCGGGTCGACTCGATTCGGCGATGCCGGCACTTCAAATGCTCCTAGCCGAACATGTCGAGGAAGCGCTCGAGCTCGCGAAACAGCTCGATAAGCAAAACAAAGAACGTCAAGACATCGTCAAGACAATCGCTGCTGAAGCGAAAGAACTCGTCGAAGCATCGATGACCGAGGACCGTGTACTCGTCGTGGCGAGTGAGAAGTGGAATCCTGGCGTCGTCGGGATTGTCGCATCTCGTCTCGTCGAAGCGTACTATCGTCCAGTCATCCTCCTTTGCCACGACCCTGAGACGGGCAAGGCGAAAGGGTCGGGTCGCTCGATTGATGGGTTTGACCTCTTCAATGAACTTTCGAAGAATGAAGATATCTTGCCACACTTTGGCGGACACCCAGCCGCGGCCGGGATGACCCTTCAGTCGGAACACGTCGCCGAACTACGAGAGCGACTGAATCGTCAGGCGGAGTCCATCCCGGATGACGTGTTTGTACCACGAGTCAACGTCGACTTGAAACTCTCCGTTAACGACGTTTCGCTCGATTTGATCTCAGAGATTGGAAAGCTCGCGCCATTTGGTATGGGGAACCCATCCCCTCGTGTCGTCGTCGCAGATGCGAAACTGCGTGATATTCGCCAAATCGGACGTGACGCCACCCATTTGAAAGTACAGCTCGCCGGAGACAAGCGTGAGCTCGATGGCATCGGATTTGGATTCGGACACGTTGTTTCAGAGATTTCAAAGATGGCTCATATCTCGGTGATGGGAAGTCTTCAAGTGAACGAATGGAACGGGATGCGTAAGCCCCAGCTCATGATACAAGACTTACGCGTCGATGACTTCCAGGTGTTTGACTATCGTGGGAAGAAAAAATCGATGCAAGAGTTGAAAGACTTGCCGAAAGAACAGACGTCATTCTTATCTTTCCAAGGGACGAACGAAGATTTTCCACTCCATGAAGGAGATGAACCGCTCAACCGTTTCGTCGTCTTGCTCGATCTTCCTGATGATGAAGAGGTACTCGCAGAGAAACTTCATGAAGGGGTCGAACGCATTTATTGTGCCTTCGGTCAAGGAGACTCGTTCTTTGAACGTCTTCCGTCCCGCGAGGATTTCCGAACGTATTATGTCCATATGGCGACATGCGAACGGAAAAATCTTCGTGAAAACCTGATTCGTCTGTCAAAAGAGCGAAAATGGTCAAAAAATACGATTCAATTTATGCATCAAGTATTCTCTGAACTCGAATTTCTTGTTACAATGGAAGACGGACTGCCTGGAGTCAATCCAGAAGCACCGAAACGCGATTTGACCGAGGCGCCGTGCTATCAACGCCGGATTGGGCGCCAACAACTCGAAGAGCGTTTCGTATACGCGTCATTGGCGGAGCTCAAAGAGCGGTTACAATCGTTGCGATCGAACAAGATGCAGGAGGCATACACATAAAATGGATTTCAAACAGCATATTAAAGAAGTAGCAGATTATCCGAAGGAAGGAATCAGCTTCAAAGACATCACGTCACTCATGCAAAATGGCGAAGTCTACAAGAAATCGGTAGATGAGCTCGTCGCTTATGCACGTGAACGTGGAGCCGAGTTGATCGCTGGACCGGAAGCGCGCGGATTTGTCGTCGGTTGCCCGGCAGCATATGCACTTGAACTCGGGTTCGTACCTGTACGTAAAGAAGGAAAGTTACCACGTGAGACAGTACGTGTATCATACGGTCTCGAGTACGGAACAGACATCTTAACGATGCACAAAGATTCAATCCAACCTGGACAACAAGTCGTCATCTTGGATGACTTGCTCGCAACAGGTGGCACGATTGAAGCGACGATTAAAATGATTGAACAACTCGGTGGAGTTGTGGCGGGAATCGGGTTCTTGATTGAACTCGATGGACTTGGTGGACGTGAGCGTCTCGAAGGATACGACGTGTTCTCACTCATCCGCTACGAAGACTAATTTGAACGGGAAGCGACATGCTTCCCGTTTTTGAATAGTTTTTAAGGAAAATAACCTACAACCTTTGACAGGTCGTCAGATTTTTTCGATAATGGTTATAAAAATCACAGAATCTTGAATACAAACTACTACCATGCTGCGACGAATCCGAGGCGATTGGAGCGGTTAGAAAAAGGGTGTCGAATGTTATGACCAAAAAACAAATCGTAAGTATTGAGGATCTTCTCGACGCGCTCGGGGAGTATATGGGTGACGACGATATAGCCGAAGTGAAACGCGCTTACGAATACGCAAAACTTCATCATACCGGTCAGTTCCGACGTTCGGGCGAGCCCTATATCCTCCATCCGGTCCAAGTGGCCGGCATTCTCGTTGATATCGGCTTAGATGCCACGACGATTATTGGAGCGCTCTTGCATGATGTTGTCGAAGATACGGATATTTCGTTACAGCAACTGACGGATGATTTTGGTCCGGACGTGGCCATGCTTGTCGATGGGGTCACGAAACTTGGGAAGATCAAATATAAATCGAAAAAAGAAGAACTCGCCGAAAACCACCGGAAGATGATTATCGCCATGGCAGAAGACGTGCGTGTCATCTTGATCAAACTTGCGGACCGGCTCCACAATATGCGGACGCTTCAGCATATGCCGAAAGAAAAACAAGTCCAAAAGGCAGAAGAGACGCTCGAAATCTTTGCTCCGCTCGCGCACCGGATGGGGATCTCGACGATCAAGTGGGAGCTCGAAGATATTTCATTACGTTATATCAACCCGCAGCAATACTATAAGATCGTCTCGATGATGAAACAAAAACGGACGGAACGGGAAGCGCTCGTCACCTCTGTCATCACGGAAGTGAACGGGGTTCTTGAAGAAGTGCATATCGATGCAGACGTGAACGGCCGACCGAAACATATCTATTCCATCTACAATAAGATGGTGAAGCATAAAAAAGAGTTCAATGAAATTTATGATTTGATGGCGGTCCGCATTATCGTCGATTCGATTCGTGATTGTTATGCGGTGCTCGGGATCATCCATACGCAATACAAGCCGATGCCGGGACGCTTCAAAGATTATATCGCCATGCCGAAACCGAACATGTATCAGTCGCTCCATACGACCGTGATCGGTCCGAAAGGTGAACCGCTCGAAGTCCAAATTCGGACGAAGGACATGCACTTCATCGCCGAGTTCGGGATTGCGGCGCACTGGGCGTATAAAGAAGGAAAAAATGTCTCGACGAACGGGTTCGACGAGAAGATTGCCCACCTTCGTGAGATTCTTGAGCTGCAAAAGGATACGACGGATGCCGAGGAATTCATGGAATCCCTCAAAGTTGATTTCTTTAGCGACATGCTTTACGTCTTCACACCGAAAGGGGACGTCTTCGAATTGCCGAAGGGCTCAGTCCCGATCGACTATGCGTACCGAATTCATACAGAGATCGGCCATCGGATGACGGGCGCGAAAGTAAACGGTCGGATGGTGCCGCTCGACTACAAACTCGAGACGGGTGATATCATTGAAATCATCACGTCGAAGCACAGTTACGGCCCGAGTAAGGACTGGTTGAAACTCGCGGTTTCGAGCCAGGCGAAGAACAAGATTCGTCAATGGTTCAAACGTCAACAGCGTGAAGAGAACGTCGAGAAAGGGAAAGATCTCGTCGAGGCAGAAATCAAGAAACTTGGTTTTGAACCGAAAGAGATTATCGATGAGCCGGCACTCAGTATCGTCGTCGAGAAGTTCAACTTCGGGAACGAGGAAGAGATGTATGCCGCTGTCGGCTATCAAGGCATCACTGCCGCTCAAGTCGCGCATAAGTTGACGGAGAAGCAGCGCAAAGAGCCGAAACTCGAGCTCTCTGAAGCGATCAGCGAATTGAAAGTCAGTCAGGCGCCGAAGAAGAAAACGGCAGAGGCGGGCGTGACGGTCAAAGGAATCGACAACATGCTCGTGCGTATGAGCCGTTGCTGTAACCCGGTCCCGGGCGATGAGATTGTCGGATACATCACCCGTGGCCGTGGCGTCTCGATTCACCGAAAAGACTGCTTGAACATCGTCAATGAG
The DNA here is from genome assembly GCF_018617295.1 of Exiguobacterium sp. S3. GTDB lineage: Bacteria > Bacillota > Bacilli > Exiguobacteriales > Exiguobacteriaceae > Exiguobacterium > Exiguobacterium profundum. Next base: position 281,028 of record NZ_JACSJW010000002.1, read on the forward strand.
CAACACCCGGAGCGTCTCCTTGACGTCGAATGGGAAGTCGGACAGGCGAAAGAGAAGAACTATAACGTCGATATCGAGATCACGGGATATGATCGTTCCGGTCTCTTGAACGACGTCCTACAGGCGGTATCGGCGACGAATACGAATATCGTGGCCGTCAGTGGTCGGGGCGACCAAAACAAACAGGCCCGCATCTCGATGACGATCTCGATTCCGAACGTGAATCACTTGCAGAAAGTCGTCGAGCGCATCAAACAAATCTCAGACGTGTATTCGGTCAGCCGAGTCATGATGACGTGACGAAAGGAAGAGGAACGTGCGTATATTATTGCAACGAGTGAAAGAAGCATCGGTCACAGTCGAGGAAGAAGTCGTCGGGGCAATCAACGCCGGATACTTGCTTCTCGTCGGTGTGACACATGAAGATACAGAAGAGGAAGTGAACTGGCTCGCCGACAAGGTGACCGGGCTTCGCGTCTTCGAGGACGATCAAGAAAAGATGAACTTATCGATTCAAGATGTGTCCGGTGAAATTTTGTCGGTCTCTCAGTTCACTTTATATGGAGACACGATGAAAGGACGGCGACCTGCTTTCACAAAGGCCGCCAAACCGGACATGGCTGAGACGCTCTATGAAAAATTCAATGAGCGACTCCGGGCGAACGGGCTCATCGTCGAGACGGGACGCTTCGGGGCGATGATGGACGTCGCACTCGTCAATGACGGACCGGTCACACTCATGCTCGAAAAAAACGCTTGACAGATGCCGGCTTGATTCGGCATCATGAAGCATATAGTCAAACACCTACGATAAAGAAGAGTACGGTCAACCCACCAGCAAAGAGAGCGATGCCTAGGCTGAAAGCATCGACTGGATGATGACCCGAACGACACTTTGGAGGTGCTCCCTTGAAAATGAGTAGGGGGGGCCGTCTCATCGGGCGTTAACCGATTTCGAGTGGCAGAGTTTCAAGCAATGGCTCTGCAACGAGGGTGGTACCACGGGAAACTTACACAGGCTCTCGTCCCTTTGCGGACGAGGGTCTTTTTGTATTTTTTAAGGAGGGAAATGTGATGATGAAAGCACCACGCGGTACACAAGACCTGCTTCCGGGCACGGTCGAGACGTGGCAATATGTCGAGGAAAAACTTCGCGATATGAGCGCCCGTTACAACTATAAAGAGATCCGCACACCAATCTTTGAAACAACGAACCTGTTCACACGCAGTGTCGGTGAAACGACGGACATCGTACAAAAAGAGATGTTCACGCTCGTGAAGAAAGGAAAAGACGAGTACACGCTTCGCCCAGAAGGGACGGCATCTGTCGTTCGTGCGTTCGTGACGAACAAACTGTTCGGAAATCCGGATCAACCGACGAAGCTCTACTACATGGGACCGATGTTCCGCTATGAGCGTCCGCAGAAAGGTCGCTTCCGTCAGCTTCACCAATACGGTGTCGAAGCAATCGGCAGTAGCGACCCGGCCGTTGACGCTGAGGTCATCAGCCTCGCTTACTCGATTTACAAGTCGTTCGGGCTTCAGAAAATCAAAGTCGTCGTCAACTCGCTTGGGGACGCGGAAAGCCGCAACGCCCACCGCGATGCGCTCATCCGTCACTTCGAGCCGGTGGCAGGTGAACTTTGCCAAGACTGCCAGTCACGTCTTTACAAGAACCCACTTCGCATCTTGGATTGCAAGGTCGACCGTGATCACCCGTCGATGAAGACGGCACCGTCAATCCTTGAATATTTGAACGAGGAGTCAAAAGCCTATTTCGACCAAGTACTCGCACAGCTCGACGCACTCGGCGTCGCGTACGAAGTCGACCCGACGCTCGTTCGTGGGCTCGATTATTACACGCACACGGCGTTTGAAATCATGTCTGAGGCAGAAGGTTTCGGAGCCATCACGACACTTTGTGGCGGTGGACGCTACAACGGTCTCGTACAAGATATCGGCGGACCGGACATGCCGGGAATCGGTTTCGGGATCGGGTTGGAGCGCCTCATCCTCGCATTGGAGAATGAAGGAGTCTTACCTGAACTCGAGACCGGACTTGATGTCTTTATCGTCGCCCAAGGCGAGAAAGAAGTCGAATTGACGGCGACACGCCTCTTGCAACTCCTCCGTATGGAAGGGTTCAAGGCTGACCGTGATTATCAAGGACGCAAGTTCAAAGGACAATTCAAGCAGGCGGATCGCTTGAAAGCCAAGTTCACAGTCATCTTAGGGGATGATGAAGTCGAGCGCGGGGCAGCCGCCTTGAAAGATATGACGACTGGTGAACAAGTCGACGTGCCACTCTCGGCCGTCGCAGACAAAATTCGTGAACTATCGGAAGGAGCAGGACAATGATCGGACGCACACATATGAATGGCCGCGTGACAGAGTCACTCATCGGCCAAGAAGTACAATTAAAAGGATGGGTACAAAAACGTCGTGACCTCGGGGGACTCATCTTCATCGACCTTCGTGACCGCACGGGAATCGTCCAAGTCGTCGTTCGCCCGGAGAACGAAGCAGTCCACCAACTCGCGGAGACGATTCGTAGCGAGTTTGTCCTCGACGTGAAGGGAACGGTTCTCGAGCGTGAGAACAAGAACCCGAACATGCCGACAGGAAACATCGAAGTCATCGCGTCCGAGATCAACATCTTAAACGCGGCGAAGATGACACCAATCCCGATTGGTGACGAGGCAGAAAACGTCTCAGAAGACCTTCGCCTCAAATACCGTTATCTCGACCTTCGTCGGCCAGCGCTTCAAGAGACGTTCCGTCTCCGCTCGAAGACGTCGAACACAATCCGTAACTTCTTGACGGAGCAAGAGTTCCTTGAAGTCGAAACGCCGATTTTGACGAAGTCGACACCAGAAGGCGCACGTGACTATCTCGTCCCGAGCCGTGTCCACGGTGGTGAGTTCTATGCACTTCCGCAATCACCACAGCTCTTCAAACAGTTGCTCATGGTCGCAGGATTTGACCGTTACTTCCAAATCGCGCGCTGCTTCCGTGACGAGGACCTTCGTGCAGACCGTCAACCTGAATTCACGCAAGTCGACATCGAGACGAGCTTCATGGACATCGAAGACTTGATGGCGATGATGGAATCGATGATGGGACAAGTCATGGAATCGACGCTCGGTCGTACGGACACACCAGCGAAGTTCGAGCGCATGACACACGCGGAAGCGATGCGTCGTTTCGGTTCAGACAAACCGGATACGCGTTTTGGCCTCGAACTCATCGACGTGGCTGACGCTGTGAAAGGTGCCGGCTTCAAAGTCTTCGACGCCGCACTCGAATCAAACGGACAAGTCAAAGCAATCAACGTCAAAGGTGAGGCGGACAACTTCTCACGTAAAGACATCGACAAGCTCCAAGAGTTCACAGCGGTCTACGGTGCGAAAGGTCTCGCATGGCTCAAAGTGACAGCGGAAGGCTTGAACGGTCCAATCGCGAAATTCTTCGACGAAACGTACGCACAGAAGTTGATCGAAGCAACGAATGCAGAAGCAGGTGACCTTCTTCTCTTCGTCGCATCGAAACCAACTGTCGTCGCAGACAGCCTTGGCGCACTCCGCGTCAAACTCGGCCACGAACTTGGTCTCATCGACGAGTCGAAGTTCAACTTCCTATGGGTGACGGACTTCCCACTCGTGACGTTTGAAGAAGAAGACGGTCGCTTCTATGCGAACCACCATCCGTTCACGATGCCAAACCGTGAAGACCTTCACCTGCTCGAGACAGATCCGGCAAGCGTACGCGCGGTAGCGTATGACCTCGTCTTGAACGGTTACGAGCTCGGCGGCGGTTCACAGCGTATTTACGAGCGAGACATCCAAGAGCGTATGTTCAAATTGCTCGGCTTCACGCAAGAAGAAGCGGTTGAACAGTTCGGCTTCTTACTCGAAGCGTTCGAATATGGTACACCACCACACGCGGGAATCGCACTCGGTCTAGACCGTCTCGTCATGATTCTTGCGGGTCGTTCGAACCTTCGCGACACGATCGCCTTCCCGAAAACGGCTTCGGCAAGCTGTCTCTTGACGCAAGCACCGAGCCCGGTCGCGGACGCGCAACTCGAAGAGTTATCGATTCGTACGGCAGTAAAAGAGAAGAAATAATAAACAAGAGGAGCTATGCCGTGGCATAGCTCCTCTTGTTTATTTGGGTTGTTCAATCGAGTCAATCTTAAAGCGCATATGCTTCGGGTCCCAAATGTCTTGATCAGTATCAGAGTAGACTGTGATACGAACAAATTGTCCGACTTGATATGGCTCGTCATGAGGCAATGGAATCTCATATGCTGTCAACGTGTTCTCTTCAACAACGGTGAGTCGTTCGTTGTCGATCTCTTGAACGATTCCTGTAAATTCAGAGTCTATCTCGTATCGTTCGGAACAACCCGTCATTAGTACAGAAGTGATTCCTAAAGTGAAAAAAAGGTAATGTTTCATACGCATCAGTCCATTCGTGATGAGATGATGTACTAGAATTTGATATGGGTAGACATTTAAATTGTAGGATCATCCATTTTCTTTGCTGTTCGCTGCAACGCAAACCCGAATGCAAAGAGCGAGGCGATGACTGCGGACATCGTATAGACCGAATCGATGAATGCCAGATAGATTCCGAACAGTCCAAGACCGAAACTCACGAAAAAGAGAATAAGGAGTTTCGGATGTTGTTTCAACGTCTGTTTCATCGGCTCGGAACGTTCAACTGACAACCTGTGCCGTCTGTGACGAGTAGATTCGAATTGAACACTTGCCCGTCACTCTTCAAGACGAGCGTACGACGGTCTTCAAGGAAGTCGATTTTCATCTGTTCATCTAAAAACACTTTCGTCCAGTTTTTGATTAAAATTGGTCCAAGGTTCGAGTCGATCTCGACGTCTTCTGGTGTCGTCTCCGTGACGTATCGGATTTCGAAGATTCCACTATTCCCACAGCCACAACCTTCTGTCTCGTAAAAGAGGTGCATCTGTCCCTCGCGTTCGCCTTTCAATGCCTCGATTCGTTCGAGGGCACGATCTGTAATGTGTACATGCATGTGTATCACTCCTTACTTTTATTATACGCCGTTTGAAAAAAGAATGAAAAAGGGATGCATCCTGTTTTCCACCTTTCGGAAAAAAGCGTACACTTAATGCAGAGAAGGGGGAAGAGAGAATGATTTCACGTTTTTTTAGTTATTATCGACCACATAAAAAGTTATTCCTACTCGATTTTTCATTCGCAATTCTCGTCGGACTGCTTGAACTCGGGTTTCCGCTCGCCGTTCAATGGTTCATCGACGACTTGTTGCCGGGTGGGGAATGGAACTGGATTATCATCGTCAGCATCGGCCTGTTGATTCTTTACATATTGGCCATGATGATGCAGTATGTCGTCAACTACTGGGGACATAAGCTCGGGATCAACATCGAGACGGACATGCGGGAAGAGCTGTTCACGCATATCCATAAACAATCGTTCCGCTTCTTTGATAATCATAAGACCGGACATTTGATGAGCCGGGTCACGAACGATTTGTTCGACATCGGGGAAGTGGCGCACCACGGACCGGAAGACTTCTTTATCGCCATCATGACGTTGCTCGGTGCGTTCGGGATCATGTTCTCGATTGACCCGGAACTCGCACTCGTCACCGTTGTCGCGGTACCGTTCCTCATCATCATGATCACGTATGCGAATAAGAACATGAACAAGGCGTGGCAAAAGATGTACACGAATATCGGGGAAGTGAACGCACGCGTCGAGGACAGTGTGTCCGGGGCACGCGTCGTCCAATCGTTCACGAACGAGGCGTTCGAGATCGGACGTTTCCAAAAAGACAACAACTTCTATCGCGGCTCGAAGATTGAGGCATATCGTGTCATGAGTACGTCGCTCGCGGGTATCTATATCACGACGCGTCTTATGACGTTGCTCGTCCTTGTGTACGGGGCGTACTTAACATACGAGGGTCAGCTATCGTACGGACAACTCGTCGGGTTCATCTTATACATGAACTTACTCATCAAGCCGATTGAAAAGATCACGGCGCTTCTCGAGATGTATCCGAAAGGGATGGCAGGGTTCAAACGATTCACGCAGTTGCTCGATGAGGAACCGGACATCGAGAATCGTGCGAATGCGATTGAAGTCGAGACGTTGAAAGGCGATATCGTCTTTGACGACGTCTCGTTTGGCTACTCGGACTACCGCCAAGTGTTGACGGAAATCGACTTGTCGATTGAGGCAGGGACAACCGTGGCCTTGGTCGGAACGAGCGGGGCAGGGAAGACGACCATCTGTTCACTCATTCCTCGCTTTTATGACGTCACGAAGGGTGCCATCTCGATTGACGGGTTGGACATCCGCGACATGACGAAAGAGAGCTTACGTCGTCAAATCGGAATCGTGCAACAAGACGTCTTCTTGTTTGCAGGTACGTTACGTGAGAATATCGCTTACGGGAAACTCGATGCGACCGATGCCGACATCATGCATGCCGTGGAAAAAGCACATCTCGGTACGCTCGTCGAAGAGCTCGAGCACGGTCTCGACACACAAATCGGAGAACGTGGGTTGAAGCTCTCGGGTGGTCAGAAACAACGCATCGCCATTGCGCGCATGTTCTTGAAAAATCCGCCGATTTTGATTCTTGATGAGGCGACCTCCGCGCTCGATACGGAGACCGAGGCAATCATTCAAGATTCATTGAATGAACTGGCGGCGAATCGAACGACGCTCATCATCGCCCACCGTTTAGCGACAGTAAAGAATGCCGACCGCATTCTCGTCGTGACGGCGGAAGGAATCGTAGAAGATGGAACGCATGAAGAACTTAGCCAAAAAGGTGGCGTTTTTACGAACTTGTTACAACGTCAACAACTATGATACGAGGGCTGCCTGGTAGAGGGTGGCCCTTTTTGGCGTGATAACAGCATTTCGTGGGTAAATACATATGAACGAAAGAGAAGGAGGAAGATCCACCATGAAAGCTGTACAAGTTGTAGGATACGGGGACGTCGACCAACTTCAAGTGGTCGATATCCCGAAACCGACTCCGAAAGCGGGAGAGGTTCTAATCAAGGTACGCGCCTGCGCGATTAACAATACGGAAATATGGATGCGAGAAGGGGCGTATGGAACTGGCGAGAAGTCAGGGTGGCGCCCGGAAGGCGTGCAGTTCCCACGCATTCCCGGTTCAGACATCACAGGTGAAGTCGTCGAGCTCGGGGATGGGGTCGATCAAGCTTTGATGGGTCGACACGTCGTTTTATTCCCATTCACCTCGAGCGGACCTGAGCGGAAAGAACATTTATCGGATGATATGTCCTTTATTGGATCAGAGTATGACGGAGGCTATGCAGAATATGTCGCCTGGCCGGCCGACCTTTGTTTTGATATGCCACTTGATGATTTCGTCGAGAGTGCGGTCTTTTCTGTGAGCGGACTTACAGCATGGCATATGAACGAACAGTTACACATTCGTTCCGGTGAAACGATTGTCGTCACGGGTGCGAGCGGTGGGGTCGGTTCGCTCAACGTTCAAATTGCGGCGAACGTATTCGGGGCGAAGGTGTTCGCCATCGTCGGTGATTTGAAAAACGAGCAAGAGTTAAAAGCGTTCGGGGCGACTGAAGTCTTTTCTTATCGTTCTGAGACGCTCGCCGAGGACATCATCGCGGCGAACGGTGGTCCGGTCGATGCAGTGCTTGACGTCGTCGGGGATGCGTTATTTGATGTGTCTCTTCAAGTCTTGAAAAAAGGTGGGAAGTTCTGTATATCCGGTTCTGCTGGCGGACAGACGACCCATCTTGATTTTCGGACACTTTACTTGAAACACATCGCCATGTACGGGTCTGTGCTCGGGACACGGCATGAGTTCGCAGAAATGTTGCGCTCGATCGCTGAAGGGAAGCTAAAACCGGTCATTGACCGAACGTTCCCGCTCGAAGAGGCACGTGAGGCGCAGACGTATTTTAAACAATCCGGCAAGTTCGGAAAGATTGTCCTCATTCCGAACACATAAAAAGAGAGGGGAGCAATCCCTCTCTTTTTCATGCGAATTTTACCTTGAGACGATCGATATAGGCGATAAACAGACGGAATCGCTCTAACCAGAACTGGAAGAACGGACCGATGAGGAAGATCGACAAGACGGTACCGAAGAAAAGTGGTCCGCCGAGTGCCCAACCGATGAGACAAGCGGTCAGTTCCATCCATGTCCGCATGGCACGGACAGACGTGTTGAAACGATCTGCTAAGGCGAGCGTCAATCCGTCGCGTGGACCAGCCCCGTATCCGACAGCAACATAGAGCCCGGCCCCCATTCCTATGACAAATATCCCGAACGTGAGCCAAATGATATTCACCATCATCCCTTCAAAAACAGGGAGCCATTGCTCGTTTAAAATCAAGTTCATAAATACCCCGACAAACACCGCGTTGACGAGCGTGCCGAACTGAGGACGGACGCGGTCGAGTATGTATTTGAATAGGACGAGTAGAAGTCCGACGCATAGGATGACCGTTCCGATTGAAATCGGGAGATGGTGGGCAATCCCGATATGGAGGACGTCCCATGTGGACACCCCGAGATCTGCTGTAATCATAATGGATGACCCGAGTGCGAGTAAGAACAACCCGGTCATGAAAAGACCCCATTTGAAGAGAATACGTAAAAAGTGGATGGATCGAACGTGCACGAACATCGCCTCGTTTCAATAGAATGATTGATTTATCTTAGCATAGGCGATTGAAAAACATGAAAAAAACGCCTCAGCTAATTGGCTGAGACGCTGGATTCATTTCTTCGGTGATTTCTTTGCTTTGTTCTTTTTATAGTAATCGTAGACGAACGGTGCGACCGCCGTCGCGATTTTAATCAATGTTCCCATTTTGCTTTTCTTAGCCATTATGCTGCACCCCTTTCTCTTCTAGAAGAATATATTCCACACAATTTGATTTTGAAAACATATCTCAAGCACATTCCAGCCTCATGAAGGAGATCATAACCCATCATACTATAGAGTGGAGGAGGTCTATTGATGAAAACAATCATTTGGTACCAAAACGATTTACGTGTTGATGATCATTTGCCGCTCGAAGAAGCACTTCGCCATGACGATCCGATTGAAGGTCATTTTTTCATCAGTCCGAATCAGTTCATTGAAAATCGTTATGGCGTCATTCCGCTCGGGAACGAACGACTGCATTTCCTGAAGGAGTCATTAGAGGATGTAGCCGGCTCACTCGATGCGCTTGGAATCCCATTTTACGTGCACGTCGGTCATCCGCTCGAGACGCTCGATCCATCCGACCGTCTCTTGTTTCAACGGGCCGTCGGGTACAATGAGCGCCGACGTGAAAATGAAGTGATGAAAAGATGGAAAGGGACGTACAAGACGTTCGAAGGATTTACTTTATTTGAAAAAGAAGATATCCCATTTGAGAAAATGCCGTTTCTCTTCACAGAGTTTCGAAAAGCGGTCGAATATGATGTACGGCCTCGCGAACTGATCTCCCGGAAGGCAACTGCTGCCACACGCGAGGTGACGTTCCCGTTTTCGATTCAAGAAGTAAAGCAAGACCCAAGGACGGCCTTTCCATTCAAAGGTGGCGAATTGGCTGCGAAACGTCGGCTGAACGACTATTTGTCCGTGCCGATTCGAACGTATAAAGAAACGAGAAACGGATTTGGGGTTGATGACTCGACGAAGCTATCAGCGTATTTAGCGAACGGGTCGTTATCCACACGACGGGTGTTTTTTGAACTCGAAGCGCATGAACGAACACATGGGGTAAATGAATCGACGTACTGGTTGTACTTTGAACTATTATGGCGTGAATTTTTCCAATGGGTCGCGCTCGAACAAGGGAAAAAATTGTTTCGGTCACAAGGCATTCGGTCGAAACGAAAAGACTGGCGAGTCGATGCGGATGTCGTAGAAACATGGCGACGAGGAGAGACGGGCGTCGATTTCGTCGATGCGTTCATGCGCGAACTGAATGCGACGGGATGGATGTCCAATCGGGGACGACAAATCGCGGCCAACTATTTCGTAAAGGAGTTGAAACAAGACTGGCGCTACGGGGCTTCCTACTTTGAATCAAAATTGATCGATTACGACGTGGCGAGCAATTGGGGGAATTGGGCGTACCAAGCGGGTGTCGGAAACGACTCAAGGGACCGCCGTTTCAACATCGAGCGTCAACAGTTCACGTATGATCCGGACCGTGCGTTTCGTAACAAATGGTTGTGACCAAACTGTCACGAGAAGTCGGCGTTTCTCATTGACTTCTTTTTACAGAAGCGCTATAGTTAAATCAACAGATGGGATACCTGAGGTGTACGAGAGCCGCCTTCGTTATTTTGAGCCAACACTTTGAATACGGGAGACCGAACTGCTAACCGGATCAACTGCCTCATCACGTGCAGGAGGACTTGTGAAGGAAACGCTAGGTCACCCACCTGCATACGCAGGTTCAAAAGCAAGGCATCGTCACGGCACTCCGGGCCCCATCGATTTTTTTGTAAATACGTCGCGAGACGTCTTTTTTTTGAATATAATTCCGAGTAAAATAGTATGAGAAAATAGGATTAGTTGGAGGAAGAAATATGTTACACCAGTTTTCACGTAATGAATTGGCCATCGGCTCTGAAGGCCTTGATGCTTTAAAGAATAAAACGGTCGCGATTTTAGGAATCGGTGGCGTCGGCTCGTTCGCGGCAGAGGCACTTGCACGTAGCGGTGTTGGACGCATCGTCCTTGTCGATAAAGACGACATCGATATCACAAACGTCAACCGTCAAATCCATGCACTGTTGTCGACGGTCGGTCAACCGAAAGTCGAAGCGATGGGCAAGCGTCTCCTCGACATCAACCCGGACTTAGACCTCGTCCAATTGAAAATGTTTTATACAGAAGAGACATACGAAGAGTTCTTTGCTCAAAAGATTGACTACGTCATCGATGCATCAGACACGATCATTTATAAGATTCATTTAATCGTAGAATGTAAGCGTCGCGGCATCCCGGTCATCTCGAGTATGGGGATGGCGAACAAAATGGACCCGACACGTATTAAAGTCGTCGACATTAAAGATACGTCATATGATCCAATCGCGAAGATGGTCCGTACCCGTCTACGTAAAGAAAAAATCTACAAAGGCGTTCCCGTCGTCTTCTCAGATGAGTCTCCAATCGTGACACGCGAAGACGTGAACGAAGTCGTCGGGAAGAAAGACGCGCCGATCCGCAAAGCGAAGATGCCACCGAGCTCGAACGCGTTCGTTCCATCGGTTGCAGGGCTTGTCGCTGCCGGCTATGTCATTAACGACTTGCTTGAAAAAGCGGGCGTCGAAATCAATCGCATCCAAAAATAAAACGACGCGGGCTCATTTCGAGTCGCGTCGTTTTTCCCAATAGTCGAGCCGCTTTTGGATTTGTTGCTCAAATCCACGTGGCGTCGGTTTATAGTAGGTTGGTCGTTTTCGGGCTAAGTTTTCTGGCCAGTAGTTTTGAGGAACGAACCCGTCTTTTTCGTCATGTGGATATTTGTATCCGACCCCGTTTCCGAGTTCACGTGCTCCTGGACTATGGGCGTCACGCAGGTGTACGGGTACAGGTCCACCCTCAACTGTCCGGACGTGATGGAGCGCTTTGTCAATCGCGGTGATGACCGCGTTCGATTTCGGTGCGGTCGCCAAATAGAGAACAGCCTCGGCAATCGGGATGCGGGCTTCCGGGAAACCGATATATTCGCTCGCACGAGCCGCCGCATCGACAATGAGAAGTGCGTTCGGATCGCTCATTCCGATATCTTCGGCGGCATGGACGTAAAGGCGACGCATGATGAAGCGTGGCGATTCGCCAGCCTCAATCATGACGGCTAACCAGTATAGCGCCGCATCAGGGTCAGACCCACGAATCGATTTGATGAACGCCGAGATGACGTCGTAATGTCGGTCACCCGTCTTATCGTATTTGATCGACTTCTGTTGAATCGACTCTTCCGCGACCTCAAGTGTGATATGAATCTCTCCGTCCACCTCAGGCGTTGTCAAGACGGCGAGTTCGAGTGCGTTCAATAGGACACGGTAGTCACCATCCGCCATTTTGATATAATGGTCTGCAGCAGCTTCATCCATCTTGACGGGATAACTTCCGAGACCACGTGAGTCGTGTAGCGCCCGCTCAAGGACGATACGTAACTCCTCGGCACCTGGTGGCTCAAGTCGAAATACGGTCGCCCGTGACAAAAGAGCGGCGTTCACTTCAAAACTCGGGTTTTCGGTCGTCGCTCCGATGAGGACGAGCTTGCCAGACTCAAGGGCAGGGAGGAGCGCGTCTTGTTGGAGCTTATTGAACCGGTGAATCTCATCTAAAAAGAGAATCGTCCGTTCGTCCTCATAATCATACCGGGACTCCGCTTCACGAATAACGTTCCGCAATTCATCGAGTTTGGCCGTGACGGCGTTCAATTGGACGAATGTCGCTTTCGTGTAATTTGAAATGACACGGGCGAGTGTCGTCTTCCCGGTGCCCGGTGGACCATATAAGATAATCGTACCGAGTCGGTCGGCTTCGATGGCACGGCGAAGCAGCTTGCCCTCACCGATGATATGGCGCTGTCCGATCACGTCATCTAACGTTTCGGGGCGCATGCGGTTCGCGAGCGGTCCACCATTCGATTGATGAAACAAATCAGGCATACGTAACCATTCCTTTCGACAAACGTTTGTTCGATTAGTATAACAGAAGGAGACTTGAAGATGAAAATATCTACAAAGGGCCGCTATGGCTTAACAATCATGATTGCATTAGCCCGTGAGACAGATAACAAGCCGCTCAGTTTAAAGAAGATTGCCGCACGCCATGAGTTGCCGGAGCATTATTTGGAGCAATTGATCGGTCCACTTCGTAACGGGGGACTCGTCAAGAGTGTACGGGGTGCGTACGGTGGCTACCAACTCGTCAAACCGGCAGAAGAAGTGACAGCAGGTGAAATCATTCGCTTGCTCGAGGGACCTTTAGCCATCGTTGAAGATTCTGAAGCAGATGATGCGGTGAAACGTAAGCTTTGGGATAAAATCAAAGAAGCCATCGATACCGTCCTTGACGAAACGACACTCGCGGACCTCGCTGAAGAAGAGTCAGACGGCTACATGTTTTATATTTAAGAACGAGGTGACCTTAGATGAACTATTTTGATCACGCTGCGACGACACCGATGCGACCGGAAGTCCTTGAAGCGATGACACCGTACTTTTTAGAGACGTATGGGAACGCGTCGAGCATCCACGGAATCGGGCGTAACGCTCGGGCGGCGCTCGATTCGTCACGTCGCGTCCTCGCGAAGTGGATCGGTGCTTCACCGAACGAGATCGTCTTTACGTCAGGTGGGACGGAGTCGGATAATTATGCTTTGTTCGGTGCGGCGTATGCCCATCAAGAAAAAGGCAAACATATCATCACGACAAAAGTCGAACATCACGCCGTTCTTCACGCGATGGAGCAACTTGAGCGCGAGGGCTTCGACGTCACGTATCTCGATGTTGATGAGTCGGGAGCTGTAGATATAGAAACGTTCCGATCAGCGTTACGTGAGGATACGATTCTCGTATCGGTTATGTACGGGAACAACGAGGTCGGAACGCGTCAACCGATTCAAGAAATCGGGGAGTTGTTACAAGACCATCAGGCTCTCTTCCATACGGATGCGGTACAAGCACTCGGTACAGAAGAAATTGATGTGAAACGTATTCATGTCGATTTATTGTCGGCGTCCGCACATAAAGTGAATGGGCCAAAAGGTATCGGTTTTCTTTTCATGAAAACAGGTGTAAAATTAGCGTCACGTTCTTTTGGTGGACAACAAGAACGTAAACGTCGAGCCGGCACGGAAAATGTTCCGGGTGCCGTCGGATTCCAAAAAGCAGCTGAACTCGTCATGGCAGAGCGTGAGACCCGAGTGACTCTCTATGAGTCGCTCGATCTGGCACTACGTCAGCGCCTTGATGAATTAGGCGTGTCTTATGAGGTGAACGGGTCAAATCGTTTACCTCACATCGTGAACTTATACCTTCCTGGAATTGACCTTGAACCCTTCCTCATCATGATGGATATGCGGGGCATGGCGATTTCGAGTGGGAGTGCCTGCACGGCAGGGTCGGTCGAACCGTCCCATGTATTGTCGGCGATGTACGGGGATTCAGAGCGGACGCGTCAGTCTGTTCGAATCAGTTTTGGCCACGGTAACTCGGTCGAGGACGCGAAACGGCTCGCGGAGCGACTACAAGAAGTCGTCTCGACATTTATGAACGGAGTGAGATAGATGAATTTACGCACGAAAGCCCCTGAAGAGACGACGGTCGTCGTCGGCATGTCAGGTGGCGTCGATTCATCGGTGACGGCCCATGTGTTAAAAGAGCAAGGGTATAACGTCATCGGGATTTTTATGAAAAACTGGGACGACACGGACGAGAACGGTGTGTGTACGGCGACAGAGGACTATGAGGACGTCATCGCCGTCGCGAACCAAATCGGGATTCCGTATTACGCGGTCAACTTTGAAAAGGAATATTGGGACCGCGTCTTTGAATATTTCTTAGCGGAGTACCGTCTCGGTCGGACACCGAACCCGGACGTCATGTGTAACAAGGAAATCAAATTCAAGGCGTTCCTTGACCATGCGCTTCGACTCGGTGCCGATTTTGTCGCGACTGGACACTATGCGCAAGTGAAATATGTTGATGGCGAGCACCGTCTGTTACGAGGAAAAGACGACAACAAAGACCAAACGTATTTCTTGAACCAATTGTCTCAAGACCAGCTCGCGCGGACGATGTTCCCGATCGGTCATATGGACAAGAAAGATGTACGTGCGATTGCCGAAGAAGCAGGACTCGCGACAGCGAAGAAAAAAGATTCGACGGGAATCTGCTTTATCGGTGAGCGGAACTTTAAAGAGTTCTTATCGGAATACCTTCCGTCACAGCCAGGAGAAATGCGGACGCTCGACGGTGTCGTCAAAGGACGTCATGACGGGTTGATGTATTATACGCTCGGACAACGTCACGGTCTCGGCATCGGTGGCGACGGGGAACCTTGGTTCGTCGTCGGGAAAGATGTCGAGAACAATGTCTTGTTCGTCGGACAAGGATTCCATCACGACGCGCTCTATTCAGATGCGCTTCTCGCTTCGAAACTGTCATGGACGGGAGCCGCTCCTACAGGAGAGTTCCGGGCGACGGCGAAGTTCCGTTATCGCCAACAAGATGTGCCGGTCACGGTCGCTCCACTCGAAAATGGCGAAGTCCTCGTCAAGTTTGACGAGCCACAACGTGCCATCACGCCAGGACAAGCGGTCGTTTTCTATGACGGCGATGTCTGTCTCGGTGGGGCAACGATTGACGAAGCGTACCGAAACGGAAAACGACTCGACTATATCGGATGAGGTGATTGATATGAACGCAAACGAACAAGGCATCCAAGCGATGCAGCAAGGTGAATTCGAACAGGCAGCCAAACATTTCAACGAGGCGATTGAAGCGAACCCGACGGACCCGACTGGTTTCGTCAACATGGGGACGTTGCTTCAGGCGATCAACGATTACGATCGTGCCGTCATCTTCTATGACAAAGCGATTGAACTCGATGGATCGTTCGGTGCCGCGCACTATGCGAAAGGTGCCCTTGCCTATGAACTCGAGCAATTGGAGTCAGCGGAGGCGTCGCTTCGCCAAGCGCTCCTTTCGGGGATGGACGATGCCGATCTTCACTTCATGCTCGGATTGACGTACAAGGCGATGGGTGACTTCGTTCGTGCGATGCCACGCTTGCGTGAAGCGAAGAAACAATCGCCGGAAGACGTGGAGATTACATTCCAGTATGGACTTGCCCTCGCGCAAAGTGAACAACTCGAAGAGGCGGTCGTCGCGTTAGAAGAGACGCTCGACCTTGATGCGAGCCATACGGATGCCCGTTACAACCTAGCAATCGCATATGCGTTCTTGGGTGACCAGGAACGGACGTATGCTGAGTTGCAACGCGTCTTAGAGATGCAACCCGATCACGAACTTGCACGTGACGCCGTCGCGAAGATGGATGCACTACTTGGAAACTGAAACGTATGAAGACGAAAGTGCCATCGCAATAGAGCGATGGCACTTTCAGGCTGTAGACAAAGTATAGGTCTTATGCCCAATCCGGACATGGCTCGCTTTCCTAGGGACAAGCAGGGAGCCGCATCGCGACTGCGTCACTGCTGGGTCTCCCTTTGCTTGCTATTCCCTCAGGAGTCTCGCCTGCCCGTTCTTGGTCACCTTTTGTCCTTCATCCCATATAATGGTGTGAGAAGAACACACAGGGGCGGATCTGATGATCAACAAGTCGACACCATCCATCCTTCACGGTTTGACGAACGGAACGGATGTTGAACAGCGGCCCGAGGGGGATGATCTCGGCGTTTACCTTCCCTTTCCCCTAAAACATCGATTCAAAGTAAATACCGAGCTTTTTCTTCGGCCGTCGTGGCCTTGGAAGAAGACAAACGGCCGCCAGATGACGACCGTTTGCGTTGCTCGCCCGACGGCGCCCCGACTCCGACAGGAAAGCAATCCGACGGAGACCCAGCAGCGACCTAGGTCGCGATGCGGCTCCGGGATTGCCTGCGGAAAGCGTGGGCGCCGGACAGGCGAGCGTTATGATTCATGTTAGTCAACAAGCTGAGTGCCATCGCAATAGAGCGATGGCACTTTTTTAGGGCTCGAAATCAAAGTTGTTTCGTCGTGATTTTAACGGGTTCTCCGGCAAACTCGCCGTATGCTTCGTCCATATTTTTCGTATACAGTTCGATGATGTTATGGCTCGGGTCTTTAAAGTACGCCGAGCGTTCCTTCCCATTTTTCGTCTCATCCTCGTCCCACGTCCGAAGTTTTACAGGGACGTCGGTCTCATCTAGCATTTCGAGTGCCTGTTCAAACGACTCCATGGGAACGAAGAATGCGCAGTGGACGTGGACACCACCTTCATCATAGAGCGTGTCCCATTCTGTCACGTCTTGTTTCCGGTTCGCATCCTCTTCTTCCGTAAAGTTACGTTTCAACCAAAGACCTAACCGTGTGTTCCCGCCGATATAGAGCCACGTCGCCCACGGTTCGTTCGCTTGTTCTTGTGATTCACTCGGTTCGGCATCGTCCCCGACCCATTGTTCGACGACAGGAAGCCCTAATTTTTCATGCCAAAAGGCTACGGCTTCGTTCATGTCTGTCACTTCTAACACGAGTTCACATAATCCGCTGACTGGAATTCGTTTGCCCATAGATGATTCCTCCTTGAATGTGTCATTCGAACAGTTCCCCGTTTCTTTAAATCAAAAACGCGACTATCTGTGTTGAAGTGGGGGAATGACAACCTATAGAAGGAGGTCGAGTGGCTTGCGAAAATTCAGCATGGTCAGCGTCATTTTGTTTTTCATTGTCGAGTACGTCTGGTTGAATCAATTATTTGAATCGGTAAATGAACGATTAGCAGACGGGAAATGGACGAATACGATCTTATATCAAGTGGTCGTTGAACCACGTGGACTCTTAACGTTAATCTTCCTTTTATTCGTAGCGCTCCTTGTCGTGGGATGGGCTGTACACTATGTATACAGTGAGCAAAAGTCTTGGCAACATACATCTGAACATGTCGGTATTGGGTGGGTCGTTCCATTGATTTTGGCAGTACTCGGATTCCTCATTCCGAACGTATATGTCCAAGTCGGGATGTTACTCCTTCAAGTAACATTTATTCCGCTCATCCCATTCATCCATCAGACCGTCCCATTTTGGAAAGTCGTGACGAACTGGTTGATTCAGTTGGCGGTCATCGGACTCGTTCTGTTCGGGGCGAGGGGGATGCTTGAGGACTCGATCCGCATCGAGAAGACCGAGCTTTTCACAAAACTCGAGGCATATCAGGCGTCTGGTGACTTGGATAGGATCCAGCGTTTAATTGAGGAGGTGGACCTGGATCAGGTTGAGCGCATTTTGGACCGGGTCGATATCGAACAGTTGATACGTATTTTGGAGGTCGTCGATCTCGACCGAATCGAGCAAATCTTGAGTCTGTTCGACTAGGGCATTTGTTCAATCGATTCATCTCGGGCTATAATGGATGATGGAAAAATAGCTGGAGGTGTCGGATATGATGGCAGCACCTTATGAGTTGACTGGAAAAGTCATTCGCGTCCTGTTTCAATCAGAAGAAGAGGCGCATACGATTGCGCTCGTACGTATAAAAGAAAAGAATTTTGAGACGGATGAGACCGAGATGGTCATCGCAGGCGTCGGAGTCGGCATTGAGAAGGGCGAGACGTATAAGGCGCACGGTCGTCTCGTCGAACATCCCCGATTCGGAAAACAGATGAAGGCGGATTGGATTCGCCGTGTCGTCCCGATGACGAAACGGGCTGCCGTCCGCTTTTTGACGAACGGGTCTTTCCCTGGAATCGGTCAAAAGACGGCGCAGAAGATTGCAGATTCTCTCGGGGACGATTGTATCGACCAGATTGTGAAACATCCGAGCATCTTGTCCGAGGTCGACGGATTGAAAGAAAAGCAGGCACGTGTGATCACCGAGCGCTTGAACGTCTTATATGGGGTCGATCAATTACTTTTATTTCTCGCTCCATTCGACGTGACACCGCGTCTCGCCTCAAAAATCCATAAAGAGTATGAAGGACGGGCG
Source organism: Exiguobacterium sp. S3 (assembly GCF_018617295.1). Taxonomy (GTDB): domain Bacteria; phylum Bacillota; class Bacilli; order Exiguobacteriales; family Exiguobacteriaceae; genus Exiguobacterium; species Exiguobacterium profundum. The sequence continues at coordinate 299,761 of NZ_JACSJW010000002.1, forward strand.
ATGGAGACGATTGAGAAGAATCCGTATGCGCTCATGTACGACGTACAGGGCATCGGCTTCAAGACGGCGGATGCCATCGCGGCGCACTTCGGGATTCAAGGCATTCATCCCGAACGCATCGCGGCAGCCGTTCTTTACGTATTAGAACTCGAACAAGGGAACGGTCATCTCTACGTGACGGCAGAACAACTTGAAGCCGAGATGCCTCGAATTATCGGGGCGGACCCACGTGAGGCGCTCGTTACGGCATTAGAGTCACTTGCCAAAGAAGAACGGGTCGTCATCGAGGACGGGGTCGTCTATCACCCTCGCGTGTTCCGTGCTGAGCGAAAAGCGGCAGAAGAGTTGGCGCGCATCATGGCGACATCGACAACAGAGGATGTGGATATGACGACCATCTTTGATGCGGTCGGACGTGTCGAGGAAATGTTTTCAATCGAATATGCGACCCAACAGCGAGAAGCCATCGAACTTGCGCTCAAGTCACCGCTCATGGTTCTCACAGGTGGTCCAGGTACCGGGAAGACGACGGTCGTCCGAGGGATCATTCATGCACTCAGCGACGTCTTCGATTGGAAGTTAGATCCCGTTCCGAACCAACCGTTCCCGTTCGTCTTGGCCGCACCGACGGGTCGAGCAGCGAAACGCCTCAGTGAGTCGACAGGGTTACCGGCCTCGACAATCCACCGTCTGTTGAAGTTCGACGGAAGTTCGTTCCAAGTCGATGAGGCGAATCCGCTTGTCGGGAAAGTGCTCATCGTCGATGAGGCGTCGATGATTGATATCTTCTTGTTCCGAAGTTTGCTCAAAGCAGTACCAAACGGCATGAAGATTTTGTTCGTTGGAGACCGCGATCAACTGCCATCTGTCGGACCAGGACAAGTGCTTGCCGATTTGATGGCGACGGACGGGATTCCGGTCGTCCGCCTCGACGTCGTCCACCGTCAGGCGTCGGAATCGAGCATCCTTCGTCTCGCCCATTCGTTGAACGCCAAGAAAATGCCAGACGATTTATTGGCGGCGCTACCGGACCGACGTTTCTATACGGCGAACCAAGAGACGGCGCTTCAAGCGATTTGTCAGATGGCAGGAGCGGCTCTCCGAAAAGGATATTCACCGTTTGATATTCAAGTGCTCGCACCGACGTATCGAGGGGTATGTGGAATTGACGGACTGAATGAAGCACTTCAAAACGTATTCAATCCAAAATCAAGTGCCCGTGAAGTGAAGCATGGGACGCGCATTTACCGAAACGGTGATAAAGTGCTACAACTCGTCAACAACGCCGAGGAGAACGTCTATAACGGGGATATCGGGGAAATCACGAACATCTTCTACGCGAAGGAAAATGTCGATAAGGTCGACAAGATTTATATCCGATTCGACCAGACAGAAGTCGAGTACAACCGTAGTGAATGGGACCAGTTCACCCATGCCTACGCCATCACGATCCATAAGTCACAAGGTTCCGAGTTCCCAATCGTGCTCATGCCGGTCTTCTTCAACGGAGGATTCCGATCGTCGCGCAACTTGATTTATACAGCTGTGACTCGGGCGAAGAAGAGTTTACTCTTGTTTGGTGACGTGCGTGCGCTCGAGGCGGCGACGCGAGAAGAGGAGCCGGTGCGACGGACAAAATTGGTCGAGCGCTTAGGCGGGAAGTCTTGACGTCTTTCCGAACGCGTGTGATAATGACGAATAGACAACTGAAACGATACAGACGATGAAGGAAATGAGTACGTCGTCACCGCCTCTACAGAGACATCTTCCTAGGCTGCGAGAAGATGGGGGTCGGCCGACCGAAGCTATTCTGGAGTCCCCACTCAACCTGGGCGCCTCATCCACGTTAACGGATGTTCGAGGCACGGTGTATACCGTGCGAACGAGGGTGGTACCACGAAGCGATGCTTTCGTCCCTTTCCACAGGGGCAGGCATCGCTTTTTTTCGTTTCGTTCAGAAATAAGGAGGAATTGTTCATGAAACCGCTCAAATCATTGACTGGCGCACAAATTCGCCAAATGTACTTAGATTTCTTCAAATCAAAAGGGCACAGCGTGGAGCCGAGTGCTTCGCTCGTACCGGTCGAAGACCCAACTTTGTTGTGGATCAACTCTGGTGTTGCGACATTGAAAAAATATTTTGATGGACGTGTCATCCCAGCGAACCCACGAATCGTCAACGCTCAAAAATCGATTCGTACGAACGATATCGAGAACGTCGGGAAGACAGCACGTCACCATACGTTCTTCGAAATGCTCGGAAACTTCTCAGTTGGTGAATACTTCCGTGAAGAAGCAATCACATGGGGATGGGAACTGTTGACGAGCGACGAATGGTACGGACTCGATCCGGACCGTCTCTCCGTCACGATTCACCCAGACGATGAAGAGTCAAAACAAATCTGTATGAACCTTGGCATGCCAGCTGACCGCATCATCCCGCTAGAAGATAACTTCTGGGAAATCGGTGAAGGTCCATCTGGTCCAAACACGGAAATCTTCTTTGACCGTGGTCCAGCATTTGGGGACGACCCGACAGACCCTGAACTATATCCGGGTGGGGAGAACGAGCGTTACCTTGAAATCTGGAACATCGTGTTCAGCCAATATAACCATGACGGACACGGAAACTACACAGAGCTTCCGCGTAAAAACATTGATACAGGGATGGGACTCGAACGGATGGCGAGCGTCCTTCAAGACGTACCGACAAACTTCGATACCGACCTCTTCATGCCGATCATTCGTGAAACTGAAAAAATCAGTGGCGACGTATACCGTCAAGACAGCAGCAAGGATGTTGCGTTCAAAGTCATCGCGGACCACATCCGTACCGTATCGTTCGCAATCGGTGACGGGGCACTCCCGTCAAACGAAGGACGTGGCTATGTCCTCCGTCGTCTTCTCCGTCGTGCGGTCCGTTATGCGAAGATGCTTGGTATCGAACGTCCATTCATGTATGAGCTCGTCGACGTCGTTGGTGACATCATGGTCGACTTCTACCCACAAGTGAACGAGAAGAAAGACTTCATCAAGAAAGTCATCAAGAACGAGGAAGAGCGTTTCCATGAGACGTTGAACGACGGACTCGCGATTTTGAACGAAGTGGCGAAAGCACAAAAAGCAGCTGGGTCAAACATCATCAGCGGTCAAGATGCATTCCGTCTCTATGACACGTACGGTTTCCCACTCGAATTGACAATCGAATACGCAGAAGACCATCAGATGACGGTCGATGAGGACGGATTCAAAGAAGCGATGAATGAGCAGCGTGAACGTGCACGTCAAGCGCGCGCTGATGTGGAATCGATGCAGATTCAGTCAGGTGTACTCGCGGACATCACGATGCCATCGACGTTCCTCGGTTACAACAATCTTGAAACGAACGCAAAAATCATCAGCTTGATTCACAACGGTGAACTCGCTGACGTCGTCGCTGCCGGAGAAGAAGCACAAGTGATTCTTGATCAGACGCCATTCTACGCAGAGAGCGGCGGTCAAATCGGTGATAAAGGACAAATCGTCGGAGAAGACTTCCTTCTTCGCGTAAAAGATGTGTCGAAAGCACCGAACGGACAGAACTTGCATACGGTCACGGTCGAGTCAGGTGTGGCGAAAGCCGAAGTAGCCGTCACGGCTTCTGTCGACCAAGCATCGCGTCAAGCCATCGTCAAGAACCACACGGCGACGCACCTCTTGCACCGCGCACTCAAAGATACGCTCGGGGAGCACGTCAACCAGGCCGGTTCACTCGTGACGCCAGACCGTCTTCGTTTTGACTTCTCTCACTTCGGTCAAGTGACACCAGAAGAGCTTCAATCCATTGAGCGTCAAGTGAACGAGAAGATTTGGGCATCGATCGGTGTCGACATCGAAGAGATGAACATTGCGGATGCGAAAGCAAAAGGTGCGATGGCACTCTTCGGCGAGAAGTATGGTGATGTCGTTCGTGTCGTATCAGCAGGGGATTACTCGGTTGAGCTTTGTGGTGGGATTCACGTCTCCAACACGGCTGAAATCGGACTCTTTAAAATCTTGTCTGAATCAGGGATTGGCGCTGGGACGCGTCGAATTGAAGCGGTCACAGGAGCTGGCGCATATGAAGTGATGAACCAGCAAATCGAAACGCTCGAAGCGACAGCGAAGTTGTTGAAGACGAAACCACTTGAAGTTCCTGCACGCGTACAAGCACTTCAAGCTGAAATCAAAGAAGTCGAGCGTGCTTCAGAGTCGCTCAAAGCGAAGCTTGCAAACATCGAGGCATCTTCATTAACGGATGCGATCGAAACGATTGGCGGCGTTCAATTGATTGCGAAACGCGTCGATGGACAAGACATGGATGCCCTTCGCAGCATGGTCGACGACTTAAAAGGGAAACTCGGCTCTGCCGTGATTATCCTTGGGTCGGCAAATGGGGAGAAGGTCAACCTCGTCGCAGGTGTGACGAAAGACCTGAACGACCGTGGCTTCCATGCCGGAAAACTGATTAAAGAAGTCGCGACACGCTGCGGTGGTGGCGGTGGCGGTCGTCCAGACATGGCACAAGCAGGTGGCCGTGATGCAACAAAACTGGACGAAGCATTGAAGTTTGCTTCACATTACGTCGAATCACTGGCATAATAGAGTGTGAAGTGCAAACGGAAAGAGGTGGATTCTTGTGAGCCAAATGGATCGCACGATGCAATTCAATTTTCCAGAAGATGATCAACGTGCTAACACACGTGAGACGCTGATTACGGTATATCAAGCACTCGAGGAAAAAGGTTATCAACCGATCAATCAAATCGTGGGATACTTACTGTCAGGTGACCCTGCCTACATTCCACGTCATAATGATGCGCGAAACTTGATTCGCAAAATTGAACGGGATGAACTTCTCGAAGAGTTGGTCAAATCGTATTTGAACGATCGTAGAGAGGATTAATATGAAGCGAGTCATGGGACTCGATGTCGGATCGAAGACGATTGGTGTCGCGGTGAGTGACCTGATGGGATGGACGGCGCAAGGTGTGGAGACGGTCTACTGGACCGAACCTGACTTTGACGAAGCCGTCCGTCTCCTTCGTCCGTTTATCGAGCAGTACGATGTGAAAGAAGTCGTCGTCGGTCATCCGAAAAACATGAATGGGACAGTCGGCCCGCGTGGTGAGGCGTCCGAGGCATTTGCCGAGGCGTTCACAGAACAGACGGGTTTACCTTGCGTGTTGGTGGATGAACGATTAACGACGATGCAAGCGGAACGGATGCTCATTTCAGCAGATGTCAGCCGCAAAAAGAGAAAAGCGGTCATCGACAAAATGGCGGCCGTGATGATTTTACAAAACTACCTGGATCGTTCCGGGAAATAAGGAGGAATCTCTCATGGCAGAAATCCGTCGTGAAGAAGAAATGTACCGTATTCCAGATGAAAATGGAGACGAACATTTATTTGCAGAAATTTTCCGTATGACGAGCGATCGTTCGAAAAAGACATTTGTCGTACTCGAACCGGTCGGCGCACCAGAGACAGAAGATGAAGATACGATTGAAGTATACGCATTTGAAATTGAAGAACTTGAAGATGGCGAATTCATCTTGAAGCTCGTCGAAGACGATGAAGACTTCGAAGAGGTCATGGAAGCATTCGACATCGTCAATGACGAAGTCGGTCTAGACTAAATAGGGGACGGGCGGCTAGGGAATGTCCCTCGTCGCCTCTCTTTATAAAAAGAACAGGGGAGAAATGCATGAATCATCCATCTATGTCAGATGAGAAACGTGCCCGCAACCGGATCGTCCGTCGTATCACGGTTGTCATCCTGGCCATCTTCCTTCTCGTCATCGCCACAGGGTCGGCGCTCGCATATGTCTTTGTGAAGCGTTCCGTCGAACCAATCGATCCCACTTCGACAGAAATAGTCGAAGTCGAAGTCCCGCTCGGTGCCGGTTCGGGATACATTGGTGAATTACTAGAAGAAAATGGGCTTGTAAGGAGTAGCACGATTTTCCGTTTCTATACACGCTTTAAGAACGAATCGTCGTTCCAGGCGGGGACGTATACGTTATCTCCGTCACAATCAATCGATGAATTGATTGAAACGTTGCAAACAGGTAAAGTCATTGTGGTCCCTGATATCAAGCTCGTCATTCCAGAAGGATTCACGATTGACCAGGTGATTGCGCGACTTGCGAAAGTGGCCGAAATCCCGAAAGAAGAGATTTCTGAGCAGTTGAGCGACCGTGAATACATTCAATCTCTCGTAAACGAGCATGAAATGTTGACGGAGGAAGTCTTGCAGGAAGGCATCTATCATCCGCTTGAAGGATACCTGTTCCCAGCCACATATGAATTCAATAAAGGCGTAACACTCAATGAAATCATCGATGAGATGTTACTGCCAACCGAAAGTATGTATCAAGAATACAAAGATCGTTTAGCCGATTCAGGACGTACGTTCCATGAGACGCTCGCCCTCGCATCCGTTGTCGAGAAAGAGGCGGTGTCAACGGAAGACCGCAAAGAGATTGCCGGTGTGTTTGAGAATCGCTTAAATGACGGAATGAAGTTACAATCTGACCCTACCGTCTGGTACGGAACGGGGGAAACATCGATTTTCACTTCATTCGCGGACTTAGAGAACGACTCTCTATATAACACGTATCGTTACGAAGGCATCCCGATCGGACCGATTGCGGCCGTGAGCCGTGACGCATTTGAGGCGGTACTCAACCCGAACGATACGGAGAACATCTACTTCTACGCGCGCCCTCCACGTGAAGGGTTCCCGAACGGGGAAGTCTTGTTCGAGGTCGACTATGAGGATCACCAACAAAACGTCAATAAGTACCGTTCCGAATGGGAAGCGTTTGAAGAAGCAAACAGTAATTGATGGGACGACCGGAAGCGGATGCTTCCGGTCGTTTGAATGAAGAGAGTTAAGAGGTGGAACGAGTGGACCATGCATCCTATGAGGGATATGTAGAAAAACTGATCAATGACCGCTCCTCGCTATTGACGGAGATGGAGGCGTTAGCGCGTGTCCATCACGTCCCAATCATGGATTTGACGGGTTCGGAAGTATTGCTCTCCTTATTGGCGATGCAACGGCCGACCCGAATTCTCGAAGTGGGGACGGCCATCGGCTATAGTGCCATTCGCATGGCGGAGTTGTTACCCGATGCAGAAATCGTCACAATCGAGCGAAATGCTCGTCGTTTTGAAGAAGCGACGGGATTCATCAATCGATCGGATGTACGCGATCGGATTACGCTCATTCACGGCGATGCCGTCGAATTGATTGGATCGATTGAAGGTGAATTCGATGCCGTGTTTATTGATGCGGCAAAAGGACAATATCAAAAATTTTTTGATGGGTATGGCGCTTTAGTACCAATTGGTGGTACGATTTACAGCGATAATTTGTTTTTACGAGGGGACGTCTTGCTAGAGGACGTGTCGGTCTTAGACCGACGCCGACGCCGGCTCGTTCGTCTCGTGAAGCAGTTTACTGAGCAATTGATGGCACGGACCGATTATCATACTGCAATTTTGCCCCTTGGTGATGGCCTAGCAATCAGTCGTAAATTACGATGAGGAGGACTTAACTTTGATGCAACATAAACCCGTCATTATTGGCGTGGCCGGGGGTACCGGATCAGGAAAAACGACCGTGGCCCGCGCGCTCGTCGATGCGTTTCAAGGTCAATCGGTCGTCATGATCGAGCAAGACGCGTACTATAAGGATCAATCAGAGATGACCATGGAGGAGCGGTACAAGACGAACTACGACCACCCCTTCGCCTTTGATAACGATTTGTTGATTGAACATATCCAACAGTTACAACAACATCAGGCGATTGAGAAGCCGGTCTATGACTATGCGGCTCACACGCGTTCAAGTGAAACCATCTTGATCGAGCCCGTCGATGTCGTCATCGTCGAAGGAATCTTGGCACTCGAGGATGCACGTTTGCGTGAATTGATGGATATTAAAGTGTTCGTGGATACAGATGCGGACGTTCGAATCTTGCGTCGCATGCAGCGTGATATCAATGAACGTGGACGTTCAATCGACTCGGTCGTGGCGCAGTACACGAATGTCGTCCGCCCGATGCATTTGCAGTTCTGTGAACCGACGAAGCGTTATGCAGACATCATCGTTCCTGAAGGCGGGGAAAACTTTGTCGCGATCGATTTACTCGTGACAAAAATCCGTTGGGTGCTCACTGAGCGCAATCGCGCTTGAGGAAATAAATCGTTTTCAATTCAACCCTAGCTGTAATATACTAGGAGACAATGAAGGAGTGACAGAAATGGCTGAAAAACAACACTATATGACGTTAGACGGAAAAGCGAAAATCGAACATGAATTAAACGAACTGAAGACGGTCCGCCGTAAAGAAGTCGTTGAAAATATTAAGATTGCTCGTGACTTCGGTGACTTGTCAGAGAACGCGGAATATGACGCGGCGAAAGAAGAACAAGCGATGGTCGAAGGACGCATCGCACAATTAGAAGAGATGCTCCGTAACGCGGTCATCATTCAAGATGATGCAGGCGATAACTCGGTTGTCTCAATCGGGAAGACGGTAACGTTCTTCATTCAAGAAGATAATGAAGACGAGACGTATACAATCGTTGGTGGAGCTGAGGCAGACCCGTTCACAGGGAAAATCTCGAACGAATCACCGATCGCCAAGGCACTTCTTGGTCGTACGATTGGTGATGTGGTCACGGTGCAAACACCAGGTGGCGACATGGTCGTCGAAATTAAAGAAATCAAATAAATTGTTGAGCGACCTCCTATCTGGAAGTCGCTCTCTTTCTGAGGAGGAAGCGGAATGAAAGTAGGCATCATCGGCGCGATGGAAGAAGAAGTGAATTTACTTCGGAACGAGTTGACAGAACGAGTAGACACTGAAATCGCGAACTATCATTTTTATGAGGGCTATCTTGGCAACATGCAAGTTGTCATCTTGAAGTCAGGCATCGGGAAGGTCAATGCAGCCATCGGCACGACACTTTTGATTGATAAGTTCAAACCGGACGTCGTCATCAATACGGGTTCTGCCGGCGGTTTTAAAAAGGGAATGAAAGTCGGAGACGTCGTCGTCTCGACGGAAGTTCGTCATCACGATGTCGACGTGACGGCATTCGGATATGAGTATGGACAAGTACCAGGCATGCCGCCGGCGTATGAGGCGGATGCCAAGCTCGTCAGCGTCTGTAAAGATGTCATTGAAAACTTGCCGGACGTGAACGTGCACCAGGGATTGATTGTGACAGGAGATTCGTTCATCAACGATTCGAAACGCGTGGCGGACATCCTCGGTCATTTCGATGGCGTCGCAGCCGTCGAGATGGAGGCTGCCCCGATCGCCCAAACGTGCTATCAGTTTGGTGTCCCGTTCGTCGTCACACGCTCGATTTCAGACAGTGCGGACGAAGAAGCGAATCTGTCGTTTGATGAGTTCTTGGAGACAGCATCGATCAATTCTGCGAAGATGGTCATGGCTGTCACGAAGCGTTTAGAACAAGCTTAATCCAGTCTACACGAGGAGGATGCATTGACATCCTCTTTTTATTCCCTTATATTAGTACCAGATACTAAGAATAGGGGTCGACGATATGAATATTGGAATCATCGGCATCGGATCGTTCTTACCGGACAATCGGGTGACAAATATCGATTTAGAAAAACGAATGGATACGAGCGATGAGTGGATTCGTACACGTACAGGCATCGAGGCACGTCATTTGGCTGAAGGTGATGTGACGGTCGCGGATATGGCGACACGTGCCGCTGAACGGGCGTTACAGAGCGCGGGCGTCGCAATCGATGAGATTGAAGCGATCGTCTGTGCGACGGCTACAGCACCAGCCTTCCCGGCAACCGCATGTGTGGTGCAGGCGAATCTCGGAGCGAAAGCCGCTGTCGCCTTCGATGTGAGCGCGGCATGTAGCGGTTTCATCTTCGCAATGGACACGGCGAAGAGCCTCATGGACTCAAAAGGATTGAAAAAGACGCTCGTCATTGGCGCAGAGAAGATGGGAAGTCTGATTGATTGGGATGACCGATCGACGGCTGTCCTCTTCGGGGACGGAGCAGGAGCTGTCGTGCTCGGGGAAGACGAGATCGCTTCAATTGACTCACTTGTGCTCGGAAGTGACGGGACAGGTGGCAAACATCTGTATGAAAATGAAGAAGGCAAAATCGTCATGAACGGTCGCGAAGTCTTCAAGTTTGCCGTTCGGAAGATGCCCGAAATCGTGCTTGAGGCGCTAGACAAAGCCGATAAGACGTTGGAAGACCTTGACGTCCTCGTTCCACACCAGGCGAACCGTCGAATCATCGACGCTGCGATGGAACGGTTACACTTAGAAGAAGAGAAAGTGGTCATGACCATTCAAGACCATGCGAATACATCAGCAGCGTCCATTCCACTCGCTTTGGCGGAAGCGGTCAAGTCTGGCAAAATCCAAGATGGACAAACGGTCGTCATCGCAGGGTTTGGTGCCGGACTCACCTGGGGGGCTAGCTGTCTGACATGGAATCACGCAACCATTACGGAGGGGAATCATTTATGAAACGAGTAGTAGTGACAGGATTAGGAGTCGTATCACCATTAGGAAACGATGTCTCAACAATGTGGGATCGCCTGTTAAAAGGGGATAACGCGATTGATACGTTGACGAAGATCGACATCAGTCAATATCCGGCCAAGGTCGGGGCGGAAGTGAAGGAATGGAATATCGATCATTTAGTCGAACCGAAGGAAGCACGTAAGATGGACTCCTTCATCCAATATTCTTTACTTGCGGCAGACGCTGCCCATAAGGACAGCGGACTCGACGTGAAAGCCATCGCGGACGATGTCGGGATTTGGATCGGGAGCGGGATTGGTGGCGTCGAGACGATTGACAAACAGTCGGCCATCTTGCATGACCGTGGCCCACGTCGCGTCAGCCCGTTCTTCATTCCGATGATGATTCCGAACATGGCGAGCGGACAAGTATCCATCTATCTCGGAGCAAAAGGACCGAGCAACTGTTCAGTGACGGCTTGTGCGTCAGGGACGAACTCCATCGGGGAAGCGTTCCGTGTCATTCAACGTGGAGATGCGATCGCCATGTTCGCAGGTGGAGCGGAAGCGCCGATCACACCTCTCTCGTTCGCAGGTTTTTGTTCGAACAAAGCCCTTTCAACGAATCCGGACCCGAACACGGCGTGCCGGCCGTTCGATGAAAACCGTGACGGATTCGTTATGGGTGAAGGAGCCGGGGTGCTCGTCTTAGAGGAGTATGAACATGCGAAAGCACGTGGTGCGAAAATGTACGCTGAAGTTGTTGGATATGGGATGAGTTCGGATGCTTACCATATCACAGCACCATCCCCTGAAGCTGAGGGCGGTTCGAAAGCGATGAGTGAGGCGATTCGAGACGCCGGAATCACGCCAGAAGATGTTCAATACATCAACGCGCACGGAACGAGTACACCACTCAACGATATGCTCGAGACGAAAGCGATTCGTCGTGTGTTCGGGGAACACGCTGATAAACTCGCCGTCAACTCGTCAAAATCGATGATCGGTCACCTTCTCGGTGGTGCAGGTGGCGTCGAGGCCGTCATCACAGCACTTTCGATTCATGAAGGCAAGATTCATCCAACGATTAACTGCGAATCACCAGCTGCAGATTGTGATTTAGATTATGTACGTGAAGGAAATCGGGAACTTGACATTCGTTATGCACTCAGTAACTCACTCGGCTTCGGGGGCCACAATGCGACACTCGCATTTGCAAAAGTGACGAACTGACGGTAGAAAAATCATTCAAAAAAGGTTAGGGTATAAGGGTTGGTCTAACAGAAAGGAGTGCAACGAATGAAAAAGAAATCATTCATCGTGGCCGCCTTGTTAGGTTCAGTCCTTATCCTTTTTTTATTTGTTTGGAACGAACAACGAGAGCAGTCACGCGAACTAGTGCCAGTCGAAGAACAACAATTGACGATTTACGGGGAGTCGCTTCCGACTCAGCCGGATGTCATGCTAGCAATTGATCCATCATCTCAAACGATCCTATCCCATCTATATGAAGGACTGTATCGATTCGGAGCAGACGGGTCCATCGAACCGGCGCTCGTCGAGAAGTTAGAGCGATCCGAAGATGGGACGGTCTATACATTCACATTAAAAGAGAGTGTGACGACAGAAGGAAATGCGATTGACGCGCAAACGTTCGTCGATCACTTCCAAAAACTCGTGGACGTTGATACGAATTCACCGTTCAGCTTCTTACTCGCAGATGTTCAATCTGCAAAAGAAATCGGGCTTGGTCAACAAGAACCGGATACGCTAGGGGTCAAGGCAATCGATGACCGGACGCTCGAGCTGACTCTAGTCCGTCCGATGGAAGGGTTCGAACAAATTTTAGCGATGCCCGCATTTTTACCTCAACCAAAGGTGAAAGAATGGGATGAGCTAGAGACAAACGGTCCATTTAAAATCAAGGCAATCGAAGATACGACCATCTCGTTACATAAAAATGAAACGTACCGAGAAGCTGAACAGGTCACACTCGAAACGATTACCATCAAGAGTGAACCGAACTTGTCAGAAGCGACAGGGATGCAACCCGTCCCTTACGATTTTGACGTCTCCACGATTGATCAAGAAGGATTGACTGTACGGGACGTTCCACGGAGCGGAGTCTTTTATTTGAAGCCGAATGTTGAAAAAGCGCCGTTTAATGATGTAGCGTTTCGACAAGCCATCGCATTGACGCTTGATCGGACGGAAATCGAAGATTCACTCGCACGAGCAGAACAGACGACAGAACGATTACTCGTCATCGACCAAAAAGCTGCGATCGCACAATTGGAAGGAAACGCCGACCAATTGTTTGACACCGTGAAGAAACGTCTGAAGAAAGATGAAATCGAAATCGAGCTGCTCAGCTTTGTCGATGATGAAGCGCGTCAAATCTCCACAAAATTAAAGAAGAATTTGGAACAGTTGGATGGTTTGACCGTTAACGTCATCGAACTCCCCCTAGGAGAAAAAGTTAGGAAAGAAGTCTCAGGGGATTATGCATTTTCATTATCGGGCTGGCAACCGGACTATCCGATGTTATCCGCCTACTTGACTCAATTTGAAACAAACGACGTGTTGAATTCAAGTCGATATGCCAGCGAATCATATGATCAATTGATGGATCGGGCTCGCGCGACGGACCGGTTGGAAGAGCGAAATGAGATCTTCCGAGAAGCGGAGGCACAGCTGTTAGAAGAGGCTGTTGTTATGCCAATCTATCAAGCTGGACGTTCTTATATGATTGAAAAAGAATACGATCATATCGGATTTCCAGTCACCGGTCCTTCATATGTCCTAACCTTTGCGAAAAAATACGAAAATTGAGCTAAAAGCCCGCCACTGTAGGCGGGCTTTTTGACTATGGATAAAATTTTTTAGAAAAATCAAAATAAACACTTTGCAAAATTATCAGAATATTGTATTATTGCATCAACGGGATTTTGGTAACAAATACTGTCAGAAGAAATGACTGAATTTTCTACCATCATTCACTTCGTTAAAACGAAAAAATCAGGGGGTCATCGCAATGAATAAGAAAAAAGGTTTTGCTTTAGCATCATCGGTTACACTTCTATCTAGTGCATTCCTAGCTGCATGTTCGACAGGGGAAGAAGACACAGGGTCTTCAAATGGATCAGGTTCGGAAGGTTCTGCAGACGAAGCACAAGTCCTCAACTTGCTCGATTCTTCAGATATTCCTTCACTTAACCCGACACTCGCAACGGACACTGTTTCGTTCAACGTATTGAACAACGTTAACGAAGGTCTCTACCGCATGGACGAAGAAGACAACCCGACTCCGGGTATGGCTGAAGACCACGACGTTTCAGAAGACGGAAAAACGTACACGTTCAAAATCCGTGAAGGTGCGACTTGGTCAAACGGGGAGCCTGTCACAGCGAACGACTTCGAATACGCTTGGAAAGAAGTACTTAACCCAGATAACGCATCACAATATGCATACGTTATGTCAATCATCGAAGGCGCAGAAGCGTACAACACTGGTGAAGGCGAGCGCGATGCTGTAGGCGTTAAAGCAATCGACGATCAAACACTTGAAGTTAAATTGACAGCACCAGCTGACTACTTCCTCGGATTGACTAGCTTCGGCGTATTCATGCCAAAACTTGAGTCATTCGATACAGAGCAAGGCGAGAACTTCGGTACGTCTGCAGAGACGACTCTCTACAATGGACCGTTCAAACTCGACAGCTGGGAGCGCGAGCAAGGCTGGAAAATGGTCAAGAACGAAGACTATTGGGATGCTGAAGCAGTTAAACTTGAAGAAATCAACGTTAAAGTCGTTAAAGAAGTTTCAACAGGTGTTAACTTGTATGAAAACGGTGACGTTGACCGCGCTGGCTTGACTTCTGAGTATGTAGCTGAATTCCAAGACAGCGAAGAGTTCTCAACTGTCGTTGAACCAACACTCTTCTACCTCCAGTTCAACACTGCTGTGGAAGAACTTGACAACCAAAACATCCGTAACGCGATTGACGCGGCATACGATAAAGCAGCAATCGCAGAAACGCTTCTTGCGAATGGTTCGATTCCTGCAAACTACCTCGTACCGAAAGACTTCGTAACAGGTCCTGACGGTAAAGATTTCCGTGAAGCGAACGGCGACATCGGTGGCTATGACGTTGATCGTGCGAAAGAACTTTGGGAAGCTGGTCTTAAAGAGCTCGGAACAGACAAAGTTGAGATTGAGCTCCTTAACTATGACTCAGAGTCAGCGAAGCAAATCGGTGAGTTCATCAAAGGTGAGCTTGAGAAAAACCTTCCAGGAATTTCGGTTTCAATCAAGCAACAGCCGTTCAACAACAAGCTTGACCTTGAGAACAAAGGTGAGTTCGAGTTGACATTCGCTGGATGGGGACCTGACTACCAAGATCCAATGACATTCGTTGACCTCTTCGTCACTGACGGACCATACAACCGTGGTAAGTGGTCGAACGAAGAATTCGATAAGTTGATCGAATCTGCGAAATCAAGCACAGATGCTGAACAGCGTTGGGCTGACCTTCAAGCTGCGGAGAAAATCGTTCTTGAAGAGAACGCAATCTCGCCAGTTTACCAACGTGGATCGGCTCGCCTCACGAAACCTTACGTTAAGGGAATCGTTGAGCACGCATTCGGTGCGGACTACTCTTACAAGTGGGCTTCAATCGAAGGCAAAGAATAATCAAATCATCTTACGAAGAGAGACAGGGACGCCTGTCTCTCTTTTTATGTACATTTTTTAATACAAAAAAGAACTCTCACATGGAGAGTTCTGTCACGACAAGCTTATTTTTTCACTTTGGCGCGCTTACGACTGAGACCCATTGCTTTTTCAATCTTCGCGAGATTCTTGTTCGCGACGGCTTCAGCCTTGGCACGACCGGCATCAAGAATTTCATCGAGTTCTGGAGAATCGATCAACTCGTGGTAACGAGCTTGAATTGGTTCAAGTAGAGCAACAACCGCTTCCGCCACATCTTGTTTGAACGTCCCATAGTTCGAGTTCTCATATTGTTTGACGAGATCATCGATTGGGGTCCCTGTCGAAAGCGAGTAAATTTCTAACAAGTTCGAAATCCCCGGTTTATTCTCCCGGTCAAACGAGATGACACCACTCGAGTCTGTGACGGCACTCTTAATCTTCTTACGGATGACATTTGGCTCGTCGAGCATCGAGATATATCCTTTGGCATTTGTATCCGATTTCGACATCTTCTTTACAGGATTCGTGAGAGACATGATCCGTGCACCTTCTTTTTGAATGAGTGGCTCTGGGATTGTGAATGTCTCATAATAGCGTTTATTAAAGCGTTCCGCCAAATCACGAGTCAACTCGATGTGTTGCTTTTGATCGTCTCCGACTGGAACGAGTTCCGTATTATAAAGTAAAATGTCCGAAGCCATAAGGGTCGGATAAACAAATAGACCTGCCCCGACATTCTCACTTCCTTGTGATTTGTCTTTATATTGTGTCATGCGACCGAGCTCACCCATGCCCGCGATACACGTTAACATCCATCCGAGTTGAGCGTGCGCTTTCACTTCAGACTGAACAAAAATCGTCGCTTTTTCTGGGTCGAGACCAGAAGCCAAGTAGAGTGCCGCTAATTTTCGAGTGTTGTTCATGAGCTCGACACGGTCGAGTTGAACGGTAATCGAATGTAAATCGACGATGCAATAATAGGCATTGTTGTCATCTTGAAGATCGACGAATTGCTTCATTGCGCCTAAGTAGTTCCCGAGCGTCACGACGCCGGTCGGTTTGATTCCTGAAAAAATCGTTGCCATGTGTATACACCTCCGAAGAATATAAAAACCGCAGTCGTCCTCCCGAATAAATCGGGACGAATAACCGCGGTGCCACCCAAATTTGCATAAACTATGCCACTTGAACGCGTTAACGGGCGTGAACCGTCTCGCCATACTGTTGTTCAAGCGAGCCACTCCGAAGTCCATTCATTCAAAAACTTTTCATCTACTCGCAGCACCGTAGACTCTCTGGGGAAAAGGGTAGTTGAATTACTTGTCTTCATCCAAATGTTCTTATTCTGCATTTAGTTTAGCACAGGATTCAAGTGACGAAAAGATTAAATCAATGCGACGAGGAAGGAAAGAGCGATACTCCCGACACCGACATACACCCAGTTCCACGCTGAATGTTTACGAAGCTGCCGATCTTCCGGGTCCTCTTCCTCATCCTCTTCGTAATCGGCATCAATTTCCTTCAACTTTGCACGTCGATTGCGCTTAAATCCGTACATGATCCCGTCAAACAGACCGGATGCACTCATATGGGAGAACATCCCGATGGCAAAGATGAGTATACCTGATACAAATAAGCCACCACTTAAGTGAAACGTGAAAGATTCACTTCGGAAATAAGAAAAAATTGACCAAATGGTATAGAGAAGTGTGACAATTCCCCAAACAAAAAATATATTTCGAAACTTTTTCAACGATGTAATCTCCTTTCAATCGATAAAAGAAATGTGTCAACATTCCGTGTTTCTTCTATGATACTAGGAACGTAGGGCATAAAGCGAGTAAGAAAGTGATGTCGAATGATAGCGGTTCATTCAATAGTTGACAGTTTCATTAAAAATTTCTTACAATAGCCCTAACGTTCTTTCGTCGAATACTTTATGAAATATTCAGAAAATTAAAGAAAAAGTAAGATGTTCATTCGACGATCGGCTAGCTTTTCAAAATGAAAGGGGAAATCGCAATGAAGAAAAAATCGATTTTGCTCATGATGACGATCATCTTGGCACTCGGTTCAGTTCTCGCGGCTTGTTCAACAGGCGGAGACTCTGATGGCGGCGGTTCTTCTTCAAACGGAGAGAAAGTTCTTCGCTTGACGAGTACGTCAGATATTACAACAGCCGATTCGGCTCTTGCTACAGATGAAGTCGCATTCAATTTGATCGCCAACACAATGGAAGGTCTTTACCGTCTTGATAAAGATGGAAATGCCGTCCCGGCACTTGCTGAAGGCGAACCAGAAGTAAACGAAGACGAGACGGTTTACACGTTCACACTTCGTGATGCTGAATGGTCAAACGGGGAACCGGTCACAGCTAATGACTTCGTTTATGCTTGGCAGCGAGCTGTCGATCCTGCAACAGGCTCACAGTACGCATACATCATGAACACAATTAAAAACGCTGAAGCAATCAACACTGGTGACACACCAAAAGAAGAGCTCGGTGTTAAAGCAATCGATGAGAAGACACTCGAAGTTACACTCGAGCGTCCAGACCCATCATTCCTTTCACTTACTTCGTTCGGTACATTCACTCCGATCAACGAAGCATTCGCGACTGAAAAAGGTGAAGACTTCACGACTGGTCCTGAAAACCTTCTCTACAACGGACCGTTCACATGGACTAAATGGGATCGTGAACAGGGCTATGTCTTAACGAAAAACGAATCATATTGGGATGCTGAGAATGTTGCTCTCGATTCAGTAGATGTGAAAGTTGTTAAAGAAACATCTACCGTCGTAAACTTGTATGAAGCGGGCGATGTTGACTACGCTGGTCTCGCATCAGAACAAGTCGCAGCATTCCAAGAAGATGAAGATTACAACACAGGTCTTCGTTCTTCAATTGGATATTTCAAATTCAACCATGAAGATGAGATTTTCTCTGATGTAAATGCACGTAAAGCAGTCGCACGTGCGGTTGATCCATCAGGAATCATCGATCAGCTCTTGAACAACGGTTCAGTAGCGACAACGTCATTCATCCCGAAAGACTTCATCAAATATGAGAACGGAACGGATTACACAGAAGGCGTGGAATACTTCCAAACAAACGCTGACGAAGCTGCTTCACTTTGGGAAGAGGCAACTGATGGAGAAGCGATTACAATCGAACTCCTCTCGTTCGATAGCGAAGTATCAAAACAAATCTCTGAGTACATGAAAGGTCAAATCGAGTCGAACTTACCGAACGTAACGGTTGAGATCGCACAACAACCTTTCAACAACAAACTTGAGCGTGAAGCAAAAGGGGACTACCAAATGTCATTCGCACTTTGGGGACCTGACTACCAAGATCCGCTTACAAACCTTGGTATCTTCACTTCAGAGAATGGACAAAACGACATCAACTATTCATCATCTGAGTATGACAAGTTGATTGATGAGGCATCTGCTGAAACGAGCATCGATGCACGTTATGACTTATTCAAAGAAGCAGAAGCTCTCTTGATTGAACAAGATCAAGCAATCATGCCAATTTACCAAGCAGGTGTGGCATACTTGATCCGTCCAAATATCGAAAACTTTAACCGTCAATTATTCGGTGCTGATTACCAGTACAAATACGTTGATATTAAGTGATGGAAGGAGGGGGCATGCTTAACGCATGTCCCCAATTTTCTAAAAAATTCTAATGAAGTAAGAGAAAACACTGTTCAAATGTTTTGTTGGTAAAGTATAATGTAGTAACAGTGAAAATTCAGAATAATCTCTGAAACGAGTATTCTTTGTTTTCAGCCGCTGTACTAAGAGCCTTGAGATGACGTCTACACTTATCTTTCAGAAAATTCCTTTCATTTTGTGAATTTGAAAAATGAGTCATATGTCATAGTAAAGCTGTTGGTGCAAGTAGTAGAAAGAATCAGAAAAAAACAGGGGGTTTTTATTCATGGGACGTTATATCCTACAACGGCTGACTTACGGCCTCATCACGTTCTTCTTGATTGCCACGTTCACGTTCTTCCTGATGGACCTGCTCCCAGGTTCGCCGTATCAGAACCAGGAAAAACTGACAGAATCACAAATTCAATTGTTGAATGACCGCTACGGACTCAATGATCCGCTTCCGGTCCGCTATGCGACGTACATCGGAAACATGTTGCAAGGTGACCTTGGCGTATCATTCCGTACAGCTAACCGTCCAGTCACTGAGTTGATTATGGAACGAGTCGGTCCTTCGGCACAACTAGGAGTACAAGCATTAGTTCTCGGTACTCTTGTAGGTGTATTGTTAGGTGTTATTGCAGCGATTCGTCACAATACGGTCATTGACTATGGTTCAATGTTCGTATCGGTAATCGGGATTTCCGTCCCATCGTTCGTTTTTGCAGCCCTCCTTCAGTACTATGTTGGAGTTAAATTACAGTTACTCCCGGTCGCATTCTGGGAATCTCCAGCTCATACAATTTTACCAACCATCTCATTATCGCTCGGGGTAACGGCAGTCATTGCCCGTTTCGTCCGAACGGAGATGCTTGAAGTCACCGGACAAGATTATGTCACGCTCGCAAAAGCCAAAGGGTTGACGGGTAACGCGATTGTATGGAAACACATGGTCCGTAACGCCATGATTCCTGCCATCACAATTCTCGGACCGATGACAGCAGGACTCTTAACAGGTACATTCGTCATCGAGAAAATCTTTGCGGTACCTGGACTTGGTGAGTTGTTCGTCACGTCGATTACGTTGAACGACTACTCTGTCATCATGGGAACGACATTGTTCTTCTCAGGCTTATTCATTATTATCATTTTACTTGTCGACTTGCTTTATGGGGTTGTGGACCCACGTATTCGTCTTGGGGGGAATAACTGATGATTGAAAACAAAAAGAATTATGAACAGTTCGACCAAGACATGTTCACACCAGTTGAGATGAATGAACAGCTTGGTGAGCGAATCGCCGGGAAAAGTTTAAACTTCTGGCAAGACGCATGGATGCGTTTAAAGAAAAACAAAGCGGCCATCATTTCGCTCTCGATTATTTTGATACTTGTCGTACTTTCATTGTTTGGACCAATGTTATCGGGTCGTGATGCCTATGAACAAAACATTTCACAAGCGAAACTTCCACCTAAAGTTACAGGTCTCGAATGGGCTGGCTTTGATGGAATTGCGACACTCGGCGGTCGCGATATCGACTTCTACGAGCAAAAGAATGTAGAAGAAAACTTCTGGTTCGGTACAGATTATCTCGGTCGTGATCTCTGGTCACGTATTTGGGAAGGGACACGGATTTCCCTCTTCATCGGTTTAGTCGCGGCCATCATCGATACAATTATCGGTGTGGCATATGGCGGGATCTCAGCTTACTTCGGCGGTCGTACGGACAACATTATGCAACGTATTGTTGAAATCTTGACAGGTATACCAAACTTGATCTTGATCATCTTGTTCATCTTGATCTTTGACCCGGGTGTCTTCACCATCATCCTCGCATTAGCGATTACAGGCTGGATTGGGATGAGTCGACTCGTTCGTGGTCAGATTCTCAAACTCAAAAACCAAGAGTTCGTCTTGGCAGCTCGCACATTGGGTGCATCTAGTACGCGTTTGATTTTCAAACACTTGATTCCAAACACATTAGGTGCGATTATCATCACGCTTATGTTCACGATTCCATCTGCCATCTTCTTCGAGGCATTTCTCAGCTTTATCGGGATCGGGCTTCAACCACCACAGGCATCACTTGGTACGTTGATTAACGATGGATACAAAGAACTTCGGACATTCCCGTTCCTTCTTGTTATTCCGTCAATTGTCATCGTCTTGCTCATGGTCAGCTTCAACTTGCTTGCTGACGGTTTGCGTGATGCGTTCGATCCGAAAATGCGTAAATAAATAAGAAAGAGGGGGACTCGTGCATGGAAACGATTTTATCAGTCCGAGACTTAGAGGTCTCGTTCCACACATATGCAGGAACAGTTCAAGCTGTTCGTGGTGTTTCGTTTGATTTGAAAAAAGGCGAGACGCTCGCCATCGTAGGAGAGTCGGGTTCAGGTAAATCCGTTACTTCGAAGGCGATTATGCGTCTCATTCCGAACCCTCCAGGTGAGATCACGAACGGAGAAATCATGTTCGAAGGAAAAGACTTGGCAAAGCTTTCGGAAAAAGAAATGTTAAAAATTCGTGGTCGCGATATCGCAATGATTTTCCAAGACCCGATGACGTCACTTAACCCGACGATGACGATTTACAAGCAAATCGCTGAAGGGTTGAAACAGCACCAAGGGTTAACGGGGGAGGATGCGAAGAAACGCACGCTCGAATTGTTGACACTTGTAGGGATTCCAAACCCTGAAGCGCGTTTGAAACAATATCCACACCAACTCTCAGGTGGGATGCGTCAGCGGATCGTGATCGCAATCGCACTCGCATGTAATCCGAAAGTGTTGATTGCCGATGAGCCGACAACAGCACTCGATGTAACGATTCAAGCACAGATTCTTGAACTGTTAAAAGATATTCAACAAAAGACCGGTACAGCGGTTATCTTCATCACGCACGACCTAGGTGTTGTTGCGAACATGGCTGACCGTGTTGCTGTTATGTATGCAGGACGTCTCGTTGAAAAAGGAACGGTTGATGAGATTTTCTACGAGCCACGTCACCCATACACATGGGGACTTCTCGGTTCGATGCCGCGTCCGACGGATGACCGCAATGAAGCGTTACCGGCAATCCCGGGTACGCCTCCGAACTTGCTCGATCCTCCAAAAGGGGATGCGTTCGCACCGCGTAATCCATACGCAATGAAGATTGATTTTGAGAAAGAGCCACCGATGTTCCAAGTAAGTGATACACACTTTGCTTCAAGTTGGTTGTTACACCCACAAGCACCATCGGTTAATCCGCCACGTGCGATTCGTGAACTCGCTCTCAAATATCGTCCAGACAGTGCGTTCGCAAAATCGTTTACGAAAGGTGGTGCTGAATAATGGAACGCGAGAAATTACTCGAGGTAAAAAACCTGAAGCAGCACTTTAAAATTGGTCGTGGCCGTGTCGTCAAAGCTGTCGACGGAATCACATTTGATATTTACAAAGGTGAAGTGCTCGGACTCGTAGGTGAGTCTGGTTGCGGTAAGTCAACGACAGGACGTACAATTATCGGTCTCTACGACGCGACGGATGGCGATGTCGTGTTCAAAGGCGAAAACGTCCACGACAAAAAATCAAAATCAGATAAATTGAAGTTCAACCGTGCGATGCAAATGATTTTCCAAGATCCATACGCCTCGCTCAATCCGCGTATGACGGTCGCCGATATCATCGCAGAAGGAATCGATATTCATGGTCTTGCGAAGACGAAAGAAGACCGCATGAACCGCGTATATGACCTCCTTGAAACAGTTGGTTTGACGAAAGAACACGCAAGCCGTTACCCACATGAATTCTCGGGTGGTCAGCGTCAGCGTATCGGGATTGCCCGTGCCCTTGCGGTTGAACCGGACTTCATCATCGCCGATGAACCGATTTCTGCACTTGACGTTTCGATTCAAGCGCAGGTCGTCAACTTGTTGAAAGAATTGCAACGCGATCGCGATTTGACGTATTTGTTCATCGCTCACGACTTGTCGATGGTTAAATACATCTCTGACCGTATCGGTGTTATGTATCAAGGTCATCTCGTAGAGCTTGCGACAGCAGATCGCCTTTACGAGAACCCGATTCATGCATACACGAAATCGCTCCTTTCAGCGATTCCGCTTCCGGACCCGGAGCATGAACGTACACGTAAGCGGATCGTATACGAGTCAACATCAAAAGGTCCAGTTGGACGTTCAGATGAAGATTCAAGCATCCCGCCACTTCGCGAAGTTGAGCCAGGACACTATGTCTCGCTCACAGACGAAGAGTACGAAGCGTATAAAGCGCAACTCGTGTAACGAAATCAATCCTGACTCATTTATTGAGTCAGGATTTTTTTGCACAAAAAAATCACCTATTAAAGTAGGTGACTGATTATCCGTTTGAGATGCGTGGTAAATTAGCTAGACGCTCGACGATGGCATCGATTTGACGGACGCGAGCTAGCGCATCTTCAATTTCCATTGTTTCATAATGGTGAAGACCGCCTGGCTGCTCCACATACGTGTCCGCATCATGGACGAGTTGTTGCAGTGGGGTCCGTTGGATACGACTCGGTGGTAAATAGGAATCCGTGTGCAACAGTATCATGACAGAAATCTCTTTTGCCCGGGCTGGATCTTCCCCTAATCGAATTAATAGTTTATGAGCCCGTTCAGCCCCTTTGATCGCATGGATATCGTTCTGACGATACAAATCATAATTCCATTTACCTTCTGTATACCATTCATAGTGTCCGATATCATGAAGAAGCGCAGCTTTCGTCGCCAAATCTGTATCAAGACCACGTTTCGTTGCCATTTCGAGAGCGCGTTCACAGACGTCGACCGCATGTTTTAAGCCAGATCGAGTTAAATATTTTTGGGTAACCGGATGTTTCATAATCGTTTCTAAAGTGATTCTCATCATCGCTCTCCTCCTTAAAAATAAAAGGGTTATTTCTATAAACTATACAGGTTTCTTCAAGTCATTGCAAACGATATCGGTGTTAATTTGAGATGAACGTATAAGAATGATTCACATTTCACAAACGAGTGTGCTATAATTTAAATGTAGATATAGTGCAACTTCAAGATTTTCAGAATCGGTAATGCTCGGGAGGTTCCTTACGCTGTATGGGGGTGAGAGGCCATGAAAGAACGTGACAAAGTTCTGCGAGAGAAAAAGAGACTTTTGAAAGAAGTATTGAAGAAAAAGTTGAAAGACTTACAAGTCAAGCCAGGGAAAGAGACGGTGTCTCAACCGGTTTCTCGAATCCCTGCGTCTTAAGTTAGGTCGTTCAAGGTCGCATTCAATGAATGCGCCCTCTTTTCATATCTGATTGATAAAGAATATCATTGAAGTTTTGATAAATAAGAATTACTATAATTAAGTGGATGCGAATTTGGGTATACAAATAGAGTCACTTAAAAAGATGGACGCATACTCGATCAGGGAGGAAGAAAAATGGTCACACTTTATACGTCTCCAAGCTGTACATCTTGCCGAAAGGCACGGGCTTGGCTCGAAGAACATGATATCCCGTTTACAGAACGAAACATATTTTCAGAACCGCTCTCATTGAATGAGATTAAACAAATTTTACGTATGACGGAAGACGGGACGGATGAAATCATTTCGACTCGTTCGAAAGTCTTTTCTAAAATCGATGTGTCTGTTGATGCGCTATCTCTTCAACAGCTTTACGATTTGATTCAAGAATATCCAGGGCTTTTACGTCGTCCGATCCTTATTGATGAGAAACGTTTACAGGTCGGATATAACGAAGATGAGATTCGTCGATTCTTGCCACGTAAAGTTCGGACGTTCCAATTACAAGAAGCCCAACGACTTGTGAATGAATGAGAGCATACTGTTTAAGCAGTGTGCTTTTTATTATTGATTATTTCCTATAAAATAAAGTTATAACCCTTCATCTAGATTGAACGATATTAAAAAGGGTACAAAGATAACAAGACAATTTCCCCTCTCCTCCTTATGTGAATTGGGAGCGAGGTGAGAAGGGAGTGGACAATCGTGAAAATTGAGCGCATCAATGATAATACCGTCAAATTTTTCATCACATACGTGGATATCGAAAAACGTGGTTTTGCTCGTGATGAAATTTGGTACAACCGGGAACGTGGCGAGCAGCTGTTCTGGCAAATGATGGACGAGGCTCACGAACGTGAAGACATCTCGTTTGATGGTCCACTATGGATTCAAGTACAAGCTTTTGAAAAAGGTCTAGAAGTGACTGTGACGATCGCGAAAAATGTAATGGACACGGAAGACGATTCTGAACTCGGTTCGCTCCTTCGATCAGCAATCGATGAGGCACGGGATCAACAATCGGTACTCGACCAATTGAGTGAGTTGGATGAACTTGAAGCCGAGGCAGATGCTTGGGCACCACTCGCGATGGAAACGAATGATTTCGAGGCAATCATTTCGCTGAGTAAACGTACAGGAGACATGTTCAGCGATCTTGATTTGAAACTATATCACTATCAAGACCGTTACTACTTGTGGATTGATTTCCCGGATGAAATGGAACCGGAAGACGAAGAGAATGCACTCAGTCTTTTAGCAGAGTATTTAACATTCAGTACACAGACGCAACCGATGCTTGAAGAGTATGGGAAACTCATTCTCGATGGCGACGTCTTTGCGAAAGTGCGTCACTATTTTTAATGGTACATCGCCTGTTCAGTTGGACAGGCGATTTTTTCAAATCGACGGTAAAGAGGTGTTGGTATGGTGAGACGAATTCGATTACTACTTGATGACAGCGCATGGTTTGTCCCATTTTTATACGGAATGGGTGGCATCGTACTAACGGCATTCACTCAAGTGTTTGGGGAGTTTTTCCGAGATTTATTACCTGAATTTATTTATTTAGACCTGGACTCAGCGGCGTCTGTGTTGTCTTCGACATTTACGAGCCTGATGACGATGATGACGTTCAGCTTTTCCACGATTTTGGTCGTGTTGACGACGTATTCCTCTCAGTTTTCTCCTCGGACGATCAACAACTTTTTGACGAACACGTCGGCCAAGCATACGCTCGGTCTTTTCATCATGACGACGGTTTATGGAATTTCGAACTTATTCCTCGTCCGTACGGCAGATGAAGGCGTCGTATTGTCGTCTGGGATCAGTGTGCTCTTAGTCATTGGTTCAATCTGGGCATTCGTCAAGTTCATCCAGACGGTCAGTGTTTCGATTCAGGCGGAACGTCTTTTATCCGAGTTACATAAAGAAGCGCTCTCTGTCATCAGTGAGCAAAAAGATGCGATTGAGTCGGATGAGGTTCATCTCGTCTTGCCTCGATCTGTCCATTCATTGGAAGGTCAAGCGGTACGAGCTCCGCAAACGGGGTACATCCGATTGTTTTTAAGAGAGAAACAAGGAGATCATGAAACGGACTTTGAGTCCGTCGTAGCCGTCGGGGATTTCGTTGCCAAAGGTGATTTACTCGGGTTTTGGAAAGGCGAGGACGCACCGGATATCGAGTTGTTTGAGATTGGCGAAGTGCGTTCTTCGATGCAAGACCCGTCATTTGCGATTGAAAAATTGAGTGAGATTGCGCTACGTGGTATTTCTCCAGGAATCAATGATCCGAATACGGCAATTCATGCGATTCATTACATCGGGGATATTTTACGAGAGCTTTGTGAATTACCGGATGGCGATTTCCTATATTCGAACGGAAAGTGCGACTGGCATGTGAAGCGAAAAACGCTTGAGACGATTCTATTTGAATCATTATCACCGATGCAGACTTATGCCAGCCGAGATATCTTCGTGATGGGGTCCGTGTTTGAAGCGATTCGAATGGCGCGCCTTCAAGCGCATGAAACGCTCGATTCGACCTTTGAGGACATGATTCAATATTTTGTGGATGTGATTGATTGGGATCGTCTTCATGTGAAAGAACAGAATTATTTACACAATAAGATCAATCGGGCTAAAAAGATGGCGACATGAGTAGAGACCACCTGTTCAAAAGAAGAGGTGGTCTCTGTTCAAGACAATGTATACCCGCCATCGACCGTGATGGCTTGGCCGTTAATATACGTTGAGGCATCCGTCAATAAAAATTCGACGACCGGCGCTACTTCCTCAGGGAGGGCGGCATGTCCCCGGAAATGATGGGTCATCGCCTCTTTAAACTTCGCTTCCCCGCCGTATAACTTGTGACTAAGAGGTGTATCAATCGGTCCGAAACAAACGGCATTGAATCTTACTTTTCCTTTCATTCGGTGCGCGAACGTTTTGGTTAAGGCCACTACGGCCGCTTTTGAAGCGGCATAGTGCGCGAGCATCGGAGGGAACTTGACGTGCCCGACGATGGCGGCATTGTTGACGACACTCGCTCCTTGGTCAAACAAGGGAATGGCGCGCTGTGTGACGGTGTTCAGCGCATACAGGTTGACCTCGAACACCTCAGTATACGACTCATGTGTCAAACGCTCAGGGGTGCCCGGTCTGCCGAATGTGGCAGCGTTATTGAATAATCCGTTCAAGGTCACACCTTGCTCTTTTAACTGAGCGAAAAGATGATCGATGTCCTCTGTCGAAGCAAGGTCACATCGAATAAATGTGGCTTGTCCATTTGAATCAGACTCGAGGGCGGCACCTCTCGTTTCGTCCCGACCGATCCCGATGACACGGTGCCCCTTACCAGTCAACTGCAAAGCGACGGCGCGACCAATCCCACTTGTCGCACCGGTGATTAGAAAAGTCCCCATAATTCATTCGCTCCCCTCAAAAAGATGACGTTACGATGTATAATTAATGATAATACATGACAGAAACGAGGTCAGCTTATAATATGTTGCGACGCATACAAGTACTCTTTTCCCTCATTTTGCTCGCAGGACTCATTGCGATATTATCGTATTACTGGAGCTCACAAGTAATCGGATTGTTCTCGATTCTCGTCTTTTTGACAACGTTCAGCATATTGCTCGTCATCTTACTTGAAAATCGAAATCCACAACGTACGCTCATTTGGGCAATTGTCATGATTGGTTTTCCGGTCATCGGATTATTCGCATACTTTGTATTCGGTCAGAACTATCGCCGTAAACGTATGTTCAAAGAAAAAGCGATGCTTGATGAAGAGACGTACTTGGCCTATCGTCAGAAAGCGATGACGTTGTCGCCGTCCCTCATGTTCGCCCACGACGATTACGAGAAGCTGATGCATTTGACTTCTTCGTTGAACCAGTTACCGGTCTCATCGAATACGTATACGCAAATCTTGACGAACGGCCGTGAAAAATTTTCGAAGTTATTGCCGGCTCTGAAAGGAGCGTCCCGACACATCCATCTAGAGTATTATATTTTCCGGGAAGATCGCATTTCTCGGGAAATACAGCGGATCTTGATCGAAAAAGCGAAGGCGGGGGTCGAAGTACGATTTTTGTATGATGCCGTCGGGTCCATTCATACGAGCGGCACGTTCTTTGAAGAGATGAAGCAAGCCGGTGTCCAAGTCCAGGCATTCTTTCCAGTTGTATTGCCACTCGTTTCAAGTAAGACGAACTATCGCAACCATCGGAAGATCGTGGTCATCGATGGTACGGAGGCATTTACAGGTGGCTTGAATGTAGGGGATGAGTACTTGGGTGAGCACTCTAAGTTCGGGTTTTGGCGCGACACCCATCTGTATGTCAGAGGCGAAGGGGTATCTGAACTGCAATTGATTTTCTTGCAAGATTGGTATTACATGACCGGGGAACGCCTGTTCACACCGTTCTATCTAGAGCCGCTTGAAACGGTAAGAAGTGCGAGCGGAGGGGTCCAAATCGTTGCAAGTGGACCGGATGAACCGTATGAGACGATGAAATCCATTTACTTTTCACTCATCAATGCTGCGAAAAAATCTGTCTACATTTCGTCACCTTACTTGATTCCGGATGAGGACATTATGAGTGCCTTGAAGACGGCGTCATTATCAGGGATCGATGTCCGTATCGTCTTACCGAGTTATCCGGACCATAAGATCGTGTTCTACGCAAGTCGGTCCTATTACGAAGAACTGTTACTCGCCGGGGTGAAGATTTATCTATATGAAAAGGGATTTATGCATTCAAAAGTCATCGTGGTGGATGATGGATTAGCCACGATCGGGACGGCGAATATGGATTTTCGGAGCTTTCATTTGAACTTCGAGGTCAATGCGCTCCTCTATAACACGAACTCAGTCCATCAACTGAAACAAGACTTATATGATGATTTCGAAGGGTCACACGAACTCGTATTAGAAGAGTTCGCGAAACGGTCATTCTTTATCAAACTCGTTGAATCATTAGCCAGAATGTTTTCACCATTGCTATGAGGAGGGAGCAAGATGCGGTTTGCAATCGATCGGGAAGGGGATATCATTGATTCCTTTACATTAAATCGGATGCAAGCAGAGCAACTTGCTCCTTTTCGATGTCCGACTTGTCAGGAAGTATTGATTGTAAAGCAAGGTGTGAAGCGACGGCTGCATTTTGCGCATATCCACACCTGTGGGAGGGCTGAATCGGTCACGCACCATCAGGATAAATGGGCGGTGTGCCAGTGGCTTCAAGAGAAAGGCTATCCAGTCGAGCAAGAGGTGACGATTAAGAATCGTCGAGCTGACGTACTCACGAACATGGACGGGCAGCACACCGTGTTCGAAATTCAGGCATCTCCCTTGCGACCGGAAGAATACGCCGAGCGAACGATTGATTATCGACGAGCGGGGCTTGATGTAATTTGGATCGCGAGCGGTCTCGATTTGAGAAGCAATCAATCGTTTCAACCATGGATGCGTCTAGAACTGTTTCAGAGACATAGGTTGTTGACGGTGAAAAATGGGAGATTGTTACGCTTCAATGGATTTCCGATTTCGATTAAGTATGGAATCGGAAGCTGGGAAATCTCATCTTCCGTGAACACGTCACCGTACGAAGCTTACTACCGGTTCGATGCTTTTAAATGGACAGAGATGATTCGTCGTAAACGTATGTCGCCTCTTTATCCATCTCCGTTAAATCGACGGCTCATATTGAATCGGCTCTATCCACTTGGTCTGTTACCCGCATTATTACCGACCGCCTGTTACCTTCCGCTATCATCGCTTTGGGGAATTCGTGTGCATTCGATTGATTTTCAAACCGTTCTTTATTTGAATCGCTACGAGTCACCTCACGATTCCGTGGAATGTAGTATTCAAAAAACGTGTCGACAATTTGGAGTGACACCGACAAGCGACTTTTCCCAGTCATTTCATGTACAATGGAAACAACTCTTGAATGCGAGTCGTCTATCCTGTGATGTCAGGTCATGGCCTTACGAGGAGGCCAGACATCACGATACACGTTTGTTTCAAGGACTTCAGCGATTGATCTTACAATCGACTTAATCATCGAAAAGGAAGTGGACGTATGTCAGAGGTATTGACTAGACAACAAGTTCCAGTGGAAGAAACATGGAACTTAGAGACCATCTACAGCAATGACGAGGCTTGGGAATCGGATTTTCAAGCGTTAAAAGAGAAAGTACCGGCATTGATTGGATTTAAAGGACGCCTTGGGGAGTCGGCGGAAACGTTATACGAAGCGTTGCAACTTCGGGACGATCTCTCACGTCAGTTACATAAGCTATATACGTATGCGCACATGCGCTATGACGAAGACACGGCGAATAGCCATTATCAAGCATTGAATGATCGTGCCGGCTCACTTGCTTCTCAAGTTTCAGCGCAACTCGCGTTTATGACACCTGAGTTGCTTTCGATTGATGAGAATCAGATTGAAGCCTTCATGGAGCAGAATGAGTCACTTCGCGTTTATCGTCATGCATTCGATGAGTTGGCACTTGAGCGTCCGCACGTATTGACAGAGGCAGAAGAAGCCATTTTGGCACAAGCGGGAGATGTGCTCGGTCAATCGAGCTCGACGTTCGGTATGCTCAACAACGCAGATTTAAAATTCCCGAAAGTGAAAAATGAAAAAGGGGAAGAAGTTGAGTTGACGCACGGTCGATATATCACGTTCCTTGAATCGGCTGACCGAAGCGTTCGCGAAGGGGCATTTAAAGCGATGTACGGGACGTACGCGCAATATTTGAATACGTTCGCCTCAACATTGTCAGGAAGTGTGAAGAAAGATAACTTCTATGCGACTGTGCGTAAGTTTGAAAGTGCAAGACAGTCCGCACTCCACCATAATGCGATTCCGGAGTCTGTATACGATGGCCTCGTAGAAGCAGTGAACGAACGACTCGACTTGTTACATCGTTATGTCGCGTTACGTAAGCGAGCGCTCGGCTTAGATGAGCTGCATATGTATGACCTCTACACACCGCTCGTCAAAGATGTCGAGATGAAAGTGTCATATGAGGAAGCGAAACAATGGATGGTAGATGGTTTGGCACCACTAGGAGAAGAGTACGTCCAAATTGTCAAAGACGGTCTCGAATCGCGTTGGGTCGACGTGCGAGAGACGCGTGGTAAGCGTAGCGGTGCTTACTCCTCGGGAGCATACGATACGCAACCGTTCATCCTCATGAACTGGCAAGATAACGTCAACAACTTGTTCACGCTCGCACACGAGTTCGGACACTCGGTGCATAGTCATTACACACGCACATCGCAACCATATCCGTATGGCGATTACTCGATCTTCGTTGCAGAAGTGGCATCGACGACGAACGAAGCTTTGTTAAACGACCATTTGTTGAAAACGAGAACAGCGAAAGAGGAGCGTCTCTACTTGCTGAACAATCAGCTTGAAACGTTCCGTGGAACATTGTTCCGTCAAACGATGTTCGCTGAATTCGAACACATGATTCATCAAGCTGCTCAAGAAGGCGTATCGCTCACTCCGGAGTACTTAAATGAAACTTACCTCGAGTTGAACAAACGCTATTTCGGAGACGAGATTGTCATCGATGAAGAGATTTCATATGAGTGGGCGCGCATCCCGCACTTCTATTACAACTACTACGTCTATCAATATGCGACAGGGATTTCGGCATCTGCTGCACTGTCACAACAAATCATGGAAGAAGGGGAGCCAGCCGTACGTCGTTATATCGATAACTTCTTGAAGGCGGGTTCTAGTGACTATCCGATTGAGGTGCTGAAGGCGGCTGGTGTCGATATGACGACGAAGGAGCCGGTATTGAAGGCGCTCGATCAGTTCGAGGCAGTTCTTGATGAAATGGAATCATTATTGTTCTCGTGAACAATATGTGACAATATGCACAAAGAGGTTGTCAGGTGATTCTGTACTAGGTATATTATAAGTGTGAAATCAATCACAAACCCCTTTATTGACCGTAAACTTTCTCCCATCTTGTAGGCCTTCCCCGGGCCTCAAGGTTCGATGTCTCTTGTCCCCGCTTGAGACGTCAAAAACCCCATGGCTCCCCGGCCATGGGGTTCTTTTTTATTTCGTTTGAGCCCACGCTTCACCGCTACATCCTGGCACAGGACGGCAACGCTGTTGTAGGGAGAGCTTCTTCAATTCGCGTTCAATCACTGTCTTCTCCAAGTCTAGAATGTACGATAGCTCTGTGATGGTCGAAGCATCATAGCGTGCCAACACTTTGGCTACGTCCCAATCGGTCGAACGGCTCGGTGCATAACCTAACAATTCAGTCATGACCGATTGATAGACGTCGTACGGATAAACCCCTTCAATCTTCAATGCTTCATCGCGCGTCACGAATGTGAGTGCGGGCAATGACTCAATCTCCCAATCTTTCAACACTTGATGGTCGACAGCCAATGCATTCAAGAGCTGGTTCGATTGAAGATCGGCTTCGAGTTCACTTAAATCAAGGCCATACTCTTCGAAAGAACGTGCGATTTCCCATAAATCGATTGAACCAAGTTGTTCACCAGAGAATAGATCATTCACATGCAAATGACGCAAGAAGCGCATCGCATGACGTTTCCCTTGTAATTCCAGCGCTTTGATCATGGTGAGAAGGCGAACTTCTTCCTGACATCCGCCAACACAGCTAGGAACGGTAGAGACCATTCGAAAACGAATCACATGTCCGTATTCAATCTCTAACTTTTTGATCAGTGTCATCACGTGAAAGTTCTCAGGACTTGAGATGTCCATGAAATAGAATAACTCCAATGGCTTATACGTTACTTGAATAGGAGTTTCTTCCAGTGAACAGGATGACCCATTACATTGTTCAAGTTCCATTTGTGTCGCCTCCTCTCGTCAAAAAACTCATTTAACTTTGTAAACTCATTGTAGCAACGAAAAAAAAAGGTTGGCAATGTATCTGCTCAACCTTCCAATCGACTCATTTTCAATTCCATGAATCGGACGATTTTATTTTTGGCGGGACGATAGGGGAGACCGTGTTTTGCAAGAAGTCCTTCGAACGCACGTTTTCCCTCTTCTTCATTCGTCACTTCAAATTCTATTTCATAGTCGCTCGTCTCCAAATAATGGCTTTCGTCCAAAACGAGTAGACCGTCTTCTGTCTGCAACTCTGCCCGATTCGTCTCGAGTCGACCGAGATGTTCGAGCGGTGCATTCAGCTGGAACGGGGCCAGTGCCTGCTTCATTTGCTCGTCATGAATGATTCCGTACTTAAACAGATCCTCAGCCTCATCTTCTGTAATTGTGGCATGTGTCTCAAGCAATCCGACCTCGTTTGGTTGCTTTAACGTCAGCACTTGACCATGTTTCTTCTCGCGAATGCGAAGTGCTGCCCCGTTCGCTTTTAGCTGAAAGGAAGGGGTGTCGAAATAATCATTCGCCTGCCAACGAACTTGGTCATCAAGCTGATAGGCACGTAGGAGTGTCTCATACTCGTCTTTCGTCAACATTGATTTAAATTCAATTTCCACTTCTTGGGTCATGAATCATCGCTCCATTCTATGAACAATTGTTCGTTTATGATACCATACAAACGGATACATACGGAAAGGACGCGTTTTTTCCGGAAAAGAACGAAAGTGGTGACAGCGTATGCAATCAGTGAACTGGGATCAGTTTTTAGTACCATATCAAATCGCGGTAGACGAGTTGAAAGTCAAATTGAAAGCCGTTCGTAAGCAATTCAAGTCCCAAAATGACCATTCTCCGATTGAATTTGTCACAGGTCGAGTGAAGCCGGTCGGGAGCATTCTCGAGAAAGCGAAACGAAAAAATATCGCTGACCATGAATTGGCGACGGATATGCAGGATATAGCGGGATTACGAATCATGTGCCAATTTGTCGATGATATCGTTCACGTCTTGGATTTGCTACATCGTCGAACAGATTTTAAAATAGTGGAAGAACGCAATTACATTACCCATCAGAAAGACTCGGGCTATCGATCGTATCATGTCATCATCGAGTACCCGGTCCAAACGATTCACGGTGAAATCCCTACGCTCGTTGAAGTGCAAATCCGCACGCTTGCGATGAATTTCTGGGCCACGATTGAGCACTCATTGAATTATAAATATGATGGTGACATGCCTCTTGAAGTGCAGGAACGATTGAGACGCGCAGCCGAGGCAGCCTTTTTACTCGATGCCGAGATGAGCCAACTCCGCGTTGAAATCCAGGACGCCCAGCAAGTGTTTCGGGATAAAGAGATGAACGTGAAAACGGACGAAGACTAGGGGGAAACCGATATGCAGTTTGCGATTGTATCGAGGGGAGATACGCGATCAGCGGAGATCGCCCAGGAACTGACTGAAAAACTTCAAGCCGCCGGGCATACATTATCGGAACAGCCCCGAATCGTAGTATCGGTCGGAGGGGACGGGACGATGTTACAGGCGTTTCATAAATACATCGACCGACTCGATGAAACGCTACTTGTCGGGATTCATACCGGGCATCTCGGATTTTATGCCGATTGGCAACCGGATGAGTTGGATGAACTGACCGAGATGATCACGAGCGAATCGTTCGAGCCGGTCTCCTATCCGCTCGTTGAGGTGCTCATTGACTATGAGAACGGGGAGACTGATCGTCGACTGGCGATGAATGATTGCACGATTAAGAACTACAAGCGAACGCTCGTCTGTGATTTATCGATTCGAGACGACTACTTTGAAACGTTCCGTGGAGATGGATTATGTATTTCGACACCATCGGGTTCGACCGCCTACAATAAGGCACTCGGTGGAGCGATCGTTCACCCATCGATTGAAGCCATTCAAGTGACCGAGATGGCTTCAATCAACAACCTAGTGTATCGAACGATCGGTGCACCGCTTCTCTTACCAAAACACCATCAAGTGAAAATCAAACCGCACACGAAAACCGAATTTGAATTGGCGTTTGACCATCAGGAAGCGTTGTCCTGGTCGGATGTCGTCTCGATTCGATGTGCGGTCGCAAAAGAAAAAGTGACGTTCGCTCGCTTCCGGCCCTTCCCATTCTGGCGCCGAGTTCGCGAATCGTTCATCGAGGAAGGAAAGTAACGAATGCAAGGGTTTACGATTCGTCGCGTTGTGGAGAAAGCCATCCCACTTCGCGACTTTTTAATGCAAGATATGGGCATTTCTCGAAAGATGCTCACGCTCGTGAAGCATGAAGGCGATATTGAAGTGAACGGTATGCACCGCACCGTAAGGCATGAACTCGAACCAGGAGATGAAGTGATCGTGCGATTCCCGCCCGAATCCCCATCACTCGACATGGTCGCTTCGGAAAGACCGATTCGAATCCTGTATGAAGACGATACACTGTTGGCGGTCGATAAACCGGCAGGGATTGCCACGATACCATCACGACTACATCCAACCGATACACTTGCGAACGCTGTACTTGGCTATTATCAACGCATCGGTCTGTCATCTGCGATTCATGTGGTCAATCGACTCGATCGTGATACGAGCGGTGTCGTCTTGTTTGCAAAGTATGGATTCATCCATCATCGATTTAGCGAACTTCAGAAAGCGAATGGATTGATGCGTACGTACAAGGCATTGGTCGAAGAAGAAGTGACGCCACAAACGATTGATGCACCGATCGGGCGTGCCGAGAACTCGATTATGGAGCGAGTCGTGACAACTGAGGGACAACTCGCCATCACGCACATCCTCGCATGTCAGCCGTTTGGGAGCGGCTCGTTATTGACGATTCGACTCGAGACGGGACGGACCCATCAGATTCGCGTGCATTTGCGCCATATCGGTCATCCGCTCATTGGGGACTCCATGTATGGGGGGACTGCTCGTATGTCCCGTCACGCCCTTCACAGCGCGTCTGCGCGATTCATTCACCCGATGACAGGAGATACGATTCAGATTGAGGCGCCGATTCCGGAAGATTTCTTCAACGTTTAACGTGAATGTTCGAGCAGGTATGACCAAGACAATCTGTCGCCTGCTCGACATGATCTTTAACAAATGCACGCGTTTAAATGATAAATCAATTTTTTTTGATATAAAGATTGCCATTCTTAGCGGTGTAAAGTATGCTTGTATTAATCAATAAAAGTTGATGAAAGAGGTGAGGTTATGGATGATTCAACCAAGACATTGAATGGTTTGCCATTAGAGGATACGTTTGCCCACTATGAGGCGAAATTCAAAGCGTTGGCCGATCAGAAACGTCTGCTCATACTGAATCAATTGTGTGCCGGCCCAATCAATGTGGTTGATTTGTCAGAGATCTTTGATATGCCTCAATCCAAACTGTCGTACCACTTAAAAGTTTTGTTGACGGCGAACTTGATCACGAAAGAAACAAAAGGCACGTGGAGTTATTATCAAATCAACGAACAGGAAGTCAATCATCTCCTATCTCCAGAATTATGTTGTTTGTTTAGACCTAACGATGTTTGTTAGGTCTAAACGATGATTTTTAAATCAATTTTTTTTGATCTATAAATCAATATTATTTGATTTAATTGCGTTCGATTGGTCGAATGTGAATTCATTCTATGGAATTGGAGGTAAGCAAAATGATTGATTTACTCAAAAGTTTTAGCATCATTGCGCTTGAATTGACCATTTTATTTGTCGCGATTTCCTTTGTGATTCAAGTATTACAATCGTACATCCCATACGGAACGATTGAGAAGAAACTAAGTGGGAACAACCGCATGGCAGCGAGCGTGATTGCACTCGTCTTTGCTTTCATCACTCCTTTTTGCTCCTGTTCAACTATCCCCATCGTCGTGAATTTACTAAAAAATAAAATTCCGTTTTCTATCGTAATGGTTTTTCTATTCGCCTCACCCGTACTTGATCCGACAATCATTACGGTGATGGGAGTCGTGATGGGGTGGGAAATCACAGTTCTTTACACGTTGATCACGGCGATTTGTTCAATATTCATCGGATTCACCTTGGACCGTTTCGGTTTTGAAAAGTATGTCAAACGCGTCACCATGACAGGTTTTAATCCATCTAGCCATACCTTCAATTGGTCAGATGCTTGGAATGAAACCTGGCAACTGATTAAAAATGTGTACCCTTATTTGATTATGGGGGCTGCGATCGGTTCGCTGATTCACGGTGTTGTGCCGACTGAATGGGTAGTGCAGTGGTTCGGGCACGATGCCTGGTGGATGATTCCCATTGCCGCAGTCATTGGAATTCCTTTATATATTCGATTATCAAGCATGATTCCGATTTCTCAAGTATTGATTATGAAAGGCATGGCGCTCGGTCCTGTGATGGCCATGATGATCAGTTCTGCCGGAGCGAGTTTACCGGAAATCGTTTTGATGAAAGCCATTTTTAAGAAACAACTTATTATCGCTTTTGTATTGTCTGTTCTCATGATGTCGATGATCTCAGGAATCATATTTTATCTTGTATGAACGAGGTGTCTTAAGGGGGTGAGAGATATGTTGAACTTCTTCAGAAAACGATTTACCAAATCAGCGGCTGAATCGTGTTGTACGGTGAATATTCGAGAAATAAAAAGTGAAGAGAAGGATATGTGCTGCGATTCTGAAAGGCTTGGAGAGGATAAGGATACAGGTCGAATAAGGGCATCACAGGATAACACGGAATGACTCTGACTAAAAAAGGATCAAAGCAATTGTGCTTTGATCCTTTGCGACGTTAGTCCAATCAATCATCATCAAACATATAGGTTTTTGATTTAGAGGCCACGTTCATGACGAGACCGATGGCGATCATGTTCATGATAATCCCTGTCCCCCCGTAACTGACGAACGGAAGGGTGAGTCCGGTGATTGGCAAGACGCCGATCGTCATACCGATGTTTTGGAACACCTGGAACGTGAACATGGCGATGACGCCAGTGACGATATAACTTCCGAACGCGCTACTAGACTCTAATGCAATGTGAATCATCCGATAGAGGAATAGGAAGAAGACGATGATCACGAGAGCTGCGCCGATGAACCCATAGTGTTCTGCGATAACGGCAAATATGAAGTCCGTTTGAGATTCCGGTAAATAGACGAGTCCTTGACCGTATCCCGCCCCGAACATCTGTCCAGAACCAATCGCCTGTAGTGATTTGATCAATTGGAATGCCAAGTCATCTGAATATTCGTATGGATATATCCAGGCCTGGAAGCGGTTGAGCGCGTGTCCAGGTACGAACGCTTGCAAGACTTCGAAATGGGCAAAGAACAGATACATGAACGTGCCGATGGTCAAAGCCGCGGCGCTGAAGAGACCGAGAAGCCACTTCCAACCGATTCCCGAGACGATGATGATGGCGCCGAGCATCGTCATCAAGACGAGCCCGGTCCCTAAGTCCGGTTGTGTCACAATCAGACCGAGAGGCGGGATGGCCACTAATACCAATTTCACGAGGAGCCACGTATCGAGTTGTGACGAGCCATAACGTTTATTGTGCTCGTAGACGATAGTCGACATGGAAATCAATAAAAAGAGCTTCATGAATTCGGCCGGCTGGAAACTGAATCCAGGCACATTATACCATCCATACGCCCCATTGATGTTCGGTACGAGCGACGTGTCACGAAGCGGAATCAGACCGACGAGCAGAAGTAGACCGAATGCGTATAAGTACCAATGGATTTTCCGGAGTTGCTCATATTCGATCGTCATGATCGCGAACATCGCAAAAAAGCCGATGACATAACGAATGCCTTGTTCAAGAGCGAAGTTGATATGTTGAAGTCGCGTTGGCAACATCGGTTGAGCGGTATAGATTGCACCGAGACTGATGATCATCAATAGGAAGACGATGGTCAACAGTGTCGTATCTAAACTTTTAAAATATGATTGTATACGGTTCATAATGGAGTCGAATCACCCTTTCTATACGTATTTTATCTTACCGCAACTTAAAAAAATCGCAATACGTAACGAGTCGGTTGACAAAACAGAAACCTTTCTGTAATCTGAGAACAGATATTATCACCAGGTACTAAAAAGGGGAGTTTATGATGTCAATTTTTCCAACATTAACGAATAAAACGTACGTCGTCATGGGGATTGCCAACAAGCGCTCGATTGCATGGGCCATTGCCAAAACACTTGATGAGGCAGGGGCGAAGCTCGTGTTAACGTATGCGGCAGAACGATTCAAATCGGGTCTCGAGTCACTCGCAAGTGAGTTGAAGCAAGAAGCGATCCTACTTGAGTGTGATGTGACGAATGACGAAGCGATTGATTCAACATTCCGTTCGATTCACGAACAAGCGGGCGAGATTCAAGGAATCGCGCATTCGATCGCGTTTGCTGACAAAGAAGCATTGCGCGGTGAATTTTCAGAAATGACACGTGGTCAGTTCGCACAGGCGTTAGACATCTCAGCATATAGTTTGACGGCAGTTGTGAAAGCGGCGAAGCCTTACTTCGCACAAGACGCCTCGGTGATCACACTCACGTACCTCGGCGGCGAGCGTGTCGTTCCGAACTACAACTTGATGGGTGTCGCTAAAGCGGCCCTTGATTCGAGCGTCAAGTATTTGGCGAACGAATACGGTCCCCACGGTGTGCGTGTCAACGCCATTTCAGCTGGTCCGATTCGTACATTGTCAGCCAAAGGGGTCGGCGATTTCAACAGTATCCTTTCTGAACTTGAACAGAAGGCGCCGTTGCGTCGAAATGTTTCGGCAGAAGAAGTGGCTTCGACAGGTCTCTTCCTCCTCTCGGGAATGGGAAGCGGCGTGACCGGCGAAGTTATTCACGTAGATAGCGGATACCATATTTTATAAGTTTGGGGAATGGCGCAGTGATGCGCCATTTTTGTATTACCTCGTGAATAAATCGGGTAAGGACCTATGAAGGAGGTCAGATCATGGGTCCTTATCAGATTGATTTTACTGTCGTGCAATACGTCAACCGACAAGTCCAGCCATCAGGTCGAGCGAGCATCGAACCGGTGACACGAATCAAACGTGTCCAACGAATCCGACCTCGACGTGAAGAATGGCTTGAAGAAGAGCAAGAAAAAAACCCCGGTCGCTATGTCGACCGGAGCATATAAGGTTAGCCTCGGAAACGGAACGTCTCATAGACGTTCCATGTTTCATTTTCGAGTTCATACATGACGGCCATCCGAGTGATCGTCTCTTCGAAATGAACCTGCTCCATACGCATCCGTTCGAGGACGTCGAACAGCTCGGCATCGGTCAAATCTTGACCAATCGTGATGTGTGGCAAGAATTCATATTTCGGTGCTTGGCTTAGCACACCTTCATGCAATCGTTGCTGAAGAGTCGACAGATCACGTGTCGGCAACACTTTTAAATACAAGACATTGTTCGTTGGTGCGAAAGACCGAACGCCATC
Source organism: Exiguobacterium sp. S3 (assembly GCF_018617295.1). Taxonomy (GTDB): domain Bacteria; phylum Bacillota; class Bacilli; order Exiguobacteriales; family Exiguobacteriaceae; genus Exiguobacterium; species Exiguobacterium profundum. Next base: position 340,380 of record NZ_JACSJW010000002.1, read on the forward strand.
GACTTTTAACTGAATCGGTTTAGTCGAATCCGCAACTTGTTGCAAGTACTCGAGTACTTTCGGCAAGTCTTCTTCTGACACCTCTGTCCGTTCTTTAATGGTCACGTGAGGTGAAATCAACGCATATTTTGTGTCATAGCGTTTTCGATAAGAGTTCGCAAAATCTTGCACTTGTTTAGACGGAAATAAGACTACCCCAATCTTCATTCCTCTTCCCCCTTTGATCGTTTAACCTACAAGTTAATGATGACCGATTTAATGTGGGAAGTCAAAGCAGGGTTCGTCTTTTTTCAATTTTTCAGTATAATGGTTATATCATATAGAGAGACGATGACTCTCTGAACGAAGGGATGTGAAGCGGGATTTCGATCCTGCGCCTATTATGAAACACGTACCACACTCACGTGACGTCCGAGAAGCGGCTCGTGCTCGTTTGCTCGAACGCGGGGTCACGATTGAATCGATTGCTGAAATCGTATACCAGATGCAGGCACCTTACTCGCCGCATCTTTCTTTAAAAGATTGTATGGATTCTGTCGAGGCGGTTCTTGACAAACGTGAACTACAACATGCGATTCTTGTTGGTTCAGAGCTCGACATGTTGGCTGAAAAAGGCCAATTATCTGAACCGCTTCTGTCGATTATCGCCTCAGACGAAGGTTTATTTGGAGTGGACGAGACGATTGCAATCGGTGCCGTCAACACATATGGTTCGATTGCCGTTACGACTTTCGGATACTTAGACAAGGCAAAAATCGGTATCATCAAACAACTCGACACGAAGATGGATGATGGGCAAGTCCATACGTTCATGGACGATCTCGTCGGTGCCATCGCTGCCAACGCTTCAGGACGATTGGCGCACCGATTGCGAGATATGGTCGATTTCGGAGAAGAAGAGATGCGTGAAAGAAAAGGGTTGTATTGATGAAGTGGACACCGCAAATGGTGGTCATCACCGGGACGGTCGCTTATGTGATCGTGTCGGTGTTTGTCGTTTTAGGGGCGGTCGATCCAATGAACACATTCGTATATGAATGGTTACAACCGCTACCGGATCGAGTGTTTGCCTACGTGACAGAGCTCGGGAGTGCACAGGTCATTGTGGGGCTCTCCATATTAGGGTTGTTGTTTTGGTATTGGCGCGGGGACCGTATTGAAGCGTGGCGACTAGCGCTCGTTGGAATTGGGACACTTCTGTTTACCCAGGTGCTAAAGCTCGTCTACGGAATCGATCGACCGCTCATTGATGCATCCCTCGATGCAACGACATACAGTTTTCCGAGTGGACACGCCTCAGGGTCGCTGGCCCTATATGGATTGACAGCTTATGTACTGTATCGAAAGAAACAGTCGAAAGTCGTCATCTTCATTCTCTTGTGCCTCGTCCTCGCGGTTTCGCTCAGCCGTGTCATCTTGAACGTCCATTACTTCAGTGACGTGCTCGGCGGTTGGCTCGTTGCGTTGACGATGATTGCATTGTCTGAATGGATCATAAGGAGGAAAACGATTTGATCGTCGTGGTAGATGTAGAAAAATGGTTATTCGTTCAAAAAAATGAAGCGGATGAGGCATCAGTTCCCACGATTTTAGTGGAAAAAGATCGAGATGGGGCGACGTGGTTCACCTCGATGAAAATTTTGTTTCAGTTAAAGAAATGGACGAGCCGACGTCGCTTTGTTCCCCTTTTACTGTGTGATGAGCAGACCTATCGCGCATATGAAGTATTTCATGTCGATGCTGTGCCATCATGGGCTCTCCTCGACGGGGGACGGACGTTACTAGTGGACAATAAACGAGATGAGTCATTTGATGTTGTGCTACGGGAAAGTGGATTGGATACAGAAAAATCGATTTTATTGTTCGCACTTCAATATATTGAACAGATGACGAATGAACCAGTCGCTTTTGCCGGTGATGAGTCGATTGATGCGACGCGGATCGTCCCGGCAACATTGTTAGACAAGACGGATCGCTTAGAATCCGGACGGCGCCTGTTCGAATGGATGCATGATGAAGACTTACGTAAGGAGAATCAACATGACTGATTGGGAAACGACATTTCAGCAATTATTAGACGGACAAGTGGATGAAGTGAACGTACCACGCGAAGAGTTTTTATCCGTTCGAACCATTTTGATTGAGAAAGGTTGGCTCTTTCAAGTAGTAGGAGAGGCCAAGCACGGTGGCGTGACGATTTATCGCAGAAACCCGGTCACGGCGAATTCATCATTGGAAGAGACGAAGGAATGAAATGACTTCAGTCAAAACAAGGTCTGCCTCCCACATGGAGAGCAGACCTTGTTTTGTTTAAGCGTTTGAAGCGAGTTTGATTTTTTGTCGTTTCATCTTGTGTAGTAACCAAGCATAGAGGACTTCACAAGAGTTGTGAGGAAGGGTCAGCTCCACAAGAGGGTGAGCGTGACCAAATATAGTGAAGCGCGAATGGTCTTCGTCGAGCAGAGAGACTTGAATATCCGTCGCATCCTGTAGTGAAATGCGTTGTTCCCCTGCGTGAGCATCTTTAAGTTTCAGCATTTTTCCATTCGTCGCAAACTTGGTGAACGATGAGACTCCTTGTACTTTCAGTTGTTCCATTTCGTGTATCTATCCATCGCGTGATGAATAGATTTTCACCTCGCTTTCTCTATATTGCCTTCCATTCCTCCAGAAGGTTATTCCTAGTATAACGCCTCGTTCGAAAAAGAAAAGTGTTAATTTAACAAAAAATTAAGACAATTTGTTATCAATTTTTAAGAATAGCGTTCAACCCTGTCCAGTATAGGAAGAAGGTTGAAACAATCGGTCTGAAAATAACAAAAAAGAACCTCGTTTCGGGAGGTTCACAACTATTCATTACATGTATGACCTTATAATCGTTCAATCTGCCATGTACGACGACGGTACAACAATTGCCCTTTTAAGGCGATGGATTCTTTCTTCGCATCGAAGTCTTCTTCAAGAACAGACATGTCTTCATAACGGCCCGCTACATAGAATGAGATGACGATTTGTCGATTGAACAAACTGCGTTTCGTATGATCGAAATCGATGATCAGACCTTGAGGTGCCAAATCGAGTAATTCATCGATGACGGGAAGTGGAATCGGAACAAAACTGATGTTACGAATGTCACGATCAAGTTTACTTTGCAACATGTTTTGGACGAAACGATTGATTGTCGACCAATCGCGAATGTAAAGACTGCTATGTCGATCGTTTGCTTCATTGAAGAACACAATCTCATTATCGAGCGAATCCAAGAACGGCTTCTTGATTCCGCGTTCCATATGACTTAAAAACAAGATTTCTGCAATTTCATGATCGGACAGAGTTTCGAGCGTATTGTAGTCCGGAAAATCGATCGCTGTAAACGTTGTTTGGTTATTCAAATACTTAGACGAGAACGAAGATAGTTCGTGCGCTTCAATATAACGGAAACGCGACCTCGAGGATTGTCTCATCCCTTTGATGTCCGTTCGACAAATAATCATCGGTCTCGTCACGGAAAGCGCTTCTGTTACATCCGCCAACGTCACACCATGCAGTGTGAAGCGTTGGACGTCCCGGTCTTGCTTCAAATAAAAGAGTTGTTTTGACATATGGTATCCCCTCAGTTTGACATACTACGATTATAGTAGCAAAAACACGTGTTTTCTGCCATCTTGAGACGGTACCAGAGGGTTGAGTTCGATACATTTGGGAAAATAGAAGTATAATTGAGGAAACGAATAGGAAAGGCGGGTTCCACATGTGGGGATTAAAACGTAGTTTTCCTGAGCTCGCTACGCCCCGGTTTATCCTGCGAGAGCTAGAACCGCGTGATGCTAGAGCACTTTATACCATTTTATCCACTGAGGAAGTGATGCGATATTATGGGTCGGACCCGTTGCTTGCCGTCTATGAGGCGAAGAACGTGATCGCTTACTTTAAAGATCAATTTCAGCAAGGGAAGGCCATTCGTTGGGCGATATGCGATCGGATGACGAACGAATTGGTCGGAACGATTGGATTTCATAATTGGACGCCCCAATATTATCGCGCCGAAATCGGGTTTGAGGTTTCCCCTCATTATTGGAGACAAGGGGTGGCTTTCGAAGCTGCTTCAGCTGTCATCCAATATGGTTTTGAAGAATTCAAGTTTCATCGAATCTCTGCGTTGGTCGCACCAGGGAATGAAGGGTCGAATCGACTCGTTCAAAAATTGGGATTTATTGAAGAAGGACTTCTACAAGATTATGCATATAGCCATGGCCGATTCATGGATTTGACGATGTATCGGCTACTCAAAACAGAATGGGAAGAAAAGGAGCACTCGATGATATGAAAGCACTCGTATTGCTACATGGGCTGTGCGGTTCTCCAAAGTACTTTGAACAGTTGGAACCGTTATTGAATGCCGAAGTTCACGCGCTCACATTACCTGGTCATGCCGGGACGGACGTGGGACCAGAAACGATGGATCAATTTGCGGACTGGGTCATCGGAGAAATTCGTCTTCGGGGTCTTGACCGTCCGCTCGTATGTGGGCATTCATTCGGAGGCTATGTGACGACTAACCTCGTGCGTCGCTATGGAACAGAAATATCGGGATTTGGATTGATTCACTCGACGGCGGCCGCTGATACAGAAGCGGCGCGGGAAAAGCGAAACGGTGCCATCCATCAAGTCATCGAAGAAGGGATCGAGCCGTTTATTGACGGAATGATTCCAAATGTCTTCTCAAGCGATTCCGACCCGGCGCTCATCCAACAAGCGATCGCAATCGGATATGAAATGACGGTCGAGGGAATCGTGAACGCGCAACAGGCAATCCGCGATCGTGAAGACGAAGTGGACACCATCGAAAAGACTGACCTCCCCGGCCTATTCATTTACGGCTCAAAAGACCCGAATATGAATGAAGAGCGGGCGTTTTTAGGTGCGTCACGACATACGAAAGCAATCGTTCCGTTCAGTCATATGGGGATGATGGAAGCCCCTGAAGAAGAAGCGAAAATCGTGAACGAATGGATGCAGGAGGTAGAACATGGAAAAGTATAAATTAATCGCTATGTCAGGAAGTCTTCGCAAGAAATCTTTTAATACCGCTCTTTTGCATTCGATCATTGAACTGGCTCAAGAGGATTTCGACATTGAAGTCGTCTCCATCGAACTTCCACTGTTCAATGACGATTTGATTGATCCGGATGAACCGGAAGTTGTGGCCGCATTGAAGCAAGCTGTTCGGGAAGCTGATGGGTTATTGATTGTCACCCCTGAATATAACCATAGCATCCCGGGCGTCCTGAAGAATGCAATCGACTGGCTTTCGCTCGAGCCGGGAACGCCACTTCGGGATAAACCGGTCATGATCGCCGGGGCCTCGCCGGGCATACTTGGAACCGCCAGATGCCAAATCCATCTCCGACAAGTATTTGCCACAAATCGTGCAAATGTTTTACCGGGAAACGAAATTTTCATCACGCATTGTAAAGAAAAGATTGATGATAGCGGGTTGCATGATGAGAAGTCGATTAATCAAATCAACAAAACATTATTGGAATATCGTAAATGGATTGAATTTTGGAAGCGTAACGCAAAAAATTAACTTGAAGTCGCTCATGTTGTTTGATAGAAAGGAATTGTGAAAACAAACACAAGAGGAGCGACACCAAAATGGAAACTTACATCGAACTGTACAATGGCGGCGAATTGGGTGATCGGGCGGTAATGAACGATGGGATGACATTTGGACGGATGACGATTGTTGAATTGTTCTATCAATCCAATCATATTTTTGGTTACGTGAAAGAAGATGGTGAAAAACGTTTCTTCCTTGAACCGATTTCAGAGGACGATACGTTTACTGTGGATGGGACGACGTATTCACTCCAACAGTTTATCGCGTTGTTTTAAGTAAATAGATGGTTGATTGAACGCAAGCGACTCGCTTGCGTTTTTTTGTCATTTTCGTCACGATGAAAAGTGAGGTGATGAGGATGAAACTAGTAGCAATCGAACCGACACCAAGTCCGAATAACTTGAAAATCATTGTGGACCCTCCGTTTGAAGGGAGAGGCACAACGTACGATAAAGCGAGTACGGATGCCCCGGCCATCATTCAAGAAATCATCGGGCTTCGAGGCGTCAAATCCGTTTACGCCGTGTCTGATTTTCTCGCTGTCGAGCGACATCCGAAACATGATTGGCATGACGTCATGAATGAAATCCGACGGGCGTTCGGGGAACAAGTTGAGGAAGTCGAATCCACAAAGATGGATACGGACTATGAACCGGTCCATGTATCCGTTCAATTCGTGCTCGATGTACCAATGCAATTAAAACTCGTCAAAGGGGACGAGGAAAAACGAATCGGATTGTCGAAACGATTCGTCGATGCAGCGATGGAAGTTCAAGCACAAGTGAAGAATGTCATTCAAGACCGTCGTTGGGTAGAACAAGCCCCACGCTATGGTGAATTGGATGAAGTCAGTGTCGTCGCACAAGAAGAATTGGAAGCGGCGTATCCTGAAGAGCGCATCGAGCGGATCGTGGCCCGGGCGTTTGGTCGTGAAGCGGATTTTGAGGCGAACGCGAACCATCTGCAGTCGGATAATTGGAAAGATCGGATGGCATTCTTGGATGAACTCGAAATCCAACATGAAAACATGCCTTATTTCCGTCGTGCCTTGGAAGATTCCGTGATGGCAATCCGTCGACAGGCGGTCGTCATGATCGGGATGTTTGAAGAGCGACGTGAGGAATATGTCACATATATCGAACAAGCCTTAGTGGACGCTTCTCCTATTGTGCGGCGGACGGCTGGGGATACGGTCTCTGACTGGGCGTTACCTCAGTCCCAACCTTCCATGATTGAGGCGTTAAAGGATAAAAACAAACTCGTACGTTGGCGAGCGGCTCGTTTCTTATTCGATTGTGGAGATGAGCGGGCTGTACCTGCCTTGTCAATTGCGGAGGAAGACCGCGAGTTCGAGGTCTCTTTACAAGCGCGACTTGCGAAAGAGCGGATCACGAGCGGCGAGACAGCGCTCGGGACAGTATGGCAACAAATTTCGAACCGGTCGAAATGAGATTTCGTTCGACATGTATTGAATCAAATTGATTTACAATTTAAGGTAAAGAGGAGCGTCTGCAGTGCGGATTGCTCCCTTTTTTCATAAAATCATATGCACATTTCCCCAAATGACTAACATTTGATGTAAACGTTTCGACAATAGGTAAAATGTCATTGTTGTGCTGTCGAACGATAGGACATATATCTTGGTTTCAGATTGGTACACTAGGTTTATCACAGATGAACAAAGGAGCCATACTTATGATATTGTTTGCAGAAACGCCTGAACTTGTAGCTTATAAGGAAGTAGTAGGAGAAACGATGGTCGTCACGTTTGAATCGATGCATAGTGAGACGTTCTCTATCACGGCTCAAGTCCGGTCTGATCTCGATATCGCAGATTCATTGTTCATGACCGGTTGGCAACAATACATGGAACAAACTAAAGTTTCGTAAAAAAGGTAAATAATATAAGGAAAATCATTACAAACGTCTGCACATTGTATACACTAGTGCTATAGACGTTTTTTATTTTGTTGAGGAGAGTGGGATTCATGAAGAAAACTTGGTTGCTCGCCGTAGTGACGGCAATCTTATTAGTCGTAGCGGGATGTGGGAAAGAAGAGGCGAAACCGAGTCAAGTAAACAGTGATTCGTCTGAACCACCGGCTCCATTGACGCTCGACACGGAAATGGCATACGATGCGTCGGCAAAAACGTTATCAGCTACAATTTCGATGACAAACCCAAATGAGGAAGCAGTCGATGTAACGTTTAATTCGTCGCAACGTTTTCAGTTAGTTGTCAAAAAAGGGGATCAAACCGTATTTGATTACGGAAGTGATTATATGTTCACAGAATCTGTAATTGAGGAAAAATGGGAAGCGAATGATAAAAAAGTATTCGACGAAGTCTTCCCATTGACATTAGAACCAGGCGAATATTCGGTCGAAGTGATTGGGCTCGGTCAAGTTGACGGGGCACCTGAAATTGCTGTGACAGATGAGACGACGTTCACCGTTGAATCTGCTACAACAGAAACTCCGGATGAAGGTACGTCAGAAACACCGGAAGAAACGCCTGCAACAGAGCCGCAGTCGGACGGCGCGTTCCGTGATGTACAAATTGACTTGAATGACACGATGATTCAAGTGAGCGGGTATACGGATGAGGTCGAGTTTGAGTGGTCTGTATCAGACGGACATAATGTCTACGCTCAAGGTGCAGCCGAAGTGACCGGCGGTGGCTTCTCGTTTGGGGTATTGCTCGATGAAGCACCGGCGAAAGATCAACCATTGTTCTTAGAGATGACACCAATCGGTGGAGAGGTCACATCATTTAAAGTTCAATAAAACCATGGCGGAAACTGTTGTTTCCGTCTTTCTTTTTGAGACGCTAGTTGACGGGGTATAAGGATTATCAGACAATAAAGCAAAATGAGAGCATAGTGGGAGGGTAATCCATGCAACAACATATCATTGAATCAACACATGTCAAACCGACCATCAACCCGAAAGAAGAAATTCGTCAACGTATCGACTTCTTGAAAGCATATGTGAAACGGGCTGGTGCGAAAGGACTCGTCCTAGGGATCTCAGGCGGGCAAGACTCGAGCCTTGCCGGAAAGCTATGTCAACTCGCCATGGAAGAGCTTCGAGAAGAAACGGGTGACGAGTATACATTTTATGCAATCAGATTGCCGTATGGTGAGCAACACGATGAGCATGACGCACAACTTGCGCTTGAGTTCATTCGTCCGGACAAATCGTTCACTGTCAACATCAAGCCTGCTGTTGACGCATCGGTTGAAGCGTTTCACCGTGCAACGGGCCTCGAATTGAGTGACTTCCATAAAGGGAACACGAAGGCACGTGAGCGGATGAAGGCACAATACGACATTGCGGCAACATTCGGTGCCCTTGTGGTCGGAACAGACCATGCCGCAGAATATGTGACAGGATTTTATACAAAACACGGTGACGGAGCTTGTGACCTCACACCGTTGACCGGTTTGAACAAACGTCAAGGAAAAGCACTTCTCCATGAACTTGAAGCGCATGAGCGTGTGATTTATAAGGTGCCGACGGCCGACCTTGAAGATGGTCGCCCTGGACTTCCTGACGAAGTCGCACTCGGTATGACGTATGATCAGCTGGACGACTATTTGGAAGGGAAGACAATCGACCCAACAATCGCCGAGCGAATCGAGACAATTTTCAAACGTTCACGCCACAAGCATCACATGCCTGCCTCGTTGTACGACGAATGGTGGCAATGAAAAAAGGAGGAGCTGTCTCGAGACAGCTTCTCCTTTGTTGTCTCACGCTTTTTTAAGTGGGACGAACTGAATGATCAGGATGCAGGTGAAGGCGATGAAACTGAGGAGTGGGATGGTGACGAATCCAAAATAGTTGACCCAACGAATCAGGCAGTCGTTCGTACAGAAGGCTTCGCCGTTCGGGATCCGTTCTAAAATGACATGATACAGACTGATACACCATCCGGCACCGGCCATAATCCCTACGAACAAGCGGTTGACGTCTCGTGCAGTCAACATGATAGTCAAGTAGTAGATGGCTAGTGGATACATAAAGATGCGTTGGAACCAACACAACTTACAAGGTAAAAAGAGCATGACCTCTGAAAAATATAGGCTGCCGAGCGTCGTGACGGTCGCGACGATAAAGGCGAAATGATGACGTTGCATCAGATTTCCTCCTAACAATCAAATTGATGATTAAACATGATATGATACATTGAAACAAATACTTATTCAGTATACAATCTTTCAAACGATAGAGAAACAGGTGACGTGATGCAAGTTTCGGAAGTAGAAGTGTTAATTATTCTTGCGGAAGAATTGAATATGCGTAAAGCAGCCGAGCGATTGTTTGTCTCACAACCAGCGCTCAGTCAACGGCTCGTGACCATCGAACATCAGTGGGGGAAGAAGATTTTCGTTCGCTCCACAAGAGGGCTCGCATTGACGCCAGATGGAGAGAAAATCATCGAGTTCGCCAAAAAGATGTACAGTGAAGAACAAGAACTAAGGGGCGAACTGACGGCCAACCAAGGAGAAGTGTACGGAACGTTGAAAATTGCCGTCGCCTCCATCATGGGACAGTATTGGCTACCCAAGGTATTGAAGACGTTCGTCGAACGCTATCCGTCCGTCCGTGTCAAATTGGTCACCGGATGGTCGAGCGAAATGATGCGTTACATGCTCGAAGAGAATTTCCATATCGGAATCATCCGAGGAAATCCGGATTGGCGAGGGGAACGGATGAAGTTGTTCTCTGATTCCTTGCATTTGGTCGATCTGAAAATGACCGACCTCTCTCAACTAAAAAACAACGAGCGCTCGTTTATTCAATTCAAGAGCGACTCGACGTATTACCAGGAAATATTAGAGTGGTGGCAGGAACGGTTTTCGAGCCCGCCTCTGACGACGCTTGTCGTCGACCAAATCGAAACATGCAAACAGATGGCGTTACACGGAATCGGGTTCGCGATTCTTCCGGAATCGACCATCAAAGATGTGAATGAGATGAATAAGATTCCATTGACGTCGTCGGGTGGCGTGCCGCTCGTCCGGGACACGTGGATGCTTTCAACAGAATCGATGTTGGAGCTGGCGCAAGTCCAGGCGTTTTGGAAGATCGTCGAAGAAATTACGAAGGAGACTGAGTTATGAATTGGGCAATTGAAGCGAGAAGACAGCTGCATTTAATTCCGGAAGCCGGATATGAAGAGTTCAAAACACAAGCGACACTTGAGCAATTGATTCGATCGCTCGATTCGTCACGTGTTCATATCACGCACTGGCGAACAGGTCTTTTCGTCCGTGTAGATGGTCTCGTCGGTGAGAAGACGATTGGATATCGAGCCGATATGGATGGACTGCCCATCACGGAAGAGACGGGGCTAGAGTTCGCATCGATTCACGAAGGCATGATGCATGCATGCGGACATGATGTGCACATGTCAATCGCACTTGGATTAATTAAACGAGCGGTCGAGGAACCGCTTAACCATCACCTTGTCGTCTTTTTCCAACCGGCCGAAGAGGGACCGGGTGGTGCCGAACCGATGGCGAAATCAGAATTGTTCTATCACTTCCGCCCGGATGCATTGTTCGGCTTACATGTCGCACCTGAATATCCTGTCGGCATGGTCGCGTCACGACCGGGCGTGTTGTTCGCGAGTGCGCGAGAGCTCCATATCACTATTCATGGAAAAGGGGGGCATGGTGCTTTCCCTCACGCGGGAATTGACGCTGTCATCGTTCAGGCCGCTCTCATCATGCAACTGCAAACGATTGTGTCTCGTAACATTGACCCGATGGGAAGTGCGGTCGTCAGTATCGGAAAAGTCGCAGCAGGAACGAAAGAAAATATCATCGCTGATACGGCCAAACTGGATGGGACGGTCCGCGCCTTGTCTGACAAAGAAATGGTCGTACTGGAAAGCCGGATTCGTCAAATCATCGCCGGAGTCGAGATGACGTATAACGTACAAATCGACCTTGAATTCGGCAATCGGTATCACGAAGTCGTCAATGACGAACGTTATCTTTATCAATTCGAGGAAGCGGTTGAAGAGGTCGGCTATTCTTATAAAACATGTGTCCCTGCCATGACGGGTGAGGATTTTGGATATATGTTGAAACAGGTCCCCGGATTTATGGTTTGGTTAGGAGTGAACGATATGGGGTCAGGACTCCATCAATCGACACTCAACCCGGATGAACGTTCGATCGAAGTGGCCATCAATCTATTCGACCATTACTTCCGAACTGTCATGATTCAATAACACGAAGCGGTCTCGATTGAGCCCGCTTTTAGTGTGCCCAAAAAGGAGTGAACGAGTGAGAAAAAGGGAAAGATTTATTCATGTAAAGCGACGATTTTGTGGCGATTGCTCAAATGTGAACATTTTGCGAACTCGAGCATTGAGACATTACAGCGCAATATAAAATCATTATGATGTAAGTATCGAAGGGTATTCATCTGTGATTGTCGTTTCATACATGGGTTCGAAGCGATAGAGAGAGATAGGAGGTAATCAAAAGATGTTTCAAGATCCTGTCCTGATGAGTCGAGCATTGACGGCACTCACATTAGGTTTTCATGTGATTTTTGCCACACTCGGCGTCGGGGTTCCACTTTTAATTTTATTGGCAGAATTTTTAGGGATTCGTAAAAAAGACCCGAAATACACGCTCATGGCTCGACGCTGGTCGCGCGGCTATGTCGTGACGGTAGCGGTTGGGGTTGTGACGGGTACGGCCATCGGTCTGCAGCTTTCACTCCTATGGCCGAACTTGATGCGCGTTGCGGGTCAAACGATTGCGCTCCCGCTTTTCATGGAAACGTTCGCCTTCTTCTTTGAAGCGATTTTCCTTGGTATTTACTTGTACACGTGGGATCGATTTAAAAATCCGTGGCACCACATGCTCCTCGGGATTCCGGTTGCCGTCGGTGCATTGTTCTCAGGGTTCTTTATCACAACGGTAAACAGTTTTATGAACCAGCCTGTAGGGTTTGATATTGTCGATGGTCGATTGGCAAATGTCAGCCCGCTCGAAGCGATGTTCAGTCCGGCCATGCCGACGAAAATGGCACACGTGTTGACTTCGGCTATTTTAACATCCGCGTTCATTTTAGCTGCGATCGCAGCCGTTCAGTTGTTACGTCAACGCCGAAATCAACTCGACAAGATGTCAATCGAGTATCACAAGAAAGGTCTTCGTCTGACGATGACGGTCGCTTTAATCTTTGCGATCGCGACAGCGCTCGTCGGTGACTTCTCAGGTAAATATTTGGCTCAGTATCAACCAGATAAATTAGCAGCTGCAGAATGGCATTTCGAAACCTCCTCCGAGGCTGAATTGATTTTGGGGGGATGGTTAGAAGATGATGGGCAAGGTGGCTATGAAGTCCGAGGCGCCTTGAAGATTCCTTACGCGCTCTCTATTCTTGCAGGTGGAGTCCCGAACTACGAGGTGACGGGTCTCAATGAGTTTGCGAAAGAAGATCAACCGCCGCTCTTCGTTCACTATCTATTTGATGCGATGGTCGGAATTGGGATGCTTCTCGCACTCATCTCCTTCCTGTTCGTACTCGGCCGCTATATTAAACGTTTGAACCAGTTCAGCAAGCCAATGCTCTTTGCGATTGCAGCCGGTGGACCTCTTGCCATGGCGGCGATTGAGTTTGGTTGGTTCTTCGCTGAGTTTGGTCGTCAACCTTGGGCGTTATATGAGTTGATGCGTACGAGTGAGGCAGCTACGACATCAGCGAACGTCGGTTGGATGCTTGTCGCTTTCGCGATCCTCTACGCGGTACTCGGAACAGTGACTGTGGTTGTCCTATCACGCCTGTTCAAAGAGAATCCGGTAGGAAAAGAACTAAAACAATCCGAGCATCGTGGTGAAGCGATGTTTGCGGATGAAGTGTGATCGGAGGGTATGACATGCAAATTCAAGAATTAGGGATTGCCGTCTTATGGACGTTTCTATACGGCTACCTCATCGTCGCATCGATTGACTTCGGTGCAGGCTTCTTCGCTTTCTATAGCCGCTATACGAAACGTGATCACTTAGTGAACCGTCTCGTCAAACGGTATTTGTCACCGACATGGGAAGTCACGAACGTATTCTTCGTGTTCTTCTTTGTCGGGATTGTCGGATTCTTTCCGGACACTGCATATTACTATGGTACGGCCTTGCTCGTTCCAGCGTCTGTCGTGTTAATCTTGCTTGCGATTCGTGGTAGTTTCTATGCGTTCGCTAACTATGGGTCAAAGGAAAGCACGCTCTATATGTTCCTCTATGGGGCGACGGGACTACTCATCCCAGCTTCGATGTCGACGGTCTTAACTGTCAGCCAAGGTGGTTTCATCACAGAGACAGAGAACGGCGTCTTCTTTGACGGGGCGAAGTTGTTTACCAACTTCTACTCGTGGACGGTCGTCATCTTGGCGATTGTCTCCGTCCTCTATATTAGTGCCATGTTCCTCTTGTTCTATGCGGACAAGGCACGTGACCAAAATGCCGTCGAACTCGTTCGGAAATGGGCTCTATTTTGGAGCGTCCCGACGATTATCGCATCGGGTCTCGTCTTCTTCGGGTTGAAGTCACAAGCTGCGTGGCACTACGACAGCATCCTAGGAGGGAACTGGTGGTGGTTTGCGATGAGCTTCTTGTTCTTCGTCATCGCCGTCTCCTTCGTTTATATGAAACGAAATTACGGGATTGCCTTCTTGATGGTCATGGGTCAGTTCTTCATGGCATGGTTCGGCTACGGATACTCTCACTTGCCATATATCCTGTATCCGTATATCGACATTAATGGAAGTGTCGTCAACGAGTCGATGGCGGTGGCACTTGTCATCGTATTCATTTTAGGGTTGCTCCTACTCGTTCCGGCGCTCTATCTCTTGCTCCGTTTGTTCTTGTTCGACAACGACTACGTACGAGGTAAACGCTCGAGTGGAAAAGCATAATGGTAAGAACGGGATTTCCTTTATTTGAAGGGAATCCCGTTTTGTTTTTTATATAGAGTTTTGAAGTGGAATCAGTTACACTGAACGAAGAATCAAGAAGAGAACATGTGTAGGAAAGGGATGTAGCATCATGACAGGTGAATTTGCAGTCATCGGGTTAGGACGATTTGGAGGGTCGATCGTCCGAGAATTGTCTTCAAATGGATATGACGTCCTCGCTATCGATTCAGATGAGGAACGTGTCAATGAGTTTATGGGATTGGCAACCCATGCCGTGATTGCCGATACAACAGATGAGAATGTGTTAAAGAGTTTAGGGATTCGTAACTTTGAACATGTGATCGTCGCCATCGGGGAGAATATTCAAGCTTCCATTTTGACGACGTTGATTTTAAAGGAACTCGGTGTCCAAATCATCACGGTCAAAGCGACGAACGATTACCATGAAAAAGTACTCCGTCGAATCGGGGCGGATAACATCGTCCACCCTGAGCGTGATATGGGCGTTCGAATTGCCAATGGATTGATGAGCCAGAGTATCCTCGACTACCTCGAATTATCGAATGAACATTCGATTGTCGAAATTAAAGCATCGGACAAGTTATCGAACAAATCCCTCATCGATTTGGACTTGCGAGCGAAGTACGGGGTGAACATCGTCGCGATTCGTCGCGATGATGATGTCCTGATTTCTCCTCAAGCGGATGAGATGATTTTATCGGAAGATATCCTGATCATCATCGGGAAGGATACCGATTTGGATCGACTAGAGCGCACACTTCGTTCGAGATAAAAGAAAAGACCTTTGGAGCGATGCCGCGATCGTTGAATCGATTGATCCAACTCGACGGTTTGACTCCGAGGGTCTTTTTTTAGATGAGCTTCATCGCCTTTAGGCCGTACTCAATCCCATCTTCAAGGATGGATTTCGTGACGAAATCCGCCACGTCTTTCGCTTCGGTGCGACCATTGCCCATGGCGATTCCTGTCCCTACATACTGAAGCATGGCCAAGTCGTTCAATGCATCTCCGAAAGCATACGTATTCTCCAGACGGTAGCCGTTGGTCTCAATAAAGTGACGGATGCCGTCTGCTTTACTGGCTCCCTTATTGATCACGTCCATCGCATGAGGGTGCCAACGGATAAAATCGAACTCACGATAAGCATTGATATAATGATGCTCGTCTTCAGGCGTGCAATACAGTAACGTCTGATACACATCCTCTTCTGCGTGGAAGTACGGTTCGAATGAAGGGATCGGCATGTCGAGTTCGCCGAGCGATTGTTCAACGATGGCGTCGTTCGGTCTTGAAGCACCACCACGGTCCTGACCCAAATAGACGAGAGTATGGTCATTTGAAGAAGCGTGCGTCGTCAAGCGACCGAGTGCATCTTTCGAGAGCGTGTTACGATAGACGATTTCACCTTTGTGCACGACAATCTGACCGTTGTAACAAACGAGACTATCAATCCCGACACGTTCTGGGATGTCGGATAGCATGGCCGGTCCACGTCCCGTCGCGATGAACGTCTCGACGCCGTTTTCTCGCAATGCCTGAATTGCTGAAATCGTAGAAGGCGGGATATAACTACCTTCATGTAAAAGCGTGCCGTCAATATCGAAGAAAACAACCTTTTGATCTTCCATTTGATTCACCATTCTTTCTCTTTATCTAAAAAATATGTTTTCTGAACCCACTAAAAGGATAACACGAAATAGGGAAACTACCACGAATATCACATCGTTAGTGAAATATTGTCATGATATGAGCTATAATGAAAAAAGAATCTTACGGGCATATTCGAGAATCACTTATGTTTCACATAGATGTATTAATAATTGAAGTAAGGAGAGATTAAATGAAGTTTGTTAAGAACCACCAAACAGCCGTGTTCGCATTGGGCGGACTCGGAGAAATCGGGAAGAACACATATGTTGTTCAATTCCAAGATGAAATCATCGTCATCGATGCGGGAATCATGTTCCCAGAGGATGACTTGCTTGGAATCGACTATGTGATTCCTGATTACTCGTACTTGATTAAAAACAAGGACAAAGTAAAAGGGGTATTCATCACTCACGGTCACGAAGACCATATCGGGGGAATTCCATTCTTATTGAAGCAAGTGCAATTGCCGATTTATGCGACGAAGCTCGCGCTCGGATTGATCAAAGTTAAACTTGAGGAGCATGGGTTGCTTCGTGAGGCAGAGCTCCATGAGATTGATGAGGATTCACTCATCAAGTTCCGTAAGACGAGCATCTCGTTCTTCCGCACGACGCACTCGATTCCGAACTCACTCGGTGTCGTCGTCAAGACGCCACAAGGGAACATCGTCCATACGGGTGACTTCAAGTTCGACTTCACTCCGGTAGGCGAGCCGGCAGACCTTGCTAAGATGGCGGAAATCGGAAAAGAAGGCGTGCTTTGTCTCTTGTCCGATTCAACAAATGCAGAAGTGGAAGGCTTCACGATGAGTGAGAGCGTGGTCGGTGGGACGATTAGTGAGACGTTCCGGAAAGCGGACGGTCGAATCATCTTTGCGACGTTCGCATCGAACATCTATCGCTTGCAACAAGTGGTCGATTCGTGTGCCGAGACAGGTCGTCATCTCATGATTTTCGGTCGTTCGATGGAGAAAGTCATGACGATCGGACAAGAACTCGGTTTCATCAACGTGCCAAAGGGTATGATTATTGAGGCGAATCAGATGCGTCACTACGACCCGAATGAAATCGCGATTCTTTGTACCGGATCGCAAGGGGAACCGATGGCAGCGCTCAGCCGTATTGCAAATGGGACGCACCGTCAAGTGTCGATCATTCCTGGGGATACGGTCATCTTCTCTTCTTCTCCAATCCCAGGTAACGCCATCTCGGTCGGGAAGACGATTGACCAGTTGTATAAAGCGGGAGCGGATGTTGTCTACGGTAAGTTGACGAACATTCATACGTCAGGTCACGGTTCGCAACAAGAACAGTTGTTGATGATTCGTCTTCTGAATCCGAAATTCTTCATGCCGATTCACGGCGAGTACCGTATGTTGAAAAAGCATGCTGAGCTTGCTGAATCGGTTGGAATCCCGAAAGAGAACAGTTTCGTAATGGATAATGGCGAAGTGCTTGCTGTCGACTCGGAGTCGGCTGCGGTCACTGGTAAAATTTCTGCGAACGCTGTGTATATTGATGGGAATGGAATTGGTGATATCGGGAATATCGTATTAAGAGATCGCCGAATTCTGTCTGAAGATGGACTCGTTGTCGTCGTCATCAGCATCGATGGCAAGACGCGCAAACTCGTCTCAGGACCGGATATCATCTCACGTGGATTCGTCTACATGCGTGAATCAGGTAGTCTGATTCGTGATGGCGAACGATTGTTGAAGAAAACCGTCGAACAAGGATTGTCCAATAAGCAGATGAAGTGGTCGGAGATGAAGCAACTCGTCTCAGACACCCTCACACCTTACTTGGCACAAAAGACGCGGAGACACCCGATGGTCCTGCCGATTATTATGGAAGTATGATCTGACGGGCTGTAGGAGACTACAGCTCGTTTTTTTCACCGCAAATGAGGAGGGGGAGCTTATGGCGAAGAAAAAGGGGAAGAAAGGGTGGCTGAAATGGGGAGCCGCAATCATTGCGGTCATTTTTCTCATCACGCTCGTATATCATCAAGTCAAACCATTACCGGAAGGCGTGTCGAGACAATCTGAACCGTATCTCATCACAGATGACCAAATCGATTTTCTTCATGATTTGACCTATCAAGGGGAAGATACGGAGATTGTCGAACAGGAGATATTTAGTGAAGTTGAACGAGCGATACGTGAGGCAAAAGAATATATCGTCATGGACTTTTTCTTATTCAATCCTTATTCGAATGAAGACCGACAATATCCGGACATTACATCGCGCCTATCTTCAGCATTGCTTGAGCAAATGGAGCGATACCCGGATTTGAAGGTCGTCTTCATCACGGATGACATCAATACCACATACAACGGACATGTTTCTGACCACTTTGATGTCCTAGAGGAAGCGGGAGTGGAGGTCGTATATACAAACCTCGATGCTCTTCGTGACCCGAATATTTTATACTCCACGTTTTACCGGATGGCGATTCAGTGGTTCGGCAATAGTCAAGCCGGCTGGTTGCCGAACCCGATGGCCTCTTCGGCACCGGACATTACGGTTCGTGCATATTTAAGGTTGCTCAATATCAAAGCGAACCATCGGAAAGTGATGGTCACCGAGAATGAAGGCTTTGTACTTTCCGCCAATCCACATGATGCCAGTGGATATCACTCGAATGTCGGTGTCCATTTAAAAGGAGCGATTTTAAAAGAAATCGTTGAAGGTGAGCAAGCGGTCGCGACGTTCTCGAAAGGGGATGCAAGGCGCTTCCCAGATGATGAAGCGTTGTCGAAGATTGAAAATGCGCCGAGCGAGGCACCGATGGAGATTCGTTATGTCACCGAAGGGAAGATTCAAGAGTCGGTGCTCGATGCAATGAATGGGGCGGACGATGGGGACACCATTTGGATCGGAATGTTCTATTTGGCAGATCGGAATATTATCCAAGCAATCGAGGATGCCGCCGGGCGCGGGGTGACGGTGAACTTGATCCTCGATCCGAACACGAATGCGTTCGGTCGATCGAAATCAGGGTTACCGAACTTACCGGTGACGGCAGAACTGAACACCGTCAACCCGGAGCAAATCGAGATTCGCTGGTATGATGTCGGCAAGGAACAATATCATCCAAAAATCCTGTATGTGGATGGTGAAGAAAAGACAGTTGTCTTAGGTTCGGGGAATTATACGACCCGGAACATGAACGATTATAACCTAGAGGCAGACGTCGAAGTGACAGGAGATGTGGATACAGCCTTCTTTGATGAAGTGGACGAGTATTTTAATCGTCTATGGAACAATGAGAATGGCACGTATACGGTAGCGTATGATGAGATTCAAACGGATCTCCCAATCGGAAAGTATATGATGTATTGGCTCCAAAAAGTCACATGGACGATGACGTATTAAAAAACAGCTATCCTCAAAATTTGGGGATAGCTGTTTTGACGTTAGTTCGTCTCGATTGGATTAAACTCATTCGTGTATTCGTATAAGAATTTCCCAGTCTCTTTCAAGACGTCACTTTTACGGTGAAGCGAGAAATGGTCGTACGGTACCGTTTCTGTCTGAATGTTATTCGTATACTCTTCCAGTAACAGAGAACTCGCCGGCTCAATCAAATTGAATTCACCGCCTCGTCCAGAGAAGGAGAGTACCTGAACGGACCTCGGCCATGTCTCAAGCTTAGACTGGAATGCTTGTAGTCCGTCTGAGTTAGGGGACAAATCACGGATGGCAGGGCTTCCGGTGTTAATGCCGAAGTTACTGGCAGATAATCCGAAGTTCGCAAGGCGTGTCCCGCCGAACGGGCTATCGAACGTTACAAACTTATCGACGATGTACGTCTCTTGATTCAAGATATAGTTGGCAGCGGCTACGCCACCCATACTATGGCCAATGATATACATCCGGTCGAACGAACGATTTCTCGTTTTCTTATACGTTTCAATAGCTGCATTCAACCACTTTGTCTGATTGTTCAAAGAAGCCTCTGCATCTTCGAACTCGATTCGGACAATCGGGCGAGTTGAACTAAAATCATATATTTCACAGTCGGCCTTGCCTTTGACAGTCACGGTACAAAGTGCTCCGTCAGTCGCTTGCCCACTTTGTTCCATCGCTTGAGAGAAACGGAGGAACGTCCGGTCTGTCCCGAGTAAACCATGAACTGCAAACGTAGGGATAAACTCATTCGTTTGAGAAGCTTGGCGAATCGCCTCGGATTGACGCTCGTTTGCCAACTCTTGTCGGAATGTCCCGACAATCAAAATGAGCGAGAGGGAGACAATCAATAACCCTAACAGGCGTGAACGAATCGACGTTTCTCTAGGGTTGCCGACGTTTCGTCGATACTTGCGCCAAATGAAATAACTTAAGATGATAGCTGACACCAATACGATGATGGTGATCACCCATGCTTTAACGTTCGGCACATGGGCGACTAACTTTACATTGTTTTGGCGTCCTCCGTACACTTGCCACTCAACATGCTTCATAGAACGGAGATCTAGGCCGGTTCCATCCTCAACGAATACGCCGGTCGGAACAGTCAAGTTAAAGCGAATGTCGGCTTGGCGGATATATCGTTCAGCCAATTTTTTTGGGGAGCCGGTTAGTTCGACGCCGGGTAAGTCGACCCGGTCGAGACGGAGGTCGAGATTGGTTTGTAACGTATAGGAATCAAACCAAATGCCTTCTCGTTGATCGATGTCGAACTGAATATCCGGAGGAACTAAAATACCGGCAGGTCCCGTTTTCCATTCCTCTTTAATCTGTTGCAACTCGTCCACATTTTTAAAAGTCTTCTTTAAGACCATGCCTTCGTAGTCATCAGGACTTGAATAATCTTCTGTTTCATATCCGTTCTCTTCCGCCTGTTCTTTCCAAGTATCCCAGTCGAGCCTGAGATTGAGCAATTTCATGACAGGATGATCACGGAACGCATAAGTCGTTTCGAGCGAAACAGATTGGTCATAGTGAACAGTCGCATCATAATTGATTCGCACACATCCACCGATTAAAAGAAATAAAAATGGGAATAGTAACAACAGTGCCCTTTTTCTCGAGCTAAACATGTTAAATCGGTTCGCCGTATGTTTCTAACGGGTTCGACATATTGATGCGGTCATAGAACATGATCCCATCTAAATGATCGAGCTCGTGCTGACATACGACAGCGCGCATTCCGCGCAAGCGAAGCTTAATGGGCTTCCCATCGCGGTCGAACCCTTCTAACGTGATTCGACGAAAACGAGGTACATTTCCTTTGACCACGCGATCGACCGATAGACAGCCTTCGCCGCCATTCAAAAATGTCTGCTCGACGGAATGACTTGTGATTTTAGGATTGAAGATAGAGAGTTTGAACGTCTCTTCCTCTTCTTGTAGCAAGACTGTGAAGAAACGACGATTCACACCGAGTTGTGGCGCGGCGATGCCGACCCCACCTCGCAACTCGTATTTCTCGCTCATCTCTGGGTCTTGACTATTGACGAGGAACGTCTCCATCTCGTCGAGTAACGCCAAATCTTCTGTCGTTGGCGGAATCGGTACTTCAGTTGAGCGCGCGCGAAGCCGCTCGTCTCCTTCGCGGATGACATCTTTCATGGTTAACATACACAACTTCCTTTCTATCAAACATATATGATTGATTATATCATATTTAAACAGGAAGGAATGTGGATGGTACAGAAGGTGAAATGAAAATAATACAGTGGTGAAAAGGATGTCATATCCCTTGAATGTAAGCGTTTTATTTTGGTAAGCATATTTTTTGCGTTATTGAAACAACCCGTTTTATACTAACAAGGAAACGGCAGAAGAGGATAACTTTTCTGAATCACGTTAATACAGATTGCTTTTTTGGACAGATACACGTAAGATTTGAGATAGTGTTTGATCACAAAAAAGACAATTGTCTCATAGTTGAAAGGATGAGGTGAAACGAATGAACAACGTTCAGGTACTTCAAAACGTGGAAGAAAACTTCCAAACGTTCCGTATTCTCGACGAGAAGGGTGAGGTCGTCAACCAAGACGCAATGCCTGACCTAACGGACGAGCAACTTCAGGAACTCATGCGCCGCATGGTCTATACTCGAATCTGGGACCAACGCGCCATCTCACTTAACCGTCAAGGTCGCTTAGGATTCTACGCGCCAGTGGCAGGTCAAGAAGCGACGATGATCGGGACGCAATACGCGCTCGACAAAGAGGACTGGATTCTTCCAGGATACCGTGATATCCCGCAACTCGTATTCCACGGACTTCCGCTTTATCAAGCGTTCTTGTTCTCACGTGGACACGTGGCAGGAAACCGCATCCCTGAAGGTGTCAACGTATTGATGCCACAAATCATCATCGGTGCACAAATCATTCAAACTGCGGGTGTGGCAATGGGCCTCAAACGCAACGGCAACAAAAATGTCGCTATTACTTACACAGGTGACGGTGGCTCATCACAAGGTGACTTCTACGAAGGATTGAACTTTGCAGGTGCATTCAAATCACCAGCAATCTTCGTCGTTCAAAACAACCGTTTCGCTATCTCGACTCCTGTTGAAAAGCAAACAGCAGCTAAAACGATCGCGCAAAAAGCTGTTGCAGCTGGAATCAACGGAATTCAAGTAGACGGAATGGACGTTCTTGCAGTGCTCGCAGCGACTCAACAAGCTCGTGTCGATGCACTCGAAGGAACACCGACACTCATCGAGTCACTCACTTACCGTTACGGACCACATACGCTCGCTGGGGATGACCCAACACGTTACCGTACAAAAGAACTCGACACAGAGTATCAAGAAAAAGATCCACTCGTACGTTTCCGTCTCTTCCTTGAGAACAAGAAACTCTGGAACGAAGACATGGAGAACGAAGTGATCGAGCAAGCGAAAGCTGACGTGAAAGAAGCAATCAGCCAAGCAGACAAAGAACCAAAACAAAAAGTTTCGGACTTCATCAACAACATGTTCGAAGAACTTCCTTCAAACTTGAAAGAACAGCTTGAAGAATATACTGCAAAGGAGTCGAAGTAAGTTATGGCTCAAATGACAATGATCCAAGCGATTACTGATGCGATGCGCGTTGAAATGAAACGCGACGAGAAAGTACTTCTTTTCGGAGAAGACGTTGGTAAAAACGGTGGGGTATTCCGTGCGACGGAAGGTCTCCAAGACGAGCTCGGCGAAGACCGTGTCTTCGACACGCCACTCGCTGAATCAGGGATTGGTGGTCTTGCGATCGGTCTAGGTCTTACTGGATTCCGTCCAATCATGGAAGTTCAATTCTTCGGATTCGTATTCGAAGTTTTCGACTCAATCGCAGCTCAAATGGCACGTATGCGTTACCGTTCAGGCGGCGCTTACAGCCAACCAATCACAATCCGTTCACCATTCGGTGGTGGAGTTAAGACACCTGAGCTTCACGCGGACAGCCTTGAAGGTTTGATGGCTCAGACACCTGGTCTTAAAGTCGTTATTCCATCGACTCCGTACGATGCAAAAGGTTTGTTGATCGCGTCTATCCGTGACAACGACCCAGTCGTGTTCCTCGAGCACATGAAATTGTATCGTTCATTCCGTGGCGAAGTACCTGAAGGTGAGTACACAATCGAACTCGGTAAAGCGGATGTGAAACGTGAAGGTACAGACGTTTCAATCATCACTTACGGTGCGATGGTGCACACGTCACTCAAAGCAGCGGAAGAGCTTGAAAAAGAAAACATCAACGTTGAAGTCATCGACCTCATGACAGTGAGCCCGCTTGATATCGACACAATCGTAGAATCTGTTAAGAAGACAGGTCGTGCGATCGTCGTTCAAGAGGCACAACGTCAAGCAGGTATCGCGGCGAACGTCGTAACTGAAATTCAAGAGCGCGCAATTCTTCACCTCGAAGCACCAGTTCTTCGAGTAACTGCACCTGACACAGTCTTCGCATTCGCACAAGGTGAAGACATGTGGTTGCCTGACCATAAAGATGTCGTTGCAAAAGTTAAGGAAGTTGTGAACTTCTAAGATCGTGTCGAATAAACGATGAGGGAGAATTGTCTCCCTTGTCGTGTTTACATGATGAATTGATGGGAGGAAAAACCAGTGGCAGTATTTGAATTTAAATTACCAGATATCGGTGAAGGTATTCACGAAGGTGAAATCGTCAAGTGGTTCGTAAAAGCAGGGGATACGGTCAAAGAGGACGATGTTCTTTTAGAAGTACAAAACGACAAAGCAGTCGTTGAAATCCCAGCTCCAGTCGACGGTACAGTCAAAGAAGTTAAAGTTTCTGAAGGTACAGTTGCCGTAGTCGGCGACGTCCTCATTACGTTTGACATCGAAGGCGATGCACCAGCAGGTGAAGAAGAAACACCTGAACAACCGAAAGCAGAAGAGAAGACAGAAGACGTAAAAGAAGATGTGAAAGAAGACGCGCCACGCGACGTTCAACTTCACAAATCTGAACGTGTTATCGCTATGCCATCTGTCCGTAAATATGCACGTGAAAAAGGTGTCGACATCCGTGAAGTCAACGGTTCTGGCGACAACGGCCGTGTATTGAAAGAAGACATCGATGCATTCGCGAACGGCGAAGCACCGTCTGCAGAAGCTACAACAGAGAAAACAGAATCTGTAGCACCAGCAGCAGCTGCGAAAACGGAAATCAAGCCTTACGAGTCAGCGACTCCTGAACTTGAAACACGTGAGAAAATCCGTGGAATCCGTAAAGCCATCTCGAAAGCGATGGTTAACTCGAAACACACTGCACCACACGTTACACTCATGGACGAAGTCGACGTTACAAAACTCGTTGCACTCCGCAAAGACTTCAAACAAGTCGCGGCTGACCAAGGCGTGAAACTCACGTACTTGCCATTCGTCGTGAAAGCATTGACTGCTGCAGCGAAAGCATTCCCAACAATCAACGCTTCAATCGATGACGTGAACGAAGAAATCGTCTACAAAAACTACTACAACATCGGGATTGCAGCTGACACGGACAACGGACTCGTTGTACCAGTCGTAAAAGATGCAGACCGTAAATCAATCTATGCACTTGCTACAAACATTAACGAACTTGCAGGTAAAGCTCGTGAAGGTAAGCTCGCTGGGGAAGACATGAAAGGCGGATCGATCACAATCACAAACATCGGTTCAGCTGGTGGACAATGGTTCACACCTGTCATCAACCACCCAGAAGTTGCGATTCTCGGTATCGGCCGTATCGCGGAGAAAGCTGTCGTGAAGAACGGTGAAATCGTTGCTGCGCCAGTACTTGCACTTTCATTCAGCTTTGACCACCGCCTCATCGACGGTGCGACTGCACAAAACGCTCTTAACATGGTGAAACGCTTGCTCGAAGACCCAGCACTTCTAATGATGGAGGGATAAGAACATGGTAGTAGGAGAATTCGCACAAGAAACTGATTTGCTTGTCATCGGTGCCGGTCCTGGTGGATACGTTGCCGCAATCCGTGGCGCTCAGCTCGGAATGAAAGTAACAATCGTTGAGAAAGGCAACTTCGGTGGTGTCTGCTTGAACGTCGGATGTATCCCATCGAAAGCGTTGATCACAGCAGGACACAACTTCCAACACGCTAAAGGACATGATTCAATGGGAATCACGTCTGACAACGTGTCAGTGGACTTCACAAAAGTTCAAGACTGGAAACAGTCAGTCGTTAACAAATTGACTGGCGGTGTCAAAGGTCTCCTCAAAGGAAACAAAATTGAGATCGTTCAAGGTGAAGCGTTCTTCGCTTCTGAAGACACAGTTCGTGTCATCACTGAAGACAGCTCAACTCCTTACAAATTCAAAAAAGCGATTGTCGCGACTGGTTCTACACCAATCGAGATCCCATCGTTCAAATGGTCTAAACGCGTCCTTTCTTCAACTGGCGCCTTGGCACTTCCTGAAGTACCGAAGAAACTCGTCGTCATTGGCGGTGGATACATCGGTATGGAGCTCGGTACTGCATACGCTAACTTCGATACAGAAGTTGTCGTTGTAGAGGGCGCTAGCGACATCTTGTCTGGTTTCGAACCACAAATGACGCAAATCGTTAAGAAGAAACTCAAGCAAAAAGGGAACGTCACAATCCACACGAATGCACTTGCTAAAGGTGTTGAAGAGACGGAAGACGGCGTAACTGTTAAGTTTGAAGTAAACGGTGAAGAGCAATCTGTTGAAGCGGACTATGTCCTCGTCACAGTTGGTCGTCGTCCAAACACAGGCGACATCGGTCTTGAGAACGCGGACGTTAAAATCAGCGACCGCGGAATCATCGAAATCGATGACCAGTGTAAAACATCGAACGAAAACATCTATGCAATCGGTGATATCGTTCCTGGACCACCACTTGCACACAAAGCATCTTACGAAGCGAAAATCGCAGCGGAAGCAGCAGCAGGTAAGCCAGCTTACCTCGACTACTCTGCAATCCCTGCAGTCGTCTTCACAGATCCTGAACTCGCAACGGTTGGTTACACAGAGCCACTCGCAAAAGAAGAAGGACTCGAAATCACAGTTTCGAAATTCCCATTCGCAGCGAACGGTCGTGCACTTGCACTTGACGAGCCAGACGGCTTCATGAAGCTCATCACACGCAAAGAGGACGGTCTCTTGATCGGTGCTCAAATCGCGGGTACGGGCGCTTCAGATATGATTGCTGAGCTTGGCCTTGCAATCGAGGCTGGTATGACTGCTGAAGATATCGCACTTACAATCCACGCTCACCCATCACTCGGTGAGATGGCTATGGAAGCTGCTGAAATCGCAATGGGTATGCCAATCCACGTCGTAAAATAAGAACGTCAATAAAACCTCTCTCACGATTCGTGGGAGAGGTTTTTCATGTAGGTGACGACACGCTCGACTTCCTTGAATCCGACCTTCTCGTGAAAGCGTTGACTGTCCTCGTTTTCAAGCTCGGTATCTGATGCCAGTTCGATACAACCGTGACGGACCGCGAAGGTTGATGCAGCATCGACCAAACGAGAGGCGACACCTCGATGGCGCTCTGATTCACTGACATAGATTCCTTCCACATAGGCGGTCGGGGATGTACTAGAACCTGGCACATAGTCATGCCGGAAACTGAGCTGACAAAAACCAACTGCCTCCCCATGTTCATTTGATGCGATGAAATAATGCATCTTTTTTGAGGCGAGACCGAGTTTGACTTCCATTTGTAATTCTTCAATGGGGGCGTCTGGCCATAGATCGTGCATGAACTGGACAAGAGTTTCTACGTTTACCTCTGTTGCATAATTAATCTTCATTGTCATTCTCTCCTTAGGTTTCATACTTGTAGTATAAAGGAAAATACTTGTGAAGAGAGAAGGGAGGGAATCCTGATGGCATTCGATGAGGAGTTATTGTATACCGTATCCGAGACGAGTCGTGTCCGATTTACGGGGATTGAAACAGAAGCCGCTCGTTATGATTTTGGTTTCGTCTATACACAGCAATTCATGGGCAAGGTGTTAGTCGTCTGTATGCAAACGGGTCAATCGGCCCTTCTTGATTTGCATGCGCTAGAAGAGCCGCGTCAATTGTATCCGATGCTTGGCATCAACTTGAACGACACGGAACACGTCGCTGAATTTTTACGACTTTGCTTGGTCGAAAAAACACAAGCATCTGAAGAAATTGATACTTGAAAAAATGTAAGCGTTTTCTTATAATAGGCACTAGGGGAAGCAATTCGATCATCTACAGCCACCTTTTCTGAGATGACATAAAAAATGAGCCGGTCACGATGACCGGCTCATTTTTTATTTAGCGAATCGCTTTTGTTTGTTGGATGACTTTAATCATTTGCAGCGACTCATCTTCAAGACCTTGTACGGGAAGACCCGCTTCAATGTTGGCCATGATGTATTCGAGTGTCGACGTCGTAATCAATTCACCTGGAATGATGATTGGAATTCCTGGTGGATACACCATGATGAACTCCGCTGAAATACGCCCGACTGCGTTTTCGAGAGGAATCGTCTCCGTCTCTTCATAAAACGCATCACGAGGACTGAGCGCAAGTGGTGGAATCTCTGGGAGCATGATGGATAATGAGTCGTTCCCAGACTTTTGGTAAACAGAAACGACATCTCTCATCGCTTCAATCAACGCTTGAATCGTTGACTCGTCGTCCGCTGATGTGACGATGAAGAGCACATTCAATAAATCGGACATCTCGACTTCGATGCGGTGTTTGTCGCGAAGATATTTCTCGACTTCAAATCCAGTTACCCCAAGTTCACGCACGGATACGAGTACTTTCGTTTCATCGAGCGCGTAAGTCGATTCAGAATGCAACTCGGCATGACCGTATACCGATAAGTTCGGCATGTGATTGATTGCCGTACGGGCCGTTCTAGCAAGCTCGAGTGCACGCTCATTCATCATGTGACCCTTTGTCGCTAACTGTCGACGTGCCGCGTCGAGAGAAGCGAGGAGCAAATAGGATGTTGACGTCGTTGTAATCATAGAGAGCATCGCGTGAATTCGTTCTGGCGAGACGAGTCCGCGGCGTACGTTCAAAATCGAACTACCTGTCATTGAACCACCAAGCTTGTGCACACTCGTCGCCGCCACATCTGCTCCCGCTTGCATCGCCGAGAGCGGAAGTTCATCGTGAAACGGGAGATGAACGCCGTGTGCCTCATCGACAAGTACAGGAACGTCTTGTGCATGCGCGACGGACACGATACGTTCTAAATCACCTGCGACCCCGAAATAAGTCGGGTTGATGACGAGTACGGCTTTCGTGTCCGGATGAAGTTCAAGCGCGCGTTCAACGGCACTAGCCGTGATTCCGTGGGCGATGCCGTATGTTTCGTCAAATTCCGGGTGGATGAAGACCGGGTGGGCACCCGTTAAGACGAGCGCGGACATGACGGATTTATGGACGTTCCGTGGCACGATGATTTTTTCGTTCGGGCCAACGACACCCATGATCATCGCCATGATGGCACTCGATGTCCCTTGAACGGAGAAAAAGGTCTCGTCAGCACGGAACGCCTCTGCCGCCAAGCGCTCCGCTTCAGCGATTGCCGCTTTTGGATGATGGAGGTCATCGAGTGGGGCAATGTTAATCAAATCAATTTTTAGGGCGTTTTCACCAATAAAGTCACGAAACTCCGGGTCCATCCCTTTTCCGCTTTTATGACCAGGAATGTGGAACGCAATCGGGTTTGAGTCGACATGTTCAAGCAACGTGTCAAATAGTGGCGTTTCGAGCTGAGTAGCACCTTTTAATTTCAATCGTAAATCCCCCTTGAATCAGTTTATTTATAAGATGAATAGTATCGTTATGATATATGTTGTTTTTAAAAAACAAGCAACAAAAAAACTATAGAGATTTCTGGCTCAACTTGCAATAGTTTTTTTTGTTGTTACAATGGGTGTCGAGGTGAAACAATATGCAAATCAACTATCCGATCAATCCGGATTGGACGACTGACGAATTGATTGAAGTCGTCGAGTTTTATAACGTCGTCGCACAAGCCAATGAAGGTGGGGTGGAACGAGAGATTTTTCTCGACTCCTATCGTGCCTTCAAGCAGATCGTAACATCTAAGTCGGAGGAGAAACAACTGAACGCGGTTCACGACGAACAGACAGGTTATTCCACGTATCGTACGGTTCAGGCGGCAATGAAGTCCTCGAGTAAAATGATCAAACTGTAAGACTGAGCATGCCCGAGCAAATTCAGGCATGCTTTTTTGTTATTTCTCCTTTAAATCGGGTACAGTTCATTAACACCAAATCAGGTTTAGGGACCTCGGAATTGGGAATATATCCATTAAGATAAAAAATTCAAAATAGTCAGACAATTCTCTTTCTTTTTCGAATTTTATCTGATATACTCAATTCAACTCACTAAACCGTAACTTGTAGCCCAACAAAAGGAGTGTGGCATCTTATGAAACAAGTGATTGAGGCATTCAAAAGAAAAGACGCAGAAAAACGGATCCCGGTGCTGCGCTTAGAGATTGATTATGAATTGGCAACCCTCTTCGATGCGATGGCGTCACAAGATGATGCTACAGTTCAGGCTAGCAAGCATCGGTTAGAGAAGTACCGCCAAGAATTATTGCGTCTCGAAGCCTAACCATTACACACACATTCAACCAGTATTCCGAGCGGATACTGGTTTTTGTTTGGTACAATACAGTTGAGGTGATCACAGATGATAGAATGGTTTGCAGTCGACTTAATCAAACAAGCGGGAGAACTGATTCGTCGCGAGATTGATCAAAGTTATGAAGTGGAACGAAAGACGGGAAAAGGGGACTTGGTCACTGAAATCGATCGGGCGGTGGAACAATTGATTGTCCGTCGAATCCAACAAACGTTTCCGGAACATCAGATTATGGGGGAAGAGGGGACGACAGATCAGCCAGAACAATTGACCGGTACCGTCTGGTTTGTCGACCCGATTGATGGGACGTTAAATTTTATTCATCAAAAACGTATGTTTGCTATCTCTATCGCAATCATGGTGGATGGGGTCGTGGAATATGGATTCGTCTATGACGTCATGGCGGATGAGATGTTCATGGCGCGGAAAGGATACGGGGCGGCATTGAACGGTCGGACGTTGACGACCCTTCATGAACATCATGTCCGAGACGCGTTTTTAAGTATGAATGCGACGTGGGTCACGCCGAACCACCAGATTGCCCCGGAAATACTCGCTCCGATTGTACGGGACTCGATTGGGACGCGAGCTCATGGTGCTGCATCGCTTGAATTAGCCTGGCTTGCTGCCGGCCGCGTGGACGGCTACATCACAATGCGCAATATGCCATGGGATTATGCTGCTGGAAAGTTACTCGTTGAAGAGGTGGGCGGGCGTGTCGTTTCCTTATATGGTGAGCCGATTCGGTATGACGGAAAAACATCTGTCCTGGCTGGGAGCGATTCATTTGTAAATGACGTCATCAAACATTACGTCATCGCAAAAGGGGTCACGGCTGAAGCAAAACCGGACTTACACATCGTGGAACATGATTCGTATGAAGAAATCCGCAACTTACTCGTCTTGGCGAATCCGAATGAAGCGATGGTCCGGGAACAATTCGAGGAAGGTCGTACGTACAAAGCGTTACTCGGTGGTGAGATTGTCGGTGCGTATATGCTCGTCTCACACGAAGGCGATCGGGTTGAACTCGTCAATATCGCAGTGAAACCCGAACGTCAAAACCAAACGATTGGTCAACGCTTGTTACAAGACGCAGTGAAGCGGGCCACGATGATTGGTGGAAAAGAACTACTCGTCTGTACAGGGAATTCAAGCATCATGCAGTTGCGTTTTTACCAACAAGCCGGATTCCGATTCGATTCGGTGGAACGCGATTATTTTCGTAATCACGGGTACGATGACATCGAAGAAGATGGGCTCGTTTTACGCGACCGCATCTGCTTGACTCGTCCGCTATAAAAGCAAGTTAAAAGGGTTACTCCGATATGATCCCGGAGTAACCCTTTTTTATGATTGACGTTCTGAAAGAATGCGGCGACGCAATTGAATACCAAAGAATGTCGCTACGCCACTTAACACGAGGCTTCCTAAAATAATGGCGGCGCTTCCTTCGGCCACCCCGATTCCAATGCCGACGAATCCTGCGACAACGGCCGTTGCGATCAATACAAACATTAGCTGCATGGAGGTTCCTCCTTATTTTCTCTTATCCTCCCTATTGTATGATAAAAAACACGGGATGAAAACGTTCACAGTCGATTCCACTCGACAAAGGTACTGTGACGTGTGCTATACTCTTAAAGTTGAAGAAAAGTTGAAATTTTTTAAATAAGAGAGGAATAACTACATGAACGTAAGAACAAACCTTCGTAACGTAGCCATCATCGCGCACGTTGACCACGGTAAAACAACGTTAGTCGATGAATTATTGAAACAGTCTGGTACTTTCCGGACGAACGAGGCAGTCGCAGAACGCGCGATGGACTCGAACGATATCGAGCGTGAGCGCGGAATTACGATTCTCGCAAAAAACACAGCAATCGATTATAAAGAGACGCGCATCAACATCGTAGATACACCAGGTCACGCAGACTTCGGTGGAGAAGTTGAGCGAATCATGCGTATGGTAGACGGCGTTATTCTTGTTGTCGATGCGCGTGAAGGCTGTATGCCACAAACTCGTTTCGTGTTGAAAAAAGCACTTGACCAAGGACTTCGTCCGATTGTCGTCGTCAACAAAATCGATAAGCCGATGGTTCGTCCACTCGACGTTGTCGATGAAGTTGTTGATCTCTTGATCGACCTTGGCGCAGATGAAGATCAACTTGAATTCCCTGTCGTCTACACATCAGCAGTCAGCGGTTCAAGTTCGTTCGATCCTGATCCAGAAAAACAAGAAGATACAATCACGCACGTGCTCGACACGATTCTTGAAAACACGCCGGCTCCAGTGGACAACTCAGACGAGCCACTTCAATTCCAAGTGACGATGCTCGACTATGACAACTACCTCGGTCGTATCGGTGTAGGTCGCGTCTTCCGTGGGAAAATCAAAGTCGGTGAGCAAGTATCGCTTTGTAAGACAGACGGTACGGTGAAGCAACTTCGTGTCACGAAATTGTTCGGTTACTTCGGCCTCAAGCGCGTCGAAATCGAAGAAGCTAAAGCAGGTGACTTGATTGCTATCGCCGGAATGGAAGATATCAACGTCGGTGAAACGGTAACGCCAGTCGGTAAAGAAGAGCCACTTCCGCTCCTTCGCATCGATGAGCCAACGCTTCAAATGCGTTTCATGACAAACAACTCTCCGTTCGCAGGACGTGAAGGCGATTTCGTGACGGCACGTAAAATCGAAGAACGTTTGATGAAACAACTCGAGACAGACGTTTCACTCCGTGTCGAAAACACAGATTCACCAGACCAATGGATCGTATCAGGACGCGGTGAGCTTCACCTCGGGATCTTGATCGAGAACATGCGTCGTGAAGGTTACGAGCTCCAAGTATCGAAACCACAAGTTATCATCCGCGAAGACGAAAGCGGCACGAAAGTTGAGCCGTTCGAGCGCGTTATCATCGACGTACCTGAAGAGTACACAGGTTCAGTCATGGAATCGATCGGTCTCCGTAAAGGTGAGCTTGCGAACATGAACACGAATGACAACGGTCAGACACGTATGGAATTCCTCGTGCCATCACGTGGTCTTATCGGTTACCGTAACGAATTCTTGTCAGCGACACGTGGATACGGAATCTTGAACCATACGTTCGAAGAGTATCGTCCGTATATCGCTGCTGATATCGGTGGCCGTCGTAGTGGTGTTATGGTATGTATCGAAAACGGGAAGTCGACGGCTTACTCAATCGGTGCCCTTGAAGACCGTGGAACGATCTTTATCGAGCCAGGTACGGATGTGTATGAAGGAATGATCATTGGGGAATGTAACCGTGACGTTGACCTTGCCATTAACGCCGTTAAAGGGAAGCAATTGACGAACATGCGTGCTTCTGCAAAAGACTCGACACAAGTCTTGAAACGTCCGCGCGTCTTCTCGCTTGAAGAGTCGCTCACGTTCTTGAACGATGACGAGTACTGTGAAATCACACCGGAGTCAATCCGTCTTCGTAAGAAAATCTTGAACAAGAACGAACGCGAGAAAGCTGACAAGCGTCGTAAACTTGGTAAAGAATAAGTTAGCAGAAAGGGGACGCTTCGGCGTTCCCTTTTGCATGGAATAGTGTAGAATGGATGTGTATGAAATAAAGGGGGACTCTTTGTCTTGAAAGCTTCTCAAACAATCGATATCACACAGATTGACGTTCCGTGGATCGCTTCGATGCTAGGTGTCGGCAGTGACCCGAACGACTTTTCCGTCGGGTTCAATGCACTCGTTGTCACGGTCATCTTACTGACGATCCTTGTCTTTAAACTTGGTTTTGCGAAACAATTGGCATGGTGGAAGTCGCTCATCGTCTATATTTTGCTTTCACTTGGTGCAGGTACGATGGCACTCGTCTTTTTCACTTGGCCAATCCCGGAAGTGCTTGCCGTCATGGCTATCGTGTTGGCCATTTATCGTGGTCGCCTCTGGTGGAACCGTCGTCAAGATGCGGTAGAATCATAAAAAATACGGGCGTCTCTTCGGAGGCGCCCGTTTGCATTACCAATTTCGTTTCTGTCGAAATGTAGGATATAACTTGAACTGTACAGATGCGGCGCGTTCAGCCGTTCGTTCGCTGATTCGCTCCTGACACTCTTGACACATATACGTTTTAGCCGGTTTGTTACGCAAGCGTTTTGCTTCAAACGACCATGAGTCGATGGTCTCGACTTTATCGCAAAGAGAACATTTTACACGCATCTTTTCACCTTCCTCTATACGATGAGTATAGCATGATTTCAACCGTTAAAAGCAGGGAATTGAACCGGTAAGGGAGAATGGTACAACCATACCCGGTTAAAAGGAGGGGAGTTGAATGGCGAGTAAGGCAACGTTTGAATTGACAGCTGCGCAAGAGCGCTTGTTGAACGACATGCCGTTAACATTTCTCGTCGGTTTTGACGAGGCGAAGCGTTGGCCGATCAGCCATGCAATCAGTTGGGTGCAAGCGTTAGATGCTGTCACGGTCCGGTTCGCATTGACAAGAAATTCACATATCGTGACCATCTTGACGACAGAAAAGACGGCTGGCCTCATTTTTATCGAAGATGGTCAGTCCTATCATGTTTTACTCTCAGCGATTCGAGAGTTCGATCCGGCGGTTAAACCGAGCCTTCATCTTCGTTTTTTTGAAGGACATGTCGAAGAAGTGAGGAACATCTCGTTTTATGGAGCAGCTTACGCACAGCCCGAAATCACGAAAACGTATGATATTCGAGCGGCGGAAAAGCTTGACCGTGAAGTGAAAGAAAGTCTTCATTCTTGAATACCATCCTATATTCGAGGGGCGACAAAGTCTATGAAAAAAACGTATGTACTCGATACGAACGTACTCCTACATGATCCGCTATCCTTATTTCAATTTGAAGAACACGACGTGGTCATTCCAGCCATCGTCCTAGAAGAGTTAGATGGAAAGAAACGAAACATGGATGAGGTCGGGCGGAACGCCCGTGAAACGTCACGTGTCCTCGACCAGCTCCGAACATCGGGAAAACTCCATGACGGGGTCCCGCTTGAGAACGGAGGACGTCTGTTTGTCGAAATCGGTCAACACCAGGTCGATATTCCGTTCGATGTCATGACGAATGATAATCGCATCTTAATGGTAGCGTTAGGATTAATGAAACAATACGAGCATGACACGAATCACAAGGTCGTCGTCGTCTCAAAAGATATATTGGTCCGTGTCAAAGCGGACGCTATTGGAATTGACGCAGAAGACTATTTGACAGATCATATCGTTGATACGACGGACTTATACGCCGGCTATCGAGAGATTGAAGTCGATCAGTCGCTCATCGATGAATTTTATAAAGTTCGTCAATTGCCGACGACGGCCTTGACGAAACAAGTGCTATATCCGAACTCGTTCGTCGTTTTAAAAAGTAATGTGTCGAAAGCGAGTGCACTTGCTGTGGTCGATTCGCTTCAACCGATTTTACGACCACTGGCACTCGATGCAGATCATATTTGGGGAATTCATCCACGAAACGTTCAACAGCGGATGGCACTCGACCTGTTGCTTCGAGATGACATTCCGTTTGTCACCTTACTTGGGAAAGCCGGTACCGGGAAGACGCTCCTTGCCCTAGCAGCAGGGCTCTCGCTCGTCGAGGATGAACAGCGTTACAATAAGCTCGTCGTCGCTCGTCCGGTCGTGCCGATGGGGAATGATATCGGTTATTTGCCAGGGGAGATGGAAGAGAAGCTTCGCCCATGGATGCAACCGATTTATGATAACCTAGAATTTTTATTCAATGCGAATTCAAAAGACGAGCTCGGCAATATTCTAGCCGGTATGAAATCGATTCAGCTCGAGGCGCTCACCTATATTCGAGGTAGAAGTATGCCGGACCAGTTCATCATCATCGATGAGGCGCAGAACTTAACGAAGCATGAAATCAAAACGATTCTCACTCGCGTTGGAGAGAACTCGAAAATCGTTCTCGTCGGTGACCCGTATCAAATCGACCATCCGTATTTGGATGAATACTCGAACGGCTTGACGTACGCGGTGGAACGCTTCAAAGGACAAAACGTCTTCGGACACGTGCAACTCGTAAAAGGGGAACGTTCGTCACTTGCACGATTGGCGGCTGATCTACTATAAGAAAGATACAAATAACGCCGAGCTTCGTGCTCGGCGTTATTTTGTATCGAGTTGTAACGACTGGACGTTCGTCCGTTCTAAGAAGGCATTCGAGATCATAATCAATCCCGTGATGATGAACAGGGCAGAAAATCCGAAGTGTGCCACGATTTGGGATCCAAATAGCGGTCCGAGTAGATTCCCCATGAACTGAGCGGACTGATTGTATGAAAAGATGCGCCCCGTCGCAGAGACCGGCGTATGCTGGCGCAGTAGCGATTGAACGGACGGCATCAAGGCGGCCGTTGCGAACCCGATTCCGAAACGCAACAAGATGAGTTGAGTCGTTGAGGTAACGAATGCTTGCGGAATCAAGAAGAGGCTATAGAGGAGCAGTGCCCAAAACAAGATGCGCTCCGCTCCGTGTCTGTCCGATAACCGTCCGAGACGCTGCGCCGAAACGAGAGCGGCCAGTCCCGGAGCGGAGGCGACAATCCCTGCCATGAAGGCGAGCGCGGTAGTGTTCGGATTCAATTCACGTACGTATAATGTCAAGAGTGGTCCGATGGATTGTGTCGAGAACTGAATGAGGAACGTTGTCACAAACAGACCGACAATCAACTGTGGATGTCGCAGTGAGGCGAAAATCGATTTCATCGACGCGAGTTCTTCGCGTTTCACTGGGACAAAATCTTCTTTTACGAACCAAAGCGTGATGAGGAACGTCAGGAAGAGTGCACTTCCGGTAAAGAGAAAAACGGATCGAAGCCCAATCCAGTCTGCGAGCAGTCCGCCGATGAGGGGACCGAGTAGACCACCAGTGATTCCACCGGTTGACAGGGTACCGAGCGCCCAGCCACTTTTCTCTTTTGGTGTTTGAGATGCGACCAACGTGATGCCGGCTGAAATAAATCCAGACACGGCCCCCATGAGTAAACGCAACCCGACGAGTTGATATACGTCTTGGACGAAGCTGATGAGGAACATGACGATGGCCATCCCGAGACTGGCTCGGATGAGCATCAGCTTTCTTCCTTTTCGGTCAGCCAAGCGTCCCCACATCGGAGAGACGATGGCGGCTACGAGGAACGTCGCGCCGAACGCAATCGCAGACCAAGTGACGACGTGGTCCGGATCCTTTACCCCGAGTTGTTCGATGAACAATGGGAGAAATGGAAGGACGAGACTCATCGACGCGGCGGTCAAGAAGCTACCGATCCAAACAACCATTAAATTTCGTTTCCATAGAGGTATCGTAAGCGTCACGACCTTTCTTATTCAATTTGTAGTCAACACTCTATATACTACACTTTGTGAACTAAAAAGTCCAAAAAAAGAGAAGGTGTGACCCTTCTCATTGATTGTTTAATACGGTGATATGATTGACTTGGCGAATGACCTGATCCTCATACAATACATAGACAGGTCCGTCGGTAAGTACTTTTCCGTCTTTTGAAAATTGTAAATACACGCGCGATGCCTCGCTGATCGATAGAGTCAATATGGTCTCCCCGTAAAAACGGACATGTGTCGCGAGCTCAATCGGTTCGGCATTGTTTAAAAAAGGCGCGAGCGGCATGGCGAACGAGTCGCGTAATGCTGCATCCTTGTCTTGTCGCGACATCGGTTTGTTGTGGTCGATTCGAGTTCCTTGTGACAATCCGTCATCCCATGCTTTCCCCATTTTCGCATAGTATGCCTCACGGTCATTCTCCGTCACCGAGTCCAAATCTTCAATCTTTCGTTTTCGTTCGTCAAAAATCCATACGGTCGGGTCGATCGTCAGACTGTGGCGAACCGCTCCATCAAGTGGAAAAATCATGCTTATATCCCCCTTCATACACATTACACGTTTCATTATAGCGCTCTTTCTCGTAAAATGGAAAAGAGGAAGAATGTCGCGTTCATTCATACTGTACATTGAATTATGACGAAAGATAATGTACAGTTGAGTTATGACAAACAGTCTGTCATCGTACGGAGGAGGGGTCGTAGTGGCGACAAATTTGGCTGCAATCCAACGGGAGCAAGCGCTTCAATTACTCGAGGCGGATGCTGAAAAAATCCGTTGTCTGATTGAAGTACAGTTAGAAAACCTAAAAATGCCGAAGTGCCCGCTTTATGAAGAGGTGCTTGATACACATATGTTTGGACTATCGCGCCAAATTGATTTTGCGGTTCGTCTTGGACTCATTTCAGACATTGAAGGTAAAGGACTGCTCGATTCATTGGAACAAAAGTTGTCTGCTTTGGCAGAAGCTTCAGAATTATGAACCTTATACTCAAACTGTGCAAGTGGCGCTGTTTGAGTATTTTTTTATAAGGGTTGTCGGATTGTTTTACATAAGGAAGTGAATACATGAAAACACGGTTTCGGTATTTTGATTTTGCGTTGTTTTTGTCAGTGCTCTTGCTCGTCGGGCTAAGCTCCATCATGATTTATAGTGCGAGCGTTTGGAATCGTGGGGATTACGCAAATAGTAGTTTATTCTATCGCCAGCTCGTTTACGTTGGAATCGGAATCTTTGTCTATTTGATCGCGACGTTGTTCCGATATGAGATGTTTCGGAAAAAAGGCATTCGCCTCGGTCTTTATGCGCTTTCTGTCATCTTGCTGTTTGTCACGTGGGCGATGCCGCCATTGAACGGGGCCCGGGCTTGGCTCATCATCGGCGGAATGACCATTCAACCGGTCGAGATTGCCAAATTCGTCCTCATCATACTGCTTGCGAACTACTACCATGAACTATGGAATAATGAGTTGAAAGGACTCCCGGGTCGACTAGCGCGGGCCGCTATCACGAAAAAAGGGTTGCGCGCTCAAATCGGCGCCTTCTTCTTAGTACCGCTTCTCTTTTACTTCTCGTTCTACGCCATCGCAATCAATGGACAGCCGGATATGGGTGGGTTATTCGTTCTCGGTTCCATCATGTTGCTCATGTGGTTCGGTGTCGGGGCGCCGCTTCGAATTTTGATTCCGGGGATTTTAGCTGGGATTGGTACTGTATTCGTATTGTTCACGACCATCTTCTCGGAGAATCAAAGAAGTCGGATTGAAGTCGTGTTCAACCCGTTCATGGACCCGGAAGGATATGGACACCAATTGCTCATGTCGATCATCTCGATCGTACATGGGGGATTGACCGGAGTCGGACTCGGGAACAGTTTTCAAAAGTATGGGTATTTGCCAGAACCAGAAACCGACTATATCATGTCGATCATTGCGGAGGAGTTAGGGTTCTTCGGTGTATTGACGGTTTTGGTCCTACTCTTCTTCATCGCCTTTCGCGCGATTCATATCGCCAATCATGCGGATAGTCACTTTGCGATGTTCGTGTCGTTTGGGATTGCCTCACAAATTATGATCCAGACGGCCATCAATATCGGTGCGATGTCCGGTTGGTTCCCAGGGACAGGTGTAACCTTGCCACTGGTCAGTTATGGGGGAACATCGCTCATCATGATGATGGGTGTTCTCGGGGTGCTCAGCAGTATCTCGATGCGTAACCGTCATCGAGAGGCGACACGACGAGAAGAAATTCGGGTGAAGTCAGAAGAAAACGTTCAACGTTCATCGCTTCACGTCGTCAGGTAAGGAAACAAACAAACTTCATTAACGGGGGGATTTCATTTGAAACCAATTAAAAAGTTACTTGTTGCAAACCGTGGGGAAATTGCCATTCGCGTATTTCGCGCGGCGACAGAGTTAGACATTCGAACGGTAGCCGTCTATTCACAAGAAGATAGCGGCTCATTACATCGCTTTAAAGCCGATGAGGCCTACTTGATTGGTGTAGACAAAAAACCGATCGATGCGTATCTCGATATTGAAGACGTCATTCGCATCGCTAAGGAGTCAGGAAGTGATGCGATTCACCCGGGATATGGTTTCCTTTCGGAGAACATTGAACTCGCACGACGTTGCCGTGAAGAGGGTATCATCTTTGTCGGACCGCATGAGTCGCATTTACATGCGTTCGGGGATAAGGTACGAGCACGTCAGAGTGCGATTGCTGCGGGTCTTCCTGTCATTCCAGGTTCGGATGGGCCGCTCACATCATATGAAGACGCGGAAGCATTTGCGAACGAGCACGGATTCCCGCTCATGGTCAAAGCGTCGATGGGTGGCGGAGGCCGCGGAATGCGTGTCATTCGAACAGAAGCGGAAATGAAAGATTTGATTGAACGTGCAAAATCAGAAGCGAAGCAGGCGTTCGGTTCTGACGAAGTGTACATAGAAAAACTCGTCGAACGTCCGAAACACATCGAGGTGCAGATTCTTGGAGATGAGCACGGTCACATCATCCATTTGTTCGAGCGTGACTGTTCGGTTCAACGCCGTCACCAAAAAGTCGTCGAAGTGGCGCCGTGTGTGACCTTGTCTGATGCATCACGCCAAGCGATTTGTGATGCGGCGGTCCAACTCATGCGTCACGTCGGTTACGTCAACGCCGGTACGGTCGAGTTCT
This sequence comes from Exiguobacterium sp. S3, assembly GCF_018617295.1. Lineage (GTDB taxonomy): Bacteria > Bacillota > Bacilli > Exiguobacteriales > Exiguobacteriaceae > Exiguobacterium > Exiguobacterium profundum. The sequence continues at coordinate 381,280 of NZ_JACSJW010000002.1, forward strand.
TGGTGACCGAGGACGAGTCGTTCTACTTCATCGAGGTCAACCCACGTATTCAAGTGGAACATACGATCACAGAGATGGTCACAGGCTTTGATATCGTTCAAACACAATTGATGATCGCGCAAGGTGAGTCGCTCCACGGCGATATGATTCAAATGCCGAAGCAAGAAGACATTAAACTTCTCGGTTATGCGATTCAATCACGTGTTACGTCTGAAGACCCAGGCAACAACTTCATGCCGGATACTGGGAAAATCATGGCTTACCGTTCTCCAGGCGGCTTTGGTGTCCGTCTTGACGGTGGAAATGCGTATGTCGGTGCAGAGATTTCACCGTACTACGATTCACTTCTCGTGAAATTGTCCACACATGGCATGACATTCGAACAAGCGGCCTCGAAGATGGTTCGAAACTTGAACGAGTTCCGGATTCGCGGAATCAAGACGAACATTCCGTTCTTGATTAACGTCATGAAGCACCCGAACTTTATCAATGGAGATTACAACACGTCATTCATCGATGAGACGCCAGAACTGTTCGTCTTCCCGAAACGAAAAGACCGTGGGACGAAACTGTTGAACTATATCGGGGACGTGACAGTGAATGGATTCCCGGGTGTCGGTCTGAAAGACAAGCCAATCAGCCGTTCGGTGCGAATCCCACATGACCTCCCAGCAGAAGCGAAGCCAGGGACGAAACAAATTCTTACAGAGCTTGGACCGGACGGCCTCGCCGATTGGATCAAACGTCAACCGGAATTGTTGTTGACGGATACGACGATGCGAGATGCCCATCAATCGTTGCTCGCGACGCGCATGCGGACACAGGACATTTTGAACATTGCCGAACCGACAAGCAAACTCATGCCAGAATTGTTCTCGGTCGAGGCGTGGGGCGGAGCGACGTTCGACGTCGCCTACCGCTTCTTATCCGAAGACCCATGGGTACGTCTCATGAAGCTTCGTGAGAAGATGCCGAACGTCTTGATTCAAATGTTGCTACGCGGTGCGAATGCGGTCGGATACAAAAACTATGCAGACAACGTCATTGAGAAATTCGTACACGAAGCGGCATATGCCGGAGTCGACGTGTTCCGAATCTTTGACAGTCTCAACAACTTAGAATCGATTCAATTGGCAATCGATGCGACGCTTCCGACTGGGAAAGTGGCGGAGGCGGCCATCTGTTATACGGGAGACTTGTATGATGGCAACCGTCCGAAGTACCACCTTCCGTATTATATCGACCTTGCGAAGAAACTTGAGGCGAGTGGTGCGCATATCTTGGCAATCAAAGATATGGCCGGTCTATTGAAGCCGGAATCGGCCTATGCACTCGTATCGGCATTAAAGGATGCCGTGGACTTACCAATCCACTTGCATACACATGATGCTTCCGGTAACGGAATCTTCACCTATGCTCGTGCGACAGATGCCGGTGTCGATATCGTTGACGTTGCGGCGAGCTCGATGTCAGGGATGACGTCACAGCCTTCAGGTGGAAGTTTGGTCTACGCGCTCAACCACCACGAACGTCAGCCGAAGGTCGACCCGAAACAATATGAGATCATCAGTGACTACTGGCAAGACGTGCGTCATAACTATGAACCGTTTGAAAGTGATATGCGTGCCCCGCATCCATCCGTGTATGAGCACGAGATGCCGGGTGGACAATATTCAAACCTCCAACAGCAGGCGAAAGCGGTCGGGCTTGGAGACCGTTGGGGCGAAGTCAAGGCGATGTATGCCCGAGTGAACATGTTGTTCGGGGACATTGTCAAGGTGACGCCGTCATCTAAAGTTGTCGGTGATATGGCGCTCTTCATGGTCCAGCATAACTTGACGGAAGAAGATGTGATGACGCGCGGACACCAGTTGGACTTCCCGGACTCGGTCGTCGAAATGATGCGTGGTGAATTGGGGACGCCTCCAGGGGGATTCCCGAAAGATGTACAACAAGTCATCTTGAAAGGGGAAGAGCCATTAAACGTTCGTCCTGGTAAGTTGATCAAACCGTATGACTTTGAATCGGCACGTCAAGAACTGTTTGAAAAGTTCGAGCGACCGGTGACGGACTTTGAGCTTCTTGCTCATGCACTTTATCCGAAAGTGTACGAAGACTATATCAAACATACAACGACATACGGGGACGTATCGGTGCTCGACACGTTGACGTTCTTCTACGGATTAAACGTCGGAGAGACAATCCAAGTTGAAATTGAGACAGGGAAAACGTTAATCATCAAGCTCGTACAAGTGAGTGCAGCGAATGAAGATGGCATCCGTCTCGTCTCGTATGAGATGAACGGGGTACCACGTGAAATCGAGATTAAAGATGTCAATGTCAAATCGGCAACGACAAGCCGTCCGAAAGTTGATCGTTCGAACGCCAAACAAGTCGGTGCATCGATGCCGGGGTCTGTCTTGAAAGTATTGGTCGAACCAGGAAGTCGCGTTCACCGTGGGGAGCAGTTGCTCGTCACAGAAGCGATGAAGATGGAAACGACAATTCAAGCGGCACAAGATGGTGAAATTAAGGCCATCCATATTAAAGAAGGCGACACAATACAAAGTGACGACTTGTTGATTGAATTTGTATAATCAAAAGAAGCATAGCGCGCTATGCTTCTTTTTTGTAGATGGGAGTGGAGATCATGAGACGAGTATGTTGGTTCCGTTCAGATTTTAGACTGACCGATAATCATATGTTACACCGTGTATTGAAAGATATGGAGGAAGGCGATGACCTAGACTTCGTCTTTTGGTTGAATCCGAAATACTGTCACCCATTCGAAGTGCGGCATGACTATTTCTTCTCGACGATGCGAACGTTCATGGATGATTTAGAAGCGAAAGGGTTAGGGCTTCGTGTCCTCGTCGCGGAGACGGAGGATGCGTTCGTGAAACAGCTCGGCGAGATGGATGTGCTCTATTTTAATGCGGAGTATGTGGAACCCTTCAAACAGCGGGATGACCGTGTGATTGAAGCACTTAGTAAAGATGTAAAGGTAGTGCGACTTTTAGATCGTCACCTGTTTCATCCCGATGCGTTCCGTACAAAAAGTGGCGATCCCTATAAGGTGTTCACCCCGTTCAAAAAAGCGGCGTATGCCGAACAGCCACCCGCACCGTATGAGGTTGATGTCGATCGTTTATCTCAGTACATCCGTTCAAAGAATGAACAACCGAGTGAACTGAAAGAGCTCTTCAAGCGATGTAAACGTGAATGGAAAGGGCTAGGGGAAACGGAAGCGAAGAAGCGATTGACCCGCTTCGTCAATGATCGCATGGTCGATTATGACGAGAAGCGTGACATTCCGAGCATCGCCGGGACGAGTCGACTATCTCCTTATTTACGGACAGGTGTGTTGTCGATTCGCACCATCACCGAACAAGTGTTGTCGGCGAGGCAATCAAAAGGGCGCGACACGTATTACGATGAGCTGTTGTGGCGCGAATTTTATTACATGGTCATGGCAAAGTTCCACGGATTGAAAGATCAACCGTTCAATGATAAATACAAGTCGATTGAATGGGAGGACAATGAAGAGCAGTTCGAAAAGTGGTGTAACGGGGAGACCGGGTATCCGATCGTCGACGCCGCGATGCGTCAGTTGAACGAGACCGGGTGGATGCACAACCGCCTACGCATGATTGTCGCATCTTTCCTATCGAAACATCTCCTTCTCGATTGGCGAAAAGGGGAACGGTATTTCGAGCAAAAGCTGATCGATTATGAGGCAGCGTCGAATATCGGGGGATGGCAATGGGCGGCCTCAGTCGGGACGGACGCTGTTCCGTATTTCCGTATTTTCAATCCGACGACGCAATCCGAGCGATTTGACCCTGATGGGACGTTCATCCGGAAGTATGTACCGGAGCTGAAACATATAACAGATAAATCGATTCACTTTCCGGACCCGTCAGAGCGAGACGATTATGCCATGCCCCTCGTCGATCATAAAGAAGCGAGAGAGCGTGCCCTCGAACGATTTAAAGCATTGTAAACAAAAAAGCGCCGCGGCGCTTTTTTGTTTGGTTATCCGTTTATATTTTTCAATTGTGCCCTGTCTTGTCGCGCTGTCGACCGATACGCGTGATAAGAGAGGTATGACAGGATACCGAAGTAACAAGTGATCAAGAAGGCGTGAAGGAGCGGAACGTAAGTCGCGTGTCCCCCAAGGACGATCCAAGCACCTGTACCGACTTGAAGCAGGATGAAGAAGAGAGACGCCATCATGCCGCGCTCAATCAATCGATTCATTTCTTTACGTGCCAAGTAGAGAACATACAACGTGTACAAGACGAGTAGTCCGGCCATCACACGGTGTCCCATCTGCACATACGACTCAAACGTCCACACTTCTTGTTCACAAATCGGCCAACCGACGCAAGCATATGTAGCACCGAGGTGACGGACATAGGCTCCGGTGTAGACGACAATCATCGTATAGATTGAGAGACCGTAAAGATGAGATCTCAACCGTCTCGATACGACTTGATGCTCCCGGTCACCTTCGAATAACAGAATCGTCAAAATGAGTAACGATGCGAACGACACGAGAGAAATTCCAAAATGGAGGGCCAGGATGGCGTCCGACTGTTGCCAAATGACCGCGCCCGCTCCAATGATCGATTGGATGAGCATAAAGATAAATGCGAGAAACGCGAAGATTTTCACATCGACCCGATGTTTGACCGCGATGAACGTCCAAATGGCGAGCGCAATGATGAGAAGACCTTCGATACCGGAGACTACCCGGTGACTGTATTCGATCATCGTTTCAACACTTGGGTTGGTTGGGATTAATTTTCCATGACAGAGTGGCCAGTCCGTCCCACAACCATCTCCTGAATCCGTCTTCGTCACGGTTCCACCCATGATGAGGACAAGCATCATCCCGAGGGTGACAAACCCTGAGAAAAACGCGAGTTTTTTATGCATGCAATACCACCTGCTTCTAATCAAAATCCGTTAAAAAATGTACCTTGTTTATTTATATTTTTTTCGCCATACTTATTATACGGCTTTCTGTTCAAAAAACGAAATGGAAAAGCTTGCAATCGTTATCAAAAACGTTATTCTAATATTAGTAAAGCACATAAGGTGTGACAAATATCACACTATTGACACAAAAAACTCGCTATTTTACAAGCATAAAGGGCGTATTTTATAAAAAAATATGGTATCTTTGTAGAGAGTTAAGTGTATTTTGTTCATATTGTGTTTTTTCTGTGAAGAGAATGCGAGGATTTCGTGATTATGTGGGGGGGTCAGTATGACAAAAGTCAACCCAGGGATGACGGTAGATGTAGAGTATACAGAATCAACGTCATTCCGAGATTACGTCGCCTTAGCGAAAATGGGAATCGTTCGCGCCAACTTGTTGTTGGTGTTTGCAGGATTCTTCGTGGCAGCGACGTACCAGAGCGATACGCCAGTCCTTTACTTGTTTGAAGTTTGGCCACAGCTCTTATTAACGATGTTAGGAAGCGCACTCGTGATTTCGGGGAGTTGTTACCTAAACAACTTTGTGGACCGAGATATCGATTACTTAATGGATCGTACGGACAATCGACCGAGTGTAACCGGCAAGATTTCAGGGGAGAAGATTTTACTCCTTGGATTGACACAACTTGCAATCGGAACACTTCTTTTGCTCCTTGTATCGTACGTCGCCGCAGTATTCGGTTTAATCGGGGCATTTTTTTATGTCGTGATTTATACGATGTGGCTGAAGCGTACGAGTACGCTCAATACGGTCGTCGGAAGTATTTCGGGAGCCGTTCCACCGCTGATTGGTTGGGCAGCACTAGATCCGACACTTCATATCGATGCGTGGCTCATGTTCCTTGTCATGTTCTTATGGCAACCACCACACTTCCTGGCGCTCGCCATGCGACGGACGGAAGAGTATCGAGCGGCAGGCATTCCGATGCTTCCGGTCGTGAACGGATTTGCCATCACGAAACGGCAAATCATCTGGTGGATTGCGACGCTGATTCCGGCATCGCTCTTATTTATGCATTACGGTCTTACTTACTTGACAGTCGCAGCCGGTTTAGGGGGCTACTGGTTGTATCTCGGGTTGAAAGGATTCAACGCCGAGGATGAAATCAAGTGGGCAAACAAAATGTTCTTCTATTCATTAATTTATTTAGTCGTGTGGATTATCGCGCTGATTTTGACAGCACTCTGGTGATCGCACTCACTATATAGAAAACCATTACACATCATTTTGGGAGAAAGTGGGGATTGTTGTGAAATCATTTAAGAAGCTTCTGTTTGGCATCGTCCCGATGATGATGTTCGCAGTCCTGTTATCAGGTTGCGGTCAAGAGGGATTGTCTGCATTGAAGCCGATGGGAGAAGGGGCTGAGCTTCAGCTCCGCATCATTCTCATCAGTTTGGCGATCATGCTCTTCGTACTCATCATCGTATCGGTCATTTACGTGTACGTGCTCATGAAGTTCCGTCGGAAAGATGAATCTATTCCGAAGCAAGTTGAAGGTAGCAGTACACTCGAGATGATTTGGACAGTCGTTCCGATTATCCTTCTCATCATTCTCGCTGTTCCGACAATCACGACGACTGTCGAACTCGCGAAAGCGAAAGAAGCGAAAAAAGAAGAAGAAATCAACGTTACAGCTAACTTGTACTGGTGGGAATTTGAATATCCAGAAGCAGGTGTTGTGACAGGGCAAGAGCTCGTCATTCCGGTCGGAAAGCGAGTCGGCATCAACTTGACGTCTAAAGATGTCATTCACTCATTCTGGGTACCAGCTTTATCTGGTAAGACAGATACGAACCCAGGACTTGATAACGAAATGTGGTTACATGCAAATGAACCAGGTACTTACTACGGGAAATGTGCTGAGCTTTGCGGTCCGTCACATGCCCTTATGGACTTTAAAGTCATCGCGCTCGAGCAAGAAGAATATGATCAATGGCTCGCTGACATGAAAGCCAAGCAAGACGAGAACGGTGAGAAACTCGTCGCAGACAACACAAACTTGACGACAGGTGAAGCTGTGTATGTCGAAAGCTGCTTGAGCTGTCACGGCGGCGGTAAAGTGGCACCAAGTTTAACGAACTTCGGTGATCGTGAATGGCTCGCAGGTTACCTCGAAAACAACGAGGACAACTTGAAAGAGTGGATCCGTGACCCGCAAGAGAAGAAACAAGGGGCTCTTATGCCAGGATTCAATGAAGGTCAAATCAGCAACGAAGAATTAGATGCACTCGTTGACTTCTTGTATGAGCAGAAGATTGACTAACGGGAAAAGGGGGATTTCACGTGGCACAGACCACTGCAATGCAGCAATCGCGTAAATACAATGGCATCATGGATTGGATTACGACGGTTGACCACAAAAAAATCGGTATTTTGTATTTGTTCTCAGGAATCTTCTTCCTCCTTCTCGGTGGAATTGAAGCATTACTGATTCGTTGGCAACTCGTCAAACCAATGAACGACTTCGTCAGCGGTGAGACGTTTAACCAGTTGATTACGATGCACGGAACGACGATGATCTTCCTTGCGGCCATGCCGATGTTATTCGGTTTCATGAACGCCGTCGTACCACTTCAAATCGGGGCACGCGACGTTGCGTTCCCATTCATTAACTCACTAGGTTTTTGGTTGTTCTTCTTCGGTGGAGTCATGCTTAACTTGAGCTGGTTCTTCGGAGCAGCACCAAACGCAGGGTGGACAGCTTACGCGCCACTTTCAACACAACCAGAAGCAACAGGGGTAGACTTCTACGCTCTCGGTCTTCAGATTTCAGGTTTCGGTTCATTGATGGCCGGGATTAACTTCCTCGTCACCATCTTGAACATGCGTGCGCCAGGAATGAAACTCATGCGCATGCCGCTCTTCACATGGACGACTTTCGTTGCATCGGCATTGATCGTCTTCGCATTCCCACCACTTACGGTCGGATTGTTCATGTTGATGTTCGAGCGACTCTTCGGAGCTGCTTATTTTGACCCGGCACTTGGCGGGAACGTTGTCATCTGGGAACACCTTTTCTGGATCTTCGGTCACCCGGAAGTATACATCTTGATCTTACCGGCATTCGGTATTTTCTCGGAAATCATTCCGACATTTGCGCGTAAACGCCTCTTCGGTTACACGACGATGGTCTTCGCGACAATGCTCATCGGTTTCCTTGGATTCATGGTTTGGGTTCACCACATGTTCACAGTCGGTCTTGGTCCAGTTGCCAACTCGATCTTCGCTGTTGCAACGATGGCGATTGCCGTACCAACGGGTGTTAAAATCTTTAACTGGCTCTTCACACTGTGGGGCGGTCAAATTAAATTCAACGTCGCCATGCTTTACTCAGTCGCGTTCATTCCTTCATTCCTCGTAGGTGGGATGACAGGGGTTATGCTCTCAGTCGCACCGGCTGACTATCAGTACCACGACAGCTACTTCGTTGTCGCTCACTTCCACTACGTAATCGTAGGTGGGGTTGTATATGGTCTCTTCGCAGGACTTTACTACTGGTTCCCACTCATGTTCGGAAAAGCCCTTTCTGAAAAGCTTGGATACTGGCAGTTCTGGTTGTTCTTTATCGGGTTCCACTTGACGTTCTTCCCGCAACACTTCCTCGGATTGTTCGGTATGCCACGTCGAGTCTTCACATACCTCGATGGTCAAGGTTGGGATACACTCAACATGCTCTCGACAATCGGTGCATTCTTCATGGGTGTGTCAACGATTGTCTTGCTCGTCGCTGTTGTGAAAGCTTTCTTGTCGAAAGACCGCGTCAAACCAGACCACTGGGGAGATGGACGTACGCTTGAGTGGACACTTCCTGTTCCGACTCCAGAGTACAACTTTGCACAAACACCACTCGTCAAAGGACTTGATACGTTCTGGCTCGAGAAAATGGCTGGCAACAAACGCGTGTCAGTCGCTGAAGAAGTTTCGGACATCCACATGCCGAACAACTCGCTCATTCCGTTCTTCATGTCACTCGGCCTCTTTATCGCAGGACTCGGTGCCATCTTCCAGATGGATAACACGGTCGTCGGTTGGTCATTGATTGGATTTGGATTAGCGATGACGTTCGTCTCGATGTTCCTACGTTCTTGGATTGACGATCACGGCTACTACATTCCGAAGTCACAAGTCGAAGCAGACTTGAAAGCGATTCGTGAGAAAGGAGAACAATAAATGGCACATGCAGTTGAAAAACACCCAGTGACCGGTATCCCGGCCAATCCAGAGAAAGCAACACTGGAAGGGAAAAATAAATATGTGGCCTTCTGGTTCTTCCTTGGTGGAGAGACAGTCCTCTTCGCCTCGCTCTTTGGAACATACGTTGGTCTCTTGAACTCTGGTGCGCCAGAGGAATTACGTTCGTATAACATTTTCGAAATGGAGCTCGTCTTCATCATGACGATGCTCCTCCTCACAAGTTCACTTACAAGTGTCCTTGCGATGATGAACATGAAAGCAAACAATCCAGGGCGTATGAAGCTTTGGTTGATTGTCACGCTCCTTCTTGGTGCCGGCTTCCTTGGTGCTGAGATTTACGAGTTCATTCACTACTACCACATCGGTCACACGTTCACATCGAGCGCATTCGGTTCAGCCTTCTATACGTTAGTTGGTTTCCACGGCGCGCACGTAACGTTCGGTCTCCTTTGGATCACGACACTCTTGATTCGTAACTGGAACCGTCCGATCGATGTATACAATGCACCAAAGTTCTATGTATCGAGTCTATATTGGCACTTTATCGACGTTGTTTGGGTTTTCATCTTCTCAATCGTCTACCTCTTAGGGATGGTGAACTAATATGGAAAAACGAGTAATGAACGAATCTCACAAGCAGTTAGAGCTTGAAGTAAAAGCAGAGTCGAAACGTGAGTATCAGCTTCAATTGATCAGTTTCGCGATGATGATTTTACTCACATTCGTGGCATTCGGCGCCGTCTATGCGGAATTGATGCCAGTGTGGGCAGCAGGTGGTTTCTTAATCATCTTGGCGGTCATCCAAGTCTTCCTACAGTTATATATCTTCATGCATATGAATAACCGTGGGAACACGTGGATCGTTGGCATGATGTGGCTAGGCATCTTTGTCGCCATCATCACGGTCGCTGCACTCCGCTTACTCATTTGGTAATTGTGACAAAGGATTGAACATCTGTGGAAACACGGATGATTCGGTCCTTTTTCCTTTACTTCAAAAATGAATGAATAGTAATCTTGAAGTGAACGGTTTCAAAGGTTAGGGAGAGAAAGAAAAGGGGTGAACGGATGCTCTGGAATACGTCGGAGCTGCTCAATCAATTTGATTGGCTCACGTTATGGAGTCCGCTGTTCGGATTGCTCATGGTCGGGATTTATGTGTTATACGCCGTCGTGACAGAGAGAATGGCGAAGCGAGGATATGCCTCGACCACGTTGTTACAAAAGTTTAGTATGTTGTTTGCGATTGTCTTGTATTACATCGGTTTTGGAAGTCCGATCGATGTCATGGCACATATCATTTTATCGGTGCATATGTTCCAAATGGTGCTCGTCTATATTTTGGCACCGGCACTCGTCGTTTACGGTCTACCGTACTGGGTGTTTGAAAAAGTACTTAGCTTCAAATGGATTGGGCCGACGTTCAAGTTTTTGACGAAGCCACTGATTGCGCTCATTTTATTCAACGCATTGTTCTCGATTTACCATATGCCGGTCGTATTTGACTACGTCTTGACGAACTACGGCGTTCACCGTATTTTCCACGGTGCTCTTGTCGTCTTTAGTTTGACGATGTGGTATCCGGTCATCGTTCCACTCGTCTCAGACGAAGAGGAAGGCATGTCCGATTTGAAACGAATGGTGTACATTATCGCCAACGGGGTCTTATTGACGCCTGCCTGTGCGCTCATCATCTTCAGTCAAACGACGCTCTATAATGCGTACACGGACCCGCAGACGTTTGCGACAGTCCTTGGCTACTGTCTCCCGAACGGTGACGTTTCCGGAATTGATTTAGAGGCGTTGATGGGAGCGACGAACAGCGCGCTCGAAGATCAACGTTTCGGTGGGGTACTCATGAAGCTCGGTCAAGAGATCGTGTACGGCTTCTTCTTCGGCTGGACGTTCTTCGGCTGGGTGCGTCGGACGAAATCGCTTGCTCTTGATGAAGGCATGTCATTCACTCCGCAAGAAACAAATGAAAAAAATTAAACAGAACATAAAGGGGAAACATTGATGAACTATCTTGCCTTAATTAGTGTGTCATTCATCGTCATCAGTGCGATTCTTGTCGCCATCGGATGGGTGATTATCGCAAAAGACCGCAGCAACATCGAAAAACATAAAAAGGTGATGACGGCCGCCGCGATTGCAGCGACGACGTTCTTCATCCTTTACGTCTCACGTACCATTTTTGTCGGCAACACGGCATTCGGAGGACCGGATTCAGTGAAACCGTTCTATCTTGGTTTTATGATTTTCCATATTCTTCTCGCGACAACAGGTGGTATCCTCGGATTGATTACGCTCTATCTTGGATATAAAAACAAGATCGAGAAGCACCGGAAAATCGGACCGAAAGCGTCAGTCGTCTGGTTCTTCACGGCCATTACGGGTGTGACGGTTTACATTCTTCTCTATGTGGCATATGACCCGGGTGAAACGACGAACGTATTCCGCGCGATAATCGGAGGATGATCCATAGAGAGGGAGAGCTGTATGAAACGGAATAGCTATTTGACGGTCGGTTTGACCGTCTTGACGCTTGTCGTCATCGGAGTAGCCGTGTATTTTGTTTTCTTCAATCAAGACGACCTACCCGTCATTCAAGAGCCAACCCCGTTCACATTGACGAACGCATTAAATGAAGAGACCTATGATTCCGATAACGGGAAAGTGAAGATCGTGACGTTCTTCTATACGAACTGTCCAGATATTTGTCCGCTCACGTTACGTGATTTCATGAAGCTCGAAAAAGAATTGAAAAAAGAGAACTTATACGGATCGGACGTAGAACTCGTTGCGATCACGGTTGACCCGGATGTGGATACCGTGCCCGTTTTGAAGAATTACGGTGAAGCTTTCCAAGCAGAGCCGACTGGATGGAAGATGTTGACGGGAGACCAGGTAGACATCGATCGGATCACGCGCCAGCTACAGTTCTATTATTCGAAGGCGAACAGCGGACTCGTGACGCATGCGACGACGATGTACGTCATCGACCGCCATCATGATGTCCGGGCTGTTGCGCAGATGGCAACGGCAGGGGATGAACCGGTCGATATCGAATCTATCATGGAGGACGTTAAAGTGCTCGCGAATGAAAAGGAGTGATCACCATGAACGATACGATGGCTGTGATTGGGAATGACTATTCATACGGAGACGTGACGATTGCGGAACGGGCGATTGAAGATTTGATCGCATGTAGCGCGATTGAATTCGGCTTGAAAGAAGTGAAAGTCGTCTCTCGCTCGAAAGACCACTATGATTATCAAATCATTGCACCATTAACACTCGTCGAGGCAGAGCGATTGTATCGCTATGTTCGAGACCAATTCGATTTATTGCTCGGTCAAGTCGATGTGACGTTGACCGTCATTGCGACATGACATAAATGAGGACCCGCAAAGGGCCTCTTTTTTTATATGCTCGACGCTGTGTTTCTCATGACTATATCTTCCAGAGGTGAACTTTGCTATACTAAATACTGAATCGAACAAGTGTTCGTTTTTAGAAATGGAGGAGGATGAAATATGCAGAATCAGGCTTTAGTCGTTATTGACATTCAAAATGATATCACGAAAAATTACAAAGCAATCATCGACAACATCAATAAAGCGATTGATTGGGCGGTCAAAAAGAAATTACATATCGTCTATATCCGGCATGAAAATTTATCAGCGGGGACGAGAACGTTCAAAACAGGAACGCGAGGAGCGGAATTAGCACCAGATTTGAAGCTCGTGTCCGATCACGTGTTTACAAAATATAAGGGCAACGCCTTGACGAGTGAAGCGTTTGTGACGTTCATTGAACAGCATCACATCGATACGTTTTATATCACTGGGGCTGATGCGACCGCCTGTTTGAAGTCGACTTGCTACAATCTGCGGAAATCTGACTATGCGGTTAGCGTCTTGTCTGATTGCATCACGAGCTACGATTTGAAAAAAATAGAAGATATGATTATGTATTATAAGAGTAAAGGTTGCGTGATCATCGAATCAAAGGACTTGTCGGCGTAAATTGCCAAACAACGTTTGAATCGACTATGTGAGAGCCCATAAGAAAAACCCCTTCGCTTATGCAAGGGGTTTGACTTCTAATGTTTCTGCGAGTGCTTTTAGACGGCGCTCACAGTCGCGGACGATTTCTTCTGGGAAAACTTCATCGTATTCAACACCGTGTGGATAATAATGCTTCCCTAAAATCGGTGTGAGCATTTTGACTACAGCGTGACGATCCTCGATTTGACCTTCAATGGCGTATACAGGTAAGCGAAGATAGAATGTTTCGCCAGTCGATTGTTTCTCATATTTCATATCATACGTGGCACGCTCATAATCCCAAGCACCTTCACGGATGAAATGATGATGATCCATGATCGTCTCGAGCAAACCAAAACGGATTTCTTTTCCCTCGATGTGGAACTGCTCAAATTTCATCATAATCCCCCTTTTCGAATAAACCTCATATGTCATCATACCATATTCAAAAACGTTCTTGGAATAACGTGTGTTCAAATTGTGAAAAAAAGATGAACGATTAATCAGCCGAGTGTATTTAAGTATTCCTCGATTTTTTGCGGGAGTTTCACGCCGAGCGGTAGAAGTCCTTCCGACCCGAAAAAGACGTTGAATTCCAAAATATAAAATCCATCTTCTGTCACGATGACGTCAAACGCTGCGTGATTGATGGATAACGTATTCGCAATCGATTGAACTTCTTTGACGACGTCTTCCGGGATGTCTTCGTACGAGAAGTTAGCCCCTTGAGCGACGTTGTTTAAAAAGGCCTCACTGACACGCCAATAGGCACCGACGACTTCTTCTCCAATCACGATGACGCGTAAGTCGCGGTCATTCGGGATGAACTCTTGGACATAGAACGTATCATGATTCTCGACATATTCTAACCAGTCTTGGTCATTTTTGATTAACCATACCCCTTGACCCATTGAGGATTTGGCTTTTTTGGCGACGAACGGGTAGTGGAACTCTTCTAACACGCGTTCAATCGTGTATGGGTTTTTTCCATAAATCAATGTCTTCGGAATCCGGTGCGGATATGTCGCCTTGAAGGCGCGCGTCATCTCGATCTTGTCGTGCCCGAGGTGATAAGTCGCTGGTGATGGGAAAATCGCTTTATTCATCCCGTAAATGATGGAATTGACCATCCAATACTCAGGGAAGAGGACGAGGTCGGCAGCGCGAACCTTGTCGAGCTGATCGAAATAATATTCGGGTTTCGCATAATCCGTCTTGATCCCGGCCGATCGGATCATATTAAAAGAAACTTTTTTCATACGTAGACGCATCAGTTGCGTCTGTTCACTTCCTTTCTACATGGAACGCCTTGCGGTCAACTTCAATTATAGTGTGGATTGCTTACATAGGGAAACAATTGTGGTAAAATCATGGCAGAAAGGGTGAGGGGTATGATAATCACTGAACAGACGATTGCCCTGCTCGATCAAACAGAAGAATTGACCGATTTGATTGAAGCAAGCGAATCGTTTCAAACATATATTCAAACGAAAGCGGCACGTCTCGCATCACAAGAAGCAAAAGAGATCGAGCGTGAGTTTTTGAAGATGAAAGAGGACTATGAGTATGTCCAGCGATTCGGAAAGCATCATCCGGACCACGACCGCATCAAAAAAGAGATGCATCTCATCAAACGTCGTCTCGACGTTCAGCCGGAAATCGCTGCGTTCAAAAAAGCGGAACGAAGCTTGGATAAGTTGTTAGGGGAAGTGAGTGAACTACTCGCTCATTCGGTCTCTCCTAAAATCAAGGTCCCGACCGGTAATCCATTCTTTGATGAAGGTGGATGTTCCGGTGGAGGTAGCTGCGGAGGAGGCGGAAGTTGTGGATGCGCCGTCTAAGTTGAATGAACGGATTGGCTTCGTCGTATACGTGAATTCCTTGAAACAAGTGAAAGCGTTAAGACGTTATGCGAATCTTTACTTTGTCTCAAAACGAGAGAAGTATGCGTTTCTTTATACTGACCTCGAAGGTCATGAAGCCGTACTCGAACAAGTGAAAGCATTGCCGTTTGTGGAAGCGGTCGTTCGAAGCGAACGTCCATTCATTTCCGAAACGTACGAGACAAAATCGAAATAATCAAAAAGATGAAGGTGGCATCACCTTCATCTTTTCTGCTGGAGGGAAAGACATGCGTGTCATATCTGGAGAACGAAAAGGGACCCGTTTAAAGGCGGTACCGGGAACGGCGACACGGCCGACGACCGATAAAGTGAAGGAATCGTTATTCAACATCATCGGACCTTATTTTTCAGGCGGGAAAGCACTAGACCTTTACGCGGGCAGTGGTGGGCTCGGAATCGAGGCGTTATCACGAGGTTGTGACGAAGCCATTTTTGTCGATTGTCAACCGAAAGCTGTCCAAACGATTCACGAGAATTTACGAGCGACCCATTATGAAGTGAAAGGGAAAGTATATCGTCAAGACGCCAAGGCGGTACTCGAACAGCTCAAGGTTCAACAGGAACAATTTAAACTCATCTTTATGGATCCTCCATATCATGCGGAAGAACATGTGACGTTCTTACAAATGATCGATGAGTCGAATCTCTTGATTGATATCGGCGTAGTCGTCTGTGAACACGGCAGCGACGTGACGTTACCGGAACGAGTAGGACGATTTGAACGAATTAAAGAACAGCGATACTCAGATGTCATCACCATCAGTTTCTATGAGTACGCATCGGAGGAGTGACACGATGAAACGGATTGCGATTTGTCCGGGTAGCTTTGACCCCATCACGAACGGACATCTAGATATTATTGAACGAGCGGCGGCCATTTTTGACGAGGTCATTGTCGCCGTCCTTGAAAATTCAAGCAAGGCCCCATTGTTTGATGTGGAAGAACGACTGGGACTGATCCGAGACGTGACGACACATCTGCCAAACGTGTCGGCCGACGCGTTCGGTGGATTGCTTGTCGAGTACGCCGCAGAGCGGGAAGCGGCGACGATTGTCCGTGGGCTCCGTGCAGTCTCAGATTTCGAATACGAGCTTCAAATCGCATCAATTAACAAGAAGTTGAATGAGAACGTCGAGACGTTGTTCATGATGACGAATAGTCAATATTCGTTCCTCAGCTCGTCGATTGTCAAAGAAGTGGCGAAATATGGGGCATCGGTCAGTGAACTCGTGCCGGAACAGGTTGAAATTGCCTTACGTAAAAAGTATCAAGTGAGTTCGGGACAATGAAATCGTTAAAGATCGGTCTCGGTTTACTCGTCACAGTTCTTCTCTTCCTGTTCGTCCCACTTCCTTACTACATCTCTTCACCCGGAGCGGCGACCTCAATTGAAGAGTTCCTGACCGTCCAAGGTGGCGAAAAAGAGGATGGGGAACTGATGATGGTGACGATCTCCCAACGCCGTGCGACTCCGTTTTGGTTAGTGGAAAGTTGGGTGACCCCGTTCACGGAAGCAAATTTATCTAGTCGCTATTTATACGATGGAGAGAGTGAGGCAGACTATGAACGTCGCCAACAATTATTGATGGACTCTTCTCAACAAGCGGCGGTTCAATATGCCTATCAGTTAGCAGATCAAGACGTGACGGTCGATTTCGAGGGGATTTATGTATCCGCTCCGATTCCCGGGTCCCTTGCGGCCAATACGTTGAAACCGGGTGATGTCATCACGGCCATCGATGGGATGTCCTTTGCCACTCGCGTCGACTTTTTGAATCGCGTTTCGGAATTTGATGCGGGCGATGAAGTGGAGTTGACGATTGAACGAGACGGCGAAGAACGTGTCGTGCAAACGCTCATTCAGCCGATCGATCAAAGTGGGGATCGTGTCGGGATTGGAATCTATGAGCCGCTTCCCGTTCAAGAAATCACAGCTGATCCTGAAGTCGATGTCGCTTTGACGAATGTCGGTGGTCCGTCTGCAGGATTGATGTTCACATTAGAAATCTATGATCAATTGACGCCAGGTGACTTGGCAAATGGAAAACGGATTGCCGGAACGGGGACGGTCGATGAGGAAGGGAATGTTGGACCTATCGGTGGTGCTTGGCAAAAGATAGTCGCCGCCGATGAGGAGAAAGCGGAAGTCTTCTTTGTGCCGGCCGGTTCGAACTATGAAGAGGCGCTGGAATCACGAGACCGTCTCGACAGTGACATTGAAGTCGTCCCTGTCAAGACGGTCGAGGATGCGATTCGTTATTTAGAAGAGATGAACTGAGGGCGTTGCCGGTGCTCGATCAACGCATCATCTTGAAGCGGGAGTCGATATGCTTCGGTGACACGAGCTTCGAAATCGAGCCGGGCATCGAACTTACTGACGAGTGGCACGTCTTCCTTCACATCTCGTAACGCAAGTCGTCCGAGATCGTTGAAGGCGAGCGGTCTCACGTAAGGGACTTCGTCAAAGCGTGTCGGCGCCTCGTCTTTTAACCAGTGAAGCAGTACGGCGACGAACGCCCGCTGTATGGCGGTACGCGTGTAGCGGCGCGTCGACACGGCAGCAAGGGCACGTTCGAATGAAGGTTCGACTCCCGCCTGCTTAAGACGAGGTGCGAGAGAGGCATCAATTCCTACGAGCTCCGTCATTGTGTGGAGTGGCAAGGTTCTCAGTTTGAATTGTAAGACGGGCCAATAGTGTTCCCAATGCGTCATCGGTCGTGTCCGAAACATCGCTTCAGTTGATGCCGGGACGGCACGAACTTCACCGGTATCTAAGTAATGAGCCCGAATGCCTGTCGCCGACATGACATCCATTAATGAAGGGTCATGATAATCAGCCCCGAGCCGTTTGACTGTATGTAACTGAATCGATTTTGCTGCTTTAGCGTAATGGTAGCCCAAAATGTTGTTTGGTCGCGTCAAATCAAACGAGGGATAGACGGTCCGAAAAGCTCGACTCGAAGCTTGTGCGGACGAGTGCCCTTCTTGTAGCGCTTCTTTAAGCGCCTCTTTATAACGTGGCGTCTCTTCGACATGTGAACGGGCTGCATGTAGGATTGCATCTATATCCCCGCTCTCGCTCCCGAACGATAGCGCCTGGCAACGGAGCTGTTCAGCAATCGAGACGGAGGCGCTAGCGAAACGGTCGGCGCGTTGGACCCCGTACTGGGTCGGTAGCTCGATGACTAGATCGATCGCACCGCTCTCGATGGCAGCTTTAGCCCGTTTCCACTTGTCGAACGAGGCGGGTTCACCCCGTTGAGTGAACTGGGCACTCATGATGGCAATCATGACATCAGCCCCGGTTTCGTGACGTGCAGTTTGCGCTTGATAATAGTGCCCGTTGTGAAACGGGTTGTACTCTGCAATAATGGCCGTCTTTTGCATGATTTACTCCTTTGCATTGTCGTATGGATTGGTGTAAGATGAGTAAGTACGCTTTGGCAAAGCGCCGTCGTCAACTGATTTTAGTGTAAAGAAAAAACATTGACAAAACAAGTTGGCCTATCTATAATTCATATTGTTGCAATTGAGGTGATTCGGATGAAATGGTCTATTGCACAGCTACTTAAGCTCCGAAACCAGGGTGACGGTTTTACAATCGATGAGATGGTAGAACTACCAGAGCTGACTCAGCTCCATCCGGATATCCGTTCGATTCGCCCGGTGCATGTGCACGGGGATGCATCGTTCACATCTAATCAAGTTACATTCAATCTGAAGATTCAAGGTGACCTGACGTTGCCAGATGCGCGAACGTTAGAAGATGTCACTTATGAATTCGATATTGAATCGCTCGAGCCTTTCTTTTTGGAGAATGGGCGTTATACGGAGCAATTCGATGACGTGAATTTGCCAGAAGGAAATACGATCAGTCTTGTACCGATTGTAAAAGAGCTCATCATGTTAGACGTCCCGATGCAAGTTTACGGGAACGAAACAGACAAAACTCAGGTTGAAGGAGAAGGCTGGACGCTTACTGACGAACAGCCCGAAGCCCAACCAAAAATTGACCCGCGTTTCGCGGGACTAGCCGACCTGTTCTCGAAAAAAGAGAACGAGGAAGGTTAACTTATCAAGGAGGTGGACAACGATGGCAGTACCATTCCGTAGAACGTCGAAAACTCGCAAACGTCTTCGTCGTACTCACTTCAAACTCAACGTACCTGGTATGAACGAGTGCCCGAACTGTGGCGAAATGAAACTTTCACACCGTGTTTGCAAATCTTGCGGACATTACAACGGTAAAGAAGTAACAAGCAAATAATGCTTGAAGGAGTGACCTGTTCTCAGGTCACTCCTTTTTTGTTTGTCATTTTTGGGTCATGGCGAAAAGATGTGGTAAACTTTTTGTGCGAAAATAGTTCGAATAGGAGGAGGACCATGATGAACTCCATCAAACGAATTGGTATCATCGGAAACGGAGCGGTCGGATTATTGATGGCATCTTTGCTCGCAGATGATTACGACGTGACGCTCTACGGAAGAAGCGGGTCATCTGATCCACTTGTCATCACACGGACCGGCGTGACGGAAGGGACGGCACGTGTGTCGTTCCGTTCCAGTCAGACGCTTCAAGAAACGGACGAGGATCTCTTTTTTGTCACGACGAAAGCCCATCAAGTCGAGGAAGCGACGGCTCGCCTCTCGGGTAAGGTGCCCGTCTTTATTTGTTCGAATGGGATTGCCCATTTGGAATATGCGAAACGTCGAGGGTTTCATTTAGGTGTCGTCGAGCATGGGGTGACGAAGCGTGGTCATGAGGTTGAGCATCGTGGACTCGGACGGATTCGGATTGGAAGCACATCGGGACTACACCCTCTATCATTTCAAGAGAGTCCACTTCACATCGTGTGGGAAGAAGAGATCGAGCAAGTCGTCATTGAAAAATTGTTCGCCAATGCCATCATCAATCCCATCACGGCGTTATGCCGGGTCCCGAACGGAGCACTCGCCGGCTCACCATATCATGAAATCGCACAATCGATTTACGATGAGTTGACACCGTTGTTTGCGCAGCACGTCTCGTATTCCTACATCGAGACGATTGTCGAACGTACCGCACAGAATCGCTCCTCGATGCTGCGCGACCTTGAAGAAGGTCGGCCGACCGAGGTGGATGCAATTCTGAAACCGGTGATTGAAAAAGCCGAACAAATGCAGATTTCTCTCACTGTCATTCCGCTATTACATAAACTGATTCTAGGAGCGAGCGCATCGTGTTAGTGTATATCGTTTCATTTCCACTCATCTTATGGTTTATGGTGTATATGATACTTAGAAAATTTATGCCGAAATCAATCAACTCATTCAAGCTCGCATGCGATGCCGGGGTCATCCTTTGGTTTTATGCATGCAGCATTTTACTTGAGGCCATCGTCGGGACAGATATGTTGCTGTTATTGCTCGCAGCCTGCTGTGCGATTTTCCCGATCAACGCGATTTGGCAGCGGATTCGTTATGAGGAAGTGCTGTTCACGAAGATGTTCGTGCATGGCTGGCGGTTACTCTTTTTGCTACTTGTCCCGACCCACGCCATTTTATTCGCGATCGGTATAGCCCAAGGCATGATTCGTTGATTGATTGAAAGGAAGTTGTTATACGTGAAGGTAGAAGCATTTGATGCTTTATATGCATCCACATCACCGATGATTCAAATCGATTATGGATATGGTCGCTGGCTCGATTATCGAGGGATGGATGAAATCGAGAAACGTGCCGAGGAGGTCTCAGGGCGCACCTATGAGCATCTGCCGGAGCTCGTCGAAATAATCAAGGGGCAACAAGAACAGTTCGGGGAACTTTCGGAAGAGTTGGAAGTAAACCTGGAGTTACTCGCTCAGCGAAAAGCGTACGTGATGGTGACGGGGCAACAGGTCGGCGTATACGGAGGACCTTTGTTTGCCGTATACAAACTATTAGCGGTCATCAAACGGGCGAAGCAGGCCGAAGCGAAATTAGGGAAACCGGTCCTTCCTGTTTTCTGGATGGCGACGGAAGATCATGACTTTGCTGAAATCAACCATGTCTTCACGACACAGGCGTTTTCGAGGACGTTGAAAAAAGATGCCTTGTCATCGTTACCGCTTGCAGGAAAAGCATCGGTAGGGGACTTAGAGTTCGAACGGGTAAAGCTCGAACTTGTTCAAATGGCGCAACGTCTGCTATTGAATGAAACTGAGACACCGTATACCTCGCATTTGTATCATGAGCTGATTGACCTCATTCAAGCGAGTCGTTCGTTCGCTCACTTTTTCGGTGGCATGATGCGGCGATTCGTCGGGTCTGACTTTTTGTTGTTTGACCCACACGCGAGAGACGTACGGGATCTCGAACGCCCCATGTTCCGACGTCTCATCGAGCATCATGAAGCGCTTCATGAAGCGCTCGGTCATGCGTATGAAGAAGGGATGCCGTCGGTCGAATTGAACAAAGATGCGGCCCATCTGTTTTATCACGATGGAACGCGAGAGCTGCTCACAAAGGTCGATGGCGTGTTCACGACAAAGCGAGGGCATCGCTTCACTGAAAGCGAACTGCTCACAGAGATAGAGACGCACCCGGAGCGTTTCTCAAATAACGTGGTCTCCCGTCCGCTCATGCAGGATTTCCTGTTCCCGACTCTTGGATATGTGGCAGGTCCCGGTGAAATTGCCTACTGGCTCCAGCTTCGACCGCTCTTCCACGAGATGGGCTGGATGATGCCGCTTCTCTTGCCACGTCTTGGTGGGTTGATCGTGTCAAGAAATGATGAGAAGAAGCTTCGTCAAGAAAGCGTGACATTGGAGCAGTATATGAAGCAACCGCTTCCGGACCATGCATTTGACGACGAAGCGTTTGAAGAAGAGCTATATGCGTACCGGACGCTCACGGAGGCCGTCAGTCATGAGGCAGGGAAACAAGGAAGACGATTTGAGGCGAAGTCGAGACATGTGCTCGAGCGATTGGCAGATGAGATGCGTGCCGAATCGAAGCGAGAACAATATCGCTTGAATGCACGACGGATTCATCTATCGACCCGACTGTTCCCGATGGATGCCCCTCAAGAACGTATCCTCTCGATGGTTCCGATGCTAAATCGTCACGGACTAGATGTGTTTCAACGATTGAAACAGGCATATGAACAATCCGATTCGGAGCGATGTTTGTTCTATGTATAATCATTTTTTGGAGAGCTCTTGACATTTGTCAGGAGCTTTTTTTCGTTGTTATCTTTTTGTTTCCTCTTTTCACTAAAAACCTGTACGGACCTTGACATTTTTATGATAAAGTAAGTGTAATAAAACAGTTGAAATATGTAGGTTGAGAGGGTTTTTTGAATGTTTGAGCATGAAACGGTTTTAAAAATGGAGTCCATTGAGGGATTGAACATCAAACCAGATGGAGTATATGTCGATTGTACGTTAGGTGGAGCGGGTCATAGTGAAGAAATCGCAAAGCGTCTAACGACGGGTCAACTATATGCGTTCGACCAAGATGACGTCGCGCTCGCACATGCGAAAGAGCGATTGGCTCCTTATGAAGGCCGTGTGACGTTTATAAAGAGCAATTTCGTTCACTTGAAGGAAGAACTCGCCCAACGTGGTGTGACAAAAGTGGACGGTGTACTATTCGACCTAGGCGTTTCTTCGCCACAGCTAGATGAGGCGGAGCGCGGGTTCAGTTACAACTATGACGCACCGCTCGATATGAGGATGGACCGGTCTCGGGACTTTTCAGCCTATCATGTTGTGAATGAATGGTCGTTTGGAGAACTTGCTCGTATTTTCTTTACATACGGGGAGGAAAAGTTTTCAAAGCAAATCGCACGAAAGATTGAGCAAGCCCGTGCCGATAAACCGATTAAGACGACATTCGAGCTTGTCGACTTGATTAAAGAAGCGATTCCTGCACCAGCTAGACGAAAAGGTGGACACCCGGCGAAGCGGACGTTCCAAGCGATTCGAATCGCCGTCAATGATGAGTTGAACGTATTCGACCGCGCCGTTCAAGATGCGATTGATTTACTCGCAGTGAACGGACGCATCTGTGTCATCACGTTCCATTCGTTAGAAGACCGCATTTGTAAACAAGTGTTCAAAGAGCGTAGCCAGCATCCACCGTTACCACCGGGGTTGCCGGTCATTCCGAAAGAATTTGAACCGGAACTCAAACTCATCACCCGTAAGCCGATCGTGGCGAGTGAGGGAGAACTTGAAGATAACCGTCGTTCACGCTCCGCTAAGCTGAGAGTGGCCGAAAAACAAAAATAACCGAGAGTGTAGGAGGGATACCTGATGCCAGAAGCTGCCCGTAAGGCGTTGCAGCCTCAAGTAACACCGAATCGAAATCCGATTCCGCAAGAACGACCAATACCTGCTCCAAAACGACGCACGTTGACCTTGTTTGAATCGATCCTGTATCCAGTGATGATTGGTTCAGTGGTCATGTTCGGTGGCATCACGGTGT
The DNA here is from genome assembly GCF_018617295.1 of Exiguobacterium sp. S3. Classification (GTDB taxonomy): domain Bacteria; phylum Bacillota; class Bacilli; order Exiguobacteriales; family Exiguobacteriaceae; genus Exiguobacterium; species Exiguobacterium profundum. The sequence continues at coordinate 404,887 of NZ_JACSJW010000002.1, forward strand.
CGAAGCACAATGAAGCGTATAATATTATGCGTGATACAGCAGCCGTCAATCAGCAGGTCGACGGGGTTGCAAAAGAAAACGAAGAACTAAAGTATGAAATCGCCCAATTAAGCTCGCCCGAAAGAATTTATGCGATTGCCGAGAAGCTCGGAATGAAATTCAATGAAAAGAATGTCAAGGTGATTGATTGATGAATTCTTTAAAACAGAGTAAAAAAAGAGTGGCGTGGGTAGCGATTGTCTGCTTCACCCCGCTCTTTTTATTTTTTGTCGGATGGTTCCTTTATTTATCCGTCACCCATACGTACAAAGGGGAGAACATGCTCGCATTCGCGGAAGAACAGCGCTGGAAGGCGGTCAGTACGCTAGGGGCGGAACGGGGCGAGGTGTATGATCGCTTCGGTCAACCGATCGCCATCAACATTCCGTCATACCGGCTCGTCGCCGTCTTGAAACTCGGCGGTGAACGGGTCGATGGGAAGACGCTTATGCCCGATGAATTCGCCGAAGCGGCGAAGCAATTGTCGACCGTGCTTCCTATGACAGAAGCTGATTTATTGAAACGGCTTGAACAAAATGCCGACCTTGGGCAGATCGAGTTCGGTGTTCCCGGGCGTGATTTGACCGTAGAACAAAAAGAAGAGATTGAAGCATTCAATCTTAACGGCATCACGTTCGTCGAGGAGCCGAAGCGCTATTATCCGAACAAAGTATTTGCATCCTCGGTGATCGGGTATGCGCAGAAGATTGACCAGAACGGTCGCATCGAACTCGTCGGCGAACTCGGGATTGAAAAGTCTCTGAACGATATTTTAAGTGAATCGTACGGTCTGTATCGATTTGAGAAAGATTTGGCGGGTCGTGAACTCGTATCGAGTGACGAGCAGTTGAAGATTGAACCGGAAGACGGGGCGGATGTCCAATTGACCATCGACCACCGAATCCAGCAGTTGCTCGAGACGAAGATGAATGAGTTGTATGAGGAGTATGAGCCGAAACATGCGACGGCCATCATCATGGACCCGAAAACAGGAGAGATCATCGCACTGTCGGATCGACCATCGTTTGACCCGAACACACGCGAGATTTCTTCGTACAGTAACTTCTCTGTCTCGTCTCGATTTGAACCTGGGTCGACGATGAAGATCTTTACGCTTGCAGCAGCCATCAACGAGGGCGTGTATAACCCGAATGAGCTGTATGAATCCGGTTCGTACAAATATGGTAAGACGGTCTTCAATGATTACAACATTACGGGATGGGGTACCATTCCTATGGTAGAAGGCGTCTGGCATTCGTCGAACGTCGCATTCTCGATTTTAGCGAACGAACGACTTGGTCTCAGTCGATATGAAGATTACTTCAAAGCGTTCAAGTTTGATCAGCGGACAGGGATCGATTTGCCTGGAGAGGTCAATAGTCAATTCGATTTCGAAAGTCCGATGAACGTCCTGATCACGGCATGGGGACAATCGACAGCGGTCACACCGATGCAAATCTTGCAAGCGACATCGGCCATCGCGACAGATGGAACGATGAAGCAACCGCACGTCATCAAAAAAATCGTCAACAGCGAGACCGGCGAAACGATTCGGACGACCAATCCGAAAGAAGTCGGTCAACCGATCACGGCGGAAACGGCTAAAAAGACGCGTGAAGCGCTCGACGGTGTCGTCAATAGCGACGTGGGAACCGGGCAACTGTATGCGTTAGACAACTATCGCGTCGTCGGGAAGACCGGTACCGCCCAAATCGCCGAGAACGGAAAATATTTGAGTGGACAATATATTCACTCGTTCGTCGGGATGGCTCCAGAAGACGATCCGGAACTTGTCATGTATATCGCGGTGGACAGACCGAACAGTGACTCGTCTACGACCGGTCCACGAATCATGGCGCCACTTTTCAAAGACGTGATGGATGTCGCGTTACGTTACCGGAGTGTCGAGCCTGAAAAACAAGAAAAAGCGGTCGAAGCCTCGACGAAGACAACGTCTTCTTATATCGGTCAAAATCGTGAAGAGGCAGTGAACGCATCGACGGAGAATTCCTTCAATCCGATCGTGTTAGGTGATGGAGACGAAGTGATCGCGCAGAGTCCTGTGAAAGGACAATCGTATGTCGTCGGTGAACGATTGTTGCTAAAAACGAGCGAGTCGTTTACGATGCCTACATTAAAAGGTTGGTCGTTACGTGACGTCAAACGTTTAGCGACCCTTTATCAATTAAATTTAGAAATCGACGGTACCGGATTTGTCACATCGCAATCGATTGGCAAAGGGAAACCGGTCAAAACAGGTGCCTCCTTGAAAGTGAAGTTGGAGACACCGTCGAATTAACGCACGAGATGAAGAGGGCTGCGGCTCTCTTTTCCTATGTAAGAGGAGGAAGTTTGTATGGAACAACTGACAGTTCAAAAATTGGCATCATGGTTTGGGATGGATCTACATGACGAGCGTCTCGTCGAACGGGTCGCCACAGATTCGAGAGATGCAAACGAGGCGGGTCTCTTCGTCCCAATCGTCGGGGCGCGAGTCGACGGCCATGACTACATCGAGGCGGCCGTTGAAAAGGGTGCGATTGTCACATTCTGGGAAGAGGGTCGCCCTCAACCAGACAACCTGGTTGTCATCCCTGTGAAATCGACGGTCGAGGCATTGCAAACAGCAGCGGCCCGATATTTAGAAGAAATTAATCCGCTCGTCGTCGCCATTACGGGATCGAATGGGAAGACGTCGACAAAAGACATGGTCGCTGTCGTGCTCGAGGAGAAGTTCAAGACGCATAAGACAGCCGGAAATTTCAACTCGGACGTCGGCTTACCACTTACCGTTCTCAGAATGCCGCGGGATACGGAAGTAGCCGTCCTCGAGATGGGAATGAACGGATTCGGTCAAATCGAGACGCTGTCAAAACTTGCTAAGCCGGATGTGGCGTTTGTGACGAATATCGGAGAGTCTCACGGTGAACAAGTCGGCGGGCGGACAGGTATCGCCAAGGCGAAACTTGAGATCAAGGCCGGTCTCAAAGCGGACGGTCGCTTGATCGTCGATGCGGATGAGCCACTTCTTTCTGGTCAAGGCTATCGCGTCGGATATGATGAGACGGCAGACGGGAAAATTGAAGTGATCGAAACGACGTTTGACGCATCGATCTTTAAATATAACGGTGACTTGTACGAACTGAAGGTGCTCGGTGCCCATCAGATTCGAAACGCAGCCTATGCGATTGCGTGTGGACTTGCGTTCGGTCTCGATCATGCGATGATTCAACGTGGACTAGACCGAATCAAGTTGACGTCGATGCGAATGGAAAAACAGATGTTCGGGGAAGCACACCTCATTAACGACGCCTACAACGCGAGTCCGACGTCGATGATTGCAGCGATTGAGACGGTCAAGTCGCTTGAAGGGTTCTCGAAGCGTGTGCTCGTTCTTGGAGATATGTACGAGTTAGGTGCCGACGAACAAATGCAACACGAACAAGTCGGTGGCGCGGTGACGTCTCCCGTGACCGATTGTATTCTCGTCGGCGACAAAGCAAAATGGATTGCCGATGGAATTCAAGATTCACGAGTGAACGTTAAAATGGTCCCGACGGTTGAGGAAGCGAAGGCGCTCCTTCATCATTATCAACGACCGGATACTGTGGTATTGTTAAAGGCATCTCGAGGACTGGCGCTTGAGCGTCTTGTTCAATAAATAGAGTAGTGAGGTAGCAACATGTTAATTAGTTTAATCGTATTAATTAGTTCATTATTAAGTGTCTTGATCGTGATGCCGCGAGCCATCCCGGCATTGCGTCAATTAAAGTTCGGACAAGAGATTCGTGACGAAGGTCCAGGTTGGCACCAGAAGAAGTCGGGCACACCGACGATGGGCGGAATCGTCATCCTGCTCGCCATTCTCGTCGGATTCATCGTATCCGTCATCTTCGGCGAAGCGGTCGCAGGATTCGGTACCCTTCTATTCGTTACAATGGCATTCGGTGTCATCGGTTTCTTGGATGACTACATCAAAGTCGTCAATAAACGAAACCTCGGATTGACGTCCCTTCAGAAGTTGATTGGTCAAATCGTGGTATCGGTATTGTTTGCATGGTTCTTATCACTCGGAGGAGACCTCGATACATCAATCTCGATCCCGTTCACGTCGATTTCTTTCGATACTGGATGGTTCTATATCGCCATCGTCATCTTCTGGCTCGTCGGGTTCTCAAACGCCGTGAACTTGACAGATGGATTAGACGGACTCGTCTCGTTCTCGGCCATCCCGACGTTCACATTCTTTGGGATTTACGCCCTTAGACAAGATGAACTTGGGATTGCTTGGTTCGCGTTTGCGGTCGTAGGTGCCTTGATCGGGTTCCTTGTCTTCAATAAGTATCCGGCAAAAATCTTCATGGGTGACACCGGTTCGCTCGCACTAGGCGGAGCCGTCGCTGGACTCGCTTTGATGTTGAAGCTCGAATTGCTTCTCGTCTTCGTCGGCATCATCTTCGTCATCGAGACGTTGAGCGTCATCTTGCAAGTCATCTCGTTTAAAACGACGGGGAAACGACTCTTCAAAATGAGTCCGATCCATCACCATTTCGAAATGGTCGGGTGGTCAGAGTGGCGCATCGTGCTCACGTTCGGTGGTATCAGTTTAATTACGGCAGGTTTATCATTACTACTCATGTAAAAGGGTGAGACAGATGGAAAAGCAATGGCACGGTAAAAAAGTTCTTGTCCTCGGTGCTGCGAAGAGCGGTATTGCGGCGGCGACATATCTGCATCATGCGGGAGCAGATGTGACGATCAATACGGGGAATATCCCTCCGGAAGACGAACAGGAAAAAATTCAGGCGCTCGGGATTCAATCGGTGTTTAACGAGCATCCCCTCGCTCTGTTGAATGAGACAGAGGTGATTGTCAAAAACCCAGGAATCCCGTATCAGATTCCATTGCTTCAGGAAGCGATGTCTCGTCATATCCCGATTTATACTGAAGTGGAACTTGCTTATTTAGCAACGGAGGCGGAGTTTGTTGCCATCACTGGCTCAAATGGGAAAACGACAACCACGACACTCGTCTATGAATTGCTCAAAGGTGGGGAGCGTCCGGTGCATCTTGCGGGAAACATCGGATTCCCTGCGATTGAAGTGGCGTCTCAGGCGAATGCGGGCGATTTGATTGTGATTGAATTGTCGAGTTTTCAATTGATGGGGATTGAGTCGTTTCATCCTCGCTCGGCGGCACTACTCAATCTATCGGAAGCTCATTTGGACTATCATGGGGATTTTGATGCGTATGCGGATGCAAAAGGAAACTTGTTCCGTCGAATGACGAATGCAGATCAAATCGTCGTGAAAGTGACAGATCCGGAAGTGATGAAACGTGTCCCGGGAGAGATTGAACCGACTACGTTCAGCTTTGACCGGGGTGACGCTTCTGTCGTCGATGGATGGGTCACGATTCGTGGTGAAAAAATCATGCCGGTAAATGAATTGGCATTAGGCGGGGCGCACAACGTGGAAAATGTATTGGCTGCACTACTCTTAGTGGAACCATTCGCTATTCCACGTACGCATATCGAACGTGTGTTACGAAACTTCGGTGGCGTCGCGCATCGGACCGAGAGTCTCGGTGATGTGCTCGGACGTGCCGTCTACAATGATTCGAAAGCGACGAACAACGTGGCAGCGGAAGCGGCATTACGTGGGTTTGACGCCCCAATCGTCTGGCTTTGTGGTGGTCTCGAGCGTGGTGCGGACTTATCTTCGCTCGCCCCAGCTCTCTCAAACGTAAAAGCTGTCGTCGCGTATGGTGAGACGAAAGAGCGTTTTAAAGAGCTCGGCGAGTCCCGACAGATTCCATCATTCACGGTCGAGACGTTGGCAGACGCCGTTCCGCTCGCGTTTGAGAAATCCGAGACGGGAGACGTCATCTTACTCTCACCCGCTTGTGCTAGCTGGGATCAATTTAAAACGTTTGAAGAACGAGGCGAGCAGTTCGTTCAACTCGTCCGTTCATATGAGGAGGCGAACCGATGAAAATCATGATTTCTGGTGGTGGTACCGGTGGTCATATTTATCCGGCACTCGCATTGATTGAAACGCTAAAAAAACGTCACCCGGATTTACAGGTACAATACATCGGGACGGAGAATGGGTTAGAAGCCGATCTCGTACCGCGAGCCGGTGTCCCGTTCAAGTCGATTCAAATCGCAGGTCTGAAGCGTTCCCTTTCACTCGAGAACGTGAAGACAGCCTACTGGTTTTTGAAAGCCGTTCGGGCATTGAAAAAAGACATGGCGGCGTTTAAGCCGGACGTCGTGATTGGCACGGGTGGTTTCGTATCCGGCCCCGTCGTCTATACGGCACAACAGCTTGGGATCCCCACGATTCTGCATGAACAAAACAGTATCCCAGGATTAACTAACAAATTCTTATCGAAGAAAGCCGATCGGGTTGCCCTCTCGTTCAAAGGCTCAGATGTCCATTTCCCGGGTGCGAACGTTCGCTTGATTGGAAACCCGCGTGGTAGCGAAGTCTTGCAAACGGAAGTCGATGAGGCGTCCGTCCGCGAACAGTATCGTTTAGATGACCGTCCGATCGTCTTGGTGTATGGTGGGAGCCGCGGAGCCGAGGCCATCAATCGAGCGGTCGTGGAAGCGATCCCGTCGCTCTCAGAATTGCCAATCAACGTCCTGTACGTCACGGGGAAAGTGCATTTCGATGCGGTGTCGAAACAGGCGCCATTTTCTGACAATGTACACATCCATCCATACGTGTACGATATGCCATCTTTACTCGCCTGTACGTCACTCGTCATCTCACGAGCTGGCGCTTCGACGATTTCAGAATTGACCGCCCTTGGTTTACCGAGCATTTTGGTACCTAGTCCGTACGTGACAGCTGACCATCAAACGAAAAATGCTTCGGCCCTCGTCGAGAACGGGGCGGCCCTCCTTGTCAAAGAAGAGGCGTTGACGGGTGCTACGCTCGTAGAAGCGATTCGTCAAGCACTCGAACAGCGTGATGAGATGGCGAACGCATCGCGTGCACTCGGTTTCCCGGACGCGTCAGATGCATTGGCCGACCTGGTAGAAGAAGTCATTCAATAAAGGAGTAGAACCCGATGGAACCAAGCCAACAAACGGTACGTAGTCTCGAAGACCGTATTCCATACATGAAAAAACAACGGCGTAAAAAAGCGAACCGTCGGATGTTCTCTGTACTCTCACTGTTTGGAATTCTCATCCTACTCGTGGTCTACATGCAGACTTCGATGTCGAACGTGAAAGAAGTGAAGGTATCGGGTCTTTACTGGTTAGAAGAAACGTACGTGTTTCAGGACATGAAGCTCGATTCATCGACGAAGTTTGTCAGTCTGTCCCCAAACAAGATGAGTGAACAGATGGAAAAGTTGCCTGGTGTCAAACGGGTAGAAATCGATCGTTCTTGGTATAACAAGGTTCAAATCACCGTGACAGAAGAGAAAATGATCGCTTATGCGAAAGCGGAAAAAGGAGATGTCGTCGTGTTAGCCGACGGTTCACTCCATCCGACCGGAGCCATCACCGATCCACAAAAGCTAAAGGACGGACCACTCTTACGAGAGTTCAACACGGAAGAAGAACTCGAAAAGATTGCAAGTGAACTCGAGCGGGTCGATGATGCGACGCGGGCTCGTATGTCAGAAGTGATCTTATCAAAACGAAAAGATGAGCCGACGCGATACGAGATTTTTATGAACGATGGCAACACGTTACTCACACCGACATTGAAGTTAAGCGAGACCGTATCAAAGTATGGAGAAATTTATGAAAACATCCCGAAAGGTGAGCGTGGGACCGTCGTCATGGATGGTGGATTTTACTTTGTTCCATACAAAAAAACGAATGAATAATCAGTTATATTACAGTCCTTAGACAGATAAGGGCTGTTTTTTTGTCGTTTGTAAACGAATTGATAACGCGAAACCGCTTAAATTGTAGGATTCTACCTTTTCTCACTATCTTATTTGTTGTAAACTTAGACGTGAGATATCTTGTCGAAACCAACAATTTTTTTGGATATCTGTATATGTGTCAGGCAATTGGAACAGGAAAATTATAGAGCGGAGGTGTTTCCCTTTTGGAAGCGAATGGTTATGTGGCCGCATTAGATATTGGAACGTCAGAGATTAAGCTCGTCGTCGGTGAATTGCTCGGCGGAACGCTTAATATTTTGGCAGAAGGGTGTGCACCGTCTGCGGGTGTAAAACGTGGCGCTGTCGTAGACATCGATAAAACAGTCCAAGCGATCAAACAGGCCGTTGAGCATGCTGAGACATCGTTAGGAGATCAAATTCGATCTGTATACGTTGCCATCGAAGGGGAACATATCCAAATTGCCCCATGTCATGGAATTGCATCCGTGAAGCGGGAAGATCAAGAAATTACCGACGCAGACGTGATGGAAGTCATCAACTCGGCACAAGTGATGCGATTACCGGACGAGATGAGTGTCATCGATGTGATCCCATCTTCATTCACGGTTGATCAACAAACAGGCGTTGTCGATCCACGGGGTATGTTAGGCTATCGACTTGAGATGCATGGGAAAATGGTGACCGGGTCGAAGACCATTTTACATAGTATTCGTCGTTCGATTGAACGGGCAGGATTACAACTCGAAGGTTTTATTCTAGGAAACCTTGCCCTCGGCATGAGCGCAGCTTCTGTAGATGAAATCGATTTAGGAATCGGGCTTGTCGATGTCGGACATGAAAAGACGACGGTCTCCGTATTTTATCGGGGAGATCTCGTCTACTCGTATATCCTCCCGGTCGGTGGAGATCATATGACGAGAGACTTGGTCTATAAACTCAATTGTAAATATCAAGACGCCAAAGTGGCGAAAGAAGAATATGGTCTCGCTCTTGAAGAAATGGCTGATGAGACAGAAGGTTTCTCCTACACGAACATCAATGGGGAAGTGGCGTTCGAACCACAGTCAGAAATTAGCTACGTTTTAGAAGCGAGAATAGAGGAAATGTTTACCCTTATGTTGAATAAGGTTCAAAAAGTAGGTGTTCCGATGCTGAATGGCGGATACTTACTTTGCGGTGGGGCAGCTGCTCTACCTGGTATTCAGGAGTTGGCGACTCGTATCATGGGCCAAAAGACGAGATTGTATCAACCATCGTCGATTGGTGTCAGACATCCAAAATACGCGACAGCCGTCGGCGTGTTGAAATATGTCTTGATGAGTGATCATCACGTTTCGAAATCTCAGCTTGAAAAACCGGAAGCTCGCCAGGAAACACTTCACAAGAAGCCGGAAGCGACCGATATTCATGAAGGAGAGAACGAATACGAGAGCGATCAAGAGTCGAAAAAAGGGTTTAGTCGTTTGATGGAAAAATTATTTGGCGTTTAAGCTGACGATGTAATACAACTTGGAAAATACGTAGGGGGATACCTGAATGATGTACTTTGATGAGGCGATTGACGCCGTAGCAAAAATTAAAGTAATTGGAGTCGGTGGCGGCGGGTCAAACGCCGTTAACCGCATGATTGAACATGGGGTACAAGGAGTCGAGTTCATCGCAGTCAACACGGATGCACAAGCGTTGAACATGTCGAAAGCCGACGTGAAGCTTCAGCTTGGTGCAAAATTGACACGTGGTCTCGGTGCAGGTGCGAACCCGGATATCGGTAAAAAAGCGGCTGAAGAAAGCCGCGAACAGTTGATTGAAGCACTTGACGGTGCGGACATGGTGTTCGTCACGGCTGGGATGGGTGGCGGAACCGGAACAGGTGCCGCTCCAGTCATCGCCGAGATTTCAAAAGAAATCGGCGCACTCACGGTCGGTGTCGTGACGAAACCGTTCATGTTCGAAGGACGGAAGCGTATGCAGCACGCACAGCACGGAATTCAAGCGTTCAAAGAAAAAGTAGATACTCTTATTGTGATTCCGAACGATAAGCTCCTTGAAATCGTGGAACGCAACACACCGATGATCGAAGCGTTCCGTGAAGCGGATAACGTCCTCCGTCAAGGTGTACAGGGAATCACGGACTTGATTGCCATCCCGGGTCTCATTAACCTTGACTTCGCGGATGTGAAAACGATCATGACGGAGAAAGGGTCTGCCCTCATGGGTGTCGGTGTCGCGACAGGTGAAAACCGTGCCGTTGAAGCAGCGAAGAAAGCCATTTCGTCACCACTTCTCGAGTCTTCAATCGAAGGTGCGAAAGGTGTCTTGATGAACATCACTGGTGGACTTAGCCTCAGCTTGTTCGAAGTGACAGAGGCGGCTCAAATCGTTCAAAGTGCGGCCGATGAAGAAGTGAACTTGATCTTCGGTTCGGTCATCAACGAAAACTTGAACGATGAGATCATCGTCACCGTGATTGCAACTGAATTCGCTGAAGAAGCACAAGGGACGAACCCGTTCCTTCAGCAGCCGAAAAAACAGCCTGAGGTTGAGAACAAGGAACCCCAACCAAAAGCAAATGAAGCGGCTCAACAAGACGAAGGGAACTTCCATCGCCCAGTGTATGGAGGAGACGTCCCAGACGAGACGATCAACATCCCTGCGTTTGTGAGACAACGCCGTAACTAAACAACTAGGGGTGCCGGTACTCGGCATCCCTTTTTCTAAAAGGAGAGACCGATGCAACTGCTACATACTTGGGAAACCGAAACAACCCGTTATCATGCTTACGTGACGACACGAACAGATGGACACAATGCGGGAAACGTCGGACTGCATGTGGGCGATGAAATCGACCGCGTCGTCGAAAATCGGCAACAGTTCTTTCAACAAGCCGGGCTCGCGTTAGAGGACTCCGTGTGGGCGGATCAAGTGCACGGCACAGCAGTCCAGGTCGTCGACTCGTCGGACAAAGGTAAGGGTGCGTTCCGATATGAAGAGGCGATCCCGAAAACAGACGGTCTTCTCACGACCGAAGACGCGCTACCGTTAGCCCTCGTCTTTGCTGACTGTGTGCCTCTCTTCTTCTGTGCGAAAGATCATGGGGTCATCGGCATCGCTCATGCCGGGTGGAAGGGGACGGTCGGAAACATCGTCAAGACTATGATGCAGATGTTTGCTGAGAAGGGAATCGAGGCGACCGATGTGGACATGCTCGTCGGTCCGTCCATCTCAGGAGATGACTACGAGGTCGATGGTCGTGTCCTGCAGGCCGTCCGGGACGTTTCGCCCATTGCCTATGAACGGGCGGTGCGAAACGAGTCGAGAGACCACGCCCTCTTGTCCCTTCAAACCGTCAATGAAGTATTGGCAAAAGAACATGACACTGCGGTCATGCAATCGAATTTAACGACTGGCGCGGACAGCCCGTTTTTCTCCTATCGAGACGGAGAGACGAAACGTCGGTTTGCGGCAGTCATCGTCAAGGAGCGGAAATCGTGAGTATTTCAGATAATGTAAAACAAGTTCAATCCATCATTTCATCACACGTTCAAGAAGTAGAGCCGACACTCATCGCTGTCACGAAATCCGTAGGCGTAGATGTGGCCAACGCTCTTTACGCAGAAGGAATTCGTGATTTCGGAGAAAACCGCCCGGATTCACTGCTCGAGAAAGTTGAAGGGATGCCGAAGGATGCCAGATTTCATTTTATCGGTACGTTACAGACGCGAAAAGTGAGACAAATCATTGATTACGTCGCGGCCATCCACTCTCTTGACCGGTTGTCTCTCGCAGCAGAGATTGACAAGCGCGCGAACAAGACAATCGATTGTTTCGTTCAAGTGAACACGTCAGGAGAAGATTCAAAACATGGGCTTGAAATAGAGGAAGTCGTGCCCTTCATCGAGAACTGTAAACAGTATCCTCATATTCGAATCATCGGGCTGATGACGATGGCACCGTTCACTGAAGAAGAGTCCGTTCTTCGTGAAACGTTCCGCCGTCTCCGTCATCTACGTGATGAAGTGAAGGCAAAGGCGTATGACCACGCACCATGCACGGAGCTGTCGATGGGGATGTCAAACGATTATCCAATCGCGATTGAAGAAGGCGCATCGTTTGTTCGTATTGGTACCGTACTTGTGCAATAATATATCTTAAGGAGGAATCCGTTATGTCAATCAAAAACAAAATGAAAGATTTCTTTGGACTCGAGGAAGATCCGAACAGCACATATGAGGAAGAAGAGTATGCTGTCGCAAATGCAGCAGCTCCTTCTACAACCGAAACATCGGTCGTCAGACAGGATGATCGTCCAAAATCAGCGAACAATCTCGTGGCGTTAAATACGAAAAAGAAAGACCGTTCGAAAGTCGTATTGGCTGAGCCACGTGTGTTCGCTGAAGCGCAAGACATTAGCGATCATTTGAAAGAAAACCGTGCTGTCATCGTCAACCTTCAGCGCATGTCAAAAGAACAATCGCGTCAAGTCGTCAACTTCCTCTCAGGTGTCGTATACGCTCTCGAGGGATCGATGACTTCGATTGGACATAACACGATTCTGTGTACTCCGAACAACGTCGAATTGACTGGTTCAATCTCAAACTTGATCTCGGAGGATGAACTTCACAGTAAAGGGTGGTAACTGAATGGAAAACGTAATCCCTGCCTTAGGCAACACGTTGAGCGATCTACTTGGCATCTATAGTTGGGTCCTCATCGGCTATATCTTATTATCATGGTTCCCGAACGCACGCGAATCTAAATTTGGTCAAATCTTATCGTTTTTGTGTGAACCGTTCTTGGCACCGTTTCGCCGGATCATCCCGCCGATTGGTGGCATGCTCGATATCTCCCCAATCGTCGCGTTGTTCGTGCTTCGCATGGCACAAGCCGGAATCGCTGCGATCTTTGGGTGACGTATGAGCGTCTATGACCATTATCGACCAAGTGAACGCGCGTTCGTGGAACAAGTGCTCGACTGGGTACAACAAGTGGAGAATAGTTATGTGTTGAAATTGACGGATTTTCTAGATCCACGTGAACAACAAATCGTCAAACAGCTCGTCGGGAAACAACTTGTCATTCACGATGATGGCGGATTTGAAGGCGCAGAACGACGTCGATTGATTTTGGCGCCGGATTACTATGAACTCAATCCAGATGATTTCGAGATTGAGGTCCGTCGAATCGAGTACCCGACAAAATTCGTGGACTTGACGCATCGACAAGTGACAGGGACATTGCTTAACGCTGGATTGAAGCGGCAAAAGTTCGGAGACGTCGTTCTTGACGAGGAGATCGTACAATTTGCGACGACGCGAGAAGCGGTCGGATTCATCGAAATGAACCTCGAGCGTGTCGGAAAAGCAAAAGTCCGTATATCCTCTGTTTCGAAAGAAGAGATTCTCGTCGTTCCAAAAACGGAGTGGATAGAAGGCTTTGGCATCGTGTCCTCGTTACGATTTGATACGGTTGCAAGCGAGGTGCTCAACATCTCTCGGCAAAAAGCGCAGGCGCTCGTCAAACACGGCGACTGTAAAGTGAATCATAAAGTCATTGAAGACGCGAGCTTCATTCTTGAGCCGGATGATCTTTTATCCGTCCGTGGATATGGTCGTATCAAATTGATGGAGATTCTCGGATCGACCAAACGTGAAAAAATTAAAATCCAGTATGGCACCATACGTTGAATTTAGGAGGAAAGTCGAATGGCGTTGACACCGATTGATATTCATAATAAAGAATTCTCTTCCCGTTTTCGTGGGTACGACATCGATGAGGTCAATGAATTTTTAGATCAAATCATTAAAGAGTTTGAACTATTGATTCGTGAGAATCGACGGTATGAAGAACTTGTCAACGATATGCAAGCCCGCATTGACTACTTCTCCTCGATGGAAGATACGTTGAACAAGTCGATTATCGTCGCGCAGGAAGCAGCGGAAGAAGTGAAGAACAATGCTCAAAAAGAAGCGAGTCTCATCTTGAAACAAGCGGAACGTGAAGCGTACGCTCGTGAAGAAGAAGCGGCACGCAAAGAGCAACTTGCTGAACGGGAAGTCGTTCAGATGCTCAAGAAAGTCGAGTTGTATCGGACACGCTTCCGCGTCCTCGTCGATGCGCAAATGGAACTTCTCAACAGTACGGAATGGGAAACGATTGTCGGGGAACCGCCAGTGCAGACGGTTCTTGACGATAGAACAGAACTTGCGTATAATGACGACGAAGTCACACGTAATGAAGAACAACATGGATAAATGATCAACACGTTGAGTAGGACGCGTCGATCGAGTCATACCTACGAAGCGACTTAGGGACGGTGAGAGCCTAAGAGAAAGACTCGAATCGGTATCCCCTATGAGTCGTCACGCTGAACCAGAGTAAGCGTGACCGCCTGACCTCGTTATCGGTTACCGAGAGCGGTCTCATGAGAGTGAGACTAGTAGGGTGGTACCGCGAGTCAACCAACTCGTCCCTATCAGGGATGGGTTGGTTTTTTTGTTTTCTAAAAAATGTTGATGGAGGAGTTTCGATGAACTACAAAGACACGCTATTAATGCCAAACACAGAATTCGCGATGCGTGGGAATTTACCAAAACGCGAACCGGCGATGCAAACGGAATGGGAAGATATGGACCTTTACAACAAGGTACAAGAAAAAAATGCTGGGAAACCACAATATATCTTACATGATGGACCTCCATATGCGAACGGCGACATCCACATGGGACACGCGATGAACAAAGTATTGAAAGACATCATCGTTCGTTTCAAAGGGATGAACGGCTACCAGTCTCCAATGATTCCAGGATGGGACACGCACGGTCTTCCAATCGAGAACGCTCTTCAAAAAGCAGGCGTCAATCGTAAGGAAATGACGGTTGCGGAATTCCGCGAAAAGTGTGCAGAGTATGCGATGGAGCAAGTGAACTCGCAACGCGAGCAATTCAAACGTCTCGGTCTTCTCGCAGACTTTGAGAATCCATACATCACGCTCCTTCCTGAGTACGAGGCGGCGCAGATTCGCTTGTTCGGGTCGATGGCTGAGAAGGGTTACATCTACAAAGGGAAAAAACCAGTCTACTGGTCGCCGTCTTCTGAATCGGCACTCGCGGAAGCAGAGATTGAATATTATGATAAAAAATCACCAGCCATCTACGTGGCGTTCCGTGTCGTGGACGGTAAAGATACATTGACGTCAGATGATCACTTCGTCATCTGGACAACAACGCCTTGGACAATCCCGGCGAACCTTGGGATCGCGGTGAGTGACGAGTTGACTTACACGCGTATCGAACATGAAGGAAAAGGCTATATCGTCGCGGAAACGCTCGTCGAAGAAGTGACGGCAGCGCTCGGATGGACGGATTACACGGTGAGCGGGTCTTGGAACGGACGCGACTTCGAGTACATGACGGCTCAACATCCATTGTATGACCGGACGTCACTCGTCATCCTCGGCGACCACGTCACTGCGGATGCGACTGGACTCGTTCATACAGCACCTGGACACGGGGAAGACGACTATCGTGTCGGACAGGCTTACGGATTAGACGTCCTTTGCCCGGTGGATGACCGTGGCTACATGACAGACGAAGCCCCTGGTTTCGAAGGTCTCTTCTACGAAGATGCGAACAAACAAATCGGTATGAAACTTGAAGAGAATGGCTACTTGCTCAACTTGAAGTTCATCAAACACTCGTACCCGCATGACTGGCGTACGAAGAAACCGGTCATCTTCCGTGCGACGCCACAATGGTTCGCATCGATCAAAGATTTCCGTGAAGACATGCTCCGTGAAATCGAGGAAGTGAACTGGGTCCCTGAATGGGGAATGACACGTCTTTACAACATGGTCCGTGACCGTGGAGACTGGGTCATCAGCCGTCAGCGTGCTTGGGGTGTTCCAATCCCAATCTTCTATGCGGAAGATGGAACGGAAATCATCACGAACGAGACGATCGACCACATCGCGAACTTGTTCCGCGAGCACGGGTCGAACGTTTGGTATGAGCGTGAAGCGAAAGACCTTCTCCCTGCAGGGTTCACTCACCCGAACAGCCCGAACGGAGAGTTCCGTAAAGAACTCGACATCATGGACGTCTGGTTCGATTCAGGTTCTTCACACGCTGGTGTATTAGAAGAACGCGAAAACCTTCGTCGTCCGGCAGACCTTTATCTTGAAGGATCGGACCAATATCGTGGTTGGTTCAACTCATCACTTTCGACGGCCGTTGCGACGACTGGGAAAGCACCATACCGGAACGTCTTGAGTCACGGATTCGTCCTCGATGGGGACGGACGCAAAATGTCGAAATCGCTCGGTAATACGATTGCACCGAACGATCTCGTGAAGCAGTACGGCGCCGAAATCGTACGCCTCTGGGTCGCATCCGTCGACTATCAGTCTGACGTACGCGCGTCACACGATAACTTCAAACAAGTGTCAGAAGTTTACCGGAAGATGCGTAACACAATTCGCTTCTTACTCGGGAACTTGAACGGGTTCGAGCCGTCGATGCGTGTCGCATTCGACGATATGCCGGAAGCGGACCGTTTCATGGCGACGAAGCTCAAACAACTGCAGACAAAAGTTGTCAAAGCATATGATGAGTTTGACTTTATGGCCGTGTACCACCTCGTTCATAACTTCTGTGTCAACGAGTTGTCTTCGTTCTACCTCGACTTCACAAAAGATATCCTGTATATCGAACGTGAAGACGATCTCCGTCGTCGTGCCGTTCAGACGGTCATGTACGATGCCGTCGTCCTCTTGACGAAACTGTTGGCTCCAATCCTTCCACACACTGCCGATGAGGCATGGAAAGAAGTGCCTGGTAAGTCGGAAGCAAGCATCTTCTTGACGGATTTAGAAGAAGTAGCTGCATTGACTGCTGACGAACAAGCGTTGCTTGAGAAATGGTCGAAATTCCTCGTCTTCCGTGACGATGTCCTCAAAGCGATCGAAATCGCACGTGGCGAGAAGTTGATCGGGAAACCGCTCGAGGCGAAGTTGATTCTCGCACCAAAAGCAGAGACTGCCGACTTGTTGAACACGATCGACAACGTCAGCCAACTGCTTCAAGTATCGCAAGTGGAGTGGGCTGAGACGGCAGACGTCGATTATGCGACGACGAAAATCACAGTCATGAAAGCAGATGGAGCCGCTTGTGCACGTTGTTGGACATACTCGACAGAGCTTGGACAAAACGAAGAGCATCCAGAGCTTTGCCCGCGCTGTGCATCAGTAATCGGTTAAGACGAACCGGAGTGGCGTCCCCACTCCGGTTTCTTAACGGCTTGAAAGGAGACGCATATGAAACGATATTATGGATTGGCGCTCATCTTGATTTTGATCGATCAACTCACAAAATGGGTGGTCGTTCAGACGATGACAATTGGTCAATCGATTGAAGTCATCCCGAACTTGTTATATTGGACGTCCTACCGCAACAAAGGAGCGGCTTGGGGGATGTTAGAAGGACAGATGGCGTTCTTCTTTATCATCACCATCCTCGTCGTTGCCGGACTCGTTTACTTCTTGCACAAAGAAGTGAACGGCTATCAGCTCCTCGGATATAGTGTCGGATTACTGTTGGCCGGTGCCATCGGTAACTTTATCGATCGCTTGTTCCGTGGCGAAGTCGTCGACTTTGTCGATACGTATCCGTTCGAATACAACTTCCCGATCTTTAACGTGGCCGATATGGCACTCACATTCGGTGTCATCTTGATGGTCATCGGGATTTTATTTGAAGAAAAATTACACAAAGAAAGGGGACAATCGTAATGGAATCGTATACTTTTGTCGCCGATGAAAAGGCAAGGATTGATAAGTGGGTCAGTGACCGTGGTGAATGGTCACGCTCGCAAGTACAGGAATGGATCAAGACGGGGGCCCTCCTCGTCAACGGTAGTGCCGTGAAAGCGAACTACAAGCTTCAAGTGGGGGATGAAGTAGAAGTGAACGTGCCGGAAGCGGTCGAACTCGAAGTGTTGCCTGAAGACATTCCGCTCGAGATCGTCTTTGAAGATGAAGACGTCATCGTCGTCAACAAGGCACGCGGGATGGTCGTTCACCCTGCAGCCGGTCACACGTCAGGGACACTCGTCAATGCGCTACTTTATCATTGCGATGACCTCTCGGGCATCAACGGAGTCAAACGTCCCGGAATCGTCCATCGGATTGATAAGGACACGACGGGTCTTCTCATGGTCGCTAAAAATGACTTGGCTCATGAGTCGCTCGCGAGCCAGTTGAAAGACAAGACCATCAAACGGGAGTATATCGCACTCGTCCATGGTGAACTCGTTCACGAACTCGGAACGATTGAAGCTCCGATCGGTCGTGATACGAATGATCGTCAGCGTATGACCGTGACGGACCGGAACGCAAAAGAAGCCGTGACACACTTCCGTTTACTCGAACGTTATAAAGACTTCACGCTCGTGGAGTGTAAATTAGAAACGGGACGCACGCACCAGATCCGTGTACACATGCGTTATATCGGTCATCCGCTCGCCGGTGACCCGAAATATGGTCCACGCCGCACGATTGATTTAAACGGTCAAGCGCTCCATGCAGCAACGCTCGGGTTCCACCATCCTCGTACGAAAGAATGGATGGAGTTTGAGGCCCCATTACCAGAAGACTTCAATGCGGAACTCGCAAAATTGGATAAAATCGAGAAAACTCGTTGACTTCTGTCACGTTCCGATTTATAGTCTAGGAAGCATAACACCTTTAAACCCAGTCCAGAGAGGCTGTGAAAGGATTGTGACCGCGGTCACATGTACGTCAATTCAACCCCGGCAGTCGTATGCCGTTTTTGATGAAGACTCCCTTTCCAGCCGGATGAGGGAGTCTTCTTTTTTACTGAAGTTTGGAAGGAGGAATCACGTGAAACAATCAGTCATTTTAGATGAGTCAGCCATCCGTCGTGCCTTGACCCGAATCGCACACGAGATTATCGAGCGAAACAAAGGAATCGATGACGTCGTCCTCGTCGGAATCAAGACGAGAGGCGAGACGCTCGCTGACCGACTCGCTCGCCGAATCGAGGAGATTGAAGGCAAGCCGGTCGCACTCGGCAATCTCGATATCACGCTTTACCGGGATGACTTATCGAAGAAGTCGTTAGACCCTGAAGTCAAAGCGACAGAGCTACCGCATGATATCAATGGAAAGACGGTCGTCCTCGTCGACGACGTCCTCTATACCGGTCGAACAGTTCGTGCCGCAATGGACGCGCTTGTCGACCATGGTCGTCCGGATTATATCCAACTCGCTGTCTTGATTGACCGAGGCCATCGGGAACTCCCGATTCGACCAGATTTTATCGGAAAGAACGTTCCGACGTCCAAGTCCGAGCAAGTCGTTGTCCGACTCAGTGAAGTCGACACGGCGGATGAAGTCACGATCCATCAGCAATAAACGCATACCTTTAAGGTGGTCCAGAGAGGCCAGGAAGGAGAATTCAATATGAAACAACCTGTTCTACACATCCACGAGCGTCCAGCTCACTTTCCACAATGGCTATTATTCAGCCTTCAACACGTCTTCGCCATGTTCGGAGCGACGATTTTAGTCCCGATTTTGACAGGATTAAATACATCGGTCGCCCTCGTCGCTTCCGGCGTGGCCACGCTCTCATTCTTAGCGATTACACGCTTCAAAGTCCCAACATACTTAGGTTCAAGTTTTGCCTACATCGCCCCAATCATAGCGGTCAGCCAGCAATGGGGTGTCGAAGCCGCACTCTTCGGCGGAATCGTCGCCGGGTCTGTATACGGGGTCGTTTCCTTGATCATCTATAAGACGGGCGTCAACTGGTTGCTCCGATTGCTCCCACCGGTCGTCGTCGGACCGGTCATCATGGTCATCGGACTCTCACTTGCACCGGTCGCCATCGACATGTCGATGAATCAAGATGGTGCCTATAACGGAACGTTCATGACGATTGCCCTGCTTACACTTGGAATCACGATGCTCGCCATGACGAAGCTGAAAGGTGTTTGGGGTGCCGTCCCAATCCTCTTTGGAATCGTTGGAGGGTACGCAGTCGCAGCCGCATTCGGCATCATCGATTACTCGCCGATTCAACAAGCCAGCCTGTTCCAACTTCCTGACTTCACGATGGTGTTCGTCGACTACATGCCGATGTGGCAAGTCGGGGCCCTTCTCGCCATCGTTCCGGTCGCGCTCGTCACGATGACGGAGCACATCGGAGATCAGATGGTCACGTCGAAAATCATCGGACGAGAGACGATGAAAGATCCGGGTCTCCATCGCACGCTACTCGGAGACGGAGTAGGAAAAGCCGTCGCCTCTGCACTCGGTGGACCACCATGTACGACTTACGGTGAGAACAACGGCGTCATGGCCATCACACGAGTCTACAGTGTCTACGTCATCGCCGGCGCAGCACTCATGGCCATCAGCTTCGGATTCCTCGGTCACATTGAAGCGTTCATCTCGACCATCCCGAACCCGGTCAAAGGTGGAATCTCGATCCTCTTGTTCGGTGTCATCGCGTCGAACGGATTACGGACGATGGTGGAGAGCAAAGTCGACTTGGCAGAAAAGCGCAACTTGATCATCTCATCGGTCATCCTCGTCATCGGACTCGGAGGTGCGATGGTTCAAATCGGGAGCTTCCCGGTACAAGGCATGGCACTCGCGACGGTCGTCGGCATTTTGTTGAACGCCATCTTACCGCATGAAGAAGACGACACAGCAGTCGAAGTCAACACAACTGAAGAAACGAAACAAGCAAGTAACTTTTAATTCGATCCCGTGAGGTCGGCAAAGTGAAGGCTCGTTTATTTGGGCGTACCCTGCCCAGATAAAGGCGTCCCTTCACATCGGTGAAGAGGCGCCTTTTCTCTTTGCCTCTAATAAAAGGAGGAGACGAACATGAATACGATGCAAACAAACGTGAAACCGGTCAAACACTTCGTCAGTTTGGACACACTTTCCCTTGAGGAGATCATGGGCATGATTGAAGAATCATTGCGCTACAAGCAAGGTGACCTCCCCCCACTATTTGATGGGAAAACGGTCGCAAACCTGTTCTTTGAAAACTCGACGCGTACGAAAAATTCGTTTCAAATGGCCGAGCGCCACTTGAACATGCAAGAGATTCCGTTCGATGTGACGACGTCATCGGTCACGAAAGGGGAGACGCTCTACGATACGTGTAAAACGCTCGAAGCCATCGGCGTGGACGCGCTCGTCATTCGACATCCGGAAGCAGGCTATTATCACGAACTTGTGGAGAAGTTGAATATCCCGGTGTTGAACGGAGGGGACGGGAGCGGGGAACATCCATCCCAATCATTGCTCGATCTCGTCACCATCTTTGAAGAGTTCGGAACGTTCCAAGGATTGAACGTCGCCATCTGTGGTGACCTCGTCCATAGTCGCGTCGCCCGCTCGAACGCAAGCGTCTTGAAGCGCCTCGGAGCAAACGTGGTCGGTTGTAGTCCTGCCTCTTGGTGGGATGACTCGATGGGGCTAGAGCGAAAAGAACTCGATGACATCCTAGGCGAATGTGACGTCATCATGTTGCTCCGTGTACAACACGAGCGCCATATCATGGGAGACGTCTTCTCGAAAGAAGCGTATCACACACAGTTCGGTTTGACGGTCGAACGCGTCGAGCGAATGAAAGCAGGCGCCATCATCATGCACCCGGCTCCGGTCAATCGGGATGTAGAGATTGCTGGAAGTCTGATCGAGCATGAACGGTCACGCATCTTCCCGCAAATGAAGAATGGGGTGTATGCCCGGATGAGCATCTTAAATCGAGCATTAGGAGGACAACAATGATACTTCAAAACGCGACATGGTATGACAAAGGAACGAAGCGCACGACATCCATTCAAGTGAAAGACGGAAAAATCGAATCACTCGACTATAAAGGGGAGACCGAGGGACAAGAAGTCCTCGATGCGACAGGTTATCTGCTCGCACCAGGACTCGTCGATGTCCACGTCCACTTGCGTGAACCAGGTGGCGAGGCGAAAGAGACGATTCGGACGGGAACGATGGCTGCCGCGGCGGGCGGGTTCACGACCATCTGCTCGATGCCGAACACGAGACCGGTTCCAGACAATCGCGACACGCTGGACACGCTACTCCAAAAGATCGAACAGGACGCGGTCGTACGTGTCCTGCCTTACGCTGCTATCACGAAACGACAGCTCGGTGAAGAACAGGTCGACATGGAATCGCTCGCAGATGCCTTCGCCTTTACGGATGACGGTGTTGGTGTCCAATCGGCGGCGATGATGCGACAAGCCATGCGTGAAGCGAAACGATTGAACAAAGCAGTCGTCGCCCACTGTGAGGACAATACGTTAAAGGCCGGGTCGGTCCACGAGGGCAAATTCAGTGAGGCGCATGGTATTCAAGGAATTCCGAGCCTTGCAGAGAGCATCCATATCGCTCGCGACGTGTTGATCGCTGAAGAGACTGGATGTCATTATCATGTCTGTCACGTCTCATCCCGCCAATCGGTTCGTGTCATTCGGGATGCGAAACGAGCCGGCATTCACGTGACTGCAGAAGTGACGCCGCATCATCTCGTCTTGAGTGAGGATGATATTCCGGGACTCGATGCAAACTTCAAGATGAATCCACCGCTACGAAGCGAGGATGATCGACAGGCCCTCCTTGAGGGATTGTTTGACGGGACGATCGATATGATCGCGACGGACCATGCTCCCCATACAGCAGAAGAAAAGGCACAAGGGATAGAGCGAGCTCCGTTTGGGATTACCGGTTTCGAGACGGCTCTTCCACTTCTCTACACGACATTCGTGAAGACAGGCATCATGGAGGAGTATCAGTTGCTCGACTGGATGACGAAACGTCCGAGCGACGTATTCGGTTTATCAAGAGGGGAACTGAAAGTTGGGACGGATGCGGACCTGATTCTCATCGATACGGAAACGTCTCGGACGGTCGATCCTACGATATTTTATTCAAAAGGAAAGAATACACCGTTCGCAGGGGAAAAGCTTGTCGGATGGCCGGTCATGACGATGGTCGGTGGCGAAATTGTATATAAGGGGCGATTTGATGAAACGAACATTATGGCTTGAAGATGGAATGAAATTTGTCGGTAAAGGATTCGGGGCATCGGCTGATACGATGGGGGAAGTCGTCTTCCAGACAGGGATGACAGGATACCAAGAAATCTTATCGGATCCATCATACTGCGACCAAATGATTGTATTGACGAACCCATTGATCGGGAACTATGGCGTCAATCGTGAGGATTTTGAAACGACGATTCCGATGGCAAAAGCGTTGATTGTAAAAGAAGTATGCGATACGCCTTCGAACTTCCGTTCAACGGCGACACTCGATGCGACACTCACCCGCTTCGGCATTCCGGGGCTCTCGGATATCGATACACGGATGTTGACACGTCATTTACGAGCGAAAGGGGTCATGCGCGGTGTCCTCATCGATGGAGAGTTGACGTGGGACGAGGTACGGATCCGCTTTGATGAAGAATCGCCGAACGATCAAGTCGCACGCGTATCGACGAAGCGGACTTATGTGAGTACGGGAACCGGCCCTCGCATCGCTTTGATCGACTTCGGGGCGAAACTTGGAATCATGCGCGAGTTGATGAAACGAGATTGTGAGGTCGTCGTCTTCCCGCACGATGTGACGGCAGAGGACGTATTACGGTATGAGCCGGACGGCATCATGTTGTCAAATGGACCAGGAGATCCGAAAGACGTTCCGACCGCACTGCCGCTCATCGAGCAATTGATGCCGACGACACCGATGTTCGGGATTTGTCTCGGTCACCAGCTGATTGCTCTCGCAAACGGTGCGAACACCTTCAAGCTTCCGTTCGGACATCGTGGCGCGAATCATCCGGTGCTCGAGCTTGAGACCGGTGCCGTGACCATCACTTCTCAAAACCATGGATATGCGGTTGAGGAAACGTCACTGCTCGATACACCGCTCATCGTCACACACCGTGCGGTCAATGACGGAACGATCGAAGGGGTAAGACATCTCCATCACCCGACCTTCTCGGTACAGTATCATCCGGAGGCAGCACCAGGACCGTTCGACGCCAACGACTTATTTGACCGATTCATGCAACTCGTACAAGAAAACAAACAGAAAGTGGGAATTTGACATGCCAAAACGACCAGATATTCAGAAAATCCTCGTAATCGGATCAGGACCGATTGTAATCGGACAAGCAGCGGAGTTTGATTATGCTGGTACACAGGCATGTCTTGCCTTGAAAGAAGAAGGCTACGAAGTCATCCTCGTCAACTCGAATCCGGCTACCATCATGACGGATCCGACGACGGCGGACCGTGTCTATATCGAACCGCTCGAACCAGAATTCGTCGAGCGAATCATCCGGCAGGAACGTCCGGATGCACTCCTTGCCACGCTTGGCGGGCAGACAGGTTTGAACTTGGCTTTTGAACTCGACAAGCGGGGCGTCTTGCGAGATTGTGGCGTGGAGCTACTCGGGACGAAACTGTCTGCAATCGTTCAAGCGGAAGACCGGGAACAGTTCCGTAACTTGATGTTCGAACTTGGTCACGGCGTACCTGAAAGTGAGATCGTCCATACGCTCGAGTCTGCTTGGGGGTTTGCGGAACGGATCGGGTACCCGATCATCATCCGACCTGCGTACACGCTCGGGGGAACCGGTGGCGGAATTGCCCATGACCGGGAATCGTTCGAGCAAATCGTTGAATCTGGATTAAAGGCGAGTCCTGTGACGCAAGTCTTGCTCGAGAAATCGATTGCCGGGATGAAAGAAGTCGAGTTCGAGGTCATGCGTGACTCGAGTGACCAAGCCATCATCGTCTGTGCGATGGAAAACTTTGATCCGGTCGGAGTCCACACCGGTGACTCCATCGTATTCGCCCCTACGCAGACGCTGTCAGATCGGGATTATCAGATGCTTCGGAGCGTCTCGCTCGATATCATTCGGGCACTCGGAATCGAGGGTGGATGTAACATCCAATTCGCACTCGACCCAGACAGTTTCACGTACTACGTCATCGAAGTGAATCCACGTGTTTCACGGAGTTCAGCGCTCGCATCAAAAGCGACAGGCTATCCGATTGCCAAGCTTGCTGCGAAAGTCGCTGTCGGTTACAAGTTGTCAGAACTAAAAAACCCGGTCACCGAAACGAGCTACGCCTCGTTCGAACCGGCGCTCGATTACGTCGTCGCCAAAATCCCACGCTTCGCCTTCGATAAGTTTGAGTCCGCGGATCGCCGCTTAGGCACACAAATGAAGGCGACGGGTGAGGTCATGGCCATCGGTCGGAATCTAGAAGAGGCCTTGCTAAAAGCCGTTCGCTCGCTCGAACTGGGGATGGAAGAACTTCACCTTCCACAACTTTCTGCATTAGACACAGAACAGCTCGAACATGGACTCATTCATCCGACAGACGAGCGTCTGTTCATCGTCTATGAGGCCCTTCGTCGCGGATACTCGGTAGAAACGCTACACCAACTGACAAAAATCGATCGATTCTACTTACAGAAATTAAACCGGGTCTGGCAAGCCGAGCAACAACTCGTGGCGGAACCGTTGACATCAGAACGTCTGCTGGAGGTGAAACGTCTAGGGTTCAGTGATGTGGCAATCGCGCGTATGCTGTCGATGGATACGGAAGCGGTTCGCACGAAACGGAAAGAATGGAACATTCGTCCCGTCTATAAGATGGTCGATACGTGCGCAGCCGAGTTCGCATCGGAGACACCGTACTTCTACGGGACGTATGAAGTGGAGAACGAAGCGGTGAAGACAGACCGGGAGTCCATCCTCGTCCTCGGATCAGGTCCGATTCGAATCGGACAAGGTGTCGAGTTCGACTATGCGACCGTCCACTCGATCGATACGATTCGCGATGCAGGATACGAAGCCATCATCATCAACAACAACCCGGAAACGGTCTCGACGGACTTCTCCATCTCCGATCGGTTGTACTTCGAGCCGTTGACGACAGAAGACGTGTTGGAGGTCATCGAGAACGAGAACCCGCTAGGTGTCATCGTCCAATTCGGTGGACAGACTGCCATCAACTTGGCGGCATCGCTAGAAGCGAACGGCGTGAAAATTCTTGGGACGACCCTCGAAGATATCGACCGTGCCGAAGACCGGAAGGCGTTCGAAGCCACATTGTCAGCGGAACGATTGGCTCAACCACCTGGGAAGACGGCGACAAATGTGGAAGAGGCCGTCGCTTGTGCGAACGAACTCGGCTATCCGGTACTCGTCCGACCATCGTACGTGCTCGGCGGACGGGCGATGGAGATCGTATATGAACAGTCTGAGCTTGAGCGGTACATGCGACATGCGGTCATCGCCTCAAAAGATCGACCGGTTCTCATCGATCGCTACTTGACAGGAATTGAGATTGAAGTCGATGCCATCTGTGACGGGACGGACGTCTATATCCCGGGGATCATGGAGCATATCGAACGTGCCGGCGTACACTCTGGTGATTCGATTGCCGTCTATCCGCCGCAACGACTCAGTGAAGAACTGAAACAAAAAGTCGTCGATTATACGATCAAGTTGGCGAAAGCGTTCCGCATCAAAGGTCTGCTCAACATCCAGTTCGTCTATGCGGATGACTTGTATGTCATCGAGGTGAACCCACGTGCGAGCCGGACGGTCCCATTCATCTCGAAAGTGACGGGGTTACCGGTCGCACGAATTGCTACGCAAACGATTCTTGGGACAAGTTTGAAAGAACTCGGTCTTGGGACAGGCATTCATCCTGAGTCGGACAGTATCTCGGTCAAAGTACCGGTCTTCTCGTTCGCGAAATTGAAAGAAGTAGACCCATCGCTCGGACCTGAGATGAAGTCGACAGGGGAGGTCATGGCGACAGATCGCACGCTCGAAAAAGCGCTCTATAAAGGGCTCGTCGCAGCAGGGATGAACATCGCCTTGAAAGGGAACGTGCTCATGACGATTGCCGACCATGACAAGGATGAGGCCATCGCCTTGGCGAAACGATTCGACCGCCTCGGTTTCCGACTCATGGCAACGAGCGGGACGGCTGATTGTCTCGAAGCGGAACAGATGCGTGTTCGTCGAGTCGGGAAAATTCAAGAAGACGGTGAGACGATGCTCAGTGTGATCGAGCGAGGAGACGTCGACTTGATCATCAATACAACGAGTCGCGACGCACTCGTCACGAAAGACGGGTTCTTGATTCGAAGAACGGCCGCCGAGCAGGGCACGCTTTGCCTTACCTCGCTCGATACAGTCGAAGCCTTGTTACAAGTCATTGAAAGCCTATCGTTCCAAACGGTCAGCATCCCGGCATTCACAACGTTCGGGGTGATGGTATGAGACATGACGTGACGATTGTCAGCAATCGACAAATCGCCAAAGCGACGATGGAAATGAAAGTCCGTTGCCCTGGGGTGGAAATCGCCCCTGGGACGTTCTTTCATATCAAGACGTCCGGTCTGTTACGTCGACCGTTATCGGTGGCGAACGTCGAGGGGGACGAAGTTACCTTCTTATACAAAGTGATTGGGGAAGGGACAACTGAGCTTTCGGGGAAACGAGTGGGGGACACGCTAGATGTCCTTGGTCCGCTCGGGAACGGTTTTCCCCTAGCGCAACATGGAAAGCGGGTCGTCCTGGTCGGAGGAGGAATTGGGGTACCACCTCTTTACTACGTCAGACGCCGACTACATGAGATGGGCATTGAAACGATTGCAATTCTCGGGTTTGATTCAAAAGAAAGCGTCTTTTATGAAGAAGCTTTTCGTGAACTGGGGGAGACGATCATCACGACTGTAGACGGTAGTCACGGGGAGTCTGGCTTTGTCACTGGCCCCCTCGCACGCATCGAGGCGGATGTCTTGTTCAGCTGTGGTCCGGAAGCGATGTTAAAGGCAGTCGCCACTTCGCCCATTCCTGAACGATATCTCTCAATCGAGAATCGGATGGGTTGTGGCATCGGTGCTTGTTTTGCCTGTGTCTGTCAAGCACCGGGGGGCTATGTGAAAGTCTGTAGTGACGGTCCGGTATTCAATGCGGAAGAGGTGCTGTTATGAGATTGAATGTCGAGTTACCAGGTCTTCGTTTAAAAAACCCAATTATTCCGGCTTCCGGATGTTTCGGATTTGGAGAAGAATTCGCGAAACTGTATGACCTCTCCATCTTAGGAGGCATCATGATCAAAGCAGCGACGGAGGAATCGAGATTCGGAAATCCGACCCCACGTGTCGCCGAGACGGCACAGGGCATGCTCAACGCGATCGGACTTCAAAATCCAGGTGTCGATGCGATCATCGAAGAAAAATTACCATTCCTCTCAACGTTCGACACGGAGATCATCGCCAACGTTGCCGGTTCGACGCCAGATGAATACGTGGAAGTCGCCCGTCGAATCAGCGCCGACCCGACGATTAAAGCCATCGAATTGAACATCTCATGCCCGAACGTGAAATGTGGGGGCATGCAGTTCGGGACGGACCCGGTAATGGCCGCAGAACTCACGCGACTCGTCAAAGCGGCTTCGAGTAAGCCGGTCTATGTCAAACTGTCTCCGAACGTCACGTCGATCACGGACATGGCGCGAGCTGTCGAGGCGGCCGGCGCGGACGGCTTGACGATGATCAACACACTCGTTGGGATGCGAATCGATATCGAGACAGGACGACCGATTTTAGCGAATCGAATCGGTGGGTTATCCGGTCCGGCCATCAAACCGGTGGCGGTCCGGATGGTATATGAAGTCGCGCAAGCGGTCAACATACCGATTATCGCCATGGGCGGGGTTCGCACGGTAGACGATGTGCTTGAGTTCATTTACGCCGGGGCGTCTGCCGTTGCCGTTGGGACGGCGAACTTTGAAAATCCATACGTCTGTCAGGAAATCATCGAAGCGTTACCGGCACGACTCGATTCACTCGGAATCGAACATATTTTGGATGTGAGGGGGAAGGCCTATGCGCAACTTGTATCTCGCCCTTGACGTGGAAACGCGGGACGAAGCGTTTCATTTGTTGAAACGATTTTCAAACCGACCGGCTGTTAAAGTCGGGATGGAACTCTTTTATCGGGAAGGCGCACGCTTTGTCGAAGAATTGGTCGACGGGGGTTATCCGGTCTTTCTCGATGTGAAAGTACACGATATCCCGGAGACGGCACGCCGTACGATGCGACAAATCGGAAAACTCGGGGTGGCTGTGACGAATGTCCACACATTAGGTGGCGAAAAGATGATGCGCTATGCGTTAGACGGGTTACGCCAAGAGAATGATACGACTCGATTGATTGGGGTCACACAGTTGACGTCGACAGATGAGCGAATGATGCAGACAGAGCTCGGGATTGCCGGACGACTCGACCAAGCCGTTCTCAGACAAGCGACACTCGCGAAACAGGCGGGACTTGACGGAGTGGTCGCATCCGTCCAGGAAGCGAAAGCGATTCATCAGAAACTCGGGGACACGTTCATGACGGTCACACCGGGCATCCGACTCGGTGCAACCGAGGATGATCAAGTCCGTATCGCGACGCCGCATGAAGCGAGACTGGCGGGTGTTCACTCAATCGTCGTCGGTCGACCGATTACACGTGCGACTGATCCGATGGCCATGTACGACCAATTTATGAAGGAATGGGGACAAATGAATGAAACAAATCGCTGAGGCACTTTTACAGATTGAAGCCGTCACACTATCACCGACTGAGCCGTATACATGGTCGAGCGGATTGAAGAGTCCAATCTACTGCGACAATCGACTCACACTCAGTTTTCCGAATGTGCGTCAAGTCATTGTCGATGGATTGGTGAAGTCAGTGAATCCGACTGAAGTCGATGTGATTGCAGGGACGGCCACGGCAGGGATCCCTCACGGGGCATTGCTCGCTGACCGACTCGGTCTCCCGTTCATTTATGTCCGGTCGAGTGCAAAAGGGCATGGGAAAGGTAATCAAATTGAAGGGAAACTCGAGGCAGGCGCTCGAGTGCTCGTCATCGAGGATTTATTGTCGACAGGGATGTCGAGTATCGATGCTGCCCAAGCGATACGTGAGGCGGGCGGTGAAGTCACTCGAATTCAAGCCATCTTCTCGTACGGATTACCAGTTCTCGAGAAGAATCTAGCCGATGCAAATCTGTCGGCGACGTCGTTGACGACGTTCTCAGAATTAATTGAAGTGGCCGAAAATACGGGCGTCCTCAACCGTTCGGAGCTCGATTCGCTTCGTGACTGGCAAGAAGACCCTCGTGCCTGGAGCGACCTCGTCACCTCTTAAGAATCCACCTTCGGGCGGATTCTTTTTCGATTCGGCATATGTCATACTTCATGGTAAAATAACGGAAGTGATTCGAAAAGGAGAGGCATATGGCGTATTCAAGAAGCAAAGAGAAGACATGGAACGCACGATTTCGTGCAATTCCAAAACATCGTAAAATCGCCTTCGGTCTCGTCTTGACCATCATCCCAGCGCTCTTTTTTGTGAATTTATTTGTATTCAGTCATCTATTAGCGCTAGGAGACCAGTATGAAGACCGATATCAAATGAAGAAATTGCGACTCGAAACAGACCATGGGAACGTGGAATTCGTTCGTAGTCCAAATGAAAAGGTACAGATTGAAGTGATGCAGACCAATTCGAAAGAACGCCGCATCAAAGTCAAATCAGTCGGGGACACGATCTACGTCGTCGAGCGATATGGCTGGTTCAGCTATTTCGGAAGTCGAGCGAGCGATGAACCGTCGCGCTATAAGATTAAAGTCGCTTTGCCGAGCTCGATGACTTCGGTTCATCTAGGAGCGGAGCAGGTGACAGGACAAGGATTGAATGCGAAGACGATTGTCATGGATGTGAATGCCGTCAATTTGAAACAGATTGATAGTGATCGACTGCGGATTGAATCGAAAAGCGATACGACCATCGAATCGGCACGACTTGTGACCGGTGACATTCGGTCCTATCGTCATGCGACTGTCAGCGATGTCGTCGTCAATCAAGCGATGACCATCCAGACGGAAGCCGGGACGCTCAGTTACGCGCCAAAACATGCGACAGGACAAGTGAACGTGACGACGACTGGAAAAGTCTCGAGTAGCGACCGTTACGAAGAAGTCGAACCCGGTGTGTATCAATTGTCGACATCGAATCGACCGGTGGTGGAACTGATTTCTGAGACAGGGAAGGTCGAACTGAAATGAATGGAAAACGATACATCCCGAAAGTCGGGTTACGTACGTTAAAAACCGGAATCGCCGTCGCCATCACCGTCGCCATCTCGTGGTACATCTTCGGGATCTATTCAGGGATGGGGGCCATCGCAGCAGTCGTGGCGATGCAACCGACCGTCAAGCGGTCATCTAAAATCGTGTTCAGTCGTATATTCGGAACGGTCGTCGGTCTTATGTGTGGACTTTTCATCGTCTATTTGTTCGGTGTCAATCCGCTCTCGATTGGATTAGCCGTCATCGTCTCGCTCACACTCAACACGACGTTCGATAAGACCCATATGTCGACGTATGCAGCGTTTGCCATCGTCATGATGCTCGAAAGTCCCACTTCGGACTTCTTTCATTATGCGTGGACCCGTTCGTTATTGACGGCGGTCGGTGTGTTCGTTTCACTCGGTGTCAATTACGCATTCATGCCCCCTCGATATGAGGACCGATTGTTGAACGAGGTACGTAAGACTTCTTCTTATCTGTTCCATCATTGGCGAGAGCTCGTCGGTTCCCCGGCAGAACTGCTCGAGACGCGAGCCCGCATCCTTGGCCATCAAGAGCTTCATATGATGCTCCAAGAGGATATGAAAGTGACGAACGTCAAATTGAAGCATATGACAATCAAACAGTACCGATTGTTGATTCACCTTGAAGACAAGCTGGTCTTGTTGCTAGAGAGTCTCGCCGAGCATCGAGAAGCCTTCCTTTTGATGAGTGAAGAAGAGCGACAGGCGTTTGAGTCTGAGTTCTTATACTTACTGGCACACCATCACGACATTCTCTATACATGTGACAAGCCCTATTCACTCTTCAAACTTCCACATGAAGATTTATCCGTTTCAGAAATTTTACACGGGCATTTGCTCGACTATCATGAACAGCTCGAGGCGTTCAAGCATGATCCGAAAACGTGAACCCTCTACACGTAGAAGACCCGCCATCACGATGGCGGGTCTAGCTTGTTGACAAATAACATGTTCGAACTCGTCCTTCCGGCGCCCTGCTTTTCCCTAGGAAAGCGAGCCGTGTCCGGGTTGGGCATATAAAAGACATTAGACCTATACTTTGTCTATAGTCTGGACCCGCCATCACGATGGCGGGTCTTCATGTTCACGATTGTTTCAATGACTTCATCAATTGCTCATCCGGTGTCACGTAGACGGTCTGTTGATCCGTGTAAATGACGAACCCGGGTTTCGCACCGCTCGGTTTTTTCACGAAGCGGGCGCGTGTGTAATCGACAGGCACGCCACTTGATGCGCGTGCCTTCGAGAAGTAGGCGGCGACTGATGCGGCTTCAAGTAATGTCGTTTCATCCGGTTCGGTCGAACGAATGATGACATGAGACCCTGGGATGTCTTTGACATGAAGCCAAATCTCGTCACGTCGTGCGAACTTGAACGTCAGATGGTCGTTTTGCGTATTGTTCTTCCCGACAAAGAACTCCGTTCCGGTCGAGGACGTATACGCTTCAAGCGAAATCTTCGGATTCGCTTTTTTCTTTTGACGTTTTTGACGGATGTAGCCTTCTTCTGCAAGCTCCTCGCGAATCTCAAGAAGGTCGGACGGTGACGCGACGTCAAGTTGGGCGATGAGCGTCTCTAAATATTCGATTTCTGCATCGTTCAGCTCGATCTGTTTCTTCACTTCCACTTTTGCGACTTTTAATTTGTTGTATTTCTTATAATATTGCTGCGCATTCTCATTCGGTGTTTTGAGCGGGTCAAGAGGAATGGAGAGGGTCGCACCGTTCTCGTCATAATAATCGACGACTTCGGCGACGCGCATCCCTTTCTCGAGTTGGAATAAATACGTCGTCAACAACTCGCCGTATTTTTGTAACTCATCTGCCCGTTCCGTCGCTTTCAAATCATCCAAAAGGCGGCGGCGTTTTAATTGATTCTTTTCGAGTTCTGATTTCAAGAGCCGTTCCACATCGTGTGCTTGTTGTCTCACACGGTCACGGTTCGCTTTTTCATAGTAGAAACGGTCGAGCACTTCTTTACTCGATTCATACGTTTCCTCGGATTCGACATCCCCGGCTGTCAACGCAATCGGAGCGAACCGTTCTTTACCGTTCGCAAGTTGTTGGAAAACGTAGGGTCCATCGAGTTGACGAAGAACGTTCTCAAACGCTTGTTGTAAGGAGTCACGATTCGGCGTTTTTGCGAGATGAACGACTTCCTGTGCGATTTGCGGACTGACGCCGGCGAACGTGGCGACAATCTGTTTATCGAGCTTGCCGGCGTTCCAATCGATTCGTTTCAATCCTTCTGTCATCTCCGTCAATGGGTCGAACTTGTGTTGTTCCGGCGGAAGGAGATAGTCACTACCCGGCATGATGGTCCGATACGTGTTTTGGGAAGGCGGGAGATGCTTGATGGCATCTAATATTTTGCCTTCTTCCGTCGTCAAGACGACGTTCGAGTGGCGCCCCATCAATTCGATGTATACTTTCTTCGATTCTTCATCGCCGAGCTCGTTACGAGAGCGGACCGAAATGACGATGACACGGTCTCGTCCGATCTGTTCGACCGCCGTGATGAATCCACCTTCCACATGTTTGCGGAGCATCATGCAAAACATCGGCGGTTCTTGCGGGTTTTTTATCGGTGTATCCGTCAATTGAAGACGAGCATACATTGCGTTTGCTGATATCAAAAGTTGCGCGTTCTGACGATTCGAGCGAATTTGAAGCATCAAATCGAGCGAATACGGTTGATGTACCTTATTGATTCGCCCTCCGACGAGCGATTGTAATTCTTGTACGACACGATATGTCATTAATCCATCATAAGCCAATGATCTCATCACCTTTGTTCATTTTCTGTCTCTACGTTATCAGAAAAACAGAAAATATGGTACGATGGAGTAGGAAATCCGAACTTCTTCTTGCCGGGACAATTGATTGACTGCTATTATAATTAAATGTGATGTTAGAAGATGGAGGGCTTGCAGTGAATTTTAAAGAACGAGGATTATTAATCGTTTTGTCTGGACCGAGCGGTGTCGGAAAAGGGACCGTTTGCCGTGCTCTTCGAGAGGAAGAGGACAACAACCTTCAATATTCGGTGTCGGCGACGACCCGGAAACCACGTGAAGGGGAAGTTGAAGGGGTGCATTACTTCTTCAAATCGAGAGAAGAGTTCGAACGGATGATCGAACAAAAAGAACTGCTTGAACATGCCGAATTTGTCGGTAACTATTACGGGACGCCTGTAGAGTGGGTACGTGAAACGCTCGAAAGCGGCCAAGATGTCATTCTTGAAATTGAGGTGCAAGGGGCGTTCCAAGTGAAGGAACTTCTCCCGGAAGCCGTCTTTTTATTCTTGGCACCACCAAGCCTTCAAGAACTTCGTAATCGTCTGATTGGACGAGGCACGGAGTCAGAAGAAGTCATTAAGCAACGCCTGCTCGTCGCGCGTGAAGAAATCGAGTTGATGGACGCCTACGACTATGTCGTCACGAACGACGAGGTCGACAAAGCCATCGATCGAATTAAAGCGATCGTGACAGCTGAGCATTGTAAACGTGAACGTGTTGCGTCACTCTATAAAAAAGCCATGATGGAGGTCATTTAATGTTATACCCTTCGATTGATGCCTTACAACGTACTATCCCGTCAAAATACACGATCGTTACGGTCGCTGCAAAACGGGCGCGTCAGATTCAAGATGGAAAAGCACCGAAAGTCGCCGAGCCAAAATCATATAAGCCGGTCGGTCAAGCGTTAGAAGAACTATTTTCGGGTGATACGACAATCATCGTGAACGAAAAAAACAACGGATGAAGTGTGACCCAAGTCGTTTGCGACTTGGGTCTCATTGTCTATAAGGGGGAGTTTGGGAATGGTGAAGGATCGTACTATTTTGTTATGTGTGAGTGGTGGCATCGCCGCCTACAAGGCGTGTGCGCTCACATCGAAATTGGTTCAAGCCGGAGCGAATGTTCGCGTCGCGATGACGAAGTCGGCAGAACAATTCGTGGGTCAGGCGACCTTCCAGGCGCTCAGTCGCAACCCGGTCTATACGGACGTGTTCGAAGAGCATGACCCGACAAAGATTGCACATATCGATGTCGTCGACTCGAGCGATTTGATTGTCGTGGCCCCGGCGACGGCAAATACGATTGCAAAATTGGCGAACGGGATTGCGGATGATTTCATGACGACGTCCATTTTGGCTGCGAAGTGCCCGGTCATCATCTCACCGGCGATGAACGTGAACATGCTCGAACATCCTGCCACACAGCGGAACATCGAGACGCTAAAATCATACGGCTATCAGTTGATTGAACCCGGTGTCGGCAACTTGGCCTGCGGATGGATTGGCGGGGGACGTCTGCCTGAACCGGAAGACTTGGTTCGCATCATCGAAAGCCAATTCGTTCCGAAACTATATCTTGGAAAAGATGTCTTGATCACGGCTGGCCCGACTGTCGAACGCATCGATCCCGTCCGTTACTTATCCAATGATTCGTCTGGAAAAATGGGCGTTGCACTCGCTGAGGTGGCTCGAGACATGGGCGCCCGTGTCACGCTCGTCCATGGCCCGCTTCAAGTTCCTGTCCCAGATGGCGTGACAGCGGTTCCCGTCAAGTCAAGTGAGGAGATGCTGCGCGAAGTGACGAGCCGTTTTGAGGCTTCAGACCTCGTCGTGAAATCTGCGGCAGTTGCGGATTATCGTCCGAAAACGGTGCATTCGGAAAAACATAAAAAAGTTCACGGTCCACTCACGATCGAACTTGAAGAAACGACAGACATTTTAAAATCACTCGGTGAGAAGAAGACCCATCAAGTGTTGGTCGGATTTGCTGCTGAGACGGAACGACTCGAGGAGCATGCGGCAGCTAAGCTAAAACGGAAGAACGTTGATTACCTCGTGGCGAACGATGTGTCTGGCAGTGACGTCGGATTCGGGGCGGACGATAATGAAGTCGTCTTGTTCCATGCAGATGGGACGACACATCGACTTCCGAAACAGTCGAAGAAACAGTTAGCGTTCGAGTTGCTCACACACTTTAAGGAAGCGGTCCGATGATTGCACATGTACATGTCGATGCACCGGTGATCACGATTGATCGTCCGTTTGATTACGAAGTACCTGAACAATTTGAGGCTTTGATTGAACCGGGCATGCGCGTCTCTGTCCCGTTCGGGTCCCGTCGTCTGCTCGGGATCGTCGTCGGTACGTCAGATGGGACGAGAGATGGATTAAAACCGTTAGAAGCGCTGTTAGATGAGGAATCTTCACTCACCGATGAACTGCTCGCTCTATCCATTCATGTGAAAGAGACGACACTTTGCTTTCGTTCATCCGCCTTGCTCGCGATGCTTCCGGCCGCGCTCAAGGTGAGTTATGACAAAGAAATCAAAGAAGGGCATGTGCCTGATGGGGTCCGCCTCGGAACGCATTTATCGGAGTATCCAAAAGAAGTCCAATCGGTCATTCTTGGACTCGCTAAAAAAGGGGAGCTGATCTTAGCGCCCGTCTTAAAAGAAAAGAAGACTGTTAAGACCGACGTCGTCGTCGAGCTCCTCGATGCAACGGTCGTTCCAAAACGTGCGAAAAAGCAACTTGAAGCGGTCAACCTACTAAAGGAGACCCCACGCATGTATTGGTCGGCACTACGTCAAATTGGTCTGACTCGTCCACAACTGCAAAAACTTGCCGACCTCGGAGCGGTTCGATTGACCGAGGTCGAGTTGAACCGTGACCCGTACGCGACGATCGAGCAAGTCGAGGAATCGGTTCAATTGAATGACAGTCAGGCAAGTGCCGTCTTGGCCATACAGGAGGCTGAAGCGGGTGAGACGTTACTCGTCCACGGTGTGACGGGGAGTGGGAAGACCGAAGTCTATTTAGAATCAATCGGACAAGTCATCGATGAAGGGAAACAAGCCATCTTACTTGTCCCTGAGATCAGTTTGACACCGATGATGGTCAAGCGCTTCAAGCGTCGTTTCGGCGATCGGGTCGCCGTGTTGCATAGCGCCTTGTCTAAAGGTGAAAAGTACGATGAGTGGCGTAAGATTAAACGGAATGAAGTCGACGTTGTCGTCGGTGCCCGTTCTGCTATCTTTGCCCCGCTCGACCGACTCGGTCTGATCATCTTAGATGAAGAGCATGAGACGACGTATAAGCAAGAGGAGAACCCGCGCTATCATGCGCGCGATGTCGCTATTTGGCGGGCCCGCTATCATGGATGTCCTGTTGTATTGGGTAGTGCCACTCCGTCGCTCGAATCGTATGCCCGGGCACAGAAAGGCGTCTATCGCTATCTGCATTTGAAAGAACGATACGGTGGCGAGATGCCACCCGTTCACATCATCGATATGCGCCGTGAATTGGCCAAAGGCAATACGACGATGTTCTCGGAGGAATTGTTCCAAGGCATTCTCGACCGGATCGAGAAAAAAGAGCAGTGCGTCATTTTATTGAACCGTCGTGGGTTCACGACGTTCGTCATGTGCCGGGACTGCGGTGAAGGCATGACATGTCCGCATTGTGCCGTCAATTTGACATATCATCAGTATGGAGATCGGTTGAAGTGCCACTATTGTGGTTACGAGGTCGGTATGCCCTCGACGTGTCCATCCTGTAATAGTAAGAAAATCAAACAGTTCGGATCAGGTACCCAGAAAATCGAAACGGAACTGTTGAACCGAATTCCGGAGGCTCGCATCATTCGAATGGATCAGGACACGACGTCACGGAAAGGGTCGCATGAACAGTTGTTGCGCCGTTTCGAAGAAGGGGAGGCCGACATCTTACTTGGAACGCAGATGATCGCCAAAGGACTCGATTTCCCGAACGTCACACTTGTCGGGGTGCTCGCAGCCGATGCGACGCTCGGCATGCCTGATTTTCGGGCGACCGAACGGACCTTCCAACTCGTCACTCAGGTAGCAGGAAGAGCCGGGCGCGGAAAACTTCCGGGTGAGGCGTTCGTTCAAACGTATAACCCGGACCATTATGTGATCGAGACGGCGAGTGAACATGATTATGAGACGTTCTTTGCCAAAGAGATGGGACTCAGACAAGTCGGAAACCATCCACCGTATTGGTTTTTAACGCTCGTCACGTTCTCTGCGGAAAACCCGCTCGTCGCCAAGGCTGAGGCAGAACTGTTCGCATCTGACTTTTTACACGCACAAGTGGACAATAGCCGTTTGAACGGACCGATGCCGGCACCGTTATCAAAATTAAAGAACGCTTATCGTTATCAAGTGTTCATTAAAACGAAACAACCTGAATCGCTTTATGCAGAGCTAGCACGATTACAACAAGCGAGAGCGAAAGCAATCAGTAAGAAAGAATATCAAATGAGTATCGATGTGAACCCATACGTATTCATGTGAGGTGGAGAGACATGTATAAAGTAGTAGAAGTACCAAATGACATTTTACGCGTAACATGCGAACCGGTGACGAAATTTGATAAAAAATTACGTCAAACGGTCGACCGTTTGTTTGATACGATGTATGAGTATGACGGAGTCGGTGTCGCGGCACCGCAAGTCAATTTGAATCAACGACTCGCAGTCGTCCATACCGACGACGAGACGGGACCACTCGTCTTGATTAACCCGGAAATCATTGAAGCATCAGGTCGAGAAGTTGGACTAGAGGGATGCTTAAGCATTCCAGGTGAATTTGGATTTGTCGAACGTCATGAGTCAATCGTTGTGAAAAACCAAGACTTGAAAGGACGCACCCATACGATTCAAGCGAGCGGTTTTTTCGCCCGTGCGATTCAACATGAAATGGATCATTTGGATGGCGTCTTGTTCACAGACAAGCTCGCTGTTCCAAACCCTGGAAAAGACAAACGGATCGTTTTCATGGGAACACCGACATTTGCCGTATCGGTACTTGAGCGACTGCTTGAAGAAGGATACAATGTCGTAGGTGTCGTATCACAACCGGATAAACCGGTCGGGCGTAAACGTGAACTTAAGCCGACACCGGTGAAAGAGTGTGCGCTTCGTCACGGTATTCCCGTGTTGCAGCCTGAAAAAGTTCGAACAGACTATGCAGACATTTTAGAGTTGAAGCCCGATTTGATTGTGACAGCAGCGTACGGTCAAATCGTGCCGACTGCTTTACTCGAGGCACCGCCTCACGGAGCCATCAATGTCCATGCTTCCCTTCTTCCGAAATATCGTGGAGGTGCCCCGATCCATCAAGCCATCATCGATGGAGAATCGGAGACAGGGGTAACCATCATGTATATGGTCGACAAATTAGATGCAGGTGACATGATTGCCAATACGATCGTTCCGATTGAAGAAACGGATACGGTCGGGTCATTGTTTGATAAGCTGGCTGTAGCTGGAAGTGATTTGCTCATTCGAACGCTTCCCGCGTTTTTAGAAGGTTGGATTGAGGCAGTGCCTCAAGACGAGCGTGATGTGACGTTTGCTCCGAATATTAGCCGTGAGCGTGAACAGATTGATTGGACAATGGATGGCGAGTCTATCTACAACCATATTCGAGGAATGAATCCGTTCCCGACGGCCTATTCAACGCTTGAGGGCGAACGTGTGAAATTGTTTATGGGTGAGAAAACGACAGGTAAGGGACAGCCGGGAGAAGTCATTCGCCTTGAAGATGACGGATTTGTCGTGGCGACCGGAAACGATGTTGCCATCAAGGTGACCGATTTACAGCCCGCAGGCAAGAAACGGATGGATGGTGCAACCTTCATGCGTGGCGCAGGACAAAAGCTACGCAGTGGCGACCGATTAGGAGGAACTCATGAACGTACGTGAAGCAGCGCTTGATACGCTGATGAAAATTGAACAAGGCGGCGCGTATTCGACGATTGCCGTCAATGACACATTGAAACAAAAAAAAGTTGCCTCAAAAGATGTCGGTCTCTATACCGAACTCGTATATGGGACGCTTAGCCGAAAAGGAACGCTGGATTATATATTGAAAGACCGAATCCGTTCTCCGAAGAAGCTCGACAAGTTTGTCCTTCCACTTCTTCGGATGAGCGTTTACCAACTCTTCTATTTAGATAAAGTACCTGACCGGGCCGTCTTACATGAAGCCGTCGAAATCGCGAAGAAACGAGGGCATCACCTCGGGACGAGCAAATTCGTAAACGGCGTATTACGCAATGTGCTTCGTGAAGGGTTTCCGGACTTTAGTAGCTTGACCGATGCGGAACGAATCGCCATTGAGCACAGTCATCCGGAATGGCTCGTATCAGATTGGATTGAGTTATATGGCGTTGAAACGGCAGAAGCGATTTGTCAATTGAACAATGAGCCTGCTCCTGTCACGATTCGAGTCAACCGGAAGCGCGTTTCAGTGGATGAGATGATGAACCGATTGGCTGATGCTGGTGTGTTGACGTCACGTTCGGAACTGTCGGCAGATGGACTCGTCGTGGAATCAGGGAACGTCCATGCGACCCCATTTATCGAGGAAGGTCTCCTATCGATTCAAGATGAGAGCTCCATGATTGTCGCGGATGCACTCGGCGTGTCGAAAGACGATGTCATCCTAGACGCATGTGCCGCGCCAGGCGGCAAGGCGATGCATACGGCAGAGCGAATGCAAGGTGGGTCGCTCACCGCGCTTGACCTTCATCCACATAAAGCAAAATTGATTGACCAACAAGCGAAACGTCTACACATCAATGGAGTGACCGCACTTGCCCTTGATGCTCGTTTAGCAGGTGAACGGTTTGAAGAAGAGAGCTTTGACCGGATTCTTTTAGATGTCCCTTGCTCGGGCCTTGGCGTCATTCGTCGAAAGCCGGATATTAAATGGACGAAGGACAAAGCCCAACTTGAAAACTTACCGAAGATTCAAAGACAAATCATTGATGCCGTATTGCCACTGCTCAAACCAGGTGGTACGCTAGTTTACTCGACATGTACAATCGACCCGTCTGAAAATGAGACGCAGGCTGACTATATTCTGTCGAAAGGGTTGATGTGGGACGAAACGCTCAAAGGACGTCTCCCACAATCTGTTCGTCCGATGATGGAATCGGACCGTGCTGAACTAAAATTATTACCGACGACATTCGGGACCGACGGCTTCTATATCGCCGCATTTAAGAAAGAGGTATAAAACATGAATCCAAAAGCAGTAGAAAAGAATCCACTCGTAGGCGCAAAACCGTCACTTTATTCGTTGACGTTCCCCGAACTTGAGGCATGGGTGATCGAGGCAGGAGAAAAGGCATTCCGTGCGAAACAATTATATGATTGGATGTACGTCAAACGGGTCACGACTTTTGATGATATGACCAACGTTCCGAAAGCGCTTCGCGACAAATTAGAGGCATCGTTCCAATTGACGACGTTAAAAGAATTGGTCAAGCAGGAATCCCAGGACGGCACGATCAAGTTCTTGTTTGAACTTCAGGACGGGTATTCAATTGAAACGGTACTCATGCGTCACGAATACGGAAACTCGATTTGTGTCACGACACAAGTCGGTTGCCGGATCGGATGTACGTTCTGTGCCTCGACACTCGGGGGCTTGAAACGAAACTTAGAAG
The DNA here is from genome assembly GCF_018617295.1 of Exiguobacterium sp. S3. Taxonomy (GTDB): domain Bacteria; phylum Bacillota; class Bacilli; order Exiguobacteriales; family Exiguobacteriaceae; genus Exiguobacterium; species Exiguobacterium profundum. The sequence goes on from NZ_JACSJW010000002.1 coordinate 446,560, forward strand.
CCGGGGAAATCACAGCCCAAGTGCTCGACGTACAACGCGCATTAGACGCGACCGGAGAGCGCGTCGATTCTATCGTCGTCATGGGAATCGGCGAACCGTTCGACAACTACGATGAGTTAATGCGTTTCCTACGTACTGTCAACCATGACAATGGACTCAACATCGGAGCGCGACACATCACAGTTTCGACGAGTGGGATTGTTCCGAAGATTTACAAGTTTGCCGATGAAGGCATGCGAATCAACTTCGCCATTTCACTTCACGCACCGACGACTGAATTGCGTACTAAGCTCATGCCAATCAACCGTGCCTTTGACTTGGACAAGTTGATGGACGCGGTCCGTTATTACACGGAGAAGAGCGGACGTCGCATCACGTTTGAATATGGACTCTTTGGTGGTGTCAACGACACGGAAGAATATGCCCATCTCTTGGCAGACCTATTAAAAGGGATCAAATGTCATGTCAACTTGATTCCCGTCAACCATGTACTCGAACGTGACTATGTACGGACACCGCGAGCTCAAATCTTTGCCTTCGAAAAAGTGCTCAAAGACCGCAATGTGAACGTGACAATCCGTCGCGAGCAAGGGTCGGACATCGATGCCGCTTGTGGACAGCTTCGAGCGAAGGAGCGCGAACAAGAAACGAGGTAATCAGAAAGATGGAATTAGCATTTCGAACAGATCGTGGACAAGTACGCACACAAAATGAGGATGCAGTTTTAATCTTAGGTGATGCCATAACCGGGATTGCCCTGGTTGCAGACGGAATGGGTGGGCATGCAGCGGGAGAGGTCGCGAGTCAAATCGTGATTGAAGAGTTTAGACGGGCGTTCCCGTCTCTCCCGGCAACCCCTGTCGAAATCGAACGATGGTTCCGCCACCACATCGATTTGGCGAACGATCAAGTGTTGCAGTTTGCGAAGCAGTCGAATCTTGTCATGATGGGAACGACTGTGGCAGCTGTTTGTTGGAATGAAGAGGCGGTGGTCATCGTCCATATCGGAGATAGTCGCGTTTATGCGCTCCAGGCGAATGAGTTAAGACGTCTTACGGAAGACCATTCTTACGTCAATGTACTCAAACAACTCGGTGAATTGACAGAAGAAGAGATGCGGGTTCATCCGAAACGAAATGTCATCACCCGGGCAATCGGTTCAAGCGAACAAGTCGAACCGGACGTGCAAGTGCTCGCTGACCCTGAGTTTGATGTGATTTTAATTTGTACGGATGGATTGACGACACACATGACCGATGTGGCGATTCAACACGTGTTACAACAAACGGTATCCGCCGAACAAAAAGCGGAGCAACTCATTGCGGAAGCCAATCAATTGGGAGGGAGCGACAACATCACGGTCGCCCTCGTTCAATTCACAGATAGAAAGAGAGGATGAATCCGATGCGAAGCGGAGAACGAATCAACGATCGTTATCGGATCGAACAACAAATCGGCAGCGGAGGCATGGCAAATGTCTACCGGGCTCATGACGAGATCTTAAACCGAACCGTCGCCATCAAGGTGTTGCGATCTGAATTCTCACATAACGAACAATTTATACGTCGGTTCGAGCGAGAAGCCCATGCGGCTACGAGTCTGAACCATCCAAACATCGTGGCGATCTATGACGTCGGCGATGAAGAAGATTTGTACTATATCGTCATGGAGCATGTCGATGGGGTGACGTTAAAACAATACTTGCAAGAAGAATACATATCTGTCGATGAAGCGCTACGCATCATGGGACAGATTTGTGATGCGATTGATCATGCCCATGCGAATCGAATCATTCACCGTGATATCAAGCCGCAGAACATGATGATTGATCAGCACGGTAACGTGAAGGTGACCGATTTTGGGATTGCCGTGGCGATGTCGAATGCGACGTTGACGCATACGATGTCCGTACTCGGCTCGGTCCATTATTTCTCACCTGAGCAAGCGCGCGGTAAATTTGCTGATGAAAAGTCAGATATTTATTCGCTCGGTGCCGTACTGTACGAATTGTTGACAGGTCGTGTCCCGTTCATTGGCGAGACACCCGTCGCCGTCGCCCTTCAACATTTGCAAGACGACCCGATTCGACCGATGGACTTAAATCCGAATATTCCACAGGCACTCGAAAACTGTGTCATGCAAGCATTGTCGAAGTCACCAGGTGCCCGTCATGTTTCGGTCGCAGCCTTTAAAAAAGATTGCATGACGTCATTAAGCCGTGAACGCGCCAATGAGCCGAGACGTGTTTCGGCCAGTCAGGATGAATTCGATCAAACGCTCGTCATGACTCCGGTCATGCCTGAAGAAAAACCAGAGACCCCGGTCACACCGACCCCGGTCACAGCGTCTAGCGAACAGGAACCTGAAGCGGTGACTCCGGTCAAAAAGAAGAAACGCAAATGGTGGATTTGGATTTTACTCGTGTTGCTCCTGATTGGGGGGAGCATTGCAGCATACGTGGTCGCCGATGAAATGTCACGAGCCGTCGTTCCGGATGTCGTCGGAATGAGTATCGGGGATGCCACGTCTGAACTGGAGAATGCCGGTTTCGTCGTCGAAGTGACGGAGCGGGCGAGCGATGACGTCGAAGAAGGCGAGGTCATTTCGCAAAACCCACAAGAAGGACGTAAACCAAAACGAGGCACGACGGTGACCATCGTCGTTTCGGCCGGGAAAGAAACCGTCGAAATGCCGAATGTGGAGGGACTGTCTCAAACAGCAGCCGAACGCATGCTAAAAGATTTGGCGTTCAGTGACCTTGAAATCAAAACAGAAGCTTCAGAAACAGTCGACAGCGGAGATGTGATTTCGCAATCGCTCGACCCAGGCGAGGAAGTCGTTCCTTCTGAAGTGACGGTGACACTCGTCGTGTCGACAGGAAGCAACAAAGTCGAACTGTCGAATCTTGCGGGATATACGTTCGACGAGGCAACGACTTACGCCGAACAGAACAAGTTGAAAATCGTGAGACGGGATGAGTTTTCGACAAGTGTTCCTAAAGGTCAAATCATCCGTCAACTTCCAACGGCGGGTACGGCAGTCGATCCGGGAACGGAACTTACGGTCATCGTATCGGAAGGGGTTGAACCGACGGACGTCTCCATCGAACGTGAAGTGAGCGTCGAAGTCGAGCAACCGGACAAAGACAAGAAACCGAAAGCCGTCGAGGTCGTGATTCGCACGGTCGATGCGCGCGGTGAAATTGAAGTGTTACGGGATAACATCACAGAGACGACAACGTATTCGTATACGCTCGTCATTGCCCCGGACGAAGTCGGGACCGCAACGATTGAAGTCGATGGTGAAATCGTCCGAACGGATTCAGTCACATATGCACAGGCCAAAGAGGCACAATAAAGAGGTGACGGTGTCGTCACCTCTTTTTTAAGGGAGGTAGTCATATTGAAAGGAACGATTATTCGCTTACAAGGCGGGTTTTATGATGTGATGACCGAGTCGAATCAAGAGATTCGGTGTCGGGCGAGAGGGAATTTTCGGAAACGAAACATCTCGCCTGTCGTCGGGGATGACGTGGTCATTCAAGATCAGGAAGATGGGACGGGCTATATTTTAGAGGTGGAGGAGCGTCAAAACCATCTCGTCCGCCCACCAATCGCCAACATCGATCAGGCATTTCTACTTTTTTCTGTGAAAGAACCGGCGTTTTCTTATCACTTGCTTGACCGATTCCTCGTATTGATCGAATCTAAACAAATTCATCCAATCATCGTGTTAACGAAGATGGACCTACTTAGTGAAGAAGAGACCGGACCGATTCAAGAGGCGGTCGCCCGCTATCGTACCATCGGATATGACGTGATTGAGACGTCGACGGAGCTTTCGGATGGGGTCGATCAAGTACGGGGACTCTTCAAAGAGAAGACGAGCGTGTTTGCCGGTCAAACAGGTGTCGGGAAAAGTTCACTCTTGAACGCGGTCGCGCCTGAACTTGAATTGGCAACGGGGAAAATCTCAAAATCACTCGGCCGTGGGAAACATACGACACGACACGTCACGCTCATTCAATTGGCCGACGGGCTTGTGGCGGATACGCCAGGATTTTCAAGTCTTGAGTTTCCGCAAGAACTCGAGGCGGATGAACTGAGATGGTGTTTCCCGGAGTTTGTGGAACGACATGACGATTGTAAGTTCCGGGGATGCGTCCATATCAATGAACCGGGGTGTGCCATTAAACAAGCCGTTGAAGATGGCAAAATTGCTTCAACTCGTTATGAGAATTATGTTACCTTTATGGAGGAGTTAAACGATCGTAAACGGAGGTATTGACAGATGATTAAAATCGCACCATCAATTTTAGCAGCCGACTTTGCCAATTTGGAAGCGGAAGTGAAAGCCGTTCAAGATGCGGGGGCAGATTATATCCATTTTGACGTGATGGATGGGCAGTTCGTGCCGAACATCTCGATTGGACTACCGGTCCTCGCGAGCTTGCGCAAAAAATCAGACATGGTTCTCGATGTGCATTTGATGATTGACCAACCGGAACGCTATGTCGAGGATTTCGTCAAGGCGGGGGCGGACATTGTGACGGTTCACGTGGAAGCAACGAACCATTTACATCGAGTCCTGCAGCAAATCAAAGCGGCGGGAGCGAAATGTGGGGTCGTCTTGAACCCGCACACACCGCTCTCTACGATTGAACATATCCTTCAAGACGTCGATATGGTATTGCTCATGACCGTCAACCCAGGGTTCGGTGGACAAGCGTTCATTGAATCCGTCGTACCGAAAATTTCGGCGCTCAGTCAGCTTCGCAAAGACCGTCAGCTCGATTTTGAAATTGAAATCGATGGTGGCGTCAATGAAGAGACGGCGAAACGTTGCATCGACGCAGGGGCTGATGTCCTAGTTGCCGGTTCGGCCATTTACAATCAACCGGATTATAAAGCCGCCATCGATAGCATTCGTGGCGCATCTCGTGTATAATCGACGGTAGAACAACAAGATAGAGTCGCAAGGGGTGTCACAATATGTGGCTGAGAGGCATACGCTAACCCTTTGAACCTGTTCCGTTCACACGGACGTAGGGATGTGGCGAAAATGCACGTTGCGAATCCAAGCAGCATGGCGTTTACGTCATGCTGCTTTTTGTCGTTCACACAATAAAGGAGGAAGAAAGATGAAATCACGTTTTAAATTACAAGCACTCATCGAAATTTCATTGTTCGCGGCGCTTGGACTAGTCTTTGATTTACTGATCCCATACCGTTTGCCACAAGGAGGGTCAATCAGTCTAGCGATGCTCCCAATCTTTGTGATGGCGTTTCGTCACGGATTGAAAGGTGGACTTGCGACAGGCGCGCTCGTCGGGACGCTTCAACTCTTGTTCGGAGCCTATATCTTTACGCCAGTTCAGTTCTTGCTCGATTATACGGTCGCGTACGGACTTGTCGGCGTGGCCGGCGTCTTTGCCGGACGTGTGAAACAGGCTGCCACTCAAGGCGCGACGAAGACGCTCGCGACCTATTTAGTGCTCGGCGCATTGATCGGGTCGGCATTACGCTATGCGGCTCACGTGATCTCAGGGATCGTCTTTTTCGCCGAGTATGCGGAAGGTCCGGTCGTGGCATATTCACTTGGCTATAACGCAACGTATATGGTTCCGTCGTTTGTCATCTCAGCCATCGTATTAGTCTTACTCTTCACGACAGCTCCACGCTTCACGCGTGTCGCGACACGGGACATTCGTCAATGAACATCTTGATCGTCGCGGCGAGTCCGGAACCTATTCCGGACTTACCGCGTGATGCAGATTTTATCATCGGCGTCGATGGTGGATATCAGAGATTATTAGATGAAGGAATCGTACCAGACGTCGTGGTCGGAGACTTTGATTCGTTTGTCGGACCACCGCCCGAGGAGGCGCTACGTTATCCTTCTGAAAAGGATGTGACCGACCTCGAGATTGCGCTTCAATTGGCGATCGATCGGGGGGCGACACGGATGGATGTGTACGGGGCACTCGGGGGACGAGTTGATATGACGTTCGCGAACGTCGGGCTACTCGAATCGTATCCGGGAATGGTTCTTCATGGGACGGGTCAAACGGTCTCTCTCGCTCGGCCAGGGAATTACGAGATAAAAAAACGAGATGGACATTACTTGTCTTTCATGCCTTGGAAAACCGCCACGATTTCAATTGAGGGGGTCAAATATCCACTCGACCGTCATCCGGTCCATAGCGCGCAAGCGTTGACCGTTTCAAATGAGTGGAGTGAAGAGTGTGCCTTGTTGACGGTCCATGAGGGAATGGTCCTCGTCATGCTCGTCAAAAAATAAGCAAAAAAAATCCCATCGGCGAATGCCGCTGGGATTTATTCGTTCGTGTATAAGTATTATACGCGTTCAACGAGACCTGATTTAAGTGCGCGAGCTGAAACCCAAACGCGTTTCGGTTTACCGTCAACGAGAATACGAACTTTTTGTACGTTTACACCCCAAGTACGTTTTGTCTTGTTGAGTGCGTGCGAACGGTTGTTACCTGATTTAGGTGATTTACCTGTTACGTAGCATTTACGTGCCATGCGTTTCCCCTCCTTTTTTATGTGGGTTCGTCCTAATAGACACTCGTTTATATTAGCACGGCTTTTTTCCCGATGCAACTAGAAAATCATACCATGACAAGAAAAAAACTTGACATTACTCTCAAGGATTTGAATAATGAATGAGGTTATCGCGTTAATTGACCGAGATTCTGGAGCAGGTTCTTTTAATAACTAGGTACTTATTGTAGAATGTACATTAGGAATCATTCCGAATAAAGGAGGCTACTCCATATGGCAATTGAAATGAAGACAACATATGGCAATATTGACATCACAAGTGACGTCATCGCGACACTCGCAGGTGGTGCGGCGATGGAATGCTTCGGTGTGGTCGGCATGGCTTCACAAGCACAATTGAAAGACGGCATTGCTGAATTGTTAAAACGTGAAAATTACGCGCGTGGTGTCGTCGTACGTCAAGAGGATGAGGACGTACATATCGACATGCACATCATTGTAAGCTACGGGACGAAAGTATCTGAAGTCGCATACAACGTGCAAAGCCGAGTGAAGTATACGCTCGGAGAAACTTTAGGATTAAACGTTTCGTCGGTAAATATATTCGTTCAAGGCGTTCGTCTGACGAATGACTGACGAAAACGGAGGAGGATTTGGTGTGGGTTTAAATCGTTTAGATGGCGTGGCGCTCTCAAACATGATCGCAAACGGAGCGGCCAACTTGAGCCAAAACGCAGATTATGTAGATTCGCTTAACGTCTTCCCGGTTCCAGACGGAGACACGGGAACGAACATGAACTTGACGATGACGTCAGGTGCGAAAGAAGTAGCAGCCATGAACTCATCTGATATCGCAGAGGTATCATCAAAGTTCGCTCGTGGACTCCTGATGGGAGCACGTGGAAACTCAGGCGTTATTTTAAGCCAATTGTTCCGCGGCTTCGGGAAAGCCGTTGAAGGTAAGACGGAACTCACGACAGTTGATTTTGCAGAAGCGCTCAAACGCGGTGTCGACACGGCATACAAGGCGGTTATGAAACCGGTTGAAGGAACGATTTTAACGGTTGCTCGTGAAGCGGCTGATGAAGCGCTCCTTGCGTCTGAGTCGACAAGTGATTTCACAGAGTTCATGAAACGTGTCATCGTCGAAGCAAAAGCTTCGTTAGACCGTACACCGGACTTGTTACCAGTGTTAAAAGAAGTCGGCGTCGTCGACTCAGGTGGTCAAGGACTTCTCGTCATTTACGAAGGATTCCTTGCGAGTCTTGAAGGAAAAGAACTCGAAAAACCACATACTCCGGTGATGGATGCATTGATTGAAGCAGAACACCATGCGCATGCGGCGCAAGGATTCATGTCAACAGAAGATATCGAATTCGGTTACTGTACGGAGATCATGGTCCGTTTCCAAGAGGACAAGTTGAAAGATGCACCGTTCAACGAAGATGCATTCCGAAACGAGTTGTCTGAACTTGGGGACTCTCTTCTTGTCGTCGCGGACGAGGAGCTCTTGAAAGTCCACGTTCACGTCGAGACGCCAGGTGAGGTCATCACGAAAGGGCAACGTTTCGGTGAACTCGTCGCGGTCAAAATCGAGAACATGCGTCAACAACATTCGACGATTCTTGAAGAAGAACACGGTGCCAATCAACACGGTGTTCAACAAGCGGAGAAGCCGAAAGCACCATTTGCCATCGTAACGGTTGCAATGGGTGAAGGCGTCAGCGAACTGTTCCGTTCACTCGGGGCGGCCCACGTCATCGAAGGTGGTCAGACGATGAATCCGTCGACAGAAGATATCGTCAAGGCGATTGAATCGGCACATGCGGAACACGTCTTCATCTTCCCGAACAACTCCAACATCATCATGGCGGCTGAACAAGCGGCGTCTGTCGCACCGTGCGGCGTGTCGGTCATTCCGACGAAGACCGTCCCACAAGGTCTTGCGGCAGCCATCGCATTCAATCCTGAAGCGGATGTCGAGATGAATGAACAAGCGATGAAAGCGGCAGCGGCGACAGTGAAGTCCGGTCAAGTGACGTACGCTGTTCGTGATACGAGCATCGATGGCGTTGAAATCAAAAAAGATGAGCACATGGCGATTGCTGAGAAGAAAATCGTTTCTTCATCTCCATCGAGCTTAGAAGCGGCTAAACGATTAGTCGATGCGCTCATCGATGCAGACGACGAAATCGTCACGATCTTAACAGGAGAAGGCTCTTCTGCATCGGACGTAGAAGCGTTGACGTCATATATCGAATCGGTGAACGACGAGATTGAAATTGAAGTTCACGACGGCAAACAACCGCTTTACTCTTATATTTTTAGTGTGGAATAAGCTGTTTCGAATCCCTACCTTCTGTATAATGAAGGTAGGGATTTTTGAAAGGGGGAAAAATTGATGAAATATCGTAGTGTGTTTGACATCATTGGTCCGGTCATGGTCGGACCGTCGAGTTCGCATACAGCAGGTGCTGCCCGCATCGGCTTGATGGCCGGGAAGTTGTTCGGGAGAACGCCGCGTACGGCGCACATCACATTTTATGGGTCGTTTGCTGACACGTATCGGGGTCACGGTACGGACGTGGCCATCGTCGGTGGAATCATGGGATTCGATACATTCGATCTGAGAATCCCACAGGCGTTAGATATCGCCCGTGAAAAAGGGATTGAGGTCATCTTTGAGACGAGTGATCTGTTGACGGATCATCCGAATACGGCCCGGGTCTTGCTCGAAGATGAATTTGGAACATTTGAGATTGTCGGAATTTCAATCGGTGGGGGAACGATTGAAATCACGGAACTGAACGGATTCCCGTTGAAACTGACAGGTGGGGGACCTGCACTCGTCGTCTTGCACCATGATCGATTCGGGGCCATCGCGGCTGTGACCGGTGTGTTGGCGAACCACCAATTAAACATTGGACATATGGAAGTGAGCCGCCATGAAAAAGGGATGCAGGCGTTGATGGCAATCGAGATTGATGAGACCATTCCTGCGGAAGTGATTGCAGAGCTGGAACGGTTACCGCAAATCGAACGGATAGCTATTTTTGGGGAATGAGGAGAATGTGTGATGTTTAAATCAGTAGAGGAATTAGTGACGATTGCAACAGAACGGAACATCCCGATTTCTGAAGTGATGATCGAGCAGGAGATGCACGTCAGACGTGCCAGTCGAGAGGACATCATCGGGATGATGGACCGAAATCTTGAAGTGATGGAGGAGGCGGTCGAACGCGCACTCCAAGGTGTCACGTCGGTTACGGGATTGACGGGGAATGATGCCGTACTCATGCAAGACTATATTCGTTCGGGCAAGTCGCTCGCGGGAGACCTCATTTTAGATGCCGTCTCGAAAGCAATTGGGACGAACGAAGTGAACGCGGCGATGGGACGAATCTGTGCGACACCGACGGCGGGAAGCGCGGGCGTCGTACCGGGAACGTTGTTTGCGGTAAAAGATCGTCTAGAAATGGACCGCGACGCGATGATCCGTTACTTGTTCACATCAGGTGCGTTCGGATTCGTCGTGGCGAACAACGCCTCGATTTCAGGGGCGGCTGGTGGATGTCAGGCCGAGGTCGGGTCGGCGACGGGCATGGCAGCCGCGGCCATCGTTGAAGCAGCTGGGGGGACACCGGACCAGTCGGCTACGGCATTTGCGATCGCCCTAAAAAATATGCTCGGTCTCGTCTGTGATCCTGTGGCGGGGTTGGTCGAAGTTCCATGCGTCAAGCGAAATGCCATGGGCGGTGCCAACGCCATTGTCGCAGCAGATATGGCGCTCGCGGGGATTACCTCACGTATTCCTTGTGACGAGGTCATCTCGGCGATGCATGAAGTGGGCCAAATGATGCCGACGGCCTTAAAAGAAACCGCTAAAGGTGGACTTGCCAATACACCGACGGCTCGTCGCCTCGAACGAAATATATTTGGAGCGAAAGAAGATGCAAAACAATGATCAACTGACGACGCTGAAAGGGGTCGGGCCAGAGATGGCCAAAAAGTTAGAAGTGATGGGACTTGTTCGAATCGAGGACGTGCTGGAGCACGTCCCGTTTCGTTATGAGAATTATAATAGTGGGACGGTGACGACGGCTGTTCATGGTGATCTCGTCAAGTGGAGCGGGACTGTCCAAGCCGAACCGCTCGTTCGCTACTATAGTAAAGGGAAGAATCGTCTCCAGTTCCGGTTGTTACTCGAAGACCGATACGCCGTCCAAGTGACGATGTTCAACCGTGCCTTCTATAAAGAAAAATTGGTGATCGGGGAGACGGTGACGGTCAAAGGGAAATGGGACATGAACCGGATGACGATCAGCGCGACCGACCTTGAATTTGGTGCCCCCTCAGGCGGACTGCAACCGATTTATTCATTACGAGCCGGGCTGACACAAAAGAATTTCAGTCGGATCGTGAAGCTCGCTTTTGAGCAGGTGAACGATTTGCCCGAACAGGTCCCGCAAGCCATTCGCGACCGCTATCGATTAGTTGACCGGATGACGATGCTACGTGGGATGCATTTTCCAGATACAGTGGAGACCTATAAACAGGCGAGACGAAGCTATGTTTATGAAGAGTGTCTCATGTATCAGTTGAAATTACAGGCGTTTCGGAAAATGGAGCGGTCAGGAAACGGTCGGGCCCTTCACCTCGATAAGCATCAATTGAACGAGTTCGTCAAACGGCTCGCATTCCCATTAACCGGAGCCCAGACAAGGGTCATCCGTGAAATCGTATCTGACCTTGAAAGACCAGAACGGATGAACCGATTGTTACAAGGGGATGTCGGGAGCGGGAAGACCGTCGTTGCCGCGATTGCCTTGTATGCGACTGTGACGGCCGGGTATCAAGGGGCTTTGATGGTGCCAACAGAAATCCTTGCCGAACAACATGCGACATCGTTACAGGAATTATTTGAACCATTTGGCATCACGATCGCCCTTTTGACGAGCTCGGTGAAAGGGAAGGCGCGCGAAGCCCTACTGACAGCAATCCGATCGGGTGACGTCGACATCATCGTCGGGACGCACGCGCTCATCCAAGGACCAGTCGAATTTTCGAATTTACATTTGGCGATCACGGACGAACAACATCGATTCGGTGTCGAACAACGGAAGAAACTTCGCGATAAAGCTGAATTCGCGGACGTCTTATATATGACCGCGACGCCGATTCCGAGGACGCTTGCCATCAGTGCGTTCGGAGAGATGGATGTTTCCACGATTGATGAGATGCCAAAAGGACGAAAGCCGATTGAAACGTATTGGGCGAAACACGACCAGATCGATCGTGTGCATGCAATGGTCGATCGGGAACTCGCACTCGGCCGTCAAGCGTATGTAATTGCACCTCTCATCGAGGAGTCGGATACACTAGAAGTGGAGAGTGCGACGGCACTGTATGAGCTGTTGAAAGAACGCTTCTCGAACTATGGTGTTGGTCTGATGCATGGGAAGCTATCGAGTACAGAAAAAGACGAGGTCATGAAATCATTCGCCGACAACGCGACACAGATTCTCGTCTCCACAACGGTCGTCGAGGTCGGGGTGAACGTTCCAAACGCTTCACTCATCATCATCCATGACGCCGAGCGTTTCGGTCTCGCGCAATTACACCAGTTGCGTGGCCGTGTCGGTCGTGGTGCCCATCAATCGTTCTGTATCCTCGTCGGGGACCCAAAGTCAGATGTCGGGAAAGTTCGACTGAAAACGATGACGGAGACGAACGATGGGTTCGTATTGGCGGAGAAAGATTTAGAGTTACGTGGGGCTGGTGATTTCTTCGGGACCGCACAAAGTGGTCTCCCAAGTTTCCGGGTCGCCGATCCCGTTCTCGATTTGAAAGTGATGGAAGTGGCCATGCAAGATGCCGTGAAACTTCTCGGAAGCGACGCCTTTTGGCATGACGCCCAATATGAAGGGTTACGTGGCTATTTGAAACAACTCGACCTTCTCGTTGGGGAAAGGTTAGAATAGTACTTGAAAATGACGACTAAAGAATATATACTGCTATTAGTACCAGGTATTAAGTTCTTTAGCGATTAGTTTAGGAGGGAACTGAATGCGGGTACCTAAGAAAGAGCGGCAACGCTTGTTACAAGAAACGATTGAGCATAACCCGTTCATCAAAGACGAAGAACTGTCAAAACAGTTTTCTGTCAGCATCCAGACGATTCGACTCGACCGGATGGAATTAAAAATTCCGGAAGTGAGGGAACGGATCAAACATGTGGCTTCCGAACATCTCGATGAAGTCAAATCGCTTTCAATGAGCGAGGTCATCGGTGATATGATTGACTTGAAGCTAGATGACTCTGCGATCTCAGTCCTAGATATAGAAAAAGAACACGTCTTTAGCCGCAACGAGATTGCCCGTGGACATGTCTTGTTCGCGCAAGCCAACTCGTTAGCGGTGGCGCTCATCAATGATGAATTGGCGTTGACCACTAAAGCGGACATTCGCTTCAGTCGCCAAGTCCATCTTGGAGAGCGAGTCGTTGCCAAGGCTCGTGTGATGAAACTACGAGGGGACGGGAGAACGGACGTCACAGTTGAAAGTTATGTCGGTGAGGAGTGCGTCTTTGATGGCGACTTCACGATTTACCGACGTGGTGAGGAGGAGCAAGCATGAAGTTAGCGATTGATGCAATGGGTGGCGATCACGCACCGAAGGCGATTGTAGAAGGTGTGAAACGGTTGGTCGCGCAATATCCGAACGAGTCGATGGAACTCTTTTTAGTCGGTGATGAGGTGAAAATTGCCTCATACGGTCTTGATGACCCTCGAGTGACGGTCGTTCCAGCCAGTGAGATCATCACAGGCGAAGACGAACCGGTACGGGCGGTGCGCCGTAAGAAGGACAGCTCGCTCGTCGTGGCAGCTCAGCTCGTCAAAGAAGGAAAAGCGGATGCTCTCGTGTCTGCCGGGAATACCGGCGCATTGATGGCGGCGTCTCTTTTCATCATCGGACGGATCCCGGGAATCGAGCGTCCGGCATTATCTCCGACGTTCCCTACATATACTGGTAGTGGTGTCGTCGTCCTGGATGTCGGAGCGAATCCGGATGCAAAAGCTGAACACCTCGTCGACTATGCGATTATGGGTTCACTGTATGCGGAACATGTGCGTGGCATCAAGACACCGCGTGTCGCTCTTCTCAATATCGGGACAGAAGCGGGTAAAGGAAATGCGCTGACAAAAGAAGCGTTCCCCCTCCTTGAACAGGCACCTGTCCATTTTGTTGGGAATGTCGAAGCGCGTGAAGCGATGTCAGGTGACGTGGACGTCATCGTGACCGAAGGATTTGCCGGAAACATCTTGTTAAAGGGTGTGGAGGGCTCCTCTTCGATGCTCATGAAGATGATGAAAGAACAATTCACGAGTGACCTTGTATCTAAACTCGCCGCTCTCATCTTAAAACCGAAATTGAGACGATTAAAAGAAACGCTGGATTATCGCGAACACGGAGGAGCCGGATTATTCGGGATCAATGCGCCGGTCATCAAGGCGCATGGGTCGAGCGATGCACTCGCCATCATGAGTGCGTTGAAACAGGCGAAAATCATGGTAGATCACGATGTCGTGGAAAAAATCAAGCGTGCCAAAGCGATAGACTAAGCGAAAGCAGGTGAAGATATGGGGAAAGTAGCATGGGTGTTTCCGGGGCAAGGTTCTCAAGCCGTTGGAATGGGACAAACCTTTTTAAATCACCCTGAAACGCTTCAAGCAATCGGACGTCGACTCGGGTTTGACCTCCTTGAAGTCATGTCATCCGGGTCGAAGGAAGACCTACAAGAAACGGAAGTGGCACAGCCGGCCATCGTGGCGCACGCCTCGCTCCTGGCGCAAGCCTATGCGAAGAGCGGTGCGGCACCAGATGTCGTCATCGGGCATAGTGTCGGTGAATATGCGGCGCTCGTCAGTGCGGGTGTCATCGATCTTGAAGAGGCGACCGTCCTCGTCCGAGCACGTGGGCAGTTGATGTCTGAAGTGAAGGATGGAACGATGGCGGCAGTCGTCGGGATGACCGATCTTCAAGAGGCGCTCCATATCACTGAAAAGATCAGTGCGAGCGGGAATTTAGTTCAAATCGCCAACTTGAATTGTCCTGGTCAATTCGTGATTTCAGGGCATGTCGACGCGGTCGAACAAGCGGGCGTGGAATTGAAGGCTGCCGGTGCGAAGCGGGTATTGCCGTTAAACGTATCTGGAGCGTTCCATAGTTCCTACATGATGCCGGCGGCAACGCGTTTCCAAGATGTCCTCGCCTCGTCACCATTTGAAGCGGCTTCCGTAGACTTGATTTCGAACGTGGACGCGGCGGTGCATCGTGACCCTGAACAGTTGAAGGCGTTATTGACGAAACAACTGTATTCGTCTGTCCGCTTTGAAGATTGTGTGCGCAAGGCGATTGCAGACGGGGTAGACACGTTCATCGAGTTCGGTCCATCTTCACCGCTTTCAGGATTGATTAAACGAATCGACTCGAACGTTTCGATTCAAAAGGCGACCACGCTCGAAGAAGTCGCCTCGTTAGGAGGAGAAGTACGTGCATGATCAAGTGGCGATCGTGACAGGGGCGTCCCGGGGAATCGGGGCGGCCATCGCGAAACGTTTAGGGGAAGACGGCTTTCGGGTCGTCGTGAACTACTCGGGTAGTGAACAAAAGGCGAATGATGTCGTGGCCATGATCACGGAGGCAGGCGGCGAAGCCATCGCCGTGAAAGCAGACGTATCAAATGCTGACGATGTCAAAGCGCTCGTCAAGACGACAGTCGATACGTTCGGACGCGTCGATTGTCTCGTCAACAATGCAGGAATCACGCGTGACGGGTTACTCATGCGGATGAAAGAAGCCGATTTCGAAGATGTGCTATCGACGAACTTAAAAGGCGCCTTTTTGACATCACAAGCCGTCACGAGACCTTTGCTCAAGTCGAAAGCAGGTCGAATCATCAACATCGCCTCGGTTGTCGGGATTACCGGCAATGCAGGACAAGCGAACTATGCGGCTGCAAAAGCAGGGTTGATCGGATTGACAAAATCGGTGGCGCGCGAACTCGCGGGACGTCACGTGACGGTCAATGCCGTCTGTCCAGGGTTCATTCAAACGGATATGACCGATGCCTTGACAGATGCTCAACGAGAGGCTACACTCGAGCAAATTCCGTTCAACCGTTTCGGACAGGTGGAGGATGTGGCGAATCTTGTCTCCTTCCTCGCTTCGGAACAAGCGGCTTATGTGACCGGGCAGACGATTGCCGTCGATGGCGGCATGACGATGGCGTAAAAGAGAACTTTACCAACAGACTGACATTTAATATACTTACCTTTGGAGGGATTTTATCATGACAAAAGAACAAATTTTAGTAGACGTACAAGAAGCAGTTGCTGAGAAGCTCGGGAAAGACGTATCTGAGATCACAGCAGAGAAATCGTTCAAGGATGACCTTGGTGCGGATTCACTTGAAGTAATGGAAATGGTGATGGACCTCGAAGACAAATTCGACATCACGATCGAAGACGAAGACGCTGAGAAGCTCGCGACTGTTGGCGACGTAGTGGCTTACATCGAAACAAAATTGTAATCAAGCCATCCCACCGCTCGGTTCCGGGCGGTGGGCTTGTGCTTATTCATGGAGGGAACTATGACAAAAGACAAACGACGGTTTGACCGTCAAGGGTCGGCGCAGCGACGTCGGCGTCAGGAGATGGAACGAGCACGCATCTTGGAACTATTTAAATCATTGGAAGAACGGTTAGACGTTCAATTTTCGAATCACGACTTGTTGATGCAGGCGTTCACACACTCATCTTATGTGAATGAGCAACGCGGGTTACGAAAAGACAATGAACGTTTAGAATTTTTAGGGGATGCTGTTTTAGAACTGACCGTATCTCGCTTTCTCTATGAGACTTATCCGGAGCGCTCCGAGGGGGAATTGACGAAATTACGAGCGGCGATCGTATGCGAACCGTCACTCGTGAATTTTGCGGAAGCTTATGCTTTCTCTGACTTCATCTTGCTTGGGAAAGGTGAAGAGTTGACCGGTGGACGAAAACGTCCGGCACTGCTTGCCGATGTGTTCGAATCCTATATCGGTGCTCTTTATTTGGACCAGGGAATTGAGGCCGTCGAACGATTCCTCGCCGAAGCGGTTTTTCCGAAAGTCTTAGCGGGAGTATTTGAAGAACAGACCGATTTCAAGAGCCAGTTACAGGAGAGCGTTCAACGGGAAGGACTCGGACCTGTTTCGTATGAAATCATCGAGGAACGCGGACCGGCGCATAGCCGGGAATTCGTCGCACATGCACGCCTCAGCGACGACATCGTCGGTGAAGGGGTCGGACGTTCGAAAAAAGAAGCCGAGCAATTGGCTGCCAAAGAAGCGCTTATTGCCTTTAACCGGCGCTACGCAGATTTATAAACAAAAGGAGTGGACCGCTTAGGGATCCACTCCTTTTCATGTCAATTGACCGAGTTCTTCGACGATACCATCGACTTCCGACAAAGAGAGCGAAGAGCGTGTCATCACATACTCGTAAATCTCTTTCACCGCTGACGGATCAGCCGCATTATATTCTTCCGCTTTGATCGCACCGCGGTTAATAATGTTCATCTTATCCAAAATGGCTTCAATCATCTGTTCATTCGTCATCTGTATTCCCCTTTCTACAGTTCTTTTTAGAATAGCATGATTCGGGCATTTTGACGAACTGTTAACTGTGGTAAAATATACAGATGAATGCTTACTGCGGATAGGATGGTCACGATGCACTTAAAACGAATCGAACTCGCTGGCTTTAAATCATTTGCCAAGCGAATTGAATTAGATTTCCGTCCCGGCGTCACGGCTGTTGTAGGGCCGAACGGGAGCGGGAAATCCAATATATCGGACGCTGTTCGCTGGGTACTCGGAGAACAGTCGGCCAAATCACTTCGTGGTGCCAAGATGGAAGATGTCATCTTTGCCGGAAGTGAAGGAGAGAACCACCGAAATGTCGCCGAAGTCACGCTCGTCCTCGATAATCGAGACGAACAGTTACGTCTCCCATATGAAGAAGTGAGTGTGACCCGTCGCGTGACCCGAAGTGGGGACAGCGACTATTTTATGAATAAAAAACCATGTCGGTTAAAAGATGTGATTGATTTGTTTATGGATACAGGTCTTTCACGAGATGCGTTCGCCATCATCGGACAAGGGCGGGTCGAACAGGTCATTTCCGGGAAACCGGAAGAGCGCCGTGCCGTCATCGAAGAGGCCGCCGGCGTACTGAAATATCGTCAGCGAAAAAAACAGGCTGAACGCAAGTTACAGGACACCGAATTAAACTTGTCCCGAGTCGACGACATTTTGTTCGAGTTGGCGGACCGAGTCGAACCGCTCCGTGAACAGGCGGCACTCGCGCGGGAGTACAAAGTCGCCAAAGCGAGGCATGATGAACTCGAAACGGGAATCATGGGCGCAGAAATTCAATTGCTCCAACAGGAGATTGAGCAAGTGTCGGCACGTCACGTGGAATCGGTTCAACAGTTATCTGACTGTGACCGTTCGGTACGTGACCTCACGGAGGAACGTAGCGGGCTCGAAGCAACGCTTGCTGAGTTGCGTGAAGAATTGACAGAGCTCAACCAAAACGAACGGGAGCACTCGACCTATGTCGAGCGCTTGACGGGTGACATCAAGCTCGCAAAAGCACAAGAAGAACATGGTGCCGAGATGAAAGAACGCCTCATTCGTCAACGTGAAGAAGTACGTGCGGAGATGACCGAGCTTGAAGCGCGGTTGAAGGTCGTTCGTGAAGAACTTGACCAAAAAGGAAACACGTTGAAACAAACGACTGCGACGAGAGAGACGCTTCAACAACAGTTGACAGCCGCCTCTCGTGATTTCAATGCTGAAATTGAAGCGTTACAAAGTGAGGCGTTTGAACTCGCGACAACGAAAGCGACAATCGGTAACCAACAAAAGCGGGAACAACGAGATATCGATGTCGCCGTCGAGTCGAAAGAACGCCTTCTTCGCGAGAACAAACATCGTCTCGAGGATCGTTCCTCGCAGGAAGCGACGCTTTTGACGACTCGAGAACAGTATGAAGTGGTGCAAAGTCGCTTTGAACAACTGAGTAAAAAAGAAACGGAACTTCGGGACGAAGAGACGTCAATTCGTGAAAAACGTACCCGAGCCGAATCGTCTTATTACGATCTCGAACGTCGCCGTCAGAAGACGGAAGACCGAATCGAGATGCTCGAACGGATGAAGCAATCGTATGAAGGCTATTTCCATGCGGTCAAGTTCGTCTTAAAAGACCGCTCACCAGGTGTCCTTGGTGCTGTCGCCGAATTGATTCGTGTCCGTCCTTCGTATGAAGCGGCAATCGAAACGGCACTTGGGCAGACGCAGCAGCATGTGGTCGTACAAGATGAGTCAGTGGGGCGCCGTGAAATTGACAAATTACGAAAAGCAAACGCAGGACGGGCGACATTCTTGCCGATGACGACGATCAAACCGAGATTCGTGCCGAGTGACGTGTTCGATCGACTCGACTCGATGAACGGATTTGTCGGGGTGGCGTCGGAACTCGTTGAAACAGATGCATCATACGAGACGTTGAAAAAGTCGTTGCTCGGTTCGGTGCTCGTGGCTGAGACACTTGAAGTCGCGAACCGCATCGCACAATCGACGGGTTATCGTTTCCGTGTCGTCACGTTAGAAGGGGACATCGTCAACGTCGGTGGTTCGATGACGGGTGGTAGTCGCAAGCAGGGCGTGGCCCTGTTCACGCAGTCGCGCGAATTGGATGACTTGAAACAAGGTCTCACCCAAGGGCTCGCCATGTTGCATGAACAAAAAACACGTCTTCAAGAGTATACAGAACAGTTGACGGACATTACGCGTCAATTATCTGAACTTCGGGATGAGAAACGTTCCGTTGAAACGAACCTCCGTGAAGTCGAGTCGGCCTATCGTACTGCGGAACGTGCCTCGCTCGATGCCAAGTCACAACTGGAACTGTTCGATCATGAAATGATGCGCTACGAGCGGACGATTGAGACAGCGACTGCCGAATTAGAGCGACTGACGATTGAATTGGCCGACACAGACCGCGCACAAGCTGACATTCGTTCTCGTCTCGAATCGCTTCGGGCAGAGCAGGCGAAAAGTGCTGAGAGCACGGGCCAACTGGAATCGATGCTTCGTCAAAACGAGCTCGATCTTCAGCGTCACACGCTCGAAGAAGAACGGGTCCGATATGAATTGGACCGTTTGACGACCGAACAAAATCGTCTGCAGGAACGAAGCGATCAGATGGAGCGTGAACTGAAGCGGCTCGAGAGTGGAGAAGTCGTGTCGTCTATGGAACTTGAGGCGACGCTTGCCACTGCCAAACTGGATTTCACAGAAATTCAAGAGCGGCTTCAAGAAGTGACGGCAACACTCAAGACGAACGAAGAGGCGTATCGGATCATACGTCAACGGGTCGATCAGGCAACGGAGGCAAGACGTCAAGCAGAAGCTGTCGTCCGAAAACTCGAAACGGCAAAACAAGAATTCGAGCTGAAACGACAATGGAAGCTCGATGCATTAGAAGAGAACGGACTCGTTGCAGAACTATTGCCGGCACTCGAGATTCCACTAGAAGAGGCGAAAGAGGAATTCAAGTTGCTCGTTCGTCAAATCGAAGAGATCGGACCGGTCAATCTGAATGCGATCGAAGAGTTTGATAGTGTCCACGAACGGTTCACATTCTTATCCGAGCAACGGGATGACCTCGTCAGTGCAAAAGAGGATTTATATGAGATCATCGCCGAAATGGACCGAGAAGTGACACGCCTCTTCAAAGAGACGTATACGAGCGTCCGGGCGCACTTCAAACAGACGTTCACTGAGCTCTTCGGTGGCGGGGAAGCGGATTTGAAATTGGTCGACGAATCGGATTTGTTGAACACAGGAATCGAAATCGTCGCCAAACCACCGGGTAAAAAGTTACAGACACTCAGTCTGTTGTCTGGTGGGGAGCGTGCGCTGACGGCCATCGCCTTATTGTTTGCGATTTTGAAGACGCGTCCGGTACCGTTCTGTGTCCTCGATGAAGTCGAGGCGGCCCTTGACGAGGCGAACGTGCATCGTTTCGGAGAATACATTCGGACGTTGTCGATCGACACGCAGTTCGTCATCATCACGCACCGTAAAGGGACGATGGAAGCGGCGGACACACTATATGGCGTCACGATGCAACAGAACGGGGTGTCCGAGGTATTATCGGTCGAACTGTCTGAAGCAAAACGTGTCGTTGAAATGGATGAAGAGATGGAGGAATCACGTTGAGCTTTTTCAAGAAATTAAAAGAGAAATTGACGACATCTACCCAAGAGGTGTCACAGAAGTTTACAGATGGGTTGACGAAGACACGTGACGGCTTTGCAAGTGCCGTCAACGACCTCGTCTATCGCTTCCGCGAGGTGGATGAAGATTTCTTTGATGAACTCGAAGATTTACTCATTCAAGCGGACGTCGGCGTCACGACGACGATGGACCTCGTCGAAGATTTGAAAGAAGAAGTGAAGCGACGTAATTTGAAGGACCCGGTCGCGGTGCGTGACGCACTCGTCGAAGTGGTGGCGAACCGCCTCCAAGAGGATGAATCGGACCGTGAACTGAATATGCAGGACGGACTCACGGTCATCTTGTTTGTCGGCGTCAATGGTGTCGGAAAGACGACGACCATCGGCAAGCTGGCGCACCAGTTGAAATCTGAAGGGCGTACCGTCATGCTCGCGGCAGGCGATACGTTCCGTGCCGGCGCCATCGAGCAACTTCAAGTATGGGGAGAACGTGTCGGGGTACCCGTCATTCGTCAAACGGAAGGGTCTGACCCGGCTGCCGTCGTCTTTGACGCCGTTCAAGCCGCCAAGTCACGTAACATGGACGTCTTGATTTGTGATACGGCGGGACGTCTTCAAAATAAGGTGAATCTAATGAAAGAACTTGAAAAAGTCAAACGAGTCATTGAGCGGGAAGTACCGAACGGACCGCACGAGGTATTGCTCGCATTAGACGCGACGACGGGGCAAAACGCCATGGTTCAAGCGAAAGCGTTCAAAGAAGCGACGAACGTGAGTGGAATCGTCCTCACGAAGCTCGATGGGACGGCCAAAGGCGGAATTGTCTTAGCGATTCGGAACGAACTCGATATCCCGGTCAAGTATGTCGGCCTTGGAGAGAAGATTGACGATTTACAGGAGTTTGATCCAGAACAGTTCGTCCTTGGATTGTTCGGTGACGTTTTTGAAGACAAGAACGAGGAAGCTTTGACAGAAAAAGAGGACACAAACGAGGACCTCGCCTAAGTTTTGCTGTTAAGAAAAAAACTTGACAAGTACTAGGCACGGCTGTACTATAGGTAGTTGTAAAGGGATTTCACTTAACATGTGGAGGTGAAAGGTTTGACGCTCGAAAAAACGAATCGCATGAACTATCTCATCGATTTCTATCAAGCGCTCCTCACACCGAAACAGCGCAACTATATGTCTCTTTATTACCTAGATGACTACTCGCTCGGAGAGATTGCGGAAGAGTTTGAAGTCAGCCGTCAAGCGGTCTACGATAACATAAAGCGTACAGAAACGATGCTTGAACAGTACGAGGAAAAGCTAGCCCTATTCGAAAAGTTCGAACAGCGCCAGCAACTTCTTCAGACCCTCAAACGTCAAGTCGAGCTCACCGATGACGTGAGCGCCACGATTTCTGCGCTTGAGAATTTAGAGTAGGGGGCTGAAGCATGGCATTTGAAGGATTATCAGAACGATTGCAATCGACACTTTCAAAAATGCGCGGTAAAGGGAAAATCTCGGAGGCCGATGTCAAAGAGATGATGCGTGAGGTACGCCTCGCCCTCCTCGAAGCCGACGTCAACTTTAAAGTCGTCAAGCAATTCGTCAATGACGTGAAGGAGCGCGCCGTTGGTCAGGATGTCATGAAATCATTGACGCCAGGTCAACAAGTCGTCAAAATCGTTCACGAAGAGTTGTCGAACTTGATGGGAAGCGATGTCGTCCCGATCACATTCAGTCAGAAACCACCGACAGTCGTCATGATGGTCGGTCTGCAAGGGGCAGGGAAAACGACAACGACCGGGAAGCTAGCGAACTTGATTCGCAAAAAGCATAACCGAAGTCCTCTTCTCGTCGCGGCGGACATTTACCGTCCGGCGGCAATCAAGCAGCTCGAGACACTCGGAAAACAACTCGATTTACCGGTCTTCTCACTTGGTGATCAAGTGAAGCCGGAAGAGATTGTGACGAAGGCACTCGAGTACGCAAAAACAAATCATCACGATTTCGTGTTGATCGATACGGCCGGTCGCCTTCATATCGATGAGACGCTTATGGGCGAGCTCGAAAATGTGAAGACGATTGCCAAACCAAATGAGATCTTCCTCGTCGTCGATTCGATGACGGGTCAAGATGCGGTCAATGTGGCCGACAGTTTCAATGAGAAACTCGGAATCACCGGGGTCGTGCTCACAAAGCTCGACGGAGATACACGAGGCGGGGCAGCCCTTTCGATCAAGGCAGTCACGGGAGCGCCGATTAAATTCGTCGGTCTCGGAGAAAAGTTGGATGCCCTCGAACCATTCCACCCGGAACGCATGGCGTCACGGATCCTTGGAATGGGGGACGTGCTCTCGCTCATTGAAAAAGCCGAGACACAGATGGACCAAGACGCAGCGAAGGAGCTTGAAAGCAAAATTCGTGACGCGTCATTCACGTTCGATGATTTCATTGAACAGTTGGCCCAAGTGAAAAACATGGGACCAATTGATGAATTACTTTCGATGTTACCTGGTGCAGGTAAGATGAAAGGGTTGAAGAACGTCCAAATCGACGAGAAACAACTCGATCACGTCGAAGCGATCATTCGCTCGATGACGAAACATGAGCGCGCCAATCCGGAAGTGCTCAACGCGAGTCGTCGTAAGCGGATCGCAAAAGGGAGCGGTCGCTCGATTCAAGAAGTGAACCGTCTCATCAAACAGTTCGATGACATGAAGAAGATGATGAAACAAATGTCAGGACAAATGAAAGGGAAGAAAAAAGGCCTTGGCCTTCCATTCTTCTAACAAAACCTTTTGTCAGTCGAACGAAAAAGCTGTATACTATAAAAGTTGTCAATTCTTAAACACATGATGGAGGTATATTACCATGGCAGTTAAAATTCGTCTTAAGCGCATGGGCGCAAAAAAATCACCTTTCTACCGTATCGTTGTAGCAGACTCACGTTCACCACGTGACGGTCGCTTCATCGAGCAAGTTGGTCACTACAACCCGGTTGCAAAACCAGAAGCTGAAGTTCGCATCAACGAAGAACTCGCTCTCAAATGGTTGGCAGACGGCGCGAAGCCATCTGACACAGTACGTAACTTGTTCTCTAAAGCAGGGATCATGGAGAAATTCCACAACGCGAAAAACGCGAAGTAATGATGTGGCCGACCTTTTCTGAGGTCGGCCTATTTTGTTGAGGAGGGAATAGAGATGGACTGGTTATATGTAGGGAAAATCGCCAATACGCACGGCCTGAAAGGGGAAGTGAAGATTTTGGCGGCGACAGACTTTCCAGAAGAACGATTTAAAAAAGGAAACACGTTGTTCCTTGATGTCGACGGAACGAAACAGGAAATGACGATCACGACGTATCGTCCGCATAAGCAATTTCACCTCGTCACGTTCAAAGGGTTTGACAATATCAATCTCATTGAAAAATATAAAGGGCTGAAACTGTATGTCCACGCCGAACACGTCCACGATTTGGACGAACATGAATTTTATTATCATGAAATCATCGGCTGCGAGGCTGTCGTGGATGGGGAAGTCATCGGTGTCGTCGACGACATCTTTGAAACGAACGGAGCGAACGATGTCTGGGTCATCAAACGACCAGGCAAGTCGGATGCGCTCATCCCTTATATCGAATCGGTCGTCCAAGAGATCGATGTCGATGCGAGACGTGTCGTCATCACGCCAATCCCAGGAATGATTGACGATGAAGATTGATGTATTGACGTTGTTCCCCGAGATGTTTCATGCGCTCGATCACTCCATCGTCGGTCGAGCGAAGACGCTCGGGCAAGTGGAGATGTCGTTCCTCAACTTCCGGGACTTTTCAACGAACAAGCATCACAAGGTCGACGATTATCCGTACGGCGGGGGCGCGGGCATGCTGCTCACCCCACAGCCGATCTTTGATGCGTTTCATTCCCTTGAGGCGAAGAGCCCACGGGTCATTCTCACGACACCTACCGGAAAACCGTTCAATCAACGAATGGCCGAAGAATGGGCGAAGGAGGAACATCTGGTCTTTCTATGTGGACACTATGAAGGGTTCGATCAACGGATTCATGATGAACTGGCGACCGACGAGGTGTCGATCGGTGACTTCGTTTTGACAGGTGGAGAGCTTGCGACAATGGTCATGATCGATGCGACCGTAAGGCTCATTCCGGATGTCCTTAATGCTCAGGCGAGCCATGAAGACGACTCGTTCTCGACAGGTCTCTTGGAATACCCGCACTATACGCGACCGGCTGATTTTCGTGGATTGACCGTGCCGGACGTCCTCTTGTCGGGAAATCACGCCCGAATCGAGGCGTGGCGCCGGGAGCAATCGCTCGAACGCACGTATCGACGACGTCCGGATTTGCTCGAACATGTCGAGTTGACGGATGTCGATAAAAAGTTCCTGCAATCGTTGCGCGATTGAGAAATATATGCTATGTTTGAGCATGTGGGTTAAACCCATCGATTACCGATGTTCCGCTATTGGATGCTTGGGCATATGAAGATATGAACATTGAAGAAAAAGGAGATATGATTCATGAACACACAAAAACTGTTCCGTGAAATCACAGAAGAACAATTCAAATCGGACGTACCTGCTTTCCGTCCTGGTGACACTGTACGTGTCCACGTTAAAGTTGTAGAGGGAACGCGTGAGCGTATCCAGATCTTCGAAGGTGTTGTAATCAAGCGTAAAGGTGGCGGCATCAGCGAAACATTCACAGTCCGTAAGATTTCTTACGGCGTAGGTGTTGAGCGTGCATTCCCGCTTCACTCACCACGCGTTGCACAAATCGAAGTCGTACGCTACGGTAAAGTTCGCCGTGCGAAACTTTACTACCTCCGTAACCTTCGCGGTAAAGCAGCACGTATTAAAGAAATCCGTCGTTAAGATGGGAATTAAGCTTGTCGCTTGCGACAAGCTTCTTTTTTTCTAGTACAATAAGTTCAAATGGATAGAGGAGTGAGTGAAGTTGAAAGAAGTGTTTAGTTGGCTAAAAGCCATCGTCGTCGCTCTTGTCATCGCGTTCGTCATCCGGACGTTCATCTTCGTTCCTGTCATCGTTGAAGGAGAGTCGATGATGCCGACACTCCACAATGCGGATCGAATGATCGTCAGTAAAATTTCGAACTATGTTGGGGAGCTAGACCGAGGCGATATCGTCGTATTCCATGCGACAGAATCAAAAGATTATATTAAACGTGTCATCGCCATCCCAGGCGACACGCTCGAATATCGAGATGATGTACTTTATATTAACGGTGAAGCGGTCGAAGAGCCGTATTTAGACGAGTTTCGTGCCCAGATGAACGGGTTCCCGTTGACGGAGAACTTCACACTCGAACAAGTGACGGGTGAGTCGGTCGTTCCAGAGGAATCGTATTTCGTCATGGGAGACAATCGTCAAAACTCGAAAGACAGCCGTGAGATCGGATTTGTGTCGAAAGAGGAGATTGTCGGCAAGACGAACTTCATCTTCTGGCCACTCGATGATGTTGGCACGGTAGAAGATTAAGGTGGTGCTTTTTTGGCAATTCAATGGTTTCCTGGCCACATGGCCAAAGCAAGAAGACAAGTAACTGAAAAATTAAAGCTGATCGATGTCGTCATCGAACTCGTGGATGCCCGCGTGCCTCAATCGAGTCGTAACCCGATGGTCGATGAGATTACAGCGGGAAAACCTCGTCTCATCGTCTTGAACAAAGCAGACATGGCCGATCCCGTCGTGACGGATGCGTGGTTACGCGCCTTGAAACGCGAAGAGGTCGAGGTTGTCGCAGTCGATGCGAAGCATAGCAAAGGCTTAAAACAGCTCATCACGGGTGCTCAGAAGTTGATGAAAGAAAAGCATGACCGGATGCGTGAGAAGGGGCGTAACCCCGGACCGATCCGTGCGCTCATCATCGGAATCCCGAACGTCGGGAAGTCGACGCTCATCAACCGTCTCGCTGGACGAAACATCGCTATCACGGGCGACCGTCCTGGTGTGACGAAGCGTCAACAGTGGATCAAGATGAAAGGCGGCGAGATGGAACTGTTGGACACGCCAGGGATTCTCTGGCCGAAGTTCGAGGATCAACTTGTCGGATATCGTCTAGCCGCGACCGGCGCCATCAAAGACGAGATTCTCAACTTGGATGATATCGCCTTGTATACGGTTCGCGAGTTGCATGCTCGTTATCCGGAACAATTAAAGGAACGATTCAAACTTGAAACGTTACCCGAGGACGGCGTGGAGCTCCTTGAGTTGATCGGGAAAAAGCGTGGTCTCATCAGTGGTGGTTACGTCGATTTCGAAAAGGCGAGCGAACTACTTTTAAATGAACTACGACATGAAAAAATCGGACGGATCTCCCTTGAGACACCGGCTGATCACGAAATGGCGTAAAGCCCTGTGCACACAGGGCTTTTTTGAATAGGAGGAAGACCGTGACGATTCAACAGATTAAACAACAACTAGAGGACATCCGATATGAAGAATGGGTATACATCTTCCCGACCTTGTCACGAGACCCTCGAGCGGGCGTGCAAACGTTGCTACGGCAAAAACAGCGCCAATTCGAGCGAGAACGGGCATTACAGGACGATTTCGAACGTCGCATGACGTATGAACGTGAATGGGAGGCGAAAGGCTTCACTCGAATTGTCGGAGTCGATGAGGTCGGACGGGGGCCGCTTGCGGGACCGGTCGTGGCAGCGGCGGTCTTGTTGCCGGATGGGTTCTACCTCCCGGGATTGAATGATTCGAAAAAAATGACAAAAGCGGCGAGGGACGCGGCATACGCACACATCATCGAGGTCGCAGAGGTTGGTGTCGGGATTGTCGAGCCCGCGGTAATCGATGAGATTAACATCTATGAGGCGACGAAGCTTGCGATGACAGAGGCGATTCATCAAGTCGGAGAAGTGGACGCCCTATTGATTGACGCCATGAAACTCGAGCTCGACATTCCCCAACAGTCTTTGATTAAAGGGGACACCCTCAGTGTGTCGATTGCCGCGGCAAGTGTCGTCGCTAAGGTGGTGAGGGACCGGATGATGGAAGAATATGATTTGACGTATCCTGGATACGGATTTGCGAAAAACGCAGGGTATGGGACAGAGGTCCATTTAGAAGGGTTGAGACGCCTTGGGGTGACTCCAATCCATCGCCGTACATTCGCTCCCATCAAGTATATGTGAAAGGAGTGGTCGCGTTGCGGATCGATCATCAAGGGGTGATGCCGTTCAAAGTGACGGAACAGACGTCACGCCCGCTACTACTAGGGAACACAGTCGTCGGCAAGGTGTTACAGCTCTTACCTGGCAACGAGGCGGTCATGCAACTGCCACAAGGGATCTTCCGGGTCGGCGTCAATGCGAACGTGAAAGAGAACGTCACGTATAAGCTGGTCGTCACGGACGTCGAGCCGAAGCTCGTCTTGAAAGTCGTCACGCAAGCGACGGAATCGCTCATGGCTGCCAAGTCGCCTCTGCAAGTGTTAGGAGAACAGCTCGGACGCTTGATGCGAGAGCCGATGCTGACGCCAGAATCCGTGAAGGCGGCCGGGAAAAACGCGTTAGAAAGCGGCGCGGGTCAGGATGTAAAGGCGCTCGTCGGGGAGCTATTCAAAGCGAAAGGTGAACCGAAGTTCGAACAGTTCGTGCGCGCACAGGAAGCGTTCAACGCGAGCCAAAGCCCGCCGTTCGTCGCTCAAGCATTTCACATACCGCAATTGGGTCCGTTTGAAAACGTCCAACTTCGTCTAGAAGCACCGAAACGAGAGACGATGGACTCGGATCATGCGCGGATCGTCTTGTTTCTTGAGACGCCGCGATTCGGTGAGACGGGAATCGATGTGTTGATTCAAAAGCGTTACGTGTCCGTGCGGGTATTCAATGAGCAACACGATTTAACTCCATACGTCCGTACATACGAACCACTTTTGAAAGAAGGCCTAAAAAAGGTGTCGTTCGAACTGTCTTCATTTTCGTATGAGGCGAAGCGTGAACATGTTCCGGCTACGTTCGCGCCACTCGGAAAGGTGGACCTCCAAATATGAAAGACCAGAAGAAAGCGATGGCGCTCTCCTATGAGCAGTCGATGGATGCGCCGCACGTCGTAGCGAAGGGAACGGGCATCGTCGCCGAGCGGATGCTTGAGATTGCTTTAGCGAACGGAGTTCCTGTTCATGAAGACCCAGCGCTCCTCTCGTTACTGTCGGCGTTGAACATCGAAGAGCAAATCCCGGAGGACGTTTATCAGGTCATTGCCGAACTTTTTGTGTTTCTTTATCAGATGGAACAGGATAAAATTTGATTTGTCTAGGGATATATGTGAAAAAAAGATGAAAACTTAAAGCAAGAACGATAGACAGCGCTTTCAGTTTTTCGTTACAATAGACGTGCCGATATTAAAGGGGACTAAGGGGGAAAACATATGAATATCCATGAGTATCAGGCGAAAGAATTGTTAAGAGAGTTTGGGGTAGCCGTTCCGACGGGTTATCCGGCCTTTACTGTTGATGAAGCTGTGGCAGCTGCTGCGAAGCTTGATGGTGAAGTGAAGGTAGTAAAAGCTCAAATCCACGCAGGTGGCCGCGGTAAAGCGGGTGGCGTTAAACTTGCGAAGACAGATGAAGAAGTGAAGCAATATGCTTCAGAGATTCTCGGGAAAACGCTCGTGACACACCAAACAGGTCCGGAAGGAAAAGTTGTCCAGCGTCTCTATATCGAAGAAGGTTCTGCGATTGACCAAGAATTTTACTTAGGACTCGTGCTTGACCGTTCGATCGGCCGAATTGTCATCATGGGTTCATCTGAAGGTGGAATGGACATCGAAGAAGTCGCTGAACATACACCAGAGAAGATTCATAAAGAGATCGTCGACCCGGTCGTGGGCTTACGTCCATTCCAGGCGCGTCGCCTCGCATTCAAAATGGAAGTCCCGACGAAACTCGTCAACAAGTTCAGTGACATGGTCATGAAGTTGTACAAAGTGTACGTCGAGACAGATTGCACAATCGCGGAAATCAACCCGCTCGTCACGACGAAAGACGGTAACGTCATCGCGCTCGATGCGAAGTTGAACTTCGATAGCAACGCGCTCTATCGTCACTCGGACATCCTTGCGCTTCGTGATACGACGGAAGAAGACCCACGTGAAGTGGAAGCGTCGAAACACGACCTCAGCTACATCGCACTCGACGGAAACATCGGTTGTCTCGTCAACGGAGCCGGTCTTGCGATGGCTACGATGGATATCATCAAGCATTACGGCGCTGAACCCGCTAACTTCCTCGACGTAGGTGGCGGTGCGACGAAAGAAAAAGTAACAGAAGCATTCAAGTTGATCTTGTCTGATGACCAGGTCAAAGGAATCTTCGTTAACATTTTCGGTGGAATCATGAAGTGTGACATCATCGCAGAGGGGATTGTCGCTGCGACGAAAGAAATCGGACTCGACTTACCACTCGTCGTTCGCTTAGAAGGAACGAACGTTGATGCCGGGAAGCGCATTCTCGATGAATCTGGACTTGCGATCACGACGGCCAACTCGATGGCTGACGGTGCAGAAAAAATCGCAGCACTTGTTCGATAAGGGGGAAACGACATGAGTATTTGGGCGGATAAAGATACGAAAGTAATCATTCAAGGGATTACAGGGAAGCAAGGTCTGTTCCACGGTGAACAGATGCTCGCATATAACACGAAATTAGTCGGTGGTGTCACACCTGGTAAAGGTGGCACGACGGTCCTCGACAACGTTCCAGTCTTCAACACGGTGTCTGAAGCGGTCGAAGCGACTGGTGCCAATGCATCGATCATCTATGTTCCACCTGCTTTCGCAGCGGATTCGATCATGGAAGCGGCTGATAGCGGCATCGAGCTCATCATCTGTATCACAGAAGGAATCCCAGTTGTGGACATGATTCAAGTGAAACGCTATCTCGAGGACAAACCGGCTCGTTTAATCGGACCAAACTGTCCTGGTATCATCACACCAGGAGAAGCAAAAATTGGCATCATGCCTGGCTATATTCATACGAAAGGGCACGTCGGAATCGTATCACGTTCTGGGACGCTCACGTATGAGGCGGTTCATCAGTTGACGACAGCAGGTATCGGTCAGTCGACGGCTGTTGGAATCGGGGGAGACCCGGTCAACGGAACAAACTTCATCGATACGCTCAAAGCGTTCAACGAAGATGAGGACACGAAAGCGGTCATCATGATCGGGGAAATCGGTGGAACGGCTGAAGAAGAGGCAGCTGAATGGGTTAAAGCCAACATGACGAAACCGGTCATCGGTTTCATCGGCGGCCAGACGGCTCCTGAAGGCAAGCGTATGGGACATGCGGGCGCAATCATCTCAGGTGGTAAAGGGACGGCTGCTGAGAAGATCAAGACATTGAACGCAAATGGAATCGAAGTCGCTGAAACACCGGCGGTCATCGGTGAAACATTGATTCGTGTCTTGAAACAGCAAGGATTATACGAAGCGTGTGTCACGGGTCAACCGACGACATAAGAATCTTGAGGGATGCTTGCATCCCTCATTTTTTTAAAGGAGAGTTTGTGATGAATCAAACAATAGCTCAGTTTGCTGCAGCGCGAATGCCAGTTGAGTTTGTGCATCATTATTTGAACGGAACACTCGGGGCACATCGCACAAAATTTTCTGAACATGTCTGGAGACGGGCCGAACGAGCCTTCCAAGCATCGGAATCGTATAAACATTTCGTCACATGGGAAGATGACTTGTTCCCGAAACGGTTACTCGACATTCCTAACCCACCATATTGCTTGTTTTATCATGGAGATTTAGAGGTACTACAAGAAAGAACGACTGCGATGGTCGGAAGTCGTGAGTTGAATCGTATCAGTCAATCGCTCGTGAATCACTATCACTCTTTAATAGAAGAAACTGTATCTGTTTCAGGTGGCGCTCTCGGAATCGATGGGCTCGTCCACGCCCATGCCCTCCGCACGCATCGCCCGACCGTGGCGGTACTCGGAGCTGGACTGGACCGGCTCTATCCGGCGGCGAACCGAGACATGCTTTTACAGATTCCGCAAGAGGGAGTCTTGCTAAGTGAATATGTACCAAACACGCCGATTCAAAAATTTCAATTTTTGGAAAGAAATCGTTTGGTCAGTGGTCTTGGCGATGCGTTGGTCGTTATACAAGCGAGACGAAAGAGCGGGACGATGAATACGGTCGGACATGCCCTAGAGCAAGGAAAAACGGTATTTGCGGTACCTGGTTCACCCCTTGATCCACTCGCGGAAGGTCCGAACCGATTGATTGAAGAAGGTGCGATTCCATTGACGAATTCCGATCAAATTATTCGAGATCTCAAGATTGTACGTTGACAAACCGGTGAGAACATGAATATTATGGTAGGGATTTAAATGACCTCTAAAAGGGGAGCAGATGTATGGCAAAATATCTGGTGATCGTCGAATCACCTGCGAAAGCAAAAACAATTAAACGTTATTTAGGTCCGAATTATATGGTCAAGGCTTCGATGGGGCACGTGATTGACTTGCCTAAAAGTCAACTCGGTGTAGACGTCGAACACGACTTTGAACCGAAGTATATTACCATCCGTGGTAAAGGACCAGTATTGAAAGAATTGAAGACAGCAGCGAAAAAAGCGACAAAAATCTTTCTCGCGGCCGACCCCGATAGAGAAGGGGAAGCGATTGCTTGGCATTTAGCACGCGCACTCGGTGTCGATGAAACGACTGAATGTCGTGTCGTCTTTAACGAAATCACAAAAGATGCGATTAAAGAATCGTTTAAACATCCACGTAAAATCAATCACGATCTCGTCGACGCACAACAAGCCCGACGCATTTTAGATCGTCTTGTCGGATACGGGATGAGTCCATTATTATGGAAGAAAGTCAAAAAAGGATTGTCTGCAGGGCGAGTTCAATCGGTAGCCGTGAAGATGATTATCGACCGTGAACGTGAAATTAACGCGTTCGACCCGGAAGAGTACTGGACGATTAAACTTGATTTAAATCATGATGGGGAAACGTTCGAGACTTCATTTTACGGAAAAGATGGGAAGAAGATGGAATTGAAGTCTGAAGAAGATGCGCAATCTGTCCTCGATACCATCGATGATACGTTTAAAGTCATTGATGTGACGAAGAAAGAACGGAAGCGGAACGCTTCGCTACCGTTCACGACCAGTTCATTACAGCAGGATGCTGCCCGTAAATTGAATTTCCGTGCGAAGAAGACCATGATGCTCGCGCAGCAATTATATGAAGGAATCGATCTCGGCAAAAAAGAAGGTACAGTTGGTCTGATTACGTATATGCGTACCGACTCGACACGTATCTCTGATTTGGCGAAGACGGAGGCGAAGGAATATATCGAATCGACATTCGGTGAAGAGTATGTCGCCTTACAGAAACAAAAAGAAAAGAAATCAGCGAATACCCAAGACGCGCACGAAGCGATTCGTCCGACTTCGGCACTCCGCGACCCAGCTTCCTTGAAGCCTTATCTGTCACGTGACCAGTTGCGACTGTATAAATTGATTTGGGAACGATTGATTGCGAGCCAAATGGCACCAGCCGTGCTCGATACGGTCAAAATCGACGTCGAATCGAACGGGATGATTTTCCGTGCGAACGGGTCAACGGTCAAATTCCCTGGTTTCATGAAAGTGTACATCGAGTCGAAAGACGATGACATCGAGGACACGAACCAAGAGAAGGAAGGATTATTGCCTCCTCTCGAAGTGGATGACACCGTGACATTTGAAACGATTGAACCGAAACAACACTTCACACAACCGCCACCTCGTTATACAGAGGCGCGACTCGTTCGAGCGATGGAAGAACTCGGGATTGGTCGTCCGTCGACGTATGCGCCGACACTCGACACGATCCAACGACGCGGTTATGTCGTTCTCGAAGAGAAGAAGTTTTTACCGACTGAACTTGGAGAACTCGTCATCGAGATGATTGATGAGTATTTCAACGACTTCATCACGGTCCAGTTCACAGCCGACATGGAGACCCTTCTTGATTCGATCGAGCATAAGGAAGTCGAGTGGACGGAAGTCGTCGCACCGATTTACCGATCGTTCGAGAAACGATTGAAGCGTGCCGAAGAAGAAATTGAGAAAATCGAAGTGAAGGATGAACCAGCCGGAATCGATTGTGAAGTCTGTGGTTCACCGATGGTCATCAAAATGGGACGGTACGGCAAGTTCATGGCGTGCTCGAACTTCCCGAACTGTACGAACACGAAACCGGTACAAGTCGAAATCGGTGTCCCGTGTCCGAACTGTAAGGATGGACAAATCGTGGAACGTCGCAGTAAAAAAGGTCGTCTCTTCTATGGTTGCTCGAACTATCCGGAATGTGAATTCGTCTCATGGGATAAACCGGTTGCGAAACCGTGTCCTGTATGCGACAGTTTGATGGTCGAGAAGAAAATTAAAGACGGCGTGAAATATCAATGTACGAACTGTACCCACACCGAGGTACATCAGCAAGAGGAGGATTAATGTTGCAACAACGTGTAACTGTAATCGGGGCCGGATTGGCCGGCTCCGAAGCGGCTTGGCAACTCGCTAAGCGCGGTATTCAAGTAGATTTATATGAAATGAGACCGGTTCGTCAAACGCCGGCGCACCATACGGATCAATTTGCGGAGCTCGTCTGTTCGAACTCGCTTCGTGCGAACGGTCTTCAAAATGCCGTAGGTGTCTTGAAAGAAGAGATGCGTACGCTTGACTCGCTCATCTTAAAAGCGGCGGACACGGCAAGTGTCCCGGCTGGCGGTGCCCTTGCCGTCGATCGTCATGAGTTTGCCGGATTCATCACTGAGAAGCTAAAGAACCACGAGAATGTCACAGTGCACAATGAAGAGCTCAAGGAGATTCCTGAAGGCATCGTCATCGTGGCGACCGGTCCGTTGACCTCTCCTGACCTCTCTGCCTCGCTCAAGGCGTTCACGGGAGAAGATTATCTCTACTTCTATGACGCGGCAGCTCCGATTCTAGATGGCGATACGATTGATCGGGACAAAGTCTATTTGAAGTCGCGTTACGACAAAGGTGAAGCCGCTTACTTGAACTGTCCGATGACAGAAGAAGAGTTTGACGTGTTTTACGAAGAGTTGATCAAGGCAGAAGTCGTTCCGCTCAAAGAGTTTGAAAAAGAGATTTACTTTGAAGGATGTATGCCGTTTGAAGTCATGGCCGAGCGTGGGAAGAAGACGCTTCTGTTCGGACCGATGAAGCCGGTCGGTTTAGAAGATCCGAAGACAGGAAAACGTCCATATGCCGTCGTTCAGCTTCGTCAAGACAACTCGGCAGGCACACTTTATAATTTGGTAGGCTTCCAAACGCACTTGAAGTGGGGCGAACAGAAGCGCATCATCCGTCTCATCCCGGGGCTTGAGAACGCGGACATCGTCCGTTACGGTGTCATGCACCGTAACACGTTCATCAACTCACCGAGCTTACTCAAGCCGACGTATCAAGCGCGTACACGTGACACGCTCTTCTTCGCCGGTCAGATGACGGGGGTAGAAGGATATGTGGAGTCGGCAGCGTCTGGACTTCTAGCCGGGATCAATGCGGCGAAGATGATCGCAGGTGAAGAACTTGTCGTTCTCCCACGTGAGACGATGCTTGGTTCGATGGCGCATTACATCACGTCAGCTGACGGGAAGCACTTCCAACCGATGAACGCAAACTTCGGATTGGTACCGTCACTAGAAGATGCTCCGAAAAAGATGAAGAAACAAGAACGGTATGAGCGTTACGCGAACCGTGCGTTAGAAACGATCCAACAGTATAAAGACCTTTGAACAGGAGAGCCATTTTTTGGCTCTTTTGTTTTGAATTAAAATTTCAATTGTGTATTTTGTTTCATACTTTGAAAATTTTCAGATTATTGAACGGCTATCTATTGTCACCTTACATTCTGTATGCTATGCTAATTTCGATTTGACGAGAACATGCGTTTTTAAGAGTCATCGAGGAGGCGATAAAATGGGATTTTTAGAGGATCGACAATCCTTTTTGCGCTACTGCCAAATTGAACGTCGACTGTCTCCTCATACGAAACGCTCCTACGAGCAAACGCTCGACCAGTACGCCGCATATTGCCAATCGACGCATCAAGATCCCTACGATGCTCAGACGGCGCGGCGTTATTTATATGTCCTTTATGAGAAACAATTGGCCGCGTCCACGGTGTCCCAAAAAGTATCTTGTTTCAAGCAATTCGGGAAGTTTATGGCAAGAGAACAAGGTGGAGAACCGTTGTTTCACGACCTGACCTCACCGAAAAAGAGACAGTCCTTGCCGACCTTTGCCGTCCCGACAGAAGTCGAGCAATTGTTAGAGGCTGCCTCGAGGCAAGACGACCCGTTTTTACAGGCGAGGGACGTCGCCATCATAGAAGTGCTCTATGGGACGGGAATCCGCGTCGCCGAACTGTGTGGGATGAACCTTTCTTCATTCGATGAGGTCTTGTCCTTCGTCCATGTGATGGGAAAAGGGAAGAAAGAACGGTATGTCCCAATCGGGCAATATGCCGTACAAGCTTTGCAGCGTTATATCGAATTACGTAAAGGTGTCGGGCTCACGACAGAAACCGCATTATTTTTGAGTCAAAAAGGGAATCGGATGACAACAGACCAAATCCGCTATGTCATGAAGCGTTTGAGAAAAGACAGTGGGGTACATAAACCACTTACCCCGCACTCGTTGCGACACAGCTTTGCGACGGACTTGTTAGAGCGGGGAGCGGACTTGCGTGCCGTCCAAGAGTTACTCGGGCATGAGTCCTTGTCGACGACCGGACGGTACACCCATGTATCGACCGAACGACTTCGGTCGATTTATCAAGCGACACATCCAAGAAAGTAGGAGGTTACGATATGTTTCATGCAACAACGATTTTTGCAGTTCGACACAATGGCCAATGTGCGATGAGTGGAGATGGCCAAGTCACATTCGGGAATGCCGTCATCATGAAAAACAAGGCGAAGAAAGTCAGACGCCTTTATGGCGGGAAAGTCGTTGCCGGTTTTGCAGGTAGCGTAGCCGATGCTTTCACATTGTTTGAAAAGTTTGAATCGAAACTTGAAATGTATAACGGTAACTTGCCACGAGCAGCGGTAGAACTGGCGAAAGAATGGCGTGGAGATAAGATGTTGCGCCAACTCGAGGCACTGTTGATTGTGATGGATGCGGAGCATCTGTTACTCGTCTCCGGGAATGGAGAAGTGATTGAGCCGGACGATGGGATTCTTGCAATCGGGTCTGGTGGGAACTATGCCTTGGCGGCAGGTCGCGCACTCGTGCGCCACTCCGCTGAAAAGTCTGCAGAGGAAATCGCGCGTGCCGCTCTCGAAATCGCCGGTGAGCTTTGCGTGTATACAAATGATCAAGTCATTGTAGAAACGATTGGAGGCGCTGCTGAATGAAACGAGAGTTGACACCAAGACAAATCGTATCAGAGTTAGACCGTTTCGTAATCGGACAAAAAGATGCCAAACGAGCCGTAGCGATTGCTTTACGAAATCGCTATCGTCGTCAAAAGTTGAATGCGGACCTTCGCGATGAAGTCACACCAAAAAATATTTTGATGATTGGACCGACCGGGGTCGGAAAGACCGAAATCGCTCGACGGTTAGCCAAGCTTGTCGGTGCACCGTTCGTGAAAGTAGAAGCGACGAAATTTACGGAAGTCGGTTACGTCGGTCGTGACGTCGAGTCGATGGTGCGTGACCTCGTCGAGGCATCGGTTCGTCTTGTCAAAGAAGAGAAAAAAGAAGATGTGAAGGAGCCAGCGGAGCGTGCGGCGACGGAACGCCTTTTAGATGCGTTGCAAGGAAAAGCAAAAGCGACACCTACTGCATCGAATCCGTTCGAAGCGTTGTTCGGCGGACAGACACAACAGCCAGAAACCACGTCGGACACATCCAATAATGACCGTTCGCAACTTCGACGCTTGCTCGAACTCGGTGAACTCGAAGAACGCGTGATTGAAGTGGAATTAGAAGAAAAGCAGACGATGGATTTGTTTCAGGGTCAAGGGATGGAAGGTTTGTCGAATCTTCAGGATATGCTCGGTCAAATCGTTCCAAAGAAACGGAAACAACGTAAGCTGACGGTTCGTGAAGCAAGACCGCTTCTCATTGCTGAAGAAGCAGAGAACTTGCTGGACTTGAACGAAGTCCACGATGAAGCCGTGCGGCGCAGTGAACAGATGGGTATCATCTTCGTGGATGAAATCGATAAGATCGCCACAAAATCACAAGATCACGCCGGAGTATCCCGTGAAGGGGTGCAGCGTGACATTCTTCCGATTGTAGAAGGATCTACGGTCGTCACGAAGTATGGACCGGTTAAAACGGATCATGTTCTTTTCATCGCGGCCGGTGCATTCCATATGGCTAAGCCGTCTGACCTGATTCCAGAGCTACAAGGACGCTTCCCAATTCGTGTTGAATTGAGCAGCTTGACGGAAGAAGACTTCGTCAAGATTTTGACGGAACCGTCACAGGCACTCATTAAACAATATACGGCCTTGTTAGAATCTGAAGAAATCACGGTCCGTTTCACGCATGAGGCCATTGAAGAAATTGCGAAAATTGCGACACATGTCAATCGTGAGACCGATGACATCGGTGCACGTCGCCTCTATACTATAATGGAGCGCGTTTTAGAAGATTTATCATTTGAAGCGGCAGATATGCCACAAACAACCGTAGAAATCACACCAGCTTACGTACAAGCAAAAGTCGGTTCCATCGCCGACGATCGTGATTTGAGCCAATATATATTATAAGATTCTGTATGCACATACAGGGAGGAAATAGAGAATATGAACTTACTAGAAAAAACACGCCAATTAAACACAATGCTTCAACAAGAGGCAAGTGCGCACGTTGACTTTAAAGAAATGGCGGACAAAATGCGTGAAGTCCTTGAGTCCAACACGTTTATCGTGAGCCGTCGGGGACGACTTCTCGGTTTTGCAATCAAACAACAGATTGAGAATGACCGGATGAAAGCATTCTTAGTCGATCGACAGTTCCCGGAGCCATATGCTTCGAACTTGTTCAATGTGAAAGAAACGACAGCGAACATCGATATCGATAGTGAATATACAGCGTTCCCAGTCGAGAACCACGATCTATTCCTCAACTCCATGACGACGATTGTTCCAATCATCGGTGGAGGAGAACGTTTAGGTACGCTCGTACTCGGTCGATTGGCGAATGAATTCACAGAAGATGACCTCGTTCTCGCGGAGTACTCTGCAACTGTAGTTGGAATGGAGATCCTTCGTGAGAAGGCTGCGGAAGCCGAAACGTCGGCACGTAAGAAAGCGGTCGTCCAGATGGCGATTAACTCGTTATCGTATTCAGAGCTTGAGGCAATCGAACACATCTTCGAAGAGCTTGGTGGAAACGAAGGATTGCTAGTTGCTTCCAAAATTGCCGACAGAGTGGGAATCACGCGTTCGGTCATCGTCAACGCACTTCGGAAATTAGAAAGTGCAGGGGTCATTGAATCACGTTCTTTAGGAATGAAAGGAACGTATATCAAGATATTAAATGACAACTTCTTGTTTGAATTGCAAAAACTGAAATCAAACTGAAATACAACTTTCGATGTGTGATTTCCATTGAAAACACTTTTAAAAGGGACTTTATTCCTAAAAAACCGCTTTCCTTGATAAGGAAGCGGTTTTTTTTAGTACAAAAGTAATTATTTTCACCTTTTGACGTGAATTCGACAAAAAGATATTAAGCCATTTACCTATGTTTTAAAAAATATCTTTCAGAACTGTTACAGATTTGTTTCAATGAAATAGTAGATTTTCCAAATGAGGTATATTTAGTAGTCATTATATGAAAGTGAGTGAACGCCGTGAATTGGATTGGTAGTGACTATCAATTACTAAAGCAAGCCATCAACCATTCAGTCCTTAACCAAAAGGTCATCAGTCATAACCTTTCAAACATTGATACGCCGAATTTCAAAGCCAAACAGGCTGTGTTTGAGCAGACGCTTCAGAGTGAGATGCGACTCAAGCTGCAAGGTGGTCGTCCGAGCGACTCGACCCAGTCGAAGGTCATCGATCGAGCTGGTGGCGCCATGAGGAGTGATGGCAACAACGTCGACTTGGATTATGAAATGAGTGAGCTGGCACGAAACCAACTCCAGTATGAGGCGATGATGGAGCAATTGAATCGTAGGCTCGGGGGATTAAAATCTGTTATTCGGGGAGGTCGTTAATCAATGGGAATGTTTGATAGTTTTCATATTTCAGCTTCAGCGTTGACGTCACAACGGCTACGAATGGATACCGTGTCGGCGAACATCGCCAACGCTCAGACGACTCGCGGGAGACTCGTGGACGGAGAGTGGCAACCATACACACGAAAGATGACCGTGTTGCAAGAAGCGCCATTCCGGAAGCAAATGGATGCCGTTAATGGAGGGGTGCAGGTATCTCAAATCATCGAAGACGATGCACCGTATAAATTGGCTTATAACCCGAATCATCCCGATGCGGATGAGCGAGGGTACGTACAAATGCCGAACGTCGATCTCTTGAAAGAAATGGTCGATTTGATGGGTGCGACTCGTTCGTACGAAGCAAACATTGCAGCGATGAACGCCTCGAAGGCGATGCTCGTAAAAGCGATGGAGATTGGTAAAGGATAAGGAGTGTTAACGGATGCAAATTAAT
The DNA here is from genome assembly GCF_018617295.1 of Exiguobacterium sp. S3. GTDB lineage: Bacteria > Bacillota > Bacilli > Exiguobacteriales > Exiguobacteriaceae > Exiguobacterium > Exiguobacterium profundum. The sequence continues at coordinate 487,162 of NZ_JACSJW010000002.1, forward strand.
CCAATTCAATTGATGAGCCCAGAACTCACGCCATCACTGAATAAAACGAACCCATCTCAATTTGGGTCATACTTGAATGAAGCGATGAACGCATTGAATGAGACACAACAAGCGACTAGTCAAGCCCGTAAAGATTTGGCGGTCGGGAAAGCTGACCTTCATCAGGTGATGATTCAAAGTGAAGAGTCGTCGATTGCGATGCAACTTGCCATCGAGGTGAGGAACAAGGCTGTTGAGGCCTATCAAGAAATGATGCGAATGCAAGTTTAATTGTAGAGGATGACAAGTTGCGATGAATGAACAATTAAAAGAACGATTCAAATCCATGACCGGTGCATTAAAGGCGATGCCAGCGAAACGTAAACTCGTATGGGGCATCTCGATCGCGGTCATACTAATCGCGGCCCTCGTACTCACATTCTTCCTTTCAAGGCCAAACATGGCACCTCTCTATACAAACTTGTCTGCTCAAGAAGCGGGCGAAGTGACAGAGAAGTTGACAGCAGACGGGGTACAGTCGGAAATCAAGGCGACTTCGAACGGTGTGAGCGTGTATGTGCCGACTGAAATGGTCGATCAGTTGAAAGTGAGTTTGGCTGCTGCCGGGATTCCAAAGTCCGGCTCGATTGATTATAGTTTCTTCAGTGAAAACGCAGGGTTCGGAACGACAGACCGTGAGATGGCTGTCATCGAACGTAGTGCGATGCAGACGGAGCTAGAGCGACTCATCACACAGATTGAAGGAATCAATCAAGCGAAAGTAATCATCTCACTTCCTGAGAAGTCTGTCTTCTTGGCAGAAGATCAAGGTGAGCCTACCGCGTCCATCGTCTTGAACATCGGAGCGGGGACGAATTTAGAACCAAACACAGTAAAAGGTCTCTATCATTTGATTAGTAAGAGTGTCCCGAACTTGAAACCGGAAAACATTTCAATTATGGACCAATACTTCACGTATTATGATCTCGACCAGACCGTTGTTGCTGGAGGTTCCTCGTCAGATCCATTGGCGTTGAAGCGACAAGTCGAAAAAGACGTACGTCAACAAATCCAACAGATGCTCTCGGTTCTACTCGGCGAACGGAGCGTACTCGTTTCCGTCACAGCAGACATCGACACGACACAAACGGCTGAAGAACAGAATCTTGTCACGCCGGTCGATGAAGAAAACATGGAAGGCATCGTTACGTCTGCCGAGCGGATTGCTGAAGCATACACTGGCGGAACAGGTACGGCGACAGAAGCGACGGGAACTGGTGAGAACGACACAATCAACTTCCCGGCAGCGACTGGCGATGGCACAGAAGAAAGTGAAAAGAATCATGAAATCATCAATTACGAGGTCAACCGCATCACGAAGCAGATTCAAAACGCACCATATACGATTCGTGACCTCGGAGTCCAACTCATCGTTGAACCACCAGATGGCGCAACAAGTATCGATCCGCAGTTAGAAGGCGACCTCGAGACGATGATGTATTCCATTATTCGGACGTCGTTAGCGAAGACGGATGAAGCCATCACGGATGCTGAACTCGAACAGAAAGTTGTCGTCGTGTCGAGACCGTTCGCTGAAGTGGAAGAGGTTGCAGCAACAGAGCAACCGACACCTTGGTGGATGTATGCGGCAGCGGCGGGTGCAGTCGTAATTCTTGCCTTGATCTTCTTCGCGATGCGTAGACGGAAGCAAGAGGTTGTGGAAGAGACGAACGAATGGGAAGTTCCATATGAAGATGAAGTACCTGACCTAGACCTCGAAGAGCGAGGCGAAGGTGCAGTGAAGAAGAAACAGTTAGAAAAATTAGCTGAAAGTAATCCAGAAGAGTTTGCTAAACTGCTTCGTACTTGGATGTCTGAGGAGTGAGTAACGTGAACTATGCAAAACAATCGAATCGCGAAAAAGCAGCGATGCTCATGATTTCCCTGGGACCTGAAGTGGCAGCGAACGTCTACAAACATCTTTCAGAAGAAGAGATGGAACAACTGACGCTTCAAATTTCAGCGTTAAAAAAAGTGTCCCCGGAAGAAAAGGATAGTATTCTCGGTGAGTTCCATGAACTCGCCATGGCACAAAGTTATATCACTCAGGGTGGAATCGGGTTTGCGAAAACTGTCCTTGAAAAAGCAGTTGGTGAAGACAAGGCGATGGCATTGATTCATCGTCTGACTTCCACCTTACAGGTCAGACCGTTCGAGTTTGCACGAAAAGCAGACCCGAAACAGTTATTGAACTTTATCCAAAACGAGCACCCACAGACGATTGCGTTAATCTTAGCGCATTTAGAACCCGTCAAGTCAGGGCAAATCCTCTCGGAACTTCCACCTGAGATTCAATCGGAAGTCGCAAAACGGATTGCGACGATGGATCGACTCAATCCAGACGTCATCCATGAAGTGGAACAAATCCTTGAGAAGAACTTGTCGCAGACGGATATGCAAGATTATGCCCAATCTGGTGGAATCGAAGCAGTCGTCGAAGTCTTGAACGGTGTAGACCGGACGACCGAACGTACCATTCTCGATGCGCTCGAAATCGAAGATCCGGAACTTGCAGAAGAAATCAAAAAGCGGATGTTCGTCTTCGAAGATATCGTTACGCTCGATTCTCGTGCGATTCAACGAATCATTCGCGAAGTGGCGAACGACGACTTGTTACTTGCGCTCAAGGTCTCTTCGGAGGAAGTCAAACAAATTATCTTCAAAAACATGTCACAACGTATGGTCGAAACGTTCAAAGAAGATATGGAATTCATGGGACCGGTACGGTTGCGTGACGTCGAAGAGGCACAGAGCCGAATCGTCGGAATCATTCGTCGCCTAGAGGACGTCGGTGAGATTGTAATCAGTCGAGGTGGAGGAGATGACATCGTTGTCTAATGTGATCAAACGCCAACGTGCAACATCGAATATTCCGCAACGGATTGAATCCAAGCGCTTAGAAACACCCATTATAGAACCGAATGACGGAATCAATCATCACGATGTCATTCAGTCGCGCTATGAGAAGTTGAAGCAGGACGAAGAAGCATTTCAACAGTTTCAGTTGACCGAAGTCGAACAGTTGGAGCGGTTGAAACAACAGGTGTTCGAGGAGGCGCGTTCAGAAGGGTATCAGGAAGGTCTCCTTCAAGGTAGACAGGACGGATTGGCTGAGTTCGAGGACATCACCACACGATTAAATTCCGTTTCGAGCGAACTTGAACTCTTATTTGAAGAAAAATGGAGACAAGCGGAAGAACAACTCATTGAGCTGGCAATCTCGGTCAGTGCACATGTGACAACGGAACTTGTTCGGAAAGATGAAGAACTCTTTGCGACGATGATCCGTGATCAAATGTCACATTGGATCGATGCCGAAGCAATCACAATCTTTGTTCATCCGACACGTCTTGCCTCGATTCAGCAATTCGAAGCGATGTGGCGGACAGAAGAGACACCCCCTTTGAAATATCGTGGGGACGGATCATTGGATGAAACGGCAATCCGAATCGAGTCGCCACATCGTGGGAATGAAGTCGATTTAACGTATAGTTTCGAACGGATTCAAGCTAAAATCGAGGAGGTTTTAGCGGATGGTGCTTATTGAGCAGGTTCTTGACTCAATCAAGCAGTCTTCGGACGGCGAGTTCACACGAAAAATCGGTCGAGTTTGCCGTGTCATCGGATTGATGATTGAGTCGAATGGGCCGAGTGCATTTGTCGGAGAACGCTGTTTGATTGTCCTTCCGTCGAATGAAACGGTTGAAGCAGAGGTTGTCGGATTCAATGAAGAGCGTGTTCTGCTCATGCCATACGGTGAAACTACGCAAATTGCGCCAGGGTGTCTTGTAAAGGGAACGGGAAAAATGCTTCAAGTTCCTGTAGGGGAAGAGTTGATTGGTCAAGTGCTCGATGGTTTGGGACGTCCACTTTCAGGTGAGCGTCTTGTGACCGGTAAGCGTTATGACGTTCAACGTAAACCTCCGAATCCTTTGAATCGACCAAGGATTTTAGATGCGCTGTCGACCGGTGTACGCATGATTGATGGACTGTTGACTGTAGGGAAAGGACAACGGGTCGGTTTGTTTGCTGGTTCCGGTGTAGGGAAGTCGACCTTGCTCGGGATGATTGCCAAACGATCTTCGGCAGATATTAACGTCATCGCCTTGATTGGAGAACGGGGTCGGGAAGTAAAAGAGTTCATCGAAAAAGAACTCGGACCAGAAGGCATGGCTCGTTCCGTCGTGATTGTAGCGACAAGCGACCAACCCCCGCTTGTCCGGTTGAAGGGAGCTTACACGGCGACCGCGATTGCCGAGTACTTCCGGGACCAAGGGAAAGAAGTGGTCTTGATGATGGACTCGGTGACACGTTTTGCGATGGCACAGCGTGAGATTGGTCTTGCGACGGGCGAACCCCCAACATCGAAAGGGTACACCCCATCCGTATTCGCCATGTTACCTCAACTATTAGAGCGAAGTGGAACAGCGGCGACAGGTTCAATCACTGCGTTCTATACGGTCCTCGTCGACGGGGATGATATGAATGAACCGATTGCCGACGCGGTGCGGGGGATTTTAGACGGACACTTTGTGATGGACCGGGCGCTCGCAAACCGTGGGCAATTCCCGGCAATCCATGTACTGAAATCCATCAGTCGGGTCATGAACCAAATCGCTTCCCCTTCACACAGAGATGCAGCTCAAACGTTCCGCAGTTGGCTCGCGACCTATATTGACGCGGAAGATTTAATCAATATCGGAGCGTATAAAAAAGGCACCAATCCTTCAATTGATACCGCTGTGGAGAAATATCCATACTTGTTGACGTTTTTGAAACAATCGATCGAAGAAGATGCTGCTTTCGAACAGACGATGACCCACTTGTCACATATTGCACGAGGTGAATCATGAATAGACTCATATTAGAACGAATCATGCCGATTGCGGAACATGAAAAAGAAGATGCCGCCATAGAAGTCAGAGGATTTAAGGCAAGACTTGAGACAGAGATGGAGAAGCTATATGACCTTCTTCTCATGTATGAGTCGCTCATCAAACACCAAGACGAACAATCTGGAAACATCGACCTTCTCATGTCGCAGTATCGAGAAAAGACGCGAGAGCAAGTGAAACGTCAAATCGAAACGCAACAGCTCGTCGTACAACAGGCCCGCAATCGCTATCATGCGTCGCAAGAACGATTGCTCGGTAAAGTGGTGGAAGAAAAGAAATACGTGACGCTCCATGAAAAGGTCAGCATGCAAGAGATGACGGTAGCTAAACTTACAGAGCAACAAATGATGGATGAACTTGCTGTGATTCATCATGGGAAAGGGAAGTAGCATGGCAAAAGAGAACAATAAACGAGGCAAGCAAATGATTGTGGCGTTGGTCCTCATTCCAGCAATCTTCATCTTAGTCGGTGGGATTGTCGTCATGAACTATGCGATGGACCGTCCGCTCTTATCCGTTCCCTTATTAGAAGTGAACGAGGACGAGAAAACGGAAGAATCAAAAAAAACGGAGACGCAGGTGAATGTGACGGGAATCGATTCGGACGCAGCGAACCGATTAAAAGCGGCGAACAGTGAGATTGAAAAACTTCGCAACGAAAATGTTGAATTGACGAACGAAGTAAAGGCTAGACAAGAAGAAATCACCGATTTGATTCGTGAACGAGATCGACTCGTCTCGGAACTAGAGGCAGCGACAAAAGAAGAGGAGACCTCATCTGATGTCGCCAGCGTTTATGAAGAAATGTCAGCCAAACAGGCGGCAGCTATTATGGGTGAACTCGAAAGCCCTCAAGTTGCTGAACTGTTGAAGGAGCTATCACCTAAGCAACAGGCAGACATCTTAGGACGAATGAATGCGCAACAGGCTGCGGTTGTGACGCAGCTTCTCCAATGAACACAAGAAGGGAGGGTCAACATTGAATATCGCTTTATTGACGCAAGCCATTCAAGGATCGATGGCTCGTACTGGAGCAGTGGAGGGAGAATCACAGGGAGCAGGTGGATTTTTAAGCCTCCTTTCTGCGATGCTTGCCCCAATGCAAGGCTCAGGGGAGCAGGCAGAACTTCCTCAACTTGAAGAAGGTGTGCTTCCTGAAGGATCAGTCGATTTGGAAAAAATGGCACAGGAACTCGAAACATGGTTTCAAAAGCCTGATACATTGAAGTGGCTAAAATCACTGCCACAAGATGCGTATCGGACGTTTATGGATGCATATGTAAGTTTACTCGGTCAATTGTCTAATCCTTCGCCTGAGACTGAAATCCCGTCTTCGGTTTTACCGGCGATTGTACAGACGACGACTACGCCGAAAGTCCATACTACGAAGCAAACAGAGGGAAATGCTCAGACGACCAACATTGCACTAACTCAACAAGTTCCAAACCAAGAACTTGCCAAACAGGTTCAAACGATGCAACGGATCATCACACAATATAAAGGACCAATCGAAGGTACATTGAAAGAAGTTCCCGTCTTGTCAAATGTTGAAACCGTAAAAATCGCAAAACCTGCGCTACAGCCAAACAACGTAGACTGGATGCCGAAAGGGATGAACTGGTCAAGACCACAGATTGACGTGGACACGGTCATGTATGCTTCGAAAGGATCCCTTCCTGAGAATTTACAAGCTCGGATTGAAGCGGCTTTGCAAAAGGCACCGTTCAAAAGTGGGGCAGATGGTTCAAAAGTCTTCACTGTAAGATTGTATCCGGAGCAGTTAGGGGAACTCGTCGTCAAGCTAGAGCGGAAGAATGGAGAACTTGTCGTCAAGATGTTTGCCAGCAATCAAGAGGCGAAGCAACTGATCCAGTCACAGGTTCAACAGTTGCAACAAACGTTGACACCCCATTCGCAAAACGTTCGGATCGAGGTCAACTTGACACAGCAAGCGCTCGATTCAAAATCAGCCTTGTCCGATGGTTCCGAGCAACCGGAACAAGAACAACCACAAGAACAGCCTAAAGGAGGGTCTGAAGATGACGAGCATCCAACCGAAGACGAATGATTATACATTGCCAGATCAGTCGCTCCCAAAAGCGACAAATCAATACGATAAAGACATGTTTATGAAGTTGCTTCTCGCTCAAATCGCGAACCAGGACCCGATGTCACCGATGGAGGATAAAGAGTTCATCGCACAGATGGCGCAGTTCTCGTCTCTCGAGCAAATGCAAGCCATCTCAAAACAACTCGACTCGGTTCTCGTCGACCGTCACATGTCGTCGATTTCTGAATACAGTAGCATGATTGGGAAAACAATCAACTTTACAACCGAAACGAGTGAAGAGACGACGAAAGGCACAGGTCGTGTCGTTTCCATTTCTCGTAACGACTTAACCGGATATATGGCCGATCTTGAAGACGGAACATCCGTCAGCGTGTACGATATCACATCGATCAAATAAGCATAGGAGGAATGCATTATGTTAAGAGCAATGTACTCAGGAATCAGTGGATTGAAGAACTTCCAATCGAAGCTAGACGTCGTCGGGAACAACATCGCCAACGTCAACACGTTCGGTTATAAAAAAGGTCGCGTCACGTTCAAAGACCTCGTCAGTCAACAAGTCGGGAGTGCGTCGGCCGGAAATGCGACAACAGGTGGTGTGAACCCGAAGGAAGTCGGTCTCGGGGGGACGATGGCGACGGTCGATAACGTCTATAACCAGGGTGCCATGCAAAACACAGGACGCGCCCTTGACGTTGGGATTTCAGGTGAAGGATTCTATGCGACGATGGTCAATGGTCAAATCCAATACACGCGCGCTGGGAACTTCTACACGGACAACCAAGGTAATTTGGTGACGGGCGACGGGACATACCTCATTGGTTCTCAGACGAACACGTTGCCTCCTTCTGGTGTTGCCGGAGTTGCAGCCACACCTACTGCAGCAAATATGGGGGCGAACTTAGACGCACCTTATTTAGCAGCTGATGCAGGTACACAAACCGTTAAATACGGTCGAATTAAAATCCCAACAGATGCAAAATCGCTTTCAATTGGTAAAGACGGACAAGTTAGTTTCGTAGCTGCTAATGGTGAACTTCGTATCGCTGGTTATATCGTCACGTCGAACTTCTCGAACAATGCCGGGTTATCAAAAGTCGGAGCCAACAACTTCGTACAATCGCAAAACTCCGGTGCTCCACAGTTTGGCGTACCTGGTGCGGGCGGTCGCGGTGAACTTGTCTCAGGTGCACTTGAAATGTCAAACGTTGACCTTTCAGAAGAGTTCACAGAAATGATTGTGGCACAGCGTGGATTCCAGGCGAACACACGAATTATCACAACATCGGACGAGATCCTTCAAGAGCTCGTCAACTTGAAACGCTGATGATTCGCGTTACGGCATTTCGCGGTGAGGAGTTCGTGCTCAACGCTTTGCTCATCGAAACGGTGAAGGCAGAGCCCGACACGATCATCCAATTGTTTAATGGCAAAACGTATCTCGTAAAAGAAACGAAAGATCAAATCATTGAACGAACTGAAGCCTTTTACCGCTCAATCGGTTTAGTCGGAACGATGTTCACAAGAGGTGAAGAAGATGAGTGAAGAAGAAAAGAAAAAAGGTGGCGGCCTAAAAGTCGTAATCATCCTGCTTGTCGTCCTGCTCGTCATGGGCGGTGCCGGATTCATGACTTACAAATATGTCTTTGGTGATAACGTCACTGCTAAAACGAAACCTGTCACAGCTGAAGAGTTGGCAGAACGGAGTTTCATGACTGATGACATGACGACCAACATTCAAGACGAGCGTTTCATTAACGTTCAATTTACGATTGTCACAGATTCGGCTGAAACGAAAGAGAATTTAGAACTACGCAAGTTCCAAGTTCACAACGTCATTTTGGGTGATTTATCCGGGATGACGAAAGCCCAATTAGCAACAAAAGAAGATATGCAAAAGTTCGAACAAACATTACGAGAACAACTTAACGGACTGCTTGAAGAAGGTGAAGTCCAACGCGTCTATATGACGAAGAAAATTATTCAGTGAGGTGGCATCATGGGAGAAGTACTGTCTCAACAAGAAATTGATGCCTTACTATCTGCTTTAAGCAGTGGGGATGTCGAAGCGGACTCCTTTCTCGCGCAAGAGGAAGAGAAGAAAGTTCGACAATACGACTTCAAGCGAGCCGTTCGATTTTCAAAAGACCAAATTCGCAGCTTAACTCGGATTCACGAACATTTCACGCGTATGCTCACGACATTTTTTTCGGCTCAACTTCGCACATATGTTCAGTTTTCGGTCAACTCGGTCGAACAATTACCGTACGATGAATTCATTCATTCCATTCCGAGCATGACGATGATCAACTTGATTGAGGCGCCACCGTTAAACGGACGATTCATCATCGAAGTCAATCCGAACATCTCATACGCGATGCTAGACCGGTTACTCGGAGGTCCTGGTGTCGAGATGGATAAAATCGAATCGTTCACCGAAATTGAGATGCGGATTTTGACGCAATTGTACAAACGAGCCTTTTCGACTTATGGGGATGCTTGGGAATCGATTGCTGAGATTAAAGCAGAAATGTCAGCTGTTGAAGTGAATCCGCAGTTCCTGCAACTCGTTTCACCAAACGAAACGGTCGTCTTGATTTCGATTGGTGTGACGATTGGTGAAGTGAGCGGAACCATCAACGTTTGTCTTCCATTCGTGACAATCGAACCGGTATTGTCCAAACTATCGAGTCATTATTGGATGCAAGAAGCGAATCGACGGAATGCAAGTCAATCGAGTAAAGAGCCACTTAAAGCTCAATTGATGAACTCGACAGTCGAAGTTGTATCCTTACTCGGTGGGACGACAATCACGTTTGGAGATTTGTTGCATCTAGAAGTCGGAGATTGTTTGGCACTCGATCAATTAGCAAAAGAACCTCTGTCCGTCATGGTGGGGGAAAATAAAGTATTTAAAGGGCAAGTCGGTGTGAGCGGGAAGCGAATGGCGGTTCAAGTGCTTCACCGTGTGAAGGAGGAAGAGCAATGAGTGAGATGCTGTCACAAGATGAAATTGATGCGTTATTACGTGGGACAAGCGACAATACGCCGACGCCAGAAGTCGAAGCAAAAGAAGAACATTTAGATTCGATGGAGAGCGACGCACTCGGAGAAATTGGGAATATTTCATTCGGGAACTCGGCAACAGCCTTGTCAACATTATTACAACAGAAAGTTGAAATTACGACACCGGTTGTCAGTGAAGTGAGAATTGAAGCGTTACGCGAACGCTATCCCACTCCTCACGTGGCACTTCGAGTTGGCTATACAGAAGGAATCCAAGGGGAAAATGTTCTCGTATTGACTCGCGAAGATGCGGCAATCATCTCTGACCTCATGTTAGGTGGAAGTGGAGAGAATGTTGATCCGGAGAGCCTTGATGAGATTCGTTTATCAGCTGTTCAAGAAGCGATGAATCAAATGATGGGTGCGGCAGCAACGTCTTTATCGACGGTATTTTCGAAGAAAATTGACATCTCGCCACCTCTTGTCGAAGTGTTTGATGCAACAAAGAATCAGACAATCATCGATCGCCTTGAACTATGGGAGACGATGGTACTCATTGAGTTCAATCTCAAAGTAGGCACGTTGATTGATTCAACGATTGTCCAGATTGCACCAATTCAGTTTGGAAAGCAGTTAGTCGACGAGTTGATGAAAGCGACTGGAGAGGTCCAAGCGGCATCAGAACCGGTAAAAGAGCAGCCGAGAGCGGAAGCACCGAAACCACAGCCACAAGCACAACAAACAGCACAGTCCGTTGCCCCACAACCAAACAAGCAAAAATCTATGCCGGAAGTAGCTGTGAGCCAGGCGGAATTCATGCCACTCCAATCACCGGCGTCACAAGAAACGGCCCCAGCGAATCTTGGGTTGCTGTATGATGTCCCGTTAAACGTGACAGTAGAGTTAGGAAGAACGAAAAAATCCGTTCGGGAAGTACTTGAGTTATCACAAGGCTCCATCATTGAACTCGACAAATTAGCAGGTGAGCCGGTAGACATTTATGTCAACCAACAGCGAATCGCTAGAGGAGAAGTCGTCGTCATTGAAGAAAACTTTGGGGTACGTGTAACAGAAATTATTCAACCGCATGAGCGGATCGGAATCGTTTAAGGAGGAATTTAGAATGAGTGCAAAAGTATTAGTAGTAGATGACGCAGCGTTCATGCGTATGATGATTAAGGACATTTTGACAAAGAACGGGTACGACGTAGTAGGTGAGGCGGAAAACGGAGCGGACGCTGTCGCGAAATATCGTGAACTCACACCGGATCTCGTCACACTTGACATCACGATGCCTGAGATGGATGGACTCGCAGCATTGAAAGAAATTCGTAGCTTCGACTCGAATGCGAAAATCATCATGTGTTCAGCGATGGGACAACAAGCGATGGTCATCGATGCCATTCAAGCTGGTGCAAAAGATTTTATCGTCAAGCCTTTCAATGCAGAGCGTGTCATCGAAGCAGTTTCTAAAACGGTCGCACAATGAAGAAATGGTGGTTGATTATTCTTCTCGTGGTTGGGCTCTTCGGTCCAACCACGGTTGAGGCCGCCACCGTAGACCAACAATTCGAGCAACAACAGACAGATGAACAGGAAAGTAACGTTCCAACGACAGCGTCAACCATTGGCAATGGCGTGAAAGTCGTGTTAAGTCTCGTGGTCGTGGTCGGCGGATTTATCGTTTTGATGCGTTGGCTCGGTTCCAAAACACAAGGCGTGAAAGCGACTCAACATATGAAACATCTCGGAGGCGTCCCTCTTGGGAAAGACCGCTCTGTTCAGCTCGTGAAGCTCGGTGACCAGGTATATGTACTCGGTGTCGGCGATTCGATTCAACTGATCGATCGACTTGATGCGGACACGATGGAGGAAGAGCAAACGGAAACCTTGTCACTCCGAACGTCTAATTCGAATGCATTTTTAGACACCTTTAAGAAACAACTCGCTCAGCTAGAAGAAGTGAGGAAGAAATCATGACAACGTTTGAGCAATTGATCAATTTAGAAACACCGGACAGTACATCGACATCCATCAAGCTATTGATTTTGTTAACATTGCTGACGCTCGCACCATCCTTTTTAATCTTGATGACTTGCTTTACCCGTGTCGTGGTCGTCTTGTCATTCATTCGACCGGCGCTCGGTACACAGCAAACGCCACCGAACCAATTGATTGTCGGATTGGCACTGTTCATCACACTGTTCGTCATGTCTCCAGTTCTCTCTGACTTAAATGAGAACGCATTAAAACCATACCTCGATGACAAGATCTCACAAAATGAGGCGTTCGATGAGGCAAGTGGGACGATGAAAGAGTTCATGTCGAAATATACAAGACAAGAAGATTTACAACTGTTCTTAAAGTATGGGAATTACGAGCAGCCGGAGACACTAGATGATGTACCTCTCCTCGCTTTGGTTCCTGCTTATGCGATCAGTGAGTTGAAGACCGCTTTCCAAATCGGCTTCATGATTTTCTTACCGTTTTTAATCATTGATATGGTAGTCGCGAGTGTCCTCATGTCGATGGGGATGATGATGCTTCCTCCAGTCATGATTGCACTGCCGTTTAAATTATTATTGTTTGTATTGGTCGATGGCTGGCACTTGATTGTGGAATCATTGCTTAGAAGTATGTAGGGGGAACGGACATGACACAAGAAATGGTCATCTATTTGGCGACAGAGAGTGTGTGGACCTTATTAAAAATATCAATGCCACTTCTACTCATCTCACTGATCGTCGGTCTCGTGATCTCGATTTTACAGGCCACGACTCAAATTCAAGAACAAACGTTATCGTTCGTTCCGAAAATTATCTCGGTCTTCATCGGTCTCGTCATTTTTGGACCGTGGATGCTTCAACAGATTGAAGGGTTCACGCGTTTGATTTTTGAGTTGATGGTCGAGGTTGCTTCGAAATGAATGCAGTCGACTTCATCAGTATGTATGGATTAACGTTCGCGCGACTGTCTGGCTTTTTTGTCAGTGTCCCGTTGTTCTCGACGAGACAATTACCGGTCATGCACCGCGTCGCGTTCAGTGCGTTTTTAGCATACTATGCAATGTTCACATTGACCGAGCCAATTCAAATGACCAATGCGTTTGTCCTGCAAGTCGTCTATGAAGTCATGATCGGACTTTTACTCGGACTGTTGATCAACATCCTATTTTTTGCACCGCAAATTGCCGGTGGGGTCATCGATTTACAGCTCGGATTAGCGATGGCATCCGCATATGATCCGATGTTTGGCGGTCAATCACCATTGATTGGACGATTTTATTATATTTTTACGCTATTCATTTTGTTGACGAGCAACCTGCATCTTCTGCTGATTGACGGCATTTATTATAGCTTTCAAATCTATCCGCCTGGCCAACCGATGATCAATTTTACTGAAGCTTCATTGATGATGGCTGTAAAAGTCGTCACGATGACAATGATGGTCGCGTTGCAATTAGCGTTGCCGATGATGGCTTCCTTACTGCTTGTGGACTTAGCTCTCGGTTTTTTAGCGAAGTCAGCACCGCAATTCAATATCTTTGCCATCGGATTTTCATTTAAACTTATCGCTGGTTTTGCCGTCATGGTTTTATTGATGGGACTGACATTGACAGGAATCAGCCAGTTCATCCCGCTATTACAAGAAGTTATGCACGACTTTATGCTCATATTAGGAGACGCCTCATGAAGAAGCCTCTATATCCTTTATCGGTCAATCTACAGTTTTTTGCAGGTGAAAAGACAGAAAAAGCGACGCCACGTAAACGGGAAGACTCCCGAAAGAAGGGGCAGGTCGCCAAGTCAGCCGATTTGACTGGAGCGTTCGCACTTTTTGCGATGTTTCTCATGTTATCTTTTTTCGGTCCCGTGATTGGGCAGCAATTGCTTTCTTTAATCAGCGATTTACTCAGCCCAGAGTATTTATTGTTTAACGTGACGGGCGGCATGTCGGATATGATTGTCGACTTAATGCTACGTGTCGGTTTGATTTTGGCTCCGTTCTTTATCGTCGCCGTCGTGTTTGGGATTCTCATCAATTACCTACAAATCGGAACGTTATTTTCTTTAGAAGCCATTCAACCAAAGCTTGAGCGGATCGACCCGATCAAGGGGGTCAAACGCATCGTCAGTATGAAAGCGGTCGTCGAATTTTTAAAGTCCTTATTCAAATTGTTAATCATCCTGACAACCGCTGTCGCTGTCCTTTGGAAAAATCAGAAAGAACTGTCTCGGATGGCCGTCGAACAAGTTCGTGAATCGATTGTCGCACTCGCGAGTATCACAATCGAACTTGGTCTTTGGGTAAGTGTCGCCTTGCTCGCACTTGCACTACTCGATTTATTCTACCAACGATTTGATTTCGAGAAATCGATCCGAATGTCTAAGCAAGATATAAAAGATGAGTACAAAAATACGGAAGGTGACCCTCTCATCAAATCTAAAATCAAACAGCAACAACGGGAAATGGCGATGCGACGGATGATGCAAGAGATACCGAATGCCGATGTCGTCATCACGAACCCGACCCATTACGCGGTCGTCATTCGATATGATGACACGAAAGATTTTGCGCCGCTCGTGGTCGCCAAAGGGGTCGACCGGGTCGCCTTTCATATTCGAGATGTCGCAAAAGAACATGACGTGGCCATTGTTGAAAATAAACCACTCGCGCGAGCGCTCTATGCGCAAATCGACATCGGTGAAGTGGTAGACGAATCGTTTTATCAAGCCATTGCGGAAGTACTGGCATTCGTCTATCAAATGAAACAACCGTCTTGAGGAGGAGTATGTGTTGGCAGTAAAAGCGAAAGACTTTGCAATTTTGATTGGTGTGTTGATGATTGTCATCATGCTGATCATCCCGCTACCGGGGTTTTTATTAGACTTTTTAATCATCGTAAATATTTTGATCGCCATCATGATTCTACTTGTGGCGATGAATGCCCGGGAAGCACTTGACTTCTCCGTATTCCCTTCTCTCTTATTGATTGTGACGTTGTTTCGTCTTGGTTTGAACGTATCGACGACCCGTTCGATTCTATCTAAAGGTTATGGTGGGGAAGTCATCGAGACGTTCGGTGATTTCGTCATCGGTGGAAATGTCCTTGTCGGATTTGTCGTCTTTCTGATTCTTGTCATCATTCAATTCGTCGTCATCACGAAAGGAGCAGAGCGTGTATCGGAAGTATCTGCTCGCTTCACACTCGATGCGATGCCGGGGAAACAGATGGCCATCGATGCCGATTTGAACTCTGGTTTAATTGACGACAAAGAAGCCCAGATGCGTCGCCGTAAAATTCAAAGCGAGGCAGACTTCTATGGATCAATGGACGGGGCATCGAAGTTCGTTAAAGGAGATGCCATCGCTGGTATTATCATCGTTACGATCAACTTGATCTTCGGGATTATCATCGGTGTCGTTCAAATGGGATTACCAGTTGGAGAAGCGTTCCAAACATTCTCACTCATGACAATCGGGGATGGCTTGGTCAGTCAAATCCCAGCACTTTTGATTTCGACCGCGACCGGGATCATCGTGACCCGTGCCGTCTCGGATGGAAACTTAGGGGAAGACGTAATCGACCAGCTCGGTCAAAACCCATCACTCCTTTATATCGCCGGGTCGATTGTCTTCATGCTTGGTTTTGTATCACCGCCCCTACTTCCTGTGACGATGATCATTGCCGGAACGGCATTCTTCGGCGCCTACACGATGCGTCGAAATATCCGTCAGGCAACGGAAGAGCCGATGCTCGAAGAGGAACCATCGACAGCGCCAACAGAATCAGTCGTCTCGCTGTTGCAGATTGACTCGATTGAATTTGAATTCGGGTATGGCTTGATTCCGCTTGCAGATGAGTCTCAAGGCGGTGACTTGTTAGACCGCGTTGTCATGATTCGTCGTCAACTCGCACTCGAGCTTGGCTTCATCTTACCGACGGTCCGGATTCGCGATCACTTGCAGTTATCACCGAACGCATACCGAATCAAAGTCAAAGGGAACGTCGTTGCAGAGGGAGAGCTATTGCTGGATCATTACTTGGCGATGAGCCCGGGCATCGAAGACCCTGAGGTATATGGAATTGAAACAACGGAACCAGCATTCGGTCTTCCTGCCCTTTGGATTGATGAAGAAACACGAACTCGGGCAGAAATGAGCGGGTATACCGTCGTTGATCCGCCTTCTGTTGTCGCGACTCACTTGACCGAGACGTTGAAGAAACATGCGGCTGATTTACTCGGTCGGGAAGAGACGAAACAACTCGTCGAGCACCTGAAAGAGACGCATCCGGTTCTCGTAGAGGACGTGACACCGTCAGTCCTTTCGATTGGCGAAATTCAGAAAGTGTTGCGCCACTTACTCCAAGAAAGTGTTTCCATTCGAAACTTGCCGCTTCTATTTGAAACGATGGCAGACTACGGAAAAGTGACGAAAGATGCGGAAATCTTAGGAGAGTATTGCCGACAAGGGTTGTCCCGTCAATTGACCGATCAAGTCAAACCACCTGAAGGTCCCCTTTACGTCGTGACACTCGGCGGACAGACGGAACAGACGGTGCAAGATGCGGTTCAAAAAACGGAGTTCGGGAACTATTTGGCGCTCGACCCAGAGCAAGCTCGAGAGATTATCGAACGCACTGGAGAACAACTGTCGATGTTTGAACGATATGGGGCATCGGCTGTGATTTTATGTTCCCCAACGATTCGTCTGTTCGTTCGTCAATTACTCGAACGGTATTATCCAGATGTGCCGGTATTGGCTTATAACGAATTACTCAGTTCCGTCGAAGTGAAAAGTATTGGGGTGATTTAACATGCAGATTAAAAAGTTTACGGCGAAGACCATGGCTGATGCGATGGCGAAAGTGAAACAAGAGCTCGGAGACGAAGCGGTCATCCTCAACTCACGACAAGTGAAGACAGGATGGTTCGGTCTCTTTGCGTCAAAGCAAGTGGAGGTCATCGCAGCCCTCGAAAAAGAGCAAGTCGTCACAAAGCCACGACAGCCAGTCCCTGTTCGGACAGCACCAACACCACCTGTCGTGACGCAGACGCCACCACGTGTGATCGGAGGAGCGGGACCGAGACTACACGCCTCGTTGCAACACGTCGAATCACTGCTCTCGACTGAATCCTTTGCGGATGAGTCGTGGGAGGAAACGCTGAACGAACTATACTACACGACAAAATCTGTAAAAGAAGCTGAACGTTTCGTTTACGAACAAGTCAAATCGTCGTTCATTGAACCGCCTGAAGCTAAACGATATGTTATGGTCGTTGGACCGACGGGGGTCGGCAAGACGACCACGCTCGCCAAACTTGCGGCGCACTTCAAGCTGACAGAAGGCAAAACGGTCGGATTGATCACGACCGACACGTATCGAATCGCTGCCATCGAACAGCTGAAGACGTATGCTGAAATCATGAGTATTCCGGTGGAAGTGGCATATGACTTTCATGACTTCAAGCGTGCCAAGCAATTGTTTGCTCGTAAAGACATCGTGCTAATCGACACGGCGGGACGAAATTTCCGCGATCCGGCTTACGTCGAACAGTTTCATGAACATCACGACTTCACTGAAACAAGCCTTTCGCTCGTTTTGAGTTTGACATCCAAAACGAAGGACATGGATATGATCTATTCGCAATTCGAGTCATTGCCTCTTAGCTCACTCATTTTTACGAAGGCGGACGAGACAAGTGATATCCACGCGATGTACCGCATGGTGAAAAAGAGCGGTCTTCCGGTCGCCTGGATGACAGACGGCCAAGAAGTGCCGGACGATCTGATTCGGGGGCATGCGGACGCACTGACGAAACGACTGTTTGAGAAAGAAGGGTGGGCAAGATGGACCAAGCAAGGCGTTTAAGAGCAATCAATGCTGCCCATCCGACGACAATCGCCTTTGCTAGTGGGAAAGGTGGGGTCGGAAAGACGAACGTCTGTGTAAACACGGCCATCGCCCTAGCTGAACTCGGAAAACGAGTGTTGATTGTCGACTTTGACATCGGAATGGCCAATGTGCACATCTTGATGAATGCCATGAAGTCCAGAACGATGATCGAGACCGTCAAAGCTCGTATTCCATTGGCTGCAGCTGTTCAGAAAAATGTATATGGTGTCGATATATTACATGGAGGGAGTGGGCAGGACCAACTCGTCCATCTCTCAGATGATGACATGCAATTTCTCATGCGAGAACTCGAAGTATTGACCGAATATGATTATGTCCTGTTCGATATGGGGGCTGGAGCGACGGACACCTCACTCCAATTCATCGCGGGTTGCGATGAGATGTTCTTGATTTTGACTCCAGAACCTACCTCGCTAATGGACGGTTATGCATATACGAAACTGGTGCACCATCAGTACCCGGACTTACCGCTTGGCGTCATCGTCAACCGAGCCCAGTCCGGTGAGGAAGCCCTTCAATGTTTCGAACGGATGGAAGTCGCATGTAAACAGTTTTTAAATAAGACGATTCGATTCCTCGGCTTTCTACCAGACGACTCATCTGTCAGAAAGGCAGTCATCGCCCAAGTCCCGTTTTATCAATACAACCGAAAGAGTGATATTAGCTGGCGCCTCGAACGAATTTTGACAACGCTTACGGGTACGCCTCCGAAACCACGTCACTTGATGGACCGTTTGATGGGGAACTTACGAAAACAGTGGAACCGAGTATAACGACAGGGAGGCAAATGAGATGGACGTGAATGAATACTTAGGGTTGTTTTTAGATGAATCCCAAGAACATATCCAATCAATCAACACACAATTACTTAAATTAGAACAATCGGGTGGGGCGGATGTTGTACAGGAGATCTTCCGGTCGGCACACACGCTAAAAGGGATGTCTTCGACGATGGGGTACGAACGCGTTGCCAACTTGACACATGAGATGGAGAGCGCGCTCGACCTCGTCCGTGGCGGCAAAAAGGAAAGTAACCAACTCTTGTTGGATACGATGTTCATCGCCATGGAACAGATGGAAGACATGATTGCGGACATCGAAAGCGGAGGACAAGGCGCGAACGTGGATGTATCAGAAACGGTCGCTGCATTCCAATCCTTCATCGGTGGGAAAGAAGTCGCAGTCGAAAAAACTTCAGAGACGAGCACGTTTGAGATTGATTTATATACGACCTCGGTCATCGAGCAAGCCAAACAGACAGGCTTTGAGGCGTATCAAATCACAGTCAAACTGTCTGACGCGGTCGTCTTGAAAGCGGCCCGTGCGTATATGGTATTCGATCGCCTTCAAGAACTAGGTGAGGTCGTCAGCACACATCCGGAGACAGAAGAAATCGAACAAGAGCAATTTGACTTGTCGTTCGACGTCTTATTCTTGTCACAAGAGACGGCAGAAGTGATTGAACATGCCATCGCTCAAGTATCGGAAGTGGAGCGCGTCGAAGTCAATGCGTTTACAGAAACAGCGGTCAGTGAGCCAGAAGTCGCTGTGACAGCGGAGACGATTGCACCTGAACCTGTCGTTCAAGCTACCTCGGACAAGGAAGAAGCGAAAGATACGAAAGAGCAAGTAGCCGCTCAAGCACAAGCAAAAACGATTCGCGTCAACTTAGAACGAATTGATCGTCTGATGAACTTGTTTGAAGAGTTCATTATCGACCGTGGACGCCTTGAGCGCCTGGCGGACGAAGTCGGTCAACCAGAATTGAATGAAACGGTCGAAAAAATCAAGCGGGGAACGAACGAGTTACAATCACTCGTCTTGACCCTCCGGATGATGCCAATCGAACAAGTGTTCAATCGCTTCCCACGAATGGTGCGTTCGGTCGCAAAAGAGATTCATAAAAAAGTCCAGTTGGACATTTCAGGTGCTGAAACAGAACTCGATCGCACGGTCATCGATGAAATTGGCGATCCGCTCGTCCACTTGATCCGTAACGCCATCGATCACGGCATCGAACGTCCGGAAGTACGTCTTCAAGCCGGAAAACCGGAGCAGGGCATGCTTGCACTCCGTGCGTATCACGGCGGAAACCGAGTCTTCATTGAAATCGAGGACGATGGTGCCGGCATCAACGTCGACAAGGTTCGTTCGAAAGCGTTGGAGCGCGGCGTGATCACAGATGAAGAAGCGACGACGATGTCTGAGAACGAATTGGCGATGCTGATTTTTGCTCCGGGCTTCTCGACGGCAGACGTGGTCACTGACTTGTCAGGACGCGGTGTCGGACTGGATGTCGTCAAAAATAAAATCGAGTCACTCGGTGGGGTCGTTTCTCTAGAGACGGTTGGGGGACAAGGCACGAAGTTCCAGGTCAGCTTACCGCTCACCCTCTCTATCATCTCGGCGATGCTCGTTCAAGTGGGAGAGGAATCGTATGCGATTCCATTGACATCGATCCTTGAGACGACATTACTTGATGAAGCGGACATTTTGACAGCACACCGTGAGCGAGTCTTCGACTTCCGTGGTCAACTGGTCCCACTCGTCTACATGAAAGAAATGTTTGGCATCGAATCAGAGACGAAGTCGCAATTCCCGGTCGTCGTCGTTCGAAAAGGCAACAAACTCGTCGGCGTCGTCGTCAACGATTTGATCGGTCAACAAGAAATTGTCATGAAACCGCTCGGTACGTATCTTGAAGGGATTCCAGCTATCTCTGGTGCGACCATTCTTGGTGACGGTCGCGTCGCCCTTATCGTAGATAGTAACGATCTCTTTTAAGGAGGAATATTGATGGAACAGAAATGGGTAGTCTTTTCACTTGAAGAAAATACGTACGGGATCGACGTACAGTCGGTCCGTTCAATCGAGCGACTTCAGCCGATCACACGAGTGCCGAACGCACCGTCACATGTGAAAGGGGTCATCAACCTTCGTGGTGTCGTCACGCCGGTCATCGACCTTCGCTTGCGACTCGGCTACGAAGAAATCGAACCAACGGATGAGACACGCATCCTGATCGCCTCGTTGAATCAAGGAGATGCCGGATTTATCGTCGACCGTGCGAATGAGGTCGTGGAAAGCGACGAAGTACGAATCGAACCGATTCCGGAATCGAGCCGCGATATGCTCTCGGCACATTTGACAGCCATCGCAAAAGGAGAAGATAAACTCTTCTCTTTACTCGATGCGAATGCGTTGTTTGAGGAACAGTATGCTGAGTGAGTTTGAACAAGACCTGTTAAAGGAACTGGGAAATATAGGGTCTGGACATGCGGCGACTGCCTTGTCGGCAATGCTTTCGAAACCGGTGAACATTACCGTGTCTTCTGCCGAAATGGAACCGATCACCTATTTACCAGAGCGAGTCGGCGGTCCGGAACGACATGTTGCCTCGGTCTTGTTGGAATTAGATGGTGATATTCGTGGAATGATCCTCATTTTGTTCGCCGTGGAAGATGCCGAGCAAATGGTTTCGACCTTGATTGGGATGCCATATTCATTTGATTCTTTTGATGAGCTCGGCCAATCGGCTTGGGAAGAGGTCGGGAATATTATGAGCGGTGCTTATGCGCGAGCGCTAGGTGACTGGTTACAGACACCGATTATGATTCAAGTGCCGGCAACGGCCATCGATATGGCAGGTTCGATTGTTGAATTTGTCGTCACGTCTGTACAACCTGAGGAAGACGCGGCGCTCTATATCGACACGACATTTATGATTGATCAAAAAGTAAGTGCAGGACATGTGTTGTTCCTACCAACACATGGGTCGCTCAAACGGATTCAAGAACGGTTGCTTGGCAATGGCTGATGTATTAAAAATCGGCATTGCCGAATGGAAGCAGACGACCGCACCAAATCGGTTACGTACAGCCGGACTCGGGTCATGTGTGGGTGTCATTTTATATGACACCCGCCTCCAATTGGCAGCGATGGCACATGTCATGTTGCCGGACTCGACGATTGCTCGTAAGAACCAGACGATTGAAGTAGGAAAATACGCAGATACAGCCATTGATACACTCGTGCATTCATTGAAACGAGAAGGGGCCACACGGCTTCAAGCAAAGATGGCAGGCGGCGCTCAGATGTTTCAGTTTAAATATGAGAACGAGGCGATGCGAATCGGTGAGCGAAACGCCGAGGCCATCCGCCAAGCATTAAAAGTCCATCGTATTCCGCTCGTGGCAGAAGATTGTGGCGGACATAACGGGCGGACAATCGAGTTTGATGTCGCAACATCTGTCTTATCGATTCGGACGGTGAGCGTGGGTACGAAAGAACTATAAGGGGGGATCGACATGACGACTCATCTTACACAGTTGTGGGATCGCTGGAATATGGACCGTGATATGGATACAGCAAACGAATTACTAGCACATTACGAGTTTCTCATCCACTACCACGTACAACGGATGATCGTGACGCTTCCAAAGAGCGTCGAACGCGACGAATTGAAAAGTTTGGGTTACATGGGATTGTACGATGCCCTTATGAAATATGATCCAGAGCACAATAATAAATTTGATACGTATGCTGCGTTTCGGATTCGTGGAGCCATTATCGACGGTTTACGAAAAGTGGATTGGTTACCTCGGTCGGTTCGAGAAAAAGTGAAAAAAATCGATCAGGTGGCAGAACAGCTTGAACAGTCGTTACATCGTGCTCCAACGAAGAGCGAGTTAGCTTCGGCATGCGACTTACCGATTGCAGAAATCGAACGAACGATGGCGGAAGGGTACTTTGCCAATATGTTGTCGATTGATGAGGCCGTGACGTTGCAAGAAGAAGGAAAAGTCATGTCTGTCACGTATTTCGACCCGGATTCTGAAAAGCCAGAAGATACGTTGTTGCAACGCGAATTGATTGATGTGCTGGCAGCAGAAGTCGACCATTTATCCGAAAAAGAACGACTCGTCGTCTCTTTGTTTTACTTTGACGAACTGACGTTGACGGAGATTGGGGAAGTGCTCGAACTGTCAACATCACGGATTTCGCAAATTCATTCCAAAGCGTTGAAGACATTAAAACACGCGCTCGGTCGGTCCTATTTAGAAGAAAAGACATCGTAAGGAGATGAACAAGTGTATATTGTATATGTGATCACAGCTTGTTTGGTTGCTTACGGTTTTTTATTCGGCTACCGACAAGTCCAAGCGCTTCAGGAACGAGTCGAACGGCTCGAACGAGAGAAGCAAGAGACCGAAACGTTGCTTCTTTCATTCATGGAGTCGATGAACGACCTCGTTGTTCAAGAACCCGTTGAACGTTCGAACGTGGTTCAACAGGAAGAAGCTTCATCGCTCCCTGTCAATGAGTCCATCCAAACGGTCGTAGAGGCGACAGAAGAGACGACCCCGTCCGCGTCAATCGACGTGGACGATGTCTTGTTGCGACATTCCGTGCGGGACGCTGCCCGTATCCTCGGAAAAGGCGAGGGCGAGCTTGCGCTTTATGCGAAACTTCGTAAAAAGTGAGAGTTGCCGGATTTCGTGACATATGCTATAGTAATTCTCGGTGTTAAACACATCACACACGTCTCGGGATGATATTCCTCGGTGCCGTAAGGTCGGAATACAACAATGAACGAGGCGGAGGACTTTTTTAAACCACAAGGAGGAAATTTATCATGGCAGTAATTTCAATGAAGCAATTGCTTGAAGCTGGTGTACACTTCGGTCACCAAACACGCCGTTGGAACCCAAAAATGGCGAAATACATCTTCACAGAGCGTAACGGGATCTACATCATCGACCTTCAAAAGACGGTCAAAAAAGTAGACGAAGCTTACAACTTTGTTCGTGAACTCGCGGCAGAAGGCGGAAACGTCCTCTTCGTTGGTACGAAAAAACAAGCTCAAGATACAATCAAAGAGGAAGCAATCCGTTCTGGAATGTTCTTCATTAACGAGCGTTGGTTGGGTGGAACACTCACTAACTTCTCAACAATCAAAAAGCGTATCAACCGCTTGAAGCAACTCGAAAAAATGGAAGAAGACGGCACGTTCGAAGTACTTCCTAAGAAAGAAGTCATCATCTTGAAGAAAGAAATGACTCGTCTTGAGAAGTTCCTCGGCGGAATCAAGGATATGCCTGGTGTGCCTGACGCCCTCTTCATCGTTGACCCACGTAAAGAGCGTATCGCAATTGCGGAAGCTCACAAATTGAACATCCCAATCGTTGCGATTGTCGACACAAACTGTGACCCAGACGAAATCGACTACGTAATCCCAGCGAACGACGATGCAATTCGTGCAGTTAAATTGCTCACTTCTAAGATGGCAGATGCAATCATCGAAGCGAAGCAAGGTGAAGAAGAAGTTGCTGAAGAAGCTGTAGCGACAGAAGCTGAAGCTACAGAAGCTGAGTAATCAGTGAGACAATAGGTGATAAAGGGAAAGCCTTTTATCACCTTTTTTTAGGACATGTAATCAAAAAGCCCTGTGCTTTTTCTTAAAATTCGTTAGTTTTACAAGGAGGAATTTCCGATGGCAGTTACAGCAGCAATGGTAAAAGAACTTCGTGAAAAAACAGGAGCAGGAATGCTTGATTGCAAAAAAGCACTCGTTGAAACAGACGGTGACATGCAAGCAGCAATCGACTTCCTTCGCGAAAAAGGAATCGCTAAAGCAGCAGCAAAAGGTGATCGTATCGCCGCTGAAGGTTTGACAGCAGTAGCAGTTGAAGGCAACAAAGCTGTGCTCGTCGAAATCAACTCAGAAACAGACTTCGTGGCGAAGAACGAGAAGTTCCAAACACTCGTAAACAACGTAGCAAAAGCAGTACTCGCATCAGGCGCAACAACTGCAGAAGCTGCACTCGCGGCTGAGTACGAAGCAGGTAAAACACTTGAAACGTACATTCAAGAAGAAGCTTCGACAATCGGAGAGAAAATCTCACTCCGTCGTGTAGCTGTTCTTGAAAAAGCTGACGATGCAGTATTCGGTACGTACCTCCACATGGGTGGTCGCATCGGGTCAGTCGTTGTAATCGACGGCACATCTGACGAAACAGTTGCTAAAGACGTTGCAATGCACGTTGCTGCAGCACGTCCACTTTACGCGACACGCGATGAAGTATCAGCTGAAGAAATCGACCGCGAGAAGAAAGTCTTGACTGAGCAAGCACTTAACGAAGGCAAGCCTGCTAACATCGTTGAGAAGATGATTGCTGGTCGTATGAACAAGTACTTCGAGGAAATCTGCCTCGTTGACCAAACGTTCGTAAAAGACAGCGACTTCAAAGTTGGTAAGTACGTAGAATCAAAAGGCGGAAAAATCAACTCGTTCGTACGCTTCGAAGTAGGAGAAGGTATGGAGAAACGTGAAGAGAACTTTGCTGAAGAAGTTATGAACCAACTTAAAAAATAATCTGTGTCACAATCAGTGATGCAACTAAAAATGGGAACACGTCTGTATAACCTTGAGTTAGTTCGTTAAGGGAGCGTGTTCCCTTTTTTCAAGCAAGAGGAGGCAAAGTTATGGAACCGAAATATAAACGAATTGTGTTAAAATTGAGTGGAGAAGCGCTCGCTGGAGATCAAGGTTACGGGATCGACCCTAACATTGTAAACTCAATCTCAAGTCAAATTAAAGAATTGATCGAGATGGGTGTAGAAGTCGCCGTTGTTGTAGGTGCCGGAAACATTTGGCGTGGAAAGACGGGTAGTGAACTCGGGATGGATCGGGCAAACGCAGATTACATGGGTATGCTCGCAACTGTATTGAACTCACTTGCTCTTCAAGATAGCCTTGAAACGTACGGTGTCCAAACGCGCGTCCAAACATCAATTGAAATGCGACAAGTTGCTGAACCATACATTCGTCGTCGCGCAATGCGTCATCTTGAAAAAGGACGCGTGGTTATCTTTGCGGCCGGCACAGGAAACCCATATTTCTCAACGGACACGACAGCTGCCCTCCGTGCGGCTGAAATCGAAGCTGATGTCATCTTAATGGGTAAAAACAATGTGGATGGCGTCTATTCAGCTGATCCGAAATTGGACGCGACGGCAGTGAAGTACGATACGTTGTCTTATCTTGACGTCTTAAAGGATGGACTTCAAGTCATGGACTCGACAGCAACGTCACTTTGTATGGACAACCACATTCCATTGATTGTATTCTCATTGCTTGAAGAAGGTAACATTAAACGTGTCGTTCTCGGGGAACATATCGGGACGGTAGTAGGAGGAGTCAATTCATGAGTGTCAAAGAAGTATTGAAAACAGCTGAAGAAAAAATGGAAAAAGCGCATTCTTCACTTAAACGTGATTTTGGAACGCTTCGCACTGGCCGTGCCAGCGCATCGATTTTGGATCCTGTCCAAGTTGATTACTATGGTGTCCCAACACCACTCAATCAAGTGGCAAACATCAATACACCAGAAGCGCGCCTACTTTTGATTCAACCATGGGATAAGTCAATGGTTTCTGAAGTAGAGAAAGCGATTCAAAAGGCAGACCTCGGCTTGTCTCCATCATCTGACGGTACGGTCATTCGTTTGGCGATTCCTGCATTGACGGAAGAACGTCGTAAAGAATTAGTTAAAGTCACGAAAAAATACGCAGAAGAAGCGAAAGTCGCTGTCCGTAACGTTCGTCGTGACGCAAATGAAAACTTGAAGAAACTCGAGAAAGATGGCGAGTTAACAGAAGACGATCTCCGCGGATATGCAGATGACGTTCAAACGTTGACGGATTCGTATATCAAGAAGATTGATGAATCTGCAGCAATTAAAGAAAAAGAAATCATGGAAGTGTAATCACGGAAGTGGTATACCAAAAAGCTGTGTGGGGACCCTTTTTCTGAGAGGGTCCTTCTTTCATACAATCAGGAGGATAACAGAATGTTTAAATGGGTGAATCCTAAAACGAAAATCGAGGCGGAGTTAAGTGTTCCTGAGCACGTAGCCATCATTATGGATGGAAATGGACGCTGGGCCAAAAAACGTGGTCTCCCTCGCATCATGGGTCACCGGGAAGGGATGAAGTCCATCCGGGAAACGGTACGAACAGCACAAGAACTCGGGATTCGGTCTCTGACGCTTTATGCGTTCTCTACAGAGAATTGGACTCGTCCGGAAGAGGAAGTCTCATTCTTGATGAAACTGCCGAAACAGTTTTTGGAGACCGATTTGAAAGAACTCCACGAACAGAATGTACGAGTGCTCGTTGCGGGAGATACGTCGAAACTCCCACGAGAGACACGAGAAGCCGTTAACGAGGCGAGAGAACGGACCGTTGCGAACACAGGGTTGAATCTTGTCTTCGCACTCAACTATGGGGGACGGGATGAGCTCGTTCAAGCGATGCGCAGCATTGCAGGAGACGTTCAGTCCGGTTTGGTTCAGCCAGACGATATCGATGACCGTATGATTGGTGAACGACTCATGACACACGTTCAAGACGTGGATCTCGTTATTCGGACGAGCGGGGAACAACGACTCTCAAACTTTTTATTATGGCAAAGCGCATATGCTGAACTTCATTTCACAGAAGTATTGTGGCCGGAATTTAAGCGTGAGCATTTTGTAGAAGCGATTGAATCATACAACGCGCGCACGCGACGTTTTGGTGGGGTGTAACATGAAGACACGTATTATTACAGGACTATGGGCAGGAGCCATCTTCATCACGGTAATTGCGCTTGGAGGAAATGCATTTGTTTCATTGATGGGGATTTTAGCACTCATCGGATTGAGTGAATTCACGTTGATGCGACAGCATAAGCTGTTGGCGTTTCCGTTCTTGGTGACAGCGCTCCTCGTGGCGTTCCCATTCCTCTTATTATTGATTGAGAATCAGGTTGTCACGGATGAACTTCCGTTCTCGATTGAACAATGGCTCGTCTTAGGGCTCGTGTTGTTGCTGTTTTGGACAGTGGTCACGAAAAATCGATTCACGTATGAAGACGCTAGTTTTTACTTCGTCTCAGCGGTCTATTTGGTCGTCGGTTTCTCTAGTTTTGCGTTAGTCCGGCTCTCTGAGGACGGTCTATCGAAAGTGTTGCTAATCTTGTTTATGATTTGGGCGACGGACTCGGGAGCATATTTTACCGGAAAGGCATTCGGGAAAGCCAAATTATGGCCATCGATTAGTCCGAACAAGACGATTGAAGGGGCGATTGGGGGCATTGTGTCTGCGATTGTACTCGGTATCATCTTCGTCTGGATTGATCCGATCTTGCCGATAATTGAGGTCGTCATTTTAGCAATTGTCGTGGCGGTAGTCGGACAGCTCGGAGATTTGGTGCAGTCTGCTTATAAGCGCCAGTATGGAGTCAAAGATTCGGGTCACCTGTTACCAGGACATGGTGGCATTTTAGACCGGTTTGATAGTATGATTGCGGTCTTTACCGTCATTTGGGTGTTTAATCTGCTTTAAAAAGGAGTGTCGAAATGAAGCGAATTAGCTTAATTGGTGGGACTGGTTCGATTGGCGTTCAAACTTGTGACGTCATCGAACAGCACCCCGACCTGTTTGAACTTGAGGCGTATGCGTTCGGAACGAACGTCGATGTCGCCACGGAATGGATCAATCGACTTAGACCAAAATATGTGTCGGCAACGAGTATCGAAGTACTCGAGCAGTTGAAGCCACGTCTTACATATGAACCTCTCTATTTTATTGGACCGGAGGGGCTGAAGGAGTGTGCGACGGCAGAACGGGCTGACATCGTCGTGACGGCAGTCGTTGGAGCAGTTGGACTCGAACCGACGCTTGCGGCGATTCAAGCAGGGAAAGATATTGCACTCGCCAACAAGGAAACACTCGTTACCGCAGGACATCTTGTCAAAGCGGCCGTGAAAGAACATGGGGTCAACCTATTGCCTGTCGACAGTGAACACTCCGCGATTTATCAATGTTTGAACGGGGAACGAAGAGAAGATGTATCAAAGATTATTCTAACGGCTTCAGGCGGTAGTTTCCGTGATCGTTCACGTGATGAGCTGGCTGATGTGACTGTTGAAGACGCACTGAATCATCCGAACTGGTCAATGGGAGCAAAAATCACAATCGATTCGGCGACGATGTTCAACAAAGGCTTAGAAGTCATCGAGGCACACTGGCTGTTCGATATCGATTATAATGATATTGAAGTCATCTTGCATCGAGAATCGATTATTCATTCGATGGTCGAATTTAAAGATGCTGCCGTGATGGCCCAGCTTGGAAACCCGGATATGCGCGGTCCGATCCTTTATGCGCTATCGGGACCGAAGCGGCTTGAAATCGAGGGGAATAAGCGGTTAAACTTGAAGGAAATCGGAAAGCTGCATTTTGAAGAGGCTGATTTCAATCGTTACCCGGCACTCCGGTTAGCGTTCGAAGCAGGAAGAGCCGGTGGTTCCATGCCAACCGTCTTGAATGCAGCCAATGAAGTGGCAGTGGACCTATTCTTGAACGGTCAGATCACGTTTTTAGAGATTGAACGACTCGTCGAAGAAGCGATGGCTCGACATGAGGTCATTGCCGAGCCGACGCTCGCGCAAATTCTAGAAGTTGACCAAGCAGTACGTCAACAGATTCAGCAAGGAATTGAAGGTGGGGAATAAATCATGACGACTTTTATCGCCATCGTTTTGATGTTTGGCGTTCTCATTTCGGTACACGAATGGGGACACCTCGTCATGGCGAAACGGGCAGGCATTCTCTGTCACGAGTTTGCAATCGGATTCGGTCCAAAAATTGTTTCATTCCGTAAAAATGAAACGCTCTATACCATTCGTCTTTTACCAATCGGTGGCTACGTCAAAATGGCCGGAGAAGATTTTGAACCGATTGAAGTCCGAGCGGGTCAGCATGTCGGACTTCGTCTCACTGAACAGGGGACGGTCGATCGTGTCTACTTCCAACCGGACACGGCTACAGATGTCCATGTCGTCGGAACCGTCGATAAGTTCGATTCGACACATGAGTTGAAAGTTCAACTTCTCATCGATGAGGAAGTGCGGGTCTATTCATTAGAGCGAGACACACTCCTTGTCGACCAAGGGATGGAAATTCAAATTGCACCGTATGATCGAACGTTTGGGGCCCAGTCGGTTTGGAAGCGTGTCTTGGCCATCGCAGCCGGTCCGGCGATGAACTTTGTCTTGGCGTTCATCTTGCTCATCATTGTTGGGCTCGTTCAAGGAACCCCAACGAACGATGGTCAAATTGGTACGGTTCAACCGGATTCAGCCGCTGATGAGGCTGGTTTGATGAGTGGGGATGAAATCGTCTCGATTGAAGGCGAGCCGATTACCGATTGGCTCGACTTGCGATCTGCTTTAGAAGACCGCGCGGACACCCCTACGGAAGTCACGTATGTCCGTGATGGAGAGGAAGCAACTGTCACCCTTACACCACAAGCAGTCGAACAAAACGGAGAGACGGTCGGGATTCTTGGTGTCACGAACGCGCTCGAACGATCACCGGTCAAAGCCGTGACGACGGGGGCGGAAACGACATGGACGATGTCGACGCTGATCTTCTCTGCGGTCGGTGATTTGGTGACAGGACAAGTCGGTGTCGATCAACTAGCAGGTCCGGTCGGGATTGTACGGATGACAGATGAAGTAGCGGCGAGCGGTTTGATCATGCTGTTGAATTGGACAGCGCTTCTCTCCGTCAACCTTGCCATCTTCAACTTGCTCCCATTGCCAGCGTTAGACGGAGGACGTTTGATTTTCCTCTTGTTCGAAGCGGTACGCGGACGTCCGATCGATCCGAAAAAGGAAGGATTCGTCCACTTTATCGGATTCGCACTCTTGATGATTTTAATGTTGATTGTCACTTGGAACGACATTCAATCATTCTTTAAATAAGCTGTTTGTAGAGAAGGGAAACGTTGAACTGTATGAAACAATCTAGATTGCTCATGCCTACATTGAGAGAAGTGCCGGCTGACGCGGAAGCGGTCAGCCATCAACTCCTCGTCCGTGGAGGATTCATCCGTCAAAATGCGGCAGGAATTTATTCTTATCTTCCACTCGGACATAAAGTGTTACACAACATCCAAACGATCATCCGTGAAGAGATGAATCGTGCCGGAGCTCAAGAGCTATTGATGCCTGCCATCCAACCGGCAGAACTTTGGGAAGAGACAGGACGATGGGGTATTTACGGTCCTGAGTTGATGCGCTTGACGGACCGTCATGACCGTCGCTTCGCACTCGGTGCGACACACGAAGAATTGATTACATCGATCGTCCGAGACGAGCTCAACTCGTATAAAAAACTACCGATGAACTTGTACCAGATTCAAACGAAGTATCGTGATGAGCGTCGACCACGTTTTGGATTGCTGCGCGGACGCGAATTCTTGATGAAAGACGCCTATTCATTCCACGCGACACAAGAAGACTTAGATGAAGAATATACCAACATGTATAATGCCTACTCACGTATCTTCGACCGTACAGGACTGAAGTATCGTCCGGTCGTCGCAGACTCTGGGGCAATCGGCGGGAAAGACACGCATGAATTCCAAGCGCTTGCGGATATTGGTGAAGATACAATTGTCTACACGGACACGTCGAACTATGCGGCGAACATCGAGATGGCCGAAACGCTCGACCGTTATGAGATGCAACAAGCTGACGTTCGTCCCCTCGAAAAAGTGAACACGGAAGAAAATCGTACGATTGAGGACGTGGCGGCATTCTTGAATGTGGATCCGAAGACGACAATCAAATCTGTCTTGTTTAACGTGGATGGCGAAACTGTCATGGCAATCGTTCGTGGCGACCACGAAGCGAATGAAGTCAAAGTGAAGAACGCACTCGGTGGACTCGACATTCAACTTGAAGAAGAAGCGAAAATCGTTGAGTTGTTCAACTGTGCACCAGGTACACTCGGACCTATTAACGCTCCGGTCAAAGTCGTTGCCGACTATGCGGTCAAATACTTAGTGGATGCTGTCTGTGGTGCTAACGAGGCGAACACACACTATACGGGTGTAAATGCTGCGCGCGACCTTGCCGAGATGACATACCACGATTTACGTTTCGTTGTCGAAGGCGATTTGGCACCGGATGAGTCCGGTCCGGTTCGTTTTGCTCGTGGGATTGAAGTGGGACAAGTATTTAAACTCGGAACACGATATTCAGAAGCGATGGGTGCGACATTCCTCAACGAAGAGGGGCGTGCCGAACCACTCATCATGGGTTGCTACGGCATTGGGGTGTCACGCACACTTTCAGCCATCGTCGAACAACATCACGACGACCGTGGAATCATTTGGCCACGTAACGTAGCGCCGTTCGATCTCCATTTGATTGCAATCAACGCAAAAGATGAGACGCAAGTCGAGTTGGCGAACCGTCTTTATGAAGAGCTCGGTCAAACATACGATATCTTGTTCGACGACCGGAAAGAACGTGCGGGCGTCAAGTTTGCCGATGCAGATTTGATCGGACTCCCGATTCGCGTGAACGTCGGGAAAAAAGCTGGCGAAGGCATCGTTGAAGTGAAAGTACGTGCAACAGGTGAAGTGATTGAAACATCAATCGATGAATTGAAAGAAGTCATCGCTTCAAAATTTAGCGAAGTTCATTAATGGATGAAGGTGACAGCGGAAGCGGTCACCTTCATTTGTCGAATTGGCATAAAGGGGGAAAGACGGACCCGTGGAAGCAAATCAAAAGATGCAATTATTATTAAGTGACCTTGGGATCACGACCGAGACGGACCTGTTTGATCAGGCCGAACTCTCACGACTCGTCGTCAATAAGAAGCGACGGACGTGGACGTTCTATTTTTCATTTCCAGCAGTATTGCCATACGACGTGCATCAATTGTTCATGAGTCGACTAGAAAGTCGTTATGCAACGTTTGCGGATGAGGTGTACGCTCGGTTCTCGACAGTAGCGGGTGGGAGCGAACAAGACTATATCGACTATTGGCCACGAATCGTCAGCGAGTTGAGCCAAGTATCTGGCGCGATGCGCAGTTATTTCGGCTCCGTTTCGCCACGATTCGAGCAGAACAAACTTATGATTCCGGTGCGTTCCGCACCTGAGGCGAGTTATGTGGACAAAGAGCTCTGTCAAGAAGTACAGGCGCTCTATAGTGCCTATGGGTTCACGAAAAAACCGTGTCAGGCTCAATTTTCGGAAGACGCTGAGGCAAATCAAGCCCTTCGCGAACAGGTCGTTCAAGAAGATATCGAACAAGCGAAAATGGCACTGGCTGCCCAATTCGCCAAGGCAACAGAAACGAACGACGAACCGATTACAGAAATCCGGATGGGTGCGCTCATTAAAGATGAGATTGTCCCAATCAAGACGATTATCGAGGAAGAACGACGTGTCGCGATTCGTGGGCTCGTCTTCTCAGCAGAGCGCAAAGAGTTGAAGAGTGGTAAGAAACTATTCACGTTCAAGATGACGGATTACACAGACTCATTGATTGTGAAGGTATTTGCACGCGATGACGATGACGACCGTATGCTTAGTGCCGTCAAAAAAGGGATGTGGATTCAAACGGCCGGTCGGGTCGAAGATGATTCGTTTATGCGCGAACTATGTATGATGGCATCTCAACTTCAAGAAGTAAAAGTAGAACCACCACGTGACGAATGGGAAGGTGAGAAACGCGTCGAACTTCACGCGCATACGCAGATGAGCCAAATGGATGCCGTCACAAATGTCTCGTCGCTCGTCGCTCGTGCCGCAAAATGGGGACACCGTGCCATTGCCATTACCGACCATGCTGGAGTTCAGGCGTTCCCGGAAGCCTATTACGCCGGGAAGAAAAATGATATCAAAGTGTTATACGGAGTCGAGGCGAACGTCGTCAACGATGGTGTCCCTGTCGCTTATCATGCGACCGATGTGGCATTGGATGATGCGACATACGTCGTCTTCGACGTCGAGACAACGGGACTTTCTGCCGTCTACAATAAAATCATCGAACTCGCTGGGGTTAAAATCAAGGACGGAGAAATCATTGACCGGTTTGAAGCGTTCGCCGACCCGAAACATGCCTTGTCAGCGACCACCATCGAATTGACAGGGATCACGGATGACATGGTCCAAGGTCAACCGGACCCGGAAGTAATCACGAAACAGTTCGTCGAGTGGTGTGGCGACAGCATTCTCGTTGCCCATAACGCGTCATTCGACATGGGCTTCCTCGAGGCGACACTCCGTAGTGGTGGGCATGAACCGGACGATTACCCGGTCATCGACACGCTCGAACTTGCTCGAACGTTGATGCCGACGTTGAAGAATCATCGACTCAATACACTCGCGAAGCGATTCGATATCGAACTGACACAACATCACCGTGCCATTTACGATGCGGAAGCAACGGCGTATTTGCTCATGAAGTTACTCGATCTCGCTAAGCAGATGTTCGAAATGACGACACATCGCTCGTTGAACGCGAAAGTCGGCAGTGATGTATCGAAGATTCGTCCGTTCCATGCGACCATCTACGCGAAAAACAAAAAGCCAGGACTTCGTCATTTATACGAGCTCATCTCCTTATCTCACATCGATTACTTGTATCGGATGGCACGCATTCCACGTTCCGAGCTTGTGAAACGGCGAGAAGGATTATTGATTGGTTCGGCTTGTGATAACGGGGAGATTTTTGACGCCGCCTTGAACAAGTCGGATGATGAACTCGAGAAGATGATGTCATTTTATGACTTTATCGAGATTCATCCCCCGGCACTCTACCACCATTTGATTGATAAAGAGATTGTGACGAATGAATTAGAACTCCGCGAAATCATTAAGCGCATCATTCGTGTCGCCGAGAAGGCCGAGTTACCGGTTTGTGCGACAGGGAATGTGCACTATCTAGATCGGTCGGACCGGTCTTATCGCGAAATCTTGATTCGTACACAAGGTGGGGCAAACTTCATCAATACACGTAAGGAATTACCACATGCGCACTTCCGGACGACAAAAGAAATGATGGAAGAGTTCAAGTTTTTAGGTGACGATTTAGCGCGTGAAATCGTCATCACGAATCCGAATGCAATCGCCGATCAGATTGAGTCGATTCAAATCATCCCGGATGATTTGTACACACCTAAAATTGAAGGGGCAGATGATGAGGTTCGGAATATGAGCTACGACATGGCTCGCTCCATCTATGGAGACGAGTTGCCTGAAATCGTGGAGGCGCGTCTTGAGAAAGAGCTCAAATCGATTATCGGTCACGGGTTCGCCGTCATTTATTTGATTTCGCATAAACTCGTTAAAAAATCACTCGATGATGGATATCTGGTCGGTTCGCGGGGGTCGGTCGGGTCGAGTCTCGTCGCAACGATGACGGAAATCACCGAAGTCAACCCGCTACCGCCTCACTACGTCTGTCCGAACTGTCAGCACTCACATTTCTTTAATGACGGATCGGTCGGTTCGGGGTATGACTTGCCAGACAAGGAGTGTCCGGAGTGCGGCACGTGGTACAAAAAAGACGGTCATGATATTCCGTTCGAGACATTCCTTGGTTTCAAAGGGGACAAAGTACCGGATATCGACTTGAACTTCTCAGGTGAATATCAACCGCATGCCCACGCCTATACAAAAGTACTGTTCGGAGAAGAATACGTCTATCGTGCCGGGACAATCGGAACGATTGCCGACAAAACGGCTTATGGATACGTGAAAGGCTATGCAACCGAGAACGATAAGATTTATCGGAACGCCGAAGTCGACCGTCTCGTTTCTGGGGTCACCGGTGTAAAAAGGACGACGGGGCAACACCCAGGGGGTATCATCGTCGTACCGGACTATATGGACATCGCGGATATCTCCCCGATTCAATATCCGGCGGATGACAATTCGTCTGAATGGAAGACGACTCACTTCGACTTCCACTCCATCCATGACAACTTATTGAAACTTGATATTCTCGGGCATGATGACCCGACCGTCATCCGGATGTTACAGGATTTGTCTGGTATCGATCCAAAGACGATTCCGACAGATGACCCGACAGTCATGAAGATTTTTTCTTCACCAGAAGTGCTTGGGGTGACACCAGAACAGATTGAATCGAAAACCGGGACGCTCGGGATTCCAGAATTCGGGACGAAATTCGTTCGTCAGATGCTTGAAGAGACAAAACCGTCGACGTTCTCGGAGCTCGTTCAAATTTCCGGTCTATCCCACGGAACAGACGTCTGGCTCGGGAACGCGAACGAATTGATTTATAACGGGACGTGCGAACTGAAGGATGTGATTGGTTGTCGAGATGACATCATGGTCTATCTGATTTACGCGGGCCTCGAACCGTCATTCGCCTTTAAAATCATGGAATCCGTCCGGAAAGGGAAAGGGCTTACGGAAGAGATGGAGTCCGAGATGCGAGAGAATGACGTGCCGGAATGGTATATCTCGTCTTGTAAGAAAATCAAGTACATGTTCCCGAAAGCACACGCGACTGCCTACGTGTTAATGGCGGTCCGGATTGCATACTTTAAAGTACATCATCCGATTCTGTACTATGCGACGTACTTTACCGTTCGA
Source organism: Exiguobacterium sp. S3 (assembly GCF_018617295.1). Classification (GTDB taxonomy): domain Bacteria; phylum Bacillota; class Bacilli; order Exiguobacteriales; family Exiguobacteriaceae; genus Exiguobacterium; species Exiguobacterium profundum. Next base: position 523,573 of record NZ_JACSJW010000002.1, read on the forward strand.
GCGGGAGATTTTGACTTATCCGCGATGATCAAAGGTCCCCAGGCCGTTCGTAAGGCGATGTCGGATATTCGAGAAAAAGGGTTCGATGCGACAGCGAAGGATAAAGGGCTACACACGGTCCTCGAACTTGCGCTCGAAATGCTCGAGCGGGGAATGAAGTTCCAAAACATCGACTTGTATCGGTCGAGTGCGACAGAGTTCTTGATTGAAGACAATACGCTGATTCCACCTTTCAACGCGGTCGATGGACTGGGAACGAATGCGGCAAAAGCGATTGTCGAAGCAAGGGAAGAAGGACAGTTCCTTTCGAAAGAAGATTTGCGGAAACGTGCGAAACTTTCGAAAACGGTCATCGAGACACTCGATACGATGAAATGTCTCGAAGGTCTGCCTGATGAGAACCAACTCTCATTCTTTGATTTTGGGGTGTAAGTTGCGATTTATCGGGAAAATATGATATATTAGTATCGAACAAAGTTGGATACTACGACGGAAAGGAGTAGGGAACCCTACTCCTTTCTTGTATGTAAAAGCCAGAAGGAGGGATGAGAGTGTCCAAAATAACAGAAGTCGTTGAATCGATTGCATTGCCGATCGTAGAACGAGAAAACATGGAATTGGTCGATGTGGAATTTGTTAAGGAAGGTCCAGACTGGTTCTTGCGCGTCTATATCGATAAGCCGGGGGGCGTCGATTTGGACGATTGCGTCAATATCAATGAACAGCTCTCGGAAAAACTAAACGAAACCGATCCGATTGAACAGGCTTATTATCTTGATGTCTCGAGTCCTGGTGCGGAGCGTCCGCTGAAAAAGCCGAGCGATTTTGAACGTGCGGTAGGCAAAAATGTCTACATGAAAACGTTCGCTCCGATCGATGGTGCCAAAGAGTTTGAAGGAATTTTGACGGCATATGATGGGGAAACGGTCGTGATCGAGACACGCATCAAGACAAGAAAAAAAGCGGTATCGCTACCGGTTGACAAAATTGCACAAGCCCGCTTAGCGGTCACGTTTAGTTAAGGAGAGGGAAGAAGATGGGTCCACAATTACTCACTACAATCGATCAGATTGCCAAAGAAAAAGGAATCGACAAAAATATCATTATCGATGCACTCGAACAAGCGCTCATTTCTGCGTATCGCCGTAACGTGGCGAACCCGAACGAGCACGTGAAAGTCGAGTTTGATCAGGTGACGGGGGATATCCGTGTCTACGCTTTGTTAGAAGTCGTAGAGCGCCTCACGCAACCGGACCAACAGCTCTCACTCGAAGAAGCACATGAAATCGATCCGAACTATGAGCTCGGCGATTTCCATAAAGAAGAAGTCACACCGAGTGATTTCGGACGTGTCGCGGCGATGACGGCAAAACAAGTCGTCACACAGAAGATGCGTGAAGCGGAACGCGAACGCATCTACAACCACTTCGCTGACAAAGAAGATGAAATCATGACAGGGATCGTGGAGCGTTTTGACCCACGCAACCTTTATATCGGTCTCGAAAACAACATTGAAGCTGTATTGACACCGAATGAACAGATGCCGAACGAGTCATACCAAATTCATGATCGCATCAAAGTATACGTGACTAAAGTAGATTCAACGACGAAAGGTTCAGGTGCAGCGATTCAAGTTTCGCGTACGCATCCGGGACTTTTGCGCCGTTTGTTCGAACTCGAAGTTCCAGAGATTTCAAACGGAACAGTGGACGTGATGTCAGTATCACGCGAAGCGGGTGACCGTTCGAAAATCGCTGTACATTCGGATATCGTCGACCCAGTCGGCGCTTGTGTCGGACCGAAAGGACAACGTGTTCAAACGATTGTCGACGAATTGAACGGCGAGAAAATTGATATCGTCCGTTGGTCTGAAGACCCGAAAGAGTTCGTTCGTAACGCACTCAGCCCGGCTCAGGTCGTTGCGGTATATGTCAACGAGCCAGCAAAATCGACGACAGTCGTCGTACCGGACTATCAATTGTCACTCGCGATCGGGAAACGTGGTCAAAACGCCCGTCTCGCTGCGAAATTGACAGGATGGAAAATCGATATCAAGAGTGAAACGGATGCCGAAGCACTTGATTTGTTCGATACGTTCGCTGAAAAAGTTGAATCAGAACCAGAAATTGTTCAAAATGAAGTAGAACAAGACTTATCAGATGCTACAGTTGAAACGACTGCGGTGAAAGAAGAGGAATGACCATGAAGCAAAAGAAACTTCCTTTGCGTAAGTGTGTGGTCACACAAGAAATGCTCCCGAAAAAAGAATTGATTCGTGTCGTTCGGACGCCTGAAGGTGACGTGGTCATCGATCAGACCGGTAAAGTGAACGGTCGTGGCGCATACTTATCAAAAGATATCGAAGTCGTCCGTCAAGCAGAGAAAAAACGGACGCTCGACCATCACTTGAAAGTAAAGACGAGCGACGACTTGTATGAACAGTTGAAAGCTGTCGCAGGTGGCGAATCATGAGCCAGTGGGAATCATTGTTAGGCCTTGCTGCTCGAGCGAGGAAAGTAACGATGGGAGAAGAGTTTGTATTAAAGGATGTACGAGCGGGTCGTGCCAAGCTCGTCATTCTAGCCGGAGATGCAGGTGCCTCGACGAAAAAACGAGTCACTGACAAATGTGCGTCTTATCAAGTGCCATTGATTGAAGTGAGCGATCGCTATACAATCGGGGCCGCACTCGGTAAAGACATGCGTGTCGTCGTATCGGTGACAGAATCCGGATTTGCGAACAAGCTTAAGCAACTTCTCTCTTAACTATTAACGGAGGTGGATGCTTTGGGAAAACGCGTCTATGAATTTGCAAAAGAACAGAATGTAACGAGTAAACAAGTCATTACTCAATTAGAAAAATTGAACAAACCGGTGAAAAACCATATGGCCGTCCTCGATGAGGAAACGGTAAAACAATTGGATCGTGTGTTCAATCCTGAAAAATATCGTGCTGAAAAACAAGCGGAAGCGAAAGCGACGTCAACATCGAATGAGCCGAAGCAAGAGAAAAAAGAAGCACAATCGCCACGTCCACAAGCGGGACAACAGAACCGTGGCGGTCAAAACAATCGCGGTGGACAAAATCGTAACGACAACCGAAACAACGACCCACGCAATAAAAAACGTGGAAAAGGGAAAGGCAAAGGCAAGCCGGTAAAAGCGGCTGTGCCACAAGAAGCCGATCCAAACTCGAAGACAAGTCAGCGTAAAGCAGCACGTCTCGCGCAAGAGGCAGAGATGGGCAACGTCATCAAGTATGACGATGTACTCAGCGTGTCTGACCTTGCTTCAAAAATGAACAAAAAGCCAAACGAAATCATCATGAAGTTGATGGGTCTCGGTGTCATGGCAACCATCAACCAAACGCTTGATGATGAAACGGTTGAATTACTCGCTGCGGAATTCGGCTTTGAGGTTGAAAAAGAAGTTGTTGTCGATGAGACAGACTTTGAAACAGTTGAGATCGACTTCTCACAATATGACCTTGAAGAACGTCCAGCTGTCGTTACCATCATGGGTCACGTCGACCACGGGAAAACGACACTTCTTGACTCGATTCGTAATACGAAAGTCGTCGCAGGAGAAGCGGGCGGAATCACGCAGCACATCGGTGCTTACCAAGTTGAAGTCAACGATAAGAAAATCACATTCCTCGATACACCAGGTCACGCAGCCTTCACAACGATGCGCGCCCGCGGTGCCGAAGTGACAGATATCGCGATCATCGTCGTTGCGGCTGACGATGGCGTCATGCCACAAACAGAGGAAGCAATCTCGCACGCCAAGGCAGCGAATGTTCCAATCATCGTGGCAGTCAACAAAATGGACAAAGAAGGGGCAAACCCTGACCGCGTCAAACAAGAGTTGACAGAGTTCGGTCTCATCCCTGAAGAGTGGGGCGGCGAAACAATCTTCGTTCCGATTTCTGCCATCAAAGGCGAAGGAATCGATGAATTGCTCGAGATGATTCTCCTCGTTTCTGAAGTCGAAGAATATAAATCGACACCAGACATGCCAGCTCGTGGTTCAGTCATCGAGGCGAAACTCGACAAAGGACGTGGACCGGTCGCGACACTTCTCGTTCAACACGGTACACTTCGAATCGGAGACTCAATCGTCGTCGGTAGCACGTTCGGTCGTGTCCGTGCGATGGTCAACGATATCGGTCGCCGTGTGAAACAAGTCGGACCATCTACACCGATTGAAATCACTGGTTTGAACGACGTTCCACAAGCGGGTGATCAGTTCATCGTCTTCGAAGATGAGAAGAAAGCACGTGCAATCGGGGAAAAACGTTACCAACGTTACCTTGAGTCACAGCGTCGTGAGTCGGCGAAAGTAAGTCTTGATGATTTGTTCAGCCGCATTCAAGAAGGTGAAGTGAAAGACTTGAACGTCATCATCAAAGCAGACGTTCAAGGGTCAGCCGAAGCATTGGCTGGTTCACTCCGCAAGATTGATGTCGAAGGCGTCAAAGTTAACATCGTTCACCAAGGTGTCGGTGCAATCACGGAAGGTGATGTCATCCTCGCTTCAGCTGCGAATGCTGTCATCATCGGATTCAACGTCCGTCCTGATGGAAACGCACGTTCGATGGCGGAACAAGAGAACGTTGAAATGCGTCTCCACCGCATCATCTACAACGCAATCGAAGAAATCGAGAGCGCGATGAAAGGGATGCTTGACCCAGAGTTCGTGGAAGAAATCACAGGTCAAGTCGAAGTCCGTGACGTCTTCAAAGTTTCGAAAGTCGGTGCGATTGCAGGTTGTTATGTGACAGAAGGTAAAATCACACGTGACGCCGGTGTCCGTGTCATTCGTAACGGAATCGTGATTTACGAAGGTAAACTCGATACGCTTCGTCGTTTCAAAGATGACGTGAAAGAAGTTGCGACTGGTTATGAGTGTGGGATTAAAGTAGAGAAATTTGATGACATCAAAGTAGACGATGTCATTGAAGCGTTCGTCATGAAAGAAGTCGAACGTAAATAATGTGAGGAGGGATCACGTATGAAAATTCGTGCCCAACGTGTTGCCGAGCAAATGCGTAAAGAAATAACAGATGTCTTGTTACGGGAAGTCAGTGACCCGCGTACAAAAAACGCTACGATTACGAGCGTTGATGTGACAGGTGACTTACAGCAAGCAACAGTCTATTATACGGTGCTTGGTGATGAGGAAGATGTGAAAGCAGAAACGCAAGCTGGTCTCGATAAGGCGAAAGGGTTTATCCGTCGCGAAATCGGGAATCGCATCCGTCTTCGTAAAACACCAGAGATCTCGTTTGAATATGATTCTTCAGTCGCATATGGTAGCCATATCGATTCGTTGATTCGTGATTTGAACAAAGATTAATAATTTGAAAGGGGAGACGTCGTTCTCCCTTTTTTATATGGAGGGATGAAATTGGAACCGAACGGAGTGCTCGTACTCGATAAAGATGCTGGCATGACGAGTCATGACTGCGTATTTAAATTACGAAAATTGTTCCAGACGAAAAAGGTCGGTCACACAGGTACGCTTGACCCGGAAGTGACAGGCGTATTGCCCATCTGTTTAGGGCGCGCCACAAAGTTATCGCGTTTTATCACAGATGAAGGGAAGCGTTACGTGGCCGAGGTGACGATTGGTACCGCCACGATGACCGAGGACGCGCATGGCGAGGTCGTCGCGCAGAAGTCAGTCACACCGAACGATTTGGATGCAACCCAGATTGACGAGGCGATGCGCCAATTGACAGGGAGGATTGAACAAATCCCGCCGTACTACTCGGCGGTCAAAGTAAATGGGAAGAAGTTGTACGAGTATGCTCGGAAAGGGCAGACCGTCGAACGACCTCGGCGGACGGTCGAGATTCATCGTCTGGAGCGGACGAGTGAATTGATATTCGAAGCGGACGTCTGTCGATTCCGAATGGAAATCGTCTGTGGGAAAGGGACGTATATTCGAACGCTCGCCGTTCAGATTGGGGAGAAACTCGGTTACCCTGCCCATATGAGCGAACTCAGACGGACGAGCTCAGGAACGTTTGATGAAGCGACCGCGGTAACACTCGGAACGCTTCAAACACTTGAAACGGTCGAGGAGCGAATGGCGTATGTCATTCCTCTCGAAGATGTGATCAAACGCTGGCCAATGATCACCATTCCAAAGAATCGGGAACGCTATATTCGCAACGGCGGGAAACTGAACGGCGTTTCGCTCGAATTTGAGTTATTTACTGTCTATAATGAAGAAGGAATCCCTCTTGCTTTATATCGAAGACAAGAAGGAACGACAGACGCTACAGTCGAGGTCATGTTGGCTATCGACTAAGGGGGAATTTGACAGTATGGAAACAAGACATCTCACTTATCCAGAAACACCCGACGTGTATCCATCCATTATGGTACTCGGTTTCTTCGACGGTGTTCATAAAGGGCATCAAGCTGTAATCAATCATGCCAAACGCGTGGCAGCTGAGCACAACCTGCCGGTGACGGTCGTCACGTTCGATCCTCATCCGAAACAAGTACTCTCCAATAAACCGGATGCGGTCCGCTATATTACACCGCTGTCCCGGAAACTGAAGCGCATCGAAGCGCTCGGGGTAGAGCGTTGCCTCGTCTTGACATTCACAAAAGAATTGGCCAATTTGTCCCCGCAACAGTTTGTAGATGATTATTTGATTGGTGCCGGAGCCGTGCACGTGACAGCTGGTTTTGATTACTCGTATGGAAAGTTTGGAGAAGGGACGATGGAGACACTTCCGTACCATGCGCGTGACCAATTCACGACGTCTGTCGTCACAGAGCAGACTATGGATGGGGAAAAAGTGTCATCTACCCGCATCCGTAAACTCTTGGCAGAGGGACAGGTCGATGCCGCACATGAACTCCTCGGTACGCCATACGTGATCTGTGGCGAAGTCATTCACGGTGATGCGAGAGGGCGTACAATCGGTTTCCCGACTGCGAACGTGTTGATGGACGCTTCGTACGTCATGCCACGATTGGGCGTATACGCGACTCGAGTCACGCTACCGGACGGACGGATGTTCCACGCGATGACGAATGTTGGACGTCGTCCGACGTTTTATGAGACGGGATCGGTCTCTGTTGAGAGCCATCTCTTCGACTTCTCCGAGGATTTATATGGACAAGTCATCGAAATCGAGTGGATCCAATATATTCGGAATGAACGCGCGTTCGATGGGTTGGATGCATTGGTCGCTCAACTAAAAGAAGATGAGGTGGCAGCTCGTTCAATCCTATCTTGACTTTCAAGAGCGGGTACGCTATCCTTGTCAAGTACGCAAAGTACACCGCTTCGCTTGGCTGGTCGATTCACCAACGTCGGCTCGGCAACGCGGCAATTTTTCATTAAATGGAGGTGGAGAGGCAATGGCACTCTCAAAAGAACGTAAAAACGAAATTATCGCGGAATTCGCGACAAAACAAGGTGACACAGGTTCACCGGAAGTACAAGTGGCTGTGTTGACTGAACAAATCAACACATTGAACGACCACCTTCGTACACACAAGAAAGACCACCACTCACGTCGCGGTCTCTTGAAAATGGTTGGACGTCGTCGTAACTTGCTTACGTACCTTCGTAACAAGGACGTTACACGTTACCGTGAATTGATTCAACGCCTCGGTCTCCGTCGTTAATCGATTGAGACTGTTTAACGGGCTGGGACAACGTCCTAGTCCGTTTCTTCTTTTTTAAGGAAAATGATTAGACATTCGTTGGAATGAGTTACATAATAAACTAGATAAGGTTTGAGAGGAGAATGTACATGTTAGGTACGAAACAAGTATTCTCTACAGAGTGGGGCGGACGCCCACTGTCTGTAGAGGTCGGCCAACTTGCGAAGCAAGCAAACGGCTCGGCACTCGTGCGTTATGGAGATACGGTTGTCCTTGCGACAGTGACGGCTTCAAAAGCACCAAAGGATTTAGACTTCTTCCCATTGACGGTCAACTATGAGGAGAAACTTTACTCGGTCGGTAAAATCCCAGGTGGTTTCCTTCGCCGTGAAGGTCGCCCGGGTGAAAACGCGATTTTGACATCACGTCTCATCGACCGCCCGATTCGTCCGCTCTTCCCAGACGGATTCCGTCATGACATTCAAGTCATGATTTACGTCATGTCAAACGACCCGGATTGCTCGGCTGAAATGGCGGGTATGCTAGGAACATCGATCGCACTCTCGATTTCAGATGTACCGTTTGACGGTCCAATCGCTGGCGTGACAGTCGGACGTGTAGACGGTGAATTCGTCATCAACCCGATGACGGCTCAGTTGGAGAAAACGGACCTTGAACTTCAAGTTGCAGGGACATCGACAGCCATCAACATGGTTGAAGCAGGTGCGAACGAAGTGCCTGAGGACATCATGCTCGAGTCGATCTTGTTTGGACATGAAGAAATTAAGCGTTTGATCGCATTCCAACAAGAAATCGTAGAAGCCGTCGGAAAACCTAAATTCGAATACACGGTCTCGAAATACGATGAGGCGCTTACTGCTGAACTCGAAGCAGCTCGTCCTGAAATCGTAGAAGCGGTTCAAGTGGAAGAGAAACATGCTCGTGACGAAGCCATCAACGAAGTGATTGCGAAATATGTTGCGATGTATGAAGAACGTCTTGCTGACGAGCCATCGAAACTCGGTGAAGTTTCAGGGATTTTGAACAAGTTCGTCAAAGATGAAGTCCGTCGTTTGATCACGGTCGAAAAAGTCCGCCCAGACGGACGTCGTCCAGACGTGATTCGTCCGCTCGCGTCAGAAGTCGGATTACTCCCACGCGCACACGGTGTCGGTCTCTTCACACGTGGTCAAACACAGGTCATGTCGGTCGCGACTCTCGGTGTCATCGGTGATGCGCAAATCATCGACGGAATCGGTCTAGAAGAGAACAAACGCTTCATGCACCACTATAACTTCCCGCCGTTCTCAGTCGGTGAAGCTCGTCCGGTCCGTGCACCAGGTCGTCGTGAAATCGGTCACGGGGCACTCGGTGAACGTGCACTTCTTCCAATTATTCCGAAAGAAGCAGACTTCCCGTATACGATTCGTCTCGTTTCAGAAGTACTCGAATCAAACGGATCAAGTTCACAAGCTTCGATTTGTGGGTCGACACTCGCATTGATGGATGCAGGTGTGCCAATTAAAGCGCCAGTCGCTGGGATTGCCATGGGTCTTATCATGGAAGGTGAGCATTACACGGTCTTGACAGATATTCAAGGACTTGAAGACCACCTTGGGGATATGGACTTCAAAGTAGCTGGAACGAAAGACGGGATCACTGCCCTTCAAATGGATATCAAGATTGCCGGAATCACGCGTGAAATTCTAGAAGAAGCGCTTGAACAGGCACGTGTCGGTCGTTTGCACATTCTTGACCACATGCTTGAGACGTTGGATACACCACGTACACAATTGTCGAAATACGCACCGAAGATTGTGACGATGACAATCAATCCGGATAAAATCCGCGACGTCATCGGACCAGGTGGGAAGATGATCAACAGCATCATCGACCAAACGGGCGTCAAGATCGACATCGAACAAGATGGTACGGTCTTCATCGCCTCGACGGACCAAGAAGGAATCGATCTTGCCATGTCTATGATCGGTGACATTGTCCGTGAAGTCGTCGTCGGTGAAGTATACGATGCTACCGTACGTCGCATCGAGAAATTCGGCGCATTCGTCGAGTTATTCAAAGGGAAAGATGCACTCGTACACGTATCCGAATTCAGCCTTGAGCGTGTCGCAAACGTCGAGGATGTTGTGAAGCTTGGCGATTCGATTCAAGTCAAAGTCACTGAAATCGATGACAAAGGTCGTGTCAACGCATCACGAAAAGCGCTCATCTTAGAAGGATTGTCTCCTGAAGAGCGTGAGGCATACGAAGCGAAACGGAAGGCAGCACGTGAAAGCCGTCCACCTCGCGAAAGCCGTCCGCCACGTCGTGACGGGGACCGTCGTCCACCGCGCTCGACAAATTAATTATTCTGGCCATCGTCTTGGTGCGATGGCCTTTTTCATAGGAGTGAGAATATGGAATGGATGACACTAGAGAACGGTGTTCGAATCATCATCGAACCAATCGATGGTTCACTCAGCACCTCAACCGGGGTATTCATTAAAGCCGGAACACGTACAGAAACTTTTGAGAACATCGGCATCAGCCATTTGATTGAACATATGCTGTTCAAGGGCACCGCATCAAAAAGCGCGAAAGAGATTGCTTCCTTTTTCGATGAGCTCGGTGGAAGCGTCAACGCATTCACCTCGAAAGACCATACATGCTTTTATGTGAAGACGCTCGATGAACACGCGATCATGGCACTCGACGTACTGACAGATATGCTGTTTGAGTCGGTGCTCGATGCACAGGAGTTGGAAAAAGAAAAGCGTGTCGTTGTGGAAGAAATTAAAATGTATGAGGACACGCCGGAAGATCTCGTTCATGAACTATTGGCCATTGCGGCGTATCGTGACGATATCCTCGCTCAACCTATTTTAGGGACGGAGGAGAGTGTCAATCGATTGACACGTGACCAGCTCGTCGAATACTTACAGGAACAGTATACGGCCGAGCAAATTGTCGTCTCGATTGCAGGTCATGTTTCTGAAGAATTGATTGAGGAGGTAAAACGTAGGTTTGCTCACATCCCTTCTAGGGAATCGTCGAAAGAAATCAATCAACCGGAACTGTTCCATGACACATTGTCGAAACAAAAAGAAACGGAGCAAGCCCACCTCTGCTGGAACTACGAAGCGATTCCCGCGACGGATGACCGTTTGCCTCATTTGGCATTGATGAACAACGCAATCGGCGCGACGATGTCTTCGCGTTTATTCCAGTCCATCCGTGAAGAAGAAGGGTTAGCTTATTCCATTTACTCTTACTACACGACGTTTTCCGATCACGGTACGTTTACCATTTATGTCGGTACGTCACCGGATACGTTAGAACAAGTCGAAGTCATCCTTGAGAGAGAGATGAAGCGACTTGTCGCAGAAGGTTTGACTGCTGAGGAAGTAGACAAAGGCAAGCGACAATTGAAAGGATCGATCGCCCTCGGGAATGAAAGTTCGAGTGCCCGCATGAACCGGAACGGACGAAACTTGCTATTGCTCGACGAAGTCGAGCCGATTGAACAAGTGATTGAGAAAGTAGAACGGATTGAACGCGATGAGGTCAATGCATTGATTCGTGAGGTGTTGAACCATCGCCCGGCGAAGTCATATGTCCTCCCAAACGAAGCGTGACTTGAAACCGAATTGTAAGTTCTCTACACTGATTAAGAGGTATTCTTTAGTTTGGATAGGATACAGGTGAAAGAAGGGAAAGACTTGAACTTAACGGATTTAGTGAAGACGATACAACTAATTAATCAACCAAATCTAGAAGGCATCGTCGTGACACATGTGACGACGGACTCGCGAGAAGTTGTGCCGGGAACGCTGTTTGTCGCCATCAAAGGCTATACGGTCGATGGGCATGAATATGCGGCACAAGCGGTAGCGCGAGGCGCGGTGGCAGTCGTTAGCGAACGACCGCTCGACCTGTCAGTGCCAAACTTGATTGTGCGTGACAGCTCGCGTTCAATCGGGTTGTTGGCTTCGGCCTTTTATGCGTATCCATCTGAACAGATGCGACTGTTCGGGATCACGGGAACGAATGGGAAAACGACGACGACGACGATTTTACGAGACGTCCTCGATGTCCTCGGTCATTCGACCGGTTTGATTGGGACCGTTGAAGTACGCATCAACGATAAAATCGTTCCAAGTAAAAATACGACGCCTCAAAGCTCAGAACTTCAACAGTTATTGGCACAAATGCGTGATGAGGGCGTGACGGACGTGATGATGGAAGTGTCCTCACACGGTCTTGAGCTCGGACGTGTCATCGGAACTGATTTTGACATCGTGGGCTTCACGAACTTGACACACGATCACCTAGATTTTCATGGAACGTTTGAAAACTATGCACGTGCAAAAGGGTTATTGTTCGCTCAACTCGGTCAAATGGCCTCACGTGGAAAAGTAGCCGTCTTGAACGCGGACGATGCACAAACGCCTCTTTATGAGACGATGACCGGTGCGAAAGTAATAACATATGGGATTGATGCGCAAGCAGACTTGATGGCAACGGACATTGAACAGACGTTGTCTCAGACCAGCTTTACATTGAATTACCAAGGCGCAAAACTTCCGATAACGGTCCAGTTCATCGGTCGTTTCAACGTGTACAATCTATTGTTGGCGACGGGTTGTCTTCTCGCTGCCGGTTACTCGCTTGAGCGAATTGCAAAAGCACTTGAGATGATTCATCCGGCCAAGGGACGGATGCAACGTTTAGACGTCCCAGGTTACAACGTATATGCGGACTATGCTCATACACCGGATGGCATCGAACAGTGTCTGAAGTCGCTCGTCGGCGTACCAAAAGAAAAGATTATCTTTTTGATTGGGACAGGTGGAAACCGTGACGTCACAAAACGTCCGGCAATGGGCGAGATGGCTTCGTCCTATGCCGGTACCGTCATCATCACGACAGATGATCCACGATTCGAAGCGTATGAGTCCATTACAAAAGGGATTGCGGCCGGGATGACCCATGACAACTTTGTTGAAATTGGGGATCGAGAAGAAGCGGTCCGTTATGCGGCCCGTTTAGCGAAACCGGACAACATCATCGTGCTAGCAGGAAAAGGGCACGAGAAGTATCAAATTATCGGAAATGAAAAATTGCCGCTCGATGAAGAGGCGATTGTTCGAGCGACCATTTTGAATACGGAGGAAGCATGATTTATGGCAGTACAACCAATTACGTTGACAGAAAAAGAGCATGACGACTTCGTCAAAACACACGACCGTGGGGATTTGTTGCAACTATCGAGTTGGGGAGATGTGAAGCGCCAAAATGGTTGGACTTCAGAACGTGTCGCGGTCGCGCGAGACGGCGTGACGTCCGGTGTCGCTTTACTTTTATTCAAACGTGTCCCGAAATTACCATATACACTGTGCTATGCCCCACGCGGGTTTGTCGTGGACTACGACGACTTGGCATCGCTACAGGCGCTCGTGAAAGAAGCGACACGTGTCGCGACGGCACATAAGGCCATCGTCGTAAAAATCGATCCAAACATCGACCGCGATGAATTGCCAGGACTATTGACCGAAATGGCTGCCATCGGGTTTAAACATAAGGGATATGGCGGTGGATTTGACTACGCCCAACCTCGTTTTACAATGGAAACGGATTTGCGTCCGAGCGAAAAAGATATTTTTGCGAAATTCCATCATAAATTCCGCTATAACGTCCGTCTCGCGGAGAAAAAAGGAATCGTCTGCAAAGAGGTCGGTCGTGACGGACTCAAAACGTTCGCCGATTTGATGAAAGTGACAGGGGAACGTGACGGATTCGCTACGCGAGGGCTCGATTATTTTGAGAACCTATACGATTGTCTGCAACCGAACGACGCCCGTCTCTTCTTGACAACGCTCGAACCGAAAATCGCACTCGAACAGCAACAGGCGACGCTAGAAAAAGCGAAGAAAGAGTTGGCGAAGATTGAACGGGGCCTTGAGAAAGAAACGATTGAAAAGAAACGTAACAGCCTTTTGAACCGCAAGGAACAGACGGAGGCACAAATTCAAAAAGCGGAGCAAGCCCTCCCTGAGCTGGTCGAACTTGATCAGACCTATCCGAACGGGCTCGTCTTATCAGGTGGTCTGTTGACACTCGCAGGACGGCGCTCTTATTACTTATACGGAGCCTCGTCAAATGAATTCCGTGAATTTATGCCGAACCACTTGATGCAATGGACGATGATGCAGGCGGCCAAAGCGAGTGGCGCCGAGCGATACGACTTCGGCGGGGTATCAGGAAGTACGGACCCGGATGATGAATATGCTGGTCTATACGCATTCAAATCGGGATGGGGAAGCGACATGATTGAAAAGGTCGGGGAATTCGACCTCGTCTTGAATCGTCCTTTGTATATGGCACTCGAAAAAGGATTGCCACTCTTAAAAGGACTGCGTAAACGGTTAAGAAGATGAGGTGGACAGGCGTGTTATCTCTTGCAATGATCGCCTTTCTGATTGGCATTACGCTCGCTTACTTTTATATGCAACCTGAACCGGTGCCTTGGGTAGATGAACCGACGTTTGAAGCGGATATGTGTGTGCGGGACGTGGAGGAAGAAAATGCGATCTTGACAAGGTCGAAGATTGATTTTGACCGGTTGCATCCGTTAGTCGCAAATCGGGGAGAATCGTTCATTCGATTAGCCCATTCTTGTCTAGACCTTGAAGTACGCCTCACTTCTGGATACCGTTCTGCCAAGGAACAGAATGCACTGTATGCGCAAGGACGGTCTGAACCCGGGCAAGTGGTGACCAATGCGAAGGCGGGTCAGAGCTATCATAACTACGGTCTTGCTGTCGATTTCGTTATCATCCATAACAATAAGACCGACTATGACCTGAATACGGATCGTAATCGGAATGACATTCCTGACTGGCAAGAACTAGGGGAGTTAGGAAAGGCGCTCGGCTTTGAATGGGGCGGAGACTGGAACTCATTCCCGGACTATCCTCACCTCCAAATGGACTTCGGCTTGTCGATTCGTCAACTTGTTGCAGGGAAACGACCTGATGAAAAAGAGACGGCACCGCTTGCTGATGCACTAAAACCTCTATTAGATTAGACGGAAATGTTGGCAATGAAGCCGTTTTCCGCTACAATATTCAGTAGCGATAAGGGGACGAAACAGAATATGAATCATTTAGGAGGTTTTTGTTAGTGTCAAAAAAGAAGACAGAGAATATTAGCGTCTTTGCGCTTGGAGGCGTAGGCGAAATCGGGAAGAACATGTACGTCGTGGAACTAGACGACGACATCTTCGTCATCGATGCCGGTCTAATGTTTCCAGGCGATGAGATGCTCGGGATTGATATCGTCATCCCAGACATCACATACTTAAAAGAAAATAAAGATCGTGTACGGGCGATTTTCATCACCCATGGTCACGAAGACCATATCGGTGGACTCAGCTACGTCCTACGCGACTTGAAGCACGTCCCAGTATACGGGACGAAATTGACCCTCGGGTTGATTGAATTGAAATTAAAAGAGGCCGGTTTGTTGAAAGAAGTCGACCTTCGCATGATTGATGCCAAAACGAAATTGACTATCGCTGATCATTTCATCACGTTTTTCCGCGTCAATCACTCGATTCCCGACTGTGTCGGCGTCTGTATTCAAACGTCTCAAGGTGCGATCGTCCATACCGGAGATTTCAAGTTTGATTACACGCCTGTCGATGGTAAACAATCCGACTTCAATAAGTTAGCGGCAATCGGACAACGTGGTGTACTTGCACTTCTTTCCGACTCGACGAACGCCGAGCGACCGGGGCAAACCGGTTCAGAGTCAATCGTCGGAGCTGAATTGAACGATGTCATTTATCAAGCGGAAGGTCGGGTTATCGTGGCATCATTCGCCTCGAACGTCCATCGCTTGCAACAAGTATTCGCAGCAGCGGAAGCGAATGATCGTAAAGTTGCGGTCGTTGGTCGTAGCATGGTCAACATCGTCGAAGTTGCACAGAAACTAAACTACTTACGTTTCAAGGCGAAGACACTCGTCGAGTTGTCGCAAGTAAACCGTCTACCGGATAACAAGGTCGTCATTTTAACGACAGGTTCGCAAGGAGAGCCGATGGCGGCATTGACTCGTATGGCTCGTAATGCCCACAAGCAAGTCAACATTCGATTGAATGACACGGTCGTCATCGCGGCGACACCGATTCCAGGGAATGAGAAGTCTGTTTCTAAAACGATTGACTTGTTGTTCCGTTCGGGTGCGAACGTCATTTACAACCAACGTAAAGTGCACGTATCTGGACACGGATCGGCAGAAGAATTGAAGCTGATGCTCAACCTCGTTAAACCGAAGTACTTCTTACCGATTCACGGGGAATACCGGATGCAGATGGCACACTCGAAACTCGCTGAACAAGTGGGCGTCAAACCGAACAACATCTTCATCGTTGAAAAAGGTGACGTCGTCGAGTTCACGGGTCGAAAAGCCCGCATGAGCCGAAAAGTTCCTGCAGGAAACGTCTTGATTGACGGAATCGGCGTCGGGGACGTTGGAAACATCGTCTTACGGGACCGTCGTTTGTTGTCACAAGATGGAGTTGTCCTCTGCGTGGTCACGTTGAATCGGAAACAGAAGAAATTGATTTCAGGACCTGAACTCATCTCACGTGGTTTCGTGTACATGCGCGAATCGGAGGAAATGATTTCAGAGGCAAACCGTATTGTCACGAAACAGATTGAAAAGAGTCTGCAGGCTGGCAGTGATTGGACCGAATTGAAATCAAATATCCGCGAGCGACTTAGCGTCTTCTTATTCGAGCAGACGAAACGTCGTCCGATGATCTTGCCGATCATCATGGAGATTTAATGGAATGAGAGTGAGGCAAAAGTCATCTGACTTTTGCCTTCTTTTTTTAGGAGGAACTGATGTGGCTCAAAAAACAAGAAAGACTCCCGTAAAGCGAAAGCGCCCAGCGACGCGAAATACGAGAAACCGTAAAAAACAACCGATTGCGCCACGTACATATGGGTGGGGCTTCTTTGTCCTCGCCATCGTCGCATTCGTATTTGCCTTTTTTGATTTAGGGTGGATCGGTAAACAGTTATCTGATTTATCCGTCTATCTTTTTGGAGGATGGGGTGCGCTCACTTACTTGATGATGGCTGTGTGGTTATGGATTGTTCTCACTCCGATGAAACCGATGCGACGAGCGGGATTATTCGCAATGCTCGCCTCATTTCTACTATTCGGGGACTTACTTTGGGGAGAGGCAAGGGGCGGCATCAATGCCACTTTCTATAACTTGAACCAATATTTATTCTCAGACTTCGGGATTGTCTTTTTAGGGATCGTCTGCTTCCTCGTCGGTGTCTCGTTTTATGCCCCGACTATTTGGGGGACACTCTTTCATCGCATGCAGGAATCCGTCACAGCAGTCAGAAACGAATGGCGAGCCAGACCGAAAGTGGAGAAGCAGCAAGAGGCGAAACGAACGCGCAAGGCCTCACCTCGTCCAAAATTAACGGAAGCGCAATCGGACCCGGAAGTAGAGTCAGACGTGGTCACGATGCAAGACATTCCAATCGTCGGATTTAGTGAGAAAGTCGTAGCAGAAAAAAGAGAGACGGAAGATCAACTTCGAACGGATTCTTCGGAAGTTGATTCCACAATCACGACCGAGGAGATGATGATGACTGCGGCCCAAGATGTCTCGGATACATACGAGCTTCCGCCATTCTCGAATTTGAAAGAGCCCGTCATTACGGATTTGTCTGGTGAGAATGCACGATTGAAAGAAAATGCATCCAAACTTGTAAAGACGCTTAAGTCATTCGGGGTCGGTGTCAAAGTGTTAAAGATTCACCTTGGTCCAACCGTCACAAAATATGAACTACAACCGGATATCGGTGTGAAAGTCAGTCGCATCACCTCATTAAGTGATGATTTGGCATTGGCGCTCGCTGCAAAAGATATTCGGATTGAAGCTCCGATTCCGGGTAAAGCCGCTATTGGTATTGAAGTGCCGAACCAGGAGGTCGCACCGGTATGCTTACGTGAAGTACTGGAAGCGGAGCAGGTGAAACAAGATGACTCGAAGTTGCTCGTCGCACTCGGTCGGAGTATCAGTGGCGAGACGGTTGGGATCTCTCTCAATAAAATGCCGCATTTGCTTGTTGCAGGTTCGACAGGGTCAGGTAAATCTGTCTGTATCAACGGCATGATTGTGTCACTCTTGATGCGTTCTCGTCCGGATGAGGTCCGACTTATGATGATTGATCCGAAGATGGTCGAGTTGAACGTCTATAACGGAGTGCCACACCTGTTGACACCGGTCGTCACGGATCCGAAAAAAGCCGCCCAGGCACTGAAGCAGGTCGTCGCAGAAATGGAACGACGGTATGAACTGTTTAGTCGATATGGAGTTCGCAATATCGAAGGTTACAATGAACTCGTCGATCAGTCGGATGACGAGGATGCGAAACGTTTACCGTTCATCGTCGTAATCGTCGATGAATTGGCGGACTTGATGATGGTGGCATCAAATGACGTCGAAGATGCCATCATGCGACTTGCACAAATGGCACGGGCTGCGGGTATTCATATGGTCCTCGCGACACAGCGCCCATCTGTCGACGTCATCACAGGAGTCATCAAGGCGAACATTCCGTCCCGCATCGCCTTTGCCGTCTCTTCTCAAACCGATTCAAGGACCATCCTTGATGGTGGGGGGGCGGAAAAGTTGCTTGGACGCGGTGACATGTTGATGCTTGCAAACGGAATGAACAAGCCGGTCCGTGTACAAGGTGCATTCGTCTCCGATCAAGAAGTCGAGACGGTCGTCAATCATGTTATCGCGCAACAACGTGCGCAATATGTGGAAGCGATGATGCCAAAAGAAGAAGAAGTGACGACGATTGATTCGGATGATTCATTGTTCGGAGAAGTCGTGCAATTCGTCATGACACAAGAAACGGCATCAACTTCGATGATTCAACGCAGATTCCGAATCGGGTATAATCGTGCCGCCCGTTTGATTGACTCACTTGAGGAAGCGGGGTATGTCGGTCCATCAGAAGGTTCGAAACCGAGGAAAGTACTCATTCAAGAACAAACAGAATAATAATAAAAAACGAACGATTATATATCGGTATATATAATCGTTCGTTTTTTAATGCTATTTATGCGATATAGAAATATTCGCTCTATCCTTAGATGTTCGCTATAATATAAATGTAATATAGCACATATGTCCTATATACTTAATTGGTACATACTTTTAAAAACTACTGAAACGCTTACATTTTTTAATAACGTTTACATTTTACAAAAGTTTTTCAATGGGGATGAAAATGAGTAAATTGGACTCAAAGGTACGGTTCGGCATGTTCCGAAAAAATATTTCCCTGATTCCGAACAAAAACTATTGCGTTCTAATTCTCGAATCCCTATACTTAATATTGGCAAGGACATTCATACGTCAGATGTCTGAGCACTGGTAAGTAAATTAAAGGTGGTGAGGCCAATGTCGATTAAGCTCGATCATCGATTGCTCTATCTTCGAGTGATTGAGAAAATTAAGCAAGATATCGACGCTGGTGTCTATCGTGAAGGGGAGAAGTTACCTTCAGAATTTGAACTTTCGAAGCAACTTGGAGTCAGTCGAGCGACACTTCGCGAAGCGCTCCGGATTCTCGAAGATGAGAAATTTGTCGTGCGAAAGCATGGGGTAGGAACATTTATCAGTTCTAAACCGCCATTCACGTCAGGAATTGAGGAATTGTTCAGTGTCACTGACATGATCACACGAGCGAAGATGACACCGGGAACGAAAGTATTGGTGGCCGAGAAAGTGTTGGCAACAGAGAGAGAAGCCGAGCGTCTCAAGATTGAGCCGAACTCACCGATTTATCGAATTGTACGAATTCGATATGCGGACGACACACCGGTTGTGTATTGTGTCGATAAAGTGCCGGCCCATCTCGTCTCGAATCCTGAGGCATTGACTGAAGGGAAATCTTTGTTTGATTCTCTCGAAAAAGAGGTAGGACGTCGAGTCGCTTATGCGATCACGCACATCGAACCGAGTGTCAGCGCTGAAATCTCGTCACAACTTCAGACGGACCAACCGTTACTCGCTTTAAAACAATTGCATTATGATGAGAGTGATTTACCATTACTCGATTCGGCCAACTTTTTCCGTGCTGATCGATTCGACTTCCATGTCGTACGTAAACGAGTTTAAACGAGCAGTTTCTGGACGGAAGAGTTATTTTTGGGGAATAGCGTGAAAGCGCTTTCTTATACCGGTGTAAAGACTACTGATAACATGACAACAAAAATTGTTATGAACCGAAAGGGGAAACACGACGATGATGAACAAAAAGAAAACGATTCTCTCAGCTTTAGCAGCAGGACTCACACTCTCTACAGTACTCGCAGCATGCGGTGGAGATGACAACGAAGGCTCATCTTCAAACGGTGAAGGCGGAGAAGGTAGCGACTTCAAAGTTGCGATGGTCACGGATACTGGTGGTGTTGATGACAAGTCATTCAACCAATCAGCTTGGGAAGGTTTGAAAAAGTTTGGTGAAGAAAATAGCTTAACTGAAAACGAAGGATACAAATATCTTCAATCAGCAAAACAAGCAGACTATCAGCCTAACTTGCAACAATTGGCACGTGATCAATTTGATTTGATCTACGGAATCGGTTTCTTGATGGCAGAGGATATCGGAAAAGTTGCAGAACAATTCCCTGATAACAACTTTGCAATCGTTGACTCGGTTGTAGATGCACCGAACGTTGCTTCAATCACGTTTAAGGAACAAGAAGGTTCATTCCTCGTAGGTGTAGTAGCTGGTCTTACAACGACGACTGATAAAGTTGGTTTCATCGGTGGAGTAGAATCAGACTTGATCAAGAAGTTTGAAAATGGATTTAAAGCTGGTGTCATGGCCGTAAACCCTGATGCGACAATCGACGTAAAATATGCTGAAGACTTCAACTCAGCTGAAAAAGGAACTGCAATTGCGTCAGGTATGTATGGATCAGGATCTGATATCATCTATCATGCAGCTGGTGGTACAGGTGTAGGTGTATTCACTGAAGCGAAAAACCGTAAGAAAAACGGTGAAGAAGTTTGGGTCATCGGGGTTGACCGTGACCAGTACGAAGAAGGTCTTCCAGAGAACGTTACTCTTACGTCAATGGTTAAACGTGTAGATACAGCGACACTCGAAGTGTCGAAAATGGCAATGGACGGTAAGTTCCCAGCTGGTGAAGTGGTTGAATTCTCACTTAAAGATGAAGGTGTAGGAATCGCACCAACTTCTGAAGAAAACGTTGCTGCAGACGTGCTCACTAAAGTTGATGAGTATCGTCAACAAATCATCGATGGTGATGTTGTTGCACCAGCAACTGACGCTGAGTTCGAAGAGTTCATGAAAAACGTAAAATAATTTGTTTGAGTTGAGGGGGGACCCATGTGGTCTCCCTTTACTTAAAGTTAGGGGTGAACTTCCTTGGAATATGTAATTGAAATGCTAAATATTCGAAAAGAGTTCGGTACGTTCGTTGCGAACGACAATATCACGCTCCAATTGCGTAAAGGAGAAATCCATGCACTTTTAGGAGAAAACGGGGCCGGGAAATCGACGCTCATGAACGTGTTGTTTGGTCTCTATCAGCCTGAAGGCGGAGAGATTCGCGTACACGGAAAGAAAGTGAATATTGAAAATCCGAACATCGCCAACGAACTTGGGATCGGAATGGTCCATCAACACTTTATGTTGGTTGAAAAATTCACGGTCACTGAAAATATCATTCTTGGTCTTGAGCCAAAGAGTGGCATCACAATCGATCGCGCCACTGCTCGGAAGAAGGTCATGGAGATTTCGGAGCAATACGGACTTAGAATTGATCCGGATGCGAAGATTGAAGATATTTCAGTCGGCATGCAACAACGTGTTGAAATCTTGAAGACGCTCTATCGTGGAGCAGATATTCTGATTTTTGATGAACCGACGGCAGTGTTGACACCACAAGAGATTCAAGAACTTATCCAAATTATGAAACGTCTGATTGCTGAAGGTAAGTCGATCATCTTGATTACGCACAAGCTGAAGGAAATCATGCAAGTTGCGGACCGCTGTACTGTCATTCGTCGTGGACGCTACATTGGAACGGTCGAGGTCGACGAGACGGTAAATGAAGACAGTTTAGCTGAAATGATGGTTGGTCGCGAAGTAAACTTTGATGCAGAATATTCGAAAGCCGATCCACAACAAGTCGTTCTGGACGTTCAAAACCTCGTCGTCAAAGATGGTCGCGGTTTGAAAGTCGTTGAAGGATTGGATTTACAGATTCGTGCTGGAGAAGTACTTGGAATTGCCGGAATTGACGGGAATGGTCAGACGGAGTTGATTGAAGCCATTTCAGGTTTGAAAAAGCCGGAGTCTGGTAAAGTGTTGCTCAACGGAAAAGATGTCACAGGACACACGCCGCGTAAGATGACCGAGGCAGGGATCGGACACATCCCGCAAGATCGTCATAAACACGGACTTGTTCTTGACTACTCGATTCGTGACAACATGGTACTTCAAACGTACTATAAAGAACCGTTCTCGAAACGAGGTCTCATGAACTATAAAGCTGTGGCTGAGAAGGCGAAGGCGTTGATTGAGAAGTTTGACGTCCGAACTCCATCAATTGATGTTCCAGCGCGTGCTCTCTCGGGAGGGAACCAACAGAAAGCAATCATTGCACGTGAAGTCGATCGCTCACCAGATTTACTCATCGCCGCTCAACCGACTCGTGGTCTCGACGTAGGTGCGATTGAATTTATTCACGAGCAGCTTATTAAAGAACGTGAAAAAGGACGCGCCGTCTTACTCATCTCGTTTGAACTTGATGAGATTTTACACGTATCCGACCGTATCGCTGTTCTCTACGAAGGAAAAATTGTAGGGATTCGTGATCCGAAAGAGACGACGGAGCAAGAGCTAGGCTTCTTGATGGCCGGCGGTAAGAGAGGGGACGAAACAGAATGAAAAAATTAAGTTTAAACCAACTTCTCATTCCATTCCTATCCATCATTTTAGGACTACTCGTCGGTGCTATCGTCATGTTGATTGGTGGATACGACCCGGTTCAAGGGTTTATCTCGTTATTTGAAGGCATGTTCGGTAGTCCGTATGCCGTCGGTGAAACATTGCGTGCTGCAGCCCCACTTATTTTCTCAGGTCTTGCGGTTGCGTTCGCCTTCCGTACAGGGCTATTCAACATCGGGGTAGAAGGACAAGTGTTAATTGGGTGGGTCGCAGCCGTCTATGTAGGAATTAACTTCGACTTGCCGATGTTTATCCATTTACCGCTCGCACTTCTAGCGGCAATGGTTGCAGCAGCAATTTGGGCGTTCGTTCCTGGGTTCTTGAAAGCGAAGTTTTATGTTCATGAAGTCATTACGTCTATCATGATGAACTATATTGCCTTATACACGACAAACGCGATTTTACGTAACGTCATCGGCGTAACGAACGAGCGTACGGAGTCAATCAACGATTCAGCGTCACTTGCTTCGCCATGGCTCCAAGAGTTGACGACATATTCACGTCTTCACTGGGGTGTGCTTGTCGCTGTGCTTGCAGCAATCGTGTACTACTACATCCTTCAACGTACGACACTCGGTTATGAGTTACGTGCCGTTGGATTCAACAAACATGCATCACAGTACGCAGGGATGAGCGTAAACCGTAACATCGTCCTGTCGTTCGTCATCTCCGGTATGTTCGCTGGTCTCGCAGGTGCGATGGAGGGTCTTGGAACATTCGGTAGTATGACCCTCTCGGCATCGTTCACCGGTGTCGGATTTGACGGGATCGCCGTTGCCCTTCTTGGTGCGAACACCGCGATTGGAGTCATTTTAGCAGCGATTCTCTTCGCAGGGTTGAACATCGGCGGATTGGCGATGCAACTTGGTGCGAACGTACCGTCTGAGCTTGTCAAAGTCATCATCGCAGCCATCGTCATCTTTGTAGCGTCTGGATATGCGATCAACTATGTCGTTGAGAAACTTAAAGGAAATCGTAAGAAAGGAGTGGAGAAAAAATGAACTTCTTAGAAGTCCTTTATATCGTCGTACCGGTTGCGCTTGCCTATGCGACTCCACTCATTATCGCAGCACTTGGTGGAATTTTCAGTGAACGTTCTGGTGTCGTCAACATCGCCCTTGAAGGAATCATGGTCATCGGTGCCGCGACAGGAATCATCACGACGCTCACCTTGACTGATTTAGGTGTTGGCGCCTCTAGCCCATGGATTGCCTTACTTGTCGCTATGGTAGTCGGAGCTTTGTTCTCCCTTTTCTTGGCCGTTCCTGCCATCCTTTGGCGTGCGGACCAGACGGTTCTCGGGGTTGCCATCAACATGCTCGCCATCGGTCTCGCCATCTTCGTCGTGCGTGTTCTTTACAACAAAGGACAGACGGACTTTATCGAGTACCGGATCGCAAAAGAGAATGTACCCTTTTTATCAGATATTCCCGTGTTAAAGATGTTCTTTATTAACGTTCAGTACACGTCGTTCGTTGCAATCGCCTTGGCGTTCGTCGTCTGGTTCGTCATCTTCAAGACACCGTTTGGACTTCGTCTTCGTTCGGTAGGGGAACATCCGATGGCCGCTGATACGATGGGAATCAACGTCACGAAAATGCGCTTCATGGGCGTCATGCTCTCTGGTGCGTTTGGTGGTCTTGCCGGAGCGGTTTATGCTGTAACGGTCACGACGAACTTCAGTGGAACGACAATCGTTGGTCAAGGATTCTTGGCGATTGCCGCAATGATTTTCGGTAAATGGAATCCGCTCGGTGCGCTTGGTGCCGGATTGTTCTTTGGATTCGCTCAAGCCCTTTCGATTATCGGAAGCAACTTGCCGGTCATCAACAACGTGCCGCAGCTCTTGCTCTTGATTGCGCCATACGCGCTCACGATTCTTGCTCTCGCTGGACTCGTTGGTCGTGCGGATGCGCCGAAGTCGGTCGGTATTCCTTATATTAAAGGGAAACGTTAATTCGAGATAGGACATATGTCCATTTCATCCAGGTTGTTTGGTGCTTAAGCCAAACAACCTTTTTTGATATACTTGCCTAGAGATGTCATGATTAGACTAGGTTACATGCGAGAACCATAAAAAAGACATATCAGTCAAAGGACCGATATGTCTTTCACGATTATTCGAATTTTAAAGCGTCCCCGTCGAACGACTCGTCCGCTACTTTGATCGAGTCTGTCGGACAACCCTCGAATGCATCCATCATGTCTTCGTATAACTCATCTGGGATTTCAACAGTACCTGTGTTGTCATCCATTAAGTTGAACGCAAGACCTTCATCATCATAATCGTAAATATCTGGTGCTGCCGCGCCGCAAGCTCCGCATGCGATACATGTATCTTTATCGACGATTGTAAATTTTGCCATGATAATAACCCTCCAAACGGTTCGTTTCTCTTAGAAATCATTCTACTGACTATGAGTAATTGTAGTCTACATACCCAATTATTTCAATGAGGAAACGAGCGTCTTTTTGGTAGGATAATGATTTTTTTAAGGAAGTGACGATTTGGTTCATTTAGCGGATGGAGTTCTACTGCTGGCCATTAAACGATTAAATGGAGAACGGAGTGAGCGAAGTCTCTACCATGTCCTGAATGGAAAGCGTTCGGCCACAACGCTACAGGACGCATTTTTTTACGAGTTGGAGCCTCTTTTTGGACAGTTTCCGCAGACGGCTTATTCATACGAGTCTGTGCTAAAACAACTTGAAAAACGAGGATGGCTCGATCGTAAACGATTTAGATTGACAGAGGCGGGAGAACTACTAGCTTCACCTGACTCGGTTGAGCAACTATTCAAGCGGTTGGGCGGGGAACGCCGTGATTATAACGCGACCACATGGAAACGCTTGAGTTTATTCGTGCAGACGTTCATGTCAAAAGAACATGCCCGTACATTTTATCCTGTACAAGCCGATCGTCCAGCAGAGCAATGGGTCAAGCAGTTGTTACATCTTGATCGGGATTGGAAAGCGCTCATGCGAACGTTTCATCAAGAGATTGAACAAGCACTTGAACAAATCGGGGACCCGTATGCGACGGCCGTCGTCTATCGATTCACAGGAGCGTTTGAGACGGGTCTGACATATGAACAAATCGCCAGCCTGCTTCATGTTGATGCCGAAACGGCTCGTTTGTATTTTTTGGCCGGATGGAACGAACTGTTGATGGTCTTGCCGGATGATGCCAAACTACGGGGGTTTACGTACGGCTTATCGACGGACCGGATGACTTATTCAGCACGTGAGTCATATGAATTGTTCTTAAAGGGGTACACGTTCCAACAGGTTCAAGCGAAACGGCGTTTACGTACGAGCACGATTGAAGACCATGTCGTCGAGATGGCGATGTATTTAGAAGTCTTCCCGCTCGAACAATTTGTACCGATGGAGGATGTGGTCACGATTGAAGAGTTGCGGCATCCGGATAGCTGGGCGCTCAAACCGATATTTGAGAAAATGGGGCGTGTCAGTTATTTTCAAATTCGACTCGTCTTCGCCAGACTGAAACGAGGTGAGAGTTTTGTATGAAGCGACATTAAAACGAGTGTTCGGGTATGAATCGTTTCGTCCTGGGCAACACGACATCATACATGCCGTGATCGAAGGGCAGGATGTATTGGCCGTCATGCCGACGGGGGCGGGGAAATCGCTGACGTTCCAACTCCCTTCTTATATTAAAAATCAAGGGCTCACGGTGATTGTTTCGCCGTTACTCTCACTCATTGAGGACCAGATGCTTCATATACGAGAACGGGGAGAGCGTGGTGTCGCTCGTTTGACGTCGATGGAATCGGCTGAAGAGAAGCAGGACATCATCAACCATTTGAAACGTTACCGTTTTTTATATCTTTCACCCGAACAATTGGCCGTTCCTTATGTGACGCGTGCTCTGGCGAATGTGAAAATTCAAATGCTCGTCATTGACGAGGCGCACTGTATCTCACAATGGGGGCATGAGTTCCGTCCTGAGTATGCGCGTTTAGGTGAGTTGCGAAAACAGATTGGGAGCCCCCAGTGTATGGCGGTCACGGCGACGGCGCCAGAAGGCGTGAAACAGGACATCATTGAAAAGCTGGCACTGTTCTCACCTGAACAATTCGTCCACTCTGCCAATCGTCCGGAAATCCGATTGTTGGTTGAACGGTTGGAAAAGGAGAAGAAACTTGAGCGATTGAAAGAGTTGATTCAAGTGATTCCCAAACCTGCAGTCGTTTACACGGCAACCCGTCGCGAGGCAGAGGCGTTAGCCTTTGAGCTAGAGGATGCATTGTTTTACCATGGAGGCATGTCTACGGAAGACAGGCGACTCGTGCAGTCCCAGTTTTTACGGGACGAAGTGTCGGTCATGGTATGCACGAGTGCGTTCGGGATGGGTGTGAACAAAGACAACGTCCGTTCTGTCGTTCATTTTCAGTTGCCGGCAACAGTTGAGGCATACATGCAGGAAATCGGACGAGCGGGGCGTGACGGACAACCCGCATTCGCGGTCCTTCTATATGCTGATGGCGACGAACGCATCCAGCAATTTTTAATCGACGGACAGTACCCGAAAGACGAGGACATGCGACTAGCCTATTTTGAACGTGAGAACGGGACGTCGCTCGCGCAACTACCAAGGTTGTTACGGATGAACGAAGAAGACCCGAAGTTTCTCCTGCTGAAGCAATTGTTGACAGAACGTTCGCTTCAAGAAGCCCTCGATTGGGTAAAAGAAAGAAAGCGAGATCGGTATCGTCAACTCGGGCAGATGATGGATTATGCCCTCATCCGGACATGCCGACGCGATTACTTGCTTCGTTATTTCTCCGAACAAACGGTCGACCAAGAAGAATGCTGTGATGTTTGTGGGCCGATTCCGTTCCCGGATACACCGCAAATCGTTCGAAAAAATGTGACAGAATGGAAAATTCGGTTGACGCAAATCTTTTCCTTTGAATAATATCATAGTAAAATGATAAAAAAGGTAAAGGAGGGCATACGTTGCGACATCGGAATCAGGCGGATTCTTTACGCGAGCAATTGGCGGACACGTTGCCGTCTCGAGCTGAGAGGCAAGAGGGCGAACGGAAGAGGAAGTTAAATGATAACTGGATGAAGCGCCCGTTGGCGATGACATTAACCTTCGCCATGCTAGCGATTATTCTCATTTTCATATATATCGGGCGACACGCCATATTTTAAACGAGGTGCGAACAGAGTTCGCATCTTTTTTTATTCTTAAAAAATTCTCGATTGCACAATAAAAGGGGTAAACCTCTTGCGTTGAGGATATACTTATATCATAAGAACGAGTAAGAGAGGAGGGCGGAGATGCCGAAATACTCCATCAAGACCGTGGCGACCTTGACAGGCGTCAATCCGACGACGATTCGCGCTTGGGAACGTCGCTATCAGTTTATCGTGCCGAGCCGAACGGATTCCGGTCACCGCCTGTATTCAGATCAGGATGTTGAAAAAATCAAATGGGTCGTGAACAAGCAGAAAGAAGGGCTTTCTGTCTCACAAGCCATTCAACAACTTCATCAAGCGCCTGAACCAGAACCGACAACGGCCAAACTATACGATGAAGAATTGAAAGACGGGCTGCTCCATGCGTTGCTCTCATTTGATGAACGGACAGCTCATGATTTGATCAATCGTGCGTTTAATACGTTCAGTTTTGAAAAAGTGACGAAGGATGTGATTGGGCCACTGCTCATGGAAATCGGTTCACGATGGGAGAATGGCTCGATTACGATTGCCCACGAGCATTTCGCCACGGCATTTTTACGAGCACGGCTTTCGACGCTGTCCCTTCAAATGCCGATGAACCCGTTCCTGCCACGTATCACGTGTGTCTGTGCACCCGGGGAGATGCATGAGATCGGATTATTGTTTGTCACGCTCTATTTGCGACAACATGGATACGATGTCATCTTTTTGGGAGCGGGTTTCCCGAAAGAAGATTTGAGTAAAGCGTTACATGATATCGACACTTCTTGTCTCATCTTCGCATGTACGCTGACTGAGCATATTCCGAACTTGTTAGAGGCGATGGATTATATTCAAAACGAGCATGCTGAATTAAAAATCGGTGCAGGTGGATATGCAGTCAGCTTGGAGAGAGAGCGATTCAATGGGTCATTTCTTGGCGACGCTCCTGAAGAGTGGACAAAATGGTTATCAACTATTTGACACGGGATGAAAACGGGAGTAGCTTATTATTAGGATTGACTATTCACTGGAGGTTTTCGATTGAGATTTGAAAAACAAACAAAAGAACATCTTCGTGTATATGTGACTGCGAATGAGCTATCGTTACGTGGAATCGCCATCGATACGATCGTAGGGGAAAACGGTCAACAACTGTGGAAAGAACTACTTGAAACAGCAGAAAGTGAGTACGGATTTTCACCGCAAGGAGCGGTTGATTTGAATGTGACAATGTTCCCTCGCGATGGACTCGTCATCGATGTTCAAAAAGGTGAAGCGATTGCTGAGCTCGATGTCGAGCAGGTCGAGATTCGATTAACGATTGATGTAATCCATCATTTGATTTATCAGTTCGAGGACATTGAAGATGTGATCAACGCTTCGATTCGTCTTTTCCCGCATATACATGAAACCGAGCAGGGTGGCACGCTTTATCATTACAACGGTCATTACTACCTTCACTTCGTTGAGGTTCTTCCTTCGCAGGTAGAAGAACGACTCGCGGCCATTTTGTCCGAGTACGGCAAGACGACTACGGTCAGTCCGTACGTCATGATGGAATACGGAAAGACGATTCAAACTGAACAAGCCGTGAAAGAGCTGTACGATGCATTCGCATGAGTACGGCTTTTTTACTTTTCTGTTCCTATTGTTTTTAGGGTGTCCGTGTTATGATTAGACTTGAATTTTCAGTAGCTAGTTGAAGGAGAGATTGGAATGAAAGTCGCTGTTTTATATGGTGGAGTGTCAGGAGAACGAGAGGTATCTCTCACGAGCGGGCAAGGGATGATAGAAGCGTTGACGGAACGTGGTCATGAGGTCACGGCCATTGACTTTCATCCGAAACGGGCGAACGAGCTGTTAACATTGGATGTCGACGTCGTCGTCAGTGCGTTGCACGGGAAATATGGTGAAGATGGTCGTGTGCAATCGTTATTAGAAATGGCTGGAATTCCTTATACGGGATCAGGTGTCTTGGCATCTGCTCTGGCGATGGATAAAGCGAGAGCAAAAATCATCTTCGCGGCATCCGGTATCCGAGTCGCTCGTGACGTCTTAATCGAGTCACGGGAATCAATCGATGCAAAAGTCGCTGAGTGGGGAATGGAGTTCCCATGTGTCGTCAAACCAGCGCAAGAAGGATCATCGAATGGTCTGACGATTGCAATGGACGAAACGATGTTACGTGAAGGAATTGAAAAGGCGTTTGCTTGTGATTCAGCGGTACTTGTCGAGCAGTACATCAAAGGGAAAGAGCTGACAGTTCCCGTCATCGGGAACTTTGGGAAAGAAGAGGCTCTTCCTGTCATTGAAATCATTCCAAAAAATGAATTTTACGACTATGAATCGAAGTATACGGAAGGTGGTTCGATTCATGTCTGTCCGGCTGAAATCTCGGTCGAGCTGACAGCGGAGGTTCAACAGGCGGCAGTCCTTGCGCATCGCGCGCTCGGTTGTTCAGGATATTCGCGCTCTGACTTCCTCGTTTCAGAAGAGGGAAAAGCCTACATTCTAGAGACGAATACTCTGCCGGGCATGACGCCGCTTAGCCTGTTTCCGGATAGTGCCAAGACAGTCGGAATCTCGTACGGTGAGCTTTTGGAACGCTTTATCGAGCTCGCACTTGAGCGCGTAGCGAAGTAAGACATCTGGATTACGCCATCCATCAAGAAAACGCTTTCATTATTTTTGAAAAGCCCTTTCAAATTGAACGCGTATCAGCTATACTTTTAAACGAATACGAGGTTAATTCTTGGGGGAGAATTGACAATTTAGGGGAGGAAACCTTCATGATTACGGATCAAGAAAAAGGTCATCAAAAACGAAAAAACATCTTGGAATCGACACAAGAGGTAATTCACGAAGCTTTAGATAAACTCGGCTATCCAGATGAGATGTACGAGTTATTAAAAGAACCGCTTCGCATGCTGACCGTTCGGATCCCTGTTCGCATGGACGATGGCTCAACGAAGATCTTCACAGGCTATCGCGCTCAACATAATGATGCGGTCGGACCGACTAAAGGGGGAATTCGGTTCCACCCGAGCGTAACGGAGGTAGAAGTCAAAGCATTATCAGTATGGATGAGTCTAAAAGCAGGAATTGTAGACTTGCCTTACGGTGGTGGGAAAGGCGGAATCGTCTGTGACCCACGTGAGATGAGTTTCCGTGAAATCGAACGTTTGAGTCGCGGATATGTCCGTGCCATCAGTCAAATTGTTGGACCTACAAAAGATATCCCGGCTCCGGACGTGTTCACAAACTCACAAATCATGGCATGGATGATGGATGAATACAGTCGCATCGATGAATTCAACTCACCTGGATTCATCACAGGAAAACCGCTCGTTCTTGGCGGGTCGCATGGTCGTGAGACAGCGACGGCAAAAGGTGTGGCCATCATGATTCGTGAAGCGGCACTTCGTCGCGGAATCGAATTGAAAGGTGCGCGGGTCGTCGTCCAAGGATTCGGGAACGCGGGAAGTTTCCTTTCTAAATTCATGTACGATGCAGGGGCGAAAGTGATTGCGGTCAGTGACGCTTACGGAGCTATCCATGATGAGAATGGTCTCGATATCCCGTATTTGTTAGATCGTCGCGATTCATTCGGTACGATTTCGACATTATTTAAAAACACGATCTCGAACAAAGAAATGTTAGAGCTCGATTGTGATATTTTAGTCCCAGCTGCGATTGAGAATCAAATTACAGAAGACAATGCGGACGCGATTAAAGCATCGATTGTGGTCGAGGCAGCCAACGGTCCGACGACGAACGAAGCAACGAAAATCTTGACTGAACGTGGAATTCTCCTCGTGCCGGACGTGTTGGCGTCAAGTGGTGGGGTCACGGTTTCGTACTTCGAATGGGTACAAAACAACCAAGGTTACTATTGGACGGAAGAAGAAGTTGAGGAAAAACTTGAAAAAGTACTCGTTCACTCGTTCAATACGGTATACAATACATCTTCAGCCCGTAAAGTCGATATGCGTCTCGCCGCCTACATGGTCGGTGTACGCAAAATGGCGGAAGCCTCACGTTTCCGTGGCTGGGTCTAATCAAAAAAAGTTCGGTCAACTCAAGTTGACCGAACTTTTTTATACGTTAATGCGGTTCGCAATCGTATCGGCAATCGCCTTGCCGTGGAATCTACCGTTCTCAATGAAGATCTTGTTCGCATCGTTTCCGGCTGCGACCACGCCCGCAATGAAGAGGTGTTCGACATTTGTTTCAAACGTTTCTTCATCGTATGTCGGGACACCACTCTCTTCATCGATCACAATGCCTGCACTCTCGAACAGATGGTGGTCGGGCTGATAACCGGTCATCGCGAAGACATGATCTGCATAGACATGCTTCTCTTCACCGTGTTGACGGTAGTAGACGCCATCATCGGTGATGCGTTCGATTGTCGCCTCAAACTCCATTCGAACTTTCTCATGACGGACGAGTGAATCGAAGTTTGGAAGAACCCATGGTTTGACGGAAGGGCTATACGAATCGCCTCGATAGAGTACCGTCACAAAGGCACCAGCCTTTTCGAGTTCGATTGCCGCATCGACAGCGGAATTTTTCCCGCCGATGATCGTGACGTGTTGTCGATAATAAGGATGTGCCTCGTTGAAATAGTGATGGACGTGCGGCAACGTTTCGCCAGGTACGTCAAGCAGACGAGGACGTCCATAATAACCTGTTGCTAAAATCACATAGTCCGCTTCGCGAATGGTTTCGCCACGTCGTTCATGTCTTGATGTCACAACGAATCGGTCACTTTTTTTATCGACCGACTCGACCGTTTCGAACGGGTGGACGTTTAAACCGGTACGTGTGACGACTTCTCGATAATAGACGAGTGCATCTTGACGACGTGGCTTCAAATCCTTACATATGAACGGAATGTCTCCGATCTCGAGCAAGCTCGCGGAAGAGAAGAACGTTTGATGCGTCGGATACCGATAGATGGCGTCGACGATGTTTCCGCGCTCAATCACCGTACAAGAGACTCCGATCTTCTCCAGTTCGATGGCGGCCGAGAGACCGCATGGCCCGGCACCTACAATAATCGCTTGTTTTTTCACTGAATATCACCTCTTTGCTCATTGTAGGGAAGGGGGCGCAGTTGCGCAAGGTTATTGCTGGAAGCTAAAGCTATGTTCCATGACTGACTGGGATGAGCCGGACTCGAGTTCGACGAGGAGTCGTAAACGAGCTTTTTGTGAATTCAATCCGTTTGAAAAAATGACACCCATCTCTTTCAGTTGTTTGCCACCCCCGTCGTAACCGTAAACATCTTGAACGATTCCGTTGAAGCAACGGCTGACAATCACGACGGGAATCTCTTTGACTAAATGTTCTAGTGCGGACAAGAGGGTCGGCGGAACGTTTCCTTGCCCTAACACTTCAAGGACGAGTCCGTCGTACCCAAGCGTGATTACAGATTCAAGTAAATCTGGTTCCATTCCTGCGACGACTTTCAACACGGCTACACGTTTTGAGATGGACGGAATCATTTTCGGTTGTCTCGTTGCTGGTTGACTATAGATGAGTACATGGTCCTTTGTGACCATACCCACGTTACCGAAGTGCACAGACTTGAATGTGTCGACTGAAGACGTGTGCGTTTTGGTCACGTTGAATGCCGAATGAATCTCACCGTTGAAAACGACAAGCACGCCTTTTCCACGAGCCGCTTCGCTTTTTGCGACGCGAAGCGCTGTGATCAAATTAAATTCTCCGTCCGAACCGACCTCGTTCGAGGACCGCATCGCTCCTGTCAACACGATTGGGACAGGCGCACCGAGCGTGATTTGTAAGAAGTAAGCCGTCTCTTCTAATGTATCTGTACCGTGCGTGATGACGACTCCGTCATACATGTCTTGTGTCAGTTCACGTTGGATGAACTGTGCCAATTCAAGCATCTTCTCTGGAGTCATGTGAGGTGACGGGATATTTGAAAAGTGCTTTGTTGTAATGTGAGCAATATCCGTCGCTTTCGGAAGAGTGGCGTCGATTGGATTGACATCGCTCGGTTCGACGTGTCCTGTGCCGGATTGTGACATGGCGATAGTACCGCCGGTGTGGATCAGTAATAAATGATTCATAAGTGTCCTCCTAATTATTTTTATGAAGATTTCCATTTTCTAGGCGTTCTCTACTTTTTCTTTCAGACAATTCAGTGTATGCTAGGGAGAGAAAGGAGAGATGCATCATGATCGCAATCGCCTTGTCTGCGGTTGCACCTGGGCTCGCCCTTCTTTCCTACTTCTATCTACGCCATGAGTTGGAGGCAGAACCGCTCGGATATGTGATTCGTTCTTTCGTGGCCGGAGCCGTTCTCGTGTTCCCGATCATGTTTATCCAATATGCGTTCGTTGAAGAGGGAGTGCTTACTGGACCGTTTTGGCAGGCGTATGTCGCCACTGCCCTGCTTGAAGAGTTTTTTAAATGGTTTATGATTTATTATACAATATATATACATAAAGTCTTTGATGATTACTACGACGGGATTCTCTATGCGGTCGCCTGCTCATTAGGCTTTGCGACTTTAGAGAATTTTTTATACTTATGGGTGTACGATTCATTAGAAATTGCGATTTGGCGAGCAATCCTGCCTGTGAGCGGGCACGCTTTGTTCGCGGTCGTGATGGGGTACTGCTTAGGACGAGCGAAGCATTCGATTCGAGAACGGCTCTGGCTGTTCATGGCAATCTTTTCTGCGACGGTCATCCACGGAACGTTTGATTTGATTTTGATACTCGAACCGAATCAAAAGCTTCCTGCCGTGCTTTATATCGTCATTTTATGGACCGTGGCACTTTTACTCGTGCGAGCGGCAAACTTGTCCAATCGTCGACAATTTAAATAAAGGGGAAGAATCAGTATGTTAAAAGAAGGTCAAGAACTGAGAATCGAAGTGGAAGGGCGTGCAGAGGGGAAAACGAAAATTGCAGCCATAACCGATCAAGTCGTATGGATTGAGTCGCCGAGTGACATGATGACGCTCAAAACATTTTTTTTACATGAAGAGGAGGCCATGCGGGTCTTTTTCTTCCAAGGAGACAATCAGCTGTTCGCATTCGACACGAAAGTCGTGAAGCGAATCAGCGATGCCCAAATGACATTACGCTATGCGTTCAATTTGCCAGATGAGAAAAAAATCAAACGGATTCAGCGTCGTGAATATTTACGTGTTCCAGAAATGATTGACGTGACCGTTCTTGCAACCGATGAGGAAAGTTTCGAATCGTTCGAAACAACATCTCTTGACATATCTGCTGGGGGGATGAAAATCATCGCCAACCGCGCTCCAATCGAAGTAGATGAGTCCCTGATTGTCGTGTTTCGAATTGAGGATGAGCATGGCTCGCCCCAGAACTTCCGTCTTAAGAGCCGTCTTGTGCGCATACATAAACAGGAAGTGAAAGAAGAACTGTCTCTGGCATTTGAAGATTTGACCCCTCGTGACCAAGAGACGATTTTACGATACTGCTTCCGTGTTCAGCTTGAAGCGCGAAAGCGGACAGGGTCTGTATTTTCTTCAAGATAAAAAACTGTTATGATGTTCTCGGGATTATTGACCGAGAGGAGGAGGGTATCGGGAACACTCGATACCCGTTTTGTATGAAAAAATCATTACAAATTGCTTTAGACGGACCGGCGGGTGCTGGGAAAAGTACGATTGCCAAGTCGCTTGCGAAACAATTAGGGTATGTGTACATCGATACAGGTGCAATCTATCGGGCGGTAACGTATCGCGCCTTGAACGAAGGGATTGCGCTCGAAGATGGACCAGCACTTGCTCAGATGATCGAGGACATGTCATTAAGACTCGTCCCATCGGAAGAGGGACAACGCGTATTTGACGGTGAGGAAGAAGTGACGTCTGTCATTCGCTCGAGTGAAGTGACGAATAACGTCAGTTTCGTCGCACGTCAACCTGAAGTGCGTGATGCCTTGATGGATCTTCAACGTGATTTGGCTAAAGAAGGCGGTGTCGTCATGGACGGCCGCGATATCGGAACACATGTCTTGCCGAATGCCGATTTAAAAGTGTTTATGACCGCTTCGGTCGAAGAACGTGCCCGTCGTCGCCATGAAGAAAATATCTCGAAAGGCATCCCGAGCGACTATGAACAACTGATCGAAGAGATTGCGCTTCGTGACAAACGCGATTCTGAGCGTGAAGTGGCACCTCTCCGTCAAGCTGAAGATGCCCATTTCCTCGATACGACGACGTTGTCCATTGACGGAGTGGTTCAAGCAATTGAACGATTAATTGAAGAGGTGAAAGCATGAGCAAGCCATTAAACAATGGACCGTTCGGCATGTATCGATTGGCGAGAGGCGTCGTGAACGTCATTCAACGCTTCTCGTTTCAGGTCGAATTCATCGGTCGGGAGAATGTTCCGATGGACGGGTCGATCCTTGTCTGTTCGAACCATCAGTCAAATTGGGACCCGGTGCTTCTCGCATGTGCGATTCCAAAGCAGCGTCCGCTCCGATTTTTTGCGAAGAAAGAACTTTTTAGTGTCCCGGTACTGAAGCATATTTTGAAGCGTGCAGGTCAGATTCCAGTATCTCGTGGGGAAGGTGACCGACAAGCGCTTCGTGTCGTGCTTCAAAAGTTGAAAGAGGATGAAGTCATCTCTATCTTTCCGGAAGGAACGCGTTCAAAAGACGGTACGCTTGGAAAGGCGCAAGCCGGTGTCGGTTTTTTTGCGATGCGTTCGGATGCACATATTTTACCGATTGCCATCATTGGCAAGTATAAGTTTCGCGCAAAACTCCGTGTCGTTATCGGGAAGCCGATCGACTTGTCAGAATTGAAAGCACGTAAGGCGAGTGCGCAAGAAGCGGCCGACTTGATCATGGATACGATTTCCGAACTCTACTTGAAGCACTCGTTCACGAAGTAAAAAACGGATTGTGGAATTGAGGTTTAAACTTCTTTCAATAGAGGTACAATCTTCATAACGCCTTGACAAATTCTCGGAATTATAAGAGATTTATACTAGGTGTAAGCGCCTTTGGCGCTCCTTTTTGTACTCATCGTGAGGGGGTAGTGTTGGAATGGTCGAAGAAATGAAAGATATGCCTGATTTTGAAATTAATCGTGGTCAAATTGTGACCGGAACAGTCGTCAAAATCGAGGATAAGCAAGCGCTGATCGATATCGGTTATAAAACCGAAGCGATTTTGCCAATTAGCGAAGTATCAAGCATGCATCTAGACGATTTAAACGAATCACTCCAAGTGAACGACGAGATTCGTGTCAAAGTGAAAAAGGTCACGGACGAAGAAGTAGTCGTTTCGAAAAAAGACGTCGATGCCGAAGCAGCATGGGATCGCATCGTTGAAAAATTCGAATCAGGTGAAGTGTTTGAAGTGATGGTGAAAGATAAGGTCAAAGGTGGTCTTGTCGTCGATATTGGAATCCGTGGATTTATCCCTGCATCCCTTGTCGAAAGTCACTTCGTCGAAGACTTCTCGTCATACTTGAATAACCCAATTACCGTAAAAGTCGTCGAGATTGACCGCGAAAAAAATCGCGTCATCTTGTCACATAAAGCAGTTGTCGAAGAAGAGATGAGCGCGAAGAAATCAGAAACGCTCGAATCGCTTGAAGTCGGACAAATAATCGAAGGAACAGTCCAACGATTAACTGATTTTGGGGCGTTCGTCGATATCGGTGGCGTGGACGGTCTCGTTCACATCTCGGAAATGGCACATAGCCGCGTCGAGAAGCCGAGCGACGTCGTAACTGAAGGCGACCGCGTGAAAGTGAAAGTGCTCGGGCTCGACTTAGATAATGAAAAAGTGAAACTTTCCATTAAAGAGACACAACCTGGTCCGTGGGAAACCATCGAAGGGAAGATCCAGCCGGGAGATGTCATCGAAGGAACTGTCAAACGTCTCGTGACGTTCGGTGCGTTTGTCGAAGTCGCACCACAAGTGGAAG
The DNA here is from genome assembly GCF_018617295.1 of Exiguobacterium sp. S3. Lineage (GTDB taxonomy): Bacteria > Bacillota > Bacilli > Exiguobacteriales > Exiguobacteriaceae > Exiguobacterium > Exiguobacterium profundum. The sequence goes on from NZ_JACSJW010000002.1 coordinate 561,452, forward strand.
GTCTGCTTCACATCTCGCAAATTGCGAACCGTCACATCGCGACGCCGTCTGAAGTCTTGTCAGAAGGCCAAGAAGTGAAGGTGAAGGTGATAGATGTTCATCTCGATGATAAGAAAATCTCATTGTCGATGCGTGCGCTCGAATCATCTGAACCGACTCGTCAAGATGATGATCAAGCGTTACTTGATGAATATAGCGACCAAGGAGGATTCTCTGTCTCGGAATTGACAGGTGATGATTCTTCGGACGACTCTAAATAAGATGATCGTTCAAGCGGGAGTCATGCTCCCGCTTCTTTTTGTATGGTCACTTAATTTTGCCTGTGATATGATAGGTAAGTTGCGTTTCGAAATGATGAAATGATGAAATTTTGATAGAAAGTTAGTGAGGTGTTGTTATGGGAATTCCAGTAGTGGCCATCGTTGGCCGTCCGAATATCGGAAAATCCACAATTTTTAACCGTATCATCGGTGATCGTGTCTCGATCGTCGATGATAAACCGGGTGTCACACGTGACCGTATTTACGGAACAGGAGAGTGGCTCAACCGTAAGTTCCATTTAATCGATACAGGTGGGATCGAAGTAGGGGACGAGCCGTTGCTCGTTCAAATGCGTCATCAGGCGGAACTCGCCATCGATGAAGCAGACGTCATCATCTTCATGGTGAATGGACGTGAAGGGATCACGGCGGCTGATGAAGAGGTTGCGAACTTGTTGTTCCGTTCGAATAAACCGATCGTTCTAGCCGTCAACAAAGTCGATAACTTTGAAATGCGAGATCTCATGTATGAGTTTTATTCCCTCGGATTCGGAGATCCGTTCCCGATTTCGGGTACGCACGGGTTAGGACTCGGTGACTTGTTAGACCAAGTATTTGAACTCGCTCCAGAAAAAGACGAGTACGAATACAACGAAGACGTGATTCAGTTCTCATTGATCGGTCGCCCGAACGTAGGGAAATCAAGCTTGACGAACTCAATCCTCGGTGAAGAGCGTGTCATCGTTTCAAACATTGCAGGTACGACTCGCGATGCGATTGATACACCGTTCACACGTGACGGACAAGAGTACGTCATCATCGATACGGCAGGTATGCGTAAACGCGGAAAAGTATATGAATCGACAGAGCGTTATAGTGTCATGCGCGCACAAAAGGCGATTGAACGCTCGAACGTGGTTCTCGTCGTCCTCGACGGGGAAGAAGGAATCATCGAGCAGGACAAGCGTGTCGCAGGTCTCGCGCATGAAGCCGGGAAGGCGATTGTCATCGTCGTCAATAAATGGGATGCCGTCGAAAAAGATGATAAGACGATGAAGAAGATGGAAGAGAAGATTCGTCAAGAATTCTTATTCCTCGACTATGCGCCGGTTGTCTTCTTATCAGCGCTCACGTCAAAACGCTTGCAGACATTGTTGCCTGTCATCAAACAAGTGGCAGAAACACATCGCCGTCGTATCTCGACGAGCGTATTGAACGATGTCATCGTCGATGCAGTCGCGATGAACCCGACACCGACGGATAAAGGACAACGATTGAAGATCAACTACGCAACTCAAGTGGCCATCGAGCCGCCGACGTTCGTCTTGTTTGTCAACGATCCTGAGTTGTTGCATTTTTCGTATAAACGTTATTTAGAGAATCAAATCCGTAAAGCATTTGACTTCACCGGGACACCGATTCACATCGTGGCTCGTCAGAAAAACTAATAACGGGGGTGCCACTTATGGCAAACGTAGCTGTCATCGGAGCGGGGAGCTGGGGAACGGCCATCTCGCTCGTGTTAGCGGATAATGGCCATGATGTCCTGCTCTATGGACGTGAACAAGAACATGTGGATGAAATCAATTCGTCACATACGAACTCGTTTTATTTGAAAGACGCGCCATTACCTGAATCAATTCGTGCGACGACGAACTTGAAAGAAGCGTTAGATGGTCGAAGTATCGTCTTTCTCGTCGTCCCGAGTTCGGCGATTCGTCCTGTCTCAAAGGAATTGAACACATTGTTGACGGAACCTGTCACCATCGTTCATGCCGCAAAGGGGATCGAACCAAAAACGCATAAGCGCCTTTCAGAAATCATCGCCGAAGAAATCGATCCTTCTAAGCGTCGGGCAATCGGTGTATTAACTGGACCAACTCATGCTGAAGAGGTTGCGGTCCGTAAACCGACGACCATCACAATCGCATGTGCCGACCTTGATGTCGCGGATGAAGTGCAGGAGCTCCTCACAAACGATCAGTTCCGCGTGTACTTGAATTCTGATGTCGTTGGAGCCGAGTACGGTGGAGCACTGAAAAATATCATCGCCCTAGCGGCGGGTATGACGGATGGGCTTGGTTATGGGGACAACGCGAAAGCTGCCCTCATGACTCGTGGGATTGTCGAAATTGCTCGACTTGGCGTGAAGCTTGGAGCGAACCCTGCCTCGTTCTCAGGATTGACAGGGATCGGAGACTTGATTGTGACGGCGACGTCACAACATAGCCGTAACTGGCGAGCTGGTAACGCCATCGGTCGTGGTGAAAAATTAGAAGACGTTCTCGGGAACATGGGAATGGTCGTCGAAGGCGTCCGTGCCTGTGAAGCAGCCCATTCCCTCGCCAAAGAAGCGGGTGTGGAGATGCCGATCACAGAGGCTCTCTATAACGTGTTGTTTGAAGGGAAGAGTCCTCATGATGAAGTGAAAAAATTGATGAGACGCCCGCAAAAACACGAGATGGAACAAGTTTTTCATTTTGAAGAATAGACAGATTGAGAGAGGAGCTGACGTTTTCGTTCAGTTCCTCGCTTTTTTTTGCTAAACTTGAAGTCTGGAGAACATAGAGAAAGTAGGGGGATAGACGTGACACCGTCACTCATCAAAATGTGGATATCATTCGCAGGGATCGGAGCTTTCGCCATCGCTGCATTAATGGTCGCACTCAGTCATACGAAACTGAGCGGTTGGTTCGCCACGCTCGTCAGACTGATTGCTTTCATCATTTTCTTATTTGGGACTGTAATCATGATTTTTGTCGTCGTCTCAGGACCGACTGGAGGATAAACGTGATGAAAAAAAAGATTGTCGCTATCAGTCTGGTTTTGACGACACTGTTAGCAGGGTGTATGTTTCCTGAATCAGAGCGGGCCAACAATATCCCGTACGAAGATCAATTGAATACGGTACAAAGTGCGGTCGATGCCTATCGTGAGCAATCTGGGGTATTGCCAATCAAAACGAAACCAGCAGAAACGCCTCTCATGGAGCGTTACCCAGTTGAATTCGCTCGTCTCGTGCCTGGCTATTTAGCGGACCCACCGGCGAATAGTTTCGAAGGTGGCGGGTTGTTCCAATATATCCTCGTCGATGTCGAGACGGAACCGACCGTAAAGCTGATCGACTTGCGTGTGTCTGAGCGGTTGCAACAACTTCAAACGAATATCAACGCATTTCGGGCAAAAGAAGGCAAGTTCCCATTTGACGGATCATTAGGTAAGAATCAGTTCACGCTCGATTATGATAAAATCTTTGTCACAGAAGAGCCGTTCATTCCAAGTCCTTATTCGGATCGTGAACTTCCGATCTACGTGGATGGCACGGGACAACTGTTTGTAGACTATCGCGAAGATGTGAAGGAAGCGCTTCAAAAGACGGATGAGTCACCAGAAATTGGCGAAGATATTCGTTATTTGCTCTATAAAGATGCTCCATTCGCCCCAGCTTATTCGCAAGGATACACAATTGATGAACGAGGAGAAGTCGTTTTTTTAAACAACTGAACCTGTTTTGATAGTGAATGTCGCGAAATCATGCAAAAAATGTTGTCATATCAACGTTTGTACGATATGATTAATCCCGTAAACTCCCTGTGAGAGGAGGTGAATCGTGATGAACAAAACTGAATTGATCCAAGCTGTTACTGAGAAAGCCGATGTTTCTAAAAAAGAAGCAACGAAAATCGTAGAAGCTACGTTTGAATCAATCACTGAAGCACTCCAAAACGGTGAGAAAATTCAATTGATCGGTTTTGGTACTTTTGAAGTTCGTGAGCGTGCTGCCCGTAAAGGTCGTAACCCACGTACAAAAGAAGATATCGAAATCCCAGCGAGCAAAGTTCCTGCATTCAAAGCAGGTAAAGCGCTCAAAGATGCGGTCAAGTAATCTGCAATACATAAGTCGCCGAAAGGCGGCTTTTTTTGTTGGGTTTACGAGTTCGAATGACGTGAATGTGACAAAAATGTGCTATACTATGTCAGAATGACAATGAAGTGGACGAGGGGGGATAGCATGGAACAGTTGACAAATGAGTTCGTTGTCACCGACCTTGCTCGTCAAATCGAAACACGTATGAATCATCCCTATTTGACGAAACACGAGGTTGTACCAGCCGTCGACATGTTATTGCTTCGTTGGATGGTCGAGATGATTGATTTGGAATCGATTGAGCATCGACAACTCGTGATGGCAACCTATTTCGCACATCAAGCGCTTGATTTACACGACCAAGTAAACAGCAGCCCGAAGGGGTCTTTGGCACGCCAATTAAAAGTGCTCGCCGGGGACTTTGCATCGGCTCAGTTTTATAAAATCTTGACGGACTTTCCATCATCATACAGTGATCGATTCGGTCAGTCTGTACAGCGGGTCAATGCGGCGAAGTGCACCTTATTGCTTGAGAAGAACGTTTCAATGAACGTTTGGCTCGAAGCGAACGTCGGATTGATTCAAACACTTTCCGAACTGATTGAACAACCTTATTTGACAACGAGCGGGAAACGAATGATTGAAATGAAAGCGACAGCGCTTAGACAAGACCAAAAAGAGCAACTCACGACGTTGCTCGCGCATGCGGTCGCTTAGAACGGAAAGGATGTTACGCGTTGCAACCGATAGAAAAAGAGCAAAAAGTATACGAAGTATTTCAGTCCATTTCTCCGAGCTACGATACGATGAACTCGATTATCAGCTTCCGACTTCATAAATGGTGGCGACGGACAACGATGAAAAAAATGAACGTCTTTCCGGGGGCTAAATGTTTAGACGTTTGTTGCGGGACGGCTGACTGGACGATTCAATTGGCAGATGCTGCTGGAAACACGGGTGTTGTGAAAGGACTCGATTTTTCAGAGAACATGTTAAAAGTGGGAGAGGAAAAGGTCAAATCTTGGCCGAACATCGAATTGCTTCATGGAAATGCGATGGCTCTTCCGTTTGGTGACAACTCCTTTGACTATGTCACAATCGGATTTGGACTCCGAAACGTTCCAGACTACATGACGGTCTTGCGTGAAATGCACCGCGTCTTGAAACCAGGTGGAACAGTCGTTTGTCTCGAAACGAGCCAACCGACAGCACCGCTTTTTAAAGAGTTGTACCGTTTTTACTTTGGAACGGTCATGCCGCTTTTCGGTAAGGTATTTGCCGGTTCATACGATCAGTATAAGTGGTTGCAGGAGTCGACCGATCAGTTCCCAGACCGTTTGACTCTCAAGCGGATGTTCGAAGATGCCGGGTTTGAACAAGTCGAAGTGAAGACATTCTCCGGAGGTGCATGTGCCATGCATCTAGGAAAGAAGTGGTGAACCATGTCTTTGAAGCGACTTTATCGTCATATGAACCGAGAGATTGATCAAATCGATCAATTCTTATCTACTCGAGTCAGGACGGACCACCCTGTCATTGAATCGGCATCGCGCCAATTACTCGATGCCGGTGGCAAGCGCATCCGACCCGCCTTCGTCTTACTGAGCGCCGGGTTTGGTGAGACAAAAGATATCCGTTTGACGAAAGTTGCCTCAAGTCTTGAGTTGATTCATATGGCATCACTCGTCCATGACGATGTCATCGATGACGCGATGCTCCGTCGTGGCAAACCAACCGTGATGGAACGATATGATGAAACAGTAGCGATGTATACAGGGAATACGTTATTCGGAGAAGCGATTCGTCTCGTATCCGAAATTGATTCACCAGAAGTGATGCGCATCATGGCAGATACGATGGAACGAATCTGTGTCGGTGAAATCAATCAAATCCAAGATCAATTTGAGTGGGGGCAATCACCGAAGCGCTATTTAGATCGGATTGCGCGAAAGACCGCTCTGTTGATTGAAACGAGTTGTGCGGCAGGAGCTGTCATCTCTGGAGCGTCTCCACAAATCGTGAGGCAATTAAGTCTGTTTGGATATGACATCGGTATGGCTTTTCAAATGACGGATGACTTGCTTGATTTTACCGCTAAGAGTTTTCAGCTCGGTAAACCGGTCGGGGAAGATTTGAAGCACGGTCATAAAACGTTACCGCTCCTATATTCATCTGAGGATTCCGATTTTTATGAACGCCTCCGTCAAGTGAACGCCTCGACGGATACGGAAGTGACGAAATCTCTCGTCCGGGAAGTGCAACGAAACGGAACGTTAGAACGCAGTCAACGGACGATTGATCGTTACGTCAACCGTGCCATCCGCCGACTAGACGGGTTGCCGGATGTTCCAGACAAGCGGTCGTTAATTGAAATTGCGCAATATATTGGGAAACGCAAATGGTAAATGCCCCATGTAACCCCTTTCAAAAATGTGTTGGACCGTGTACACTAAATACGTACAACGTACACATTTATAGACTTAGGGGGATTTGGGGAATGGAAAAGACATTTTTAATGGTTAAACCTGATGGGGTAAAACGTGGATTGATTGGGGAAATCATCTCACGCTTCGAAAACAAAGGATATACGTTGAACCGTCTCGAAATGGTGACACCGTCAGTTGAGGTCGCAGAGGCACACTACGCAGAGCATAAAGAAAAGCCGTTCTTTGGTGAATTGGTCGAGTTTTTGACTTCTGGTCCTGTCGTTGCGATGGAATGGGAAGGGGAAGACATCGTGGCCGTCTCTCGTTTAATGATCGGGAAGACGAAACCGTTGGATGCTCAACCAGGAACCATTCGCGGTGATTTTGCATCGACGATGTCACAAAACGTGATTCATGGTTCTGATAGTGTGGATAGCGCGGAACGTGAACTCTCACTTTGGTTCGCTGAAGTGGCTTCACACGTTTCATGACTTTTCGAGGGACGGGGAAACCTGTCCCTTTTTGATTCCCTTTGAATCGCCTGAGGTCACAAGAATGCGGAAATGAGAAAGAATTGAGGTTGAAATTGGTGATGAATGATTATGCCATCTTTGTAAAAAAGTTTTATATCAAGTCGGGTATTGACTTGAACTTATATAAAGAGGCGCAGATGAAGCGCCGTATGGTCGCACTACGCGAAAAGAAGGGGTATGCATCGTTTTTGGAGTATTTGAAGGCGATGGATACAGATCGTCAACTTTATGAAGAGTTTCTCGACCGGATGACAATCAATGTGAGTGAATTTTATCGCAACCCGATTCGTTGGCAACAGCTTGAAGAGGATATCCTCCCGCATCTGATTCGCTCGAGTCAAGGGAAACTTCGCGTATGGAGTGCTGCCTGTTCAACCGGAGAAGAGCCATACTCACTTGCCATGTTGTTGTCGAAACATCTTGCCCCATCTCAATTTTCAATTATGGCTACGGACTTAGATGATGTCGTCATCGAAAAAGCGAAGCAAGGAAAGTACCATGAACGGGCGCTCATCGATTTGCCGGAAGAGTTTCAGAAGCGCTACTTTACCCGTCGTGGCGACGACTATTATATTTCAGATGAGATCAAGCAACTCGTGACATTTAAGAAGCATAACTTGTTAGCGGATGTGTACGAACGCAATTTTGATTTGATCGTCTGTCGAAATGTCTTGATTTACTTCACTGAAGAGGCGAAAGAGAAGGTATATACGTCGTTCCAACGGGCGTTACGTCCAGGTGGGATGCTATTTGTCGGTGGAACGGAACAAATTTTCCAACCGAAACGTTACGGCTATGCAATGAAGCAAAGTTTCTTTTATGAAAAAATAGATGGGTGAGGTGATCGGATGCGTTATTTGACAGCTGGTGAATCACATGGTCCCGGTCTGACGGTCATCATTGAAGGGGCCCCAGCCGGACTCGCGATCGATATTGCGCAAATCAATGCAGAGTTAAAAAAACGTCAATCGGGTTACGGTAGAGGGCGCCGCATGCAAATCGAGTCCGACCAGGTAGAAGTTCGCTCGGGCATACGGCATGGCGTGACCACAGGTGCACCCATCACATTTTGGATTGAGAATAAAGACCATACGCATTGGAAACACGTCATGCAGGCTGAACCGATTGAGAGCGATATCGAAGTGAAACGCCGCGTCTCTCGACCGAGACCTGGACATGCTGACCTGGTCGGTGGGATGAAATACGACCATCGAGACTTACGTGACGTATTGGAGCGCTCAAGCGCACGAGAAACAGCGGCTCGTGTAGCGGTCGGGGCTTTCTGTAAGCAACTCCTTCAACAAATCGGGGTATCCCTCTTTAGTTATGTCAAAGTGATTGGTGGGGAACGGGCGGAGTCGTGCACATTTGATTCGCTTCAAGAAGCACAAGCGGTCGTTGATGCCTCACCGGTACGTACGTTAGATGAAGAGGCCGCGTTGCGGATGATGCGTCGAATCGATGAGGCCAAGGCAAATGGAGACTCGATTGGTGGAATCGTGTGTACAGAAGTACATGGTGTTGTACCGGGACTTGGCTCGTATGTGCAGTACGACCGTAAACTGGATGCGAAAATCGCACAAGCGGTCATGAGTGTCAACGCATTTAAAGGTGTTGAATTCGGTGAAGGGTTTGAAATGGCGTATCGTCCGGGTTCTGAAGTGATGGACCCGATCGCATACGGGGATGATGGGTATACGCGACTCAGTAACCATCTCGGTGGATTTGAGGGGGGCATGACTACGGGGATGCCAATCCTTTGTTCAGCCGTCATGAAACCCATTCCTACGCTCTATAAACCCTTACAATCGGTCGATATCGATACGAAAGAGGCGTTTTTAGCTCAAATCGAGCGGAGTGACTCGTGCGCTGTGCCTGCCGCTTCCCTCGTCGTTGAGGCAGTCATCGCATTTGAAGTCGCGAAGGAAGTTTGTGAGACGTTCGGGCACGACACGATGGAACGAATCAAACATCGGGTCGATGAGTATCGGGAGGAGTTGCGAGTATGGTAACGATTTCAATCTCAGCATCGACCCCATACGAAGTCGTCTTGGACAATCAGGATCGTTGGATCGATTCAGTTGATTGGTCCAGTTATTCGATGCTATGGGTCGTTACGGATAAACATGTCGAGTCTCTTTACGGAGAGTCGTTCCGTTCTACGTTGAATCTGACCCATCCTCACGTCGTCTCGTCCGTCGTCGAAGCGGGTGATGCGTCGAAATCGCTATCTCAGCTCGAGCAGCTTGTCGCAGAAGGATTGCGCCATGGATGTGACCGCCAGACGTTGATTGTCGCCTTTGGTGGTGGGATGATTGGCGACTTGGCTGGCTTTTTAGCAAGTGTCTACATGCGAGGCGTTCCATACATACAAGTGCCAACGACGATTTTGGCTCACGATTCGGCTGTCGGAGGCAAAGTGGCAGTCAATCACCCCTTTGCGAAAAATGCAATCGGTTCATTCTATCAACCGTCAGGCGTCTATTACAACGTCAGTCGACTGAATACCTTGCCCGTCCAGGAAGTGCGAAGCGGTCTCGGTGAGTTATTGAAACATGCGTACTTATCACGTTACGTCCTCGAATCTTCTTTCGAGGACGACTTGTTTTTAGACTTGAACGAGAACGAACCGTTGGATTGGGTGTCGTGGCTTGCCCGTGGGATTCGAGTGAAACAAACCATTGTCGAGACGGACGAGCGAGAACAAGGCATTCGTGCTTGGCTTAACTTCGGGCATACGTTCGGTCATGCCCTTGAATCGGTGGAAGCCTATCGTATCCCACATGGGGAAGCGGTTTTACATGGGATGGTGTTCGCTTTCCTCGTGTCAGGAGATGAAGTTCGAGCGAAGCGATTGTTCAATTGGATGCGTTCGAACGACGTCACGCCAATCGATTGGCAACCATTCGACCACTACGTGGAAAAAATGATGCTGGATAAAAAGAACCGACATGGTGTAATTCGTTTTGTGTTACTTCGTGAAACGATCACTGTGGAGTCGGTACAGCTCGAACATCTTCGACATACGTTTGAACAGATGAAAGGATGGTGGGAACGATGAGTTTAAACGGTTCTATCCGTGTACCGAGTGATAAATCCATCACACATCGGGCACTGTTATTCGGGATGATGGCGAACGGGACGACGCACGTGCGGAATCCACTCCTCGGTGCCGATTGTCGTTCGACGCTCGAGGTGATTCGATCACTTGGAGCCGACGTGACAGAACTGCAAGACGAACTAGTCATTAAGGGGACTGCGTCTCCGCGCTCGGCACGTCTAGACTGTGGGAATTCAGGTACGACGATGCGCCTACTGATCGGTCTCTTGTCCAGCTATAATGGGTCGTTTGAACTCGTAGGCGATGAATCGTTATCCCGGCGTCCGATGCGACGCGTTACTGAGCCTTTACGAAACATGGGCGCACACGTGACAGGGGATATGGCACCCCTCGTCATCGAAGGAACGACGCTTCGATCCATTGACTATACGTTACCGGTCGCAAGCGCCCAAGTGAAGTCGGCCGTCCTGCTCGCGGGCTTACATGCCTCGGGTACAACGATTGTTCGAGAACCGATGTTGTCACGTGACCATACCGAGCGCATGTTGCCCCTGTTTGGTGCGAAGCTATCGATTGTAAACGAGGAAGGGTTACGCGTCATCCGTGTCGAACCCTCGTCATTGACAGGATGTACGGTCGACGTACCGGCAGACCCGTCATCGGCTGCGTTTTTCTGGGCAGGGGCGGCCATGGTGGCAGACAGTTCAGTTATGACGACGGACGTCTGTTTGAATGAGACACGGATTGGATTTTTACGTACGCTCGAACGGATGGGTGCGAATGTCGTCATTTCGAACGAACGATTGGTCGGTGAAGAACGAGTCGGAGACGTCACGGTCACGACGAGTGAGCTAACCGGCACAGTCGTCGAAAAGGATTTCATTCCTTCACAGATTGATGAATTACCACTGTTCGCACTCGTCGCCTCTCAAGCGAATTCACCGTCCATCGTGAAAGACGCAGCGGAACTGCGCGTGAAAGAAACTGACCGGATTGACGTGGTCGTCTCGGAACTACGGAAGTTAGGTGTGGACATCGTCGGCACTGAGGACGGATTCATCGTCAATCCGAGTCGCCTTCATGGAGGAGATGTCTCGACTTACGGAGACCATCGCTTGTCCATGATGTTACAGATTGCGTCACTCATGACCGATGAAGTCGTTCACATCGAGGGGATCGAGGCATCCGATGTCAGTTATCCTCGATTCCGTGAAGATTTACAACGGGTTCAACGTAAGATAGAATAACGACAAACCGAAGCCCAGGAGGACGAACCATGCTAGATGAATCAGCTTTAACACATATAATCGAGATGCTTGAGTCAGGTGAGACGGAACATGCACTCATGCATCTTGAAGAACTTGAGAAGGAAGGGTCGGATGATGACCGTTTAGCCATCGCCGACCTCTATTTAGAGTTAGGTCTTGCCGACCGGGCGACAGCTGTTCTCTCAAAGCTATACGTCGACTATGAGGGAGACCCGAATGTCGCCTTATCGCTAGCGGAAGCGTATTTAGATAGTGACCGTGAAGAGGAAGCGATTGCCGTGCTTGAAAAAATCAAATCGGATGACGCAGATACGCAAGTGAGGAGCCTCGTCCTCCTCGCTGACCTGTATCAATCGCAAGGATTGGATGAAGTGGCAGTGAAGAAACTGATGGAGGCGCTCGAGAAAAATCCGGATGAACCTTTACTCATCTATGGATTGGCTGAATTGTATGCCTCTACCGGTTCATTTGAACAAGCCATTCCACTCTATGCGCGACTTCCGAAGATGAAGTTGCCGGTTGAAATCGACTATCAAGCGGATTACGCGGAGGCCCTCACGATGGTCGGATCGTTTGAAGAGGCGCTCGAAGAATATGAGCGGGCCACACATCGCGATTTGAACACTGTCTTCGGTCATGCGATGACGGCTCATCGGATCGGACGTGAGGAAGTGGCGATCAAGCAGTTCAAAGAGCTTCAGGCGATGGACCCAGACTTCACGTCGCTCTACTTGCCCTATACCGAGGCACTCGATGCAATCGGGCAAACGGAAGAGGCTATTGAGATCGTCGATCAAGGTATCACGCGCGACGATTATAATGATGAACTACGCCACGTCAAAGCAAGACTGCTTCTCAAACTCGGAAATCGGGACGGTGCCATTAAAGAACTTCGTGAGGCGCTCGTGTTAAATCCAGAGTCGTTACAAGCGACCGAATTGCTCTTATCGATTTTATTTGAAGCAGGAGAATTCTATGATGTTCTCGAAACCATCGATGCACTCGAAGATCATGCGACGTCGCCACTCATGACATGGTACAAGGCGAAGGCGAAATATGAGCTCGAAGCGTACGACGAAGCGGTCAGTCTATATGCCTCAATTGAACCGATGATGAAAGAGGACGTGTCATTTGTGACGGAATGGGCTACACTGTTGATAGAGGAAAGTCGTAGACATGACGCGCGACGTGTGGTCGAGCAATCGCTTGCATTGGTGGTCGACCTCGATGATCGCCAAGCGCTCGAAGAACAGCTCGAACAATTGTCTGATGACGTAGAATGAATAAGGGAAGGGAATGAGGTCAGATGGTCGAGCGGAAACGTAATTTTTTGAAGCGATTCGTCGCTCATCATACGCTTCGGAAACGTGAAGCAAAGTGGATTCTTGACTATTGGTTAAGACATCCTGAAAAGCTTGGCAACGTTCATTTCGTGACAAACGCTTCGGTCTCACCACGAAGTCTCGTGATGACAGCGTACGGGTTTGACGGTGAACCGTTTCGATACCGACGGGGAGACCTTGTGACCATGAATCCTGAGAAGGCTTATCATGACATCCGTCTACACGATGGGCCAATCTATGTAGAGTTAAATTTTCAAGGTATGATGATTGATGAGAACTGGGTCGACATCGTCGAACAGAATCCGTTTGAACCAGTGGCAGAAGTGAGAGACGAAGTCTCTTCCTCTGCTCAAACGGTCATTCAAGCATCGGTTGCTCAATTTGAAGAAGAACGATTGCTGATTGAAATCGATAAAGCGCTCGACCGACGAGACGAGAATTTATTCCGCAATCTGACGACTCAACTTCATCAAGTGCGAGCATCTAAATTATTTTGAAAAAAACAAGCGCTTCCGTTCCGGTAGGCGCTTGTTTTTTGGTATATTAATTACGTAGGAATACACAATTATTTCACAGTTCGTTCATAACTTTGAAAGGTGAGCGAAGTCATGTACGCTACAATAGACATGATGAGATATGAAGGAGAGGAGGGAAAAGATGAGGTTCGATAGTCAAGGGGCACTCCGCTCGATTGCCGAACGACAATACGTCGATACGCTCATCGTTCCGCTCGCAGAATTGGCGTTTGGTGAGGATATGGTTCGCAAAGCCGAAAGCTATGAAGTGATTCATGCCGTCACGGCCGAGACAGAACGTCAATTATCTGGTCGAACGATGCTCAGCCCGACCATCAGTTACACCGATGTGGAAGCTGGTGTGAAGTTGGCGCAGGATGTGGTGGCGAAAGCAAATTCATCCGGATTTTCTCACGTATTGTTTATCGCGTCAGACGTCCGTTTCAAAGCATTTGATTTGCCGATTTTGTTCGTACCGCCGCTCGCGCTTGGATCGATGTCAAGCGATCAAGCGCACACGATGGTCCAGAATTTTGCGACACAAGTCATCACGGAACTTTCGAGCCGTTGGATGGCGACATGAAGCGGTTGACGTAGAGGTTTTATTGATATACTATTTTGTTGAGTGAGAAATTTTTGTGAAGAATGCATAAAGAATTATGGGGTTATGCACACGAATGAGGGGGGAACGAAATGGCTCAAAATGGGTCAAAAGTCACGCGCCGTCAGTTCTTAACGTACACACTGACTGGAGTAGGTGGCTTTATGGCGGCAACATTGATCAGTCCGATGGTCAACTTTGCGATCGATCCGGTTTTGAAAAAAACTGGTGCAGGCGACAAAGTAAAAGTAATGAGTCTTGATGACATCACGACTGAGCCGCAACGTGTCGACTTTAAGAAACAAACACAAGATGCTTGGTATGAATTTGAAGAAACGCTTTCAGCATGGGTTTACAAAACAGATAGTGGCGAGATCATCGCACTTTCTCCGATTTGTACACACCTTGGCTGTCAGGTAGCATTCGCTGGTGATCCGACTCGTCCACAAGAATTCTTCTGTCCGTGTCACTTGGGACGTTACGAAAAAGATGGAACGAACATTCCAGGTACACCGCCGACAGCACCACTTGCACGTTATGAAAAAGAAGAAAAAGACGGCTTCCTATATTTAGGTAGTCCAGTCGCTCAGTAATGAGAGGGGGAACTAGCCGATGTTACAAAAAATTTATGACTGGGTCGATGAACGCGTAGACATCACACCGCTCTGGCGCGATATCGCAGACCATGAAGTACCGGAACACGTCAACCCTGCTCATCACTTCTCTGCATTTGTCTATTGTTTTGGCGGTTTGACGTTCTTTACAATCGTCATCCAGATCCTTTCAGGGATGTTCTTGACGATGTATTACGTACCAGATATCATCAACGCGCACGCGTCGGTGTATTATTTGCAAAATGAGATCGCACACGGACAAATCGTTCGTGGGATGCACCACTGGGGCGCATCTGTAGCGATCGTCATGTTATTCTTACATACGCTCCGCGTGTTCTTCACGGGATCGTATAAGAAGCCACGTGAGCTCAACTGGGTCGTTGGTGTTCTCTTGTTCTTCGTCGTCTTGGCGCTCGGACTCACAGGATACTTGCTTCCATGGGACATGAAGGCATTGTTCGCAACGAAAGTTACGCTTCAAATCGCTGAAAGTGTACCGGTTATCGGTGGTATTGCGAAGACACTTCTCGCTGGTGGTGAGATTGTCGGGGCGAGCACACTCGCACGATTCTTCGCAATTCACGTCTTCTTCTTACCGGCGGCATTGTTCGGACTGTTGGGAGCCCACTTCTTGATGATTCGTAAACAAGGGGTTTCTGGACCGCTATAAGCCGATTCGAGGAGAAAAAGGAGGAGAAACGATATGCATCGCGGTAAAGGGATGAAATTTGTAACCGACTCTCGAGTAGGAATCTCGAATCGGAAACAAAACATTGCAAAAGACTATTCAGAATACCCAGGACGCACAGAGGCGTTCTGGCCGAACTTCTTGCTTAAAGAGTGGATGGTAGGATCGGTCTTCTTGATCGGATTCATCGCTTTGACAATTGTCGAAGCACCACCGCTTCAAAATATCGCCGATCCAACGAACACGTCATACATTCCGTTGCCGGACTGGTATTTCTTGTTCTTGTATCAATTACTCAAATATCAATTCGCTGCTGGGGACTGGATCTTACTTGGTACAGTCATTATTCCAGGCTTGGCGTTCACGGCACTTCTCGTTGCACCATGGCTTGACCAAGGTCTCGAGCGTCGACCGGCGAAACGTCCAGTCGCGATCAGTTTCATGTTACTTGGAATTCTCTCGGTCTTCTACTTGACTTGGGAATCTGTTCAAACGACACACTGGGATCAAGTTCATGCACAAGGTGAGCTTCAAATTCCAGGTGAAGGTCCTGAAATCGATACAGCGGCTCCAGGATATGAGATTTATTCAGCTCAATCTTGCGTCAACTGTCACGGTCAAAACCTAGAAGGTGGAGCAGCGGCTCCAGCACTCGTCGGCACACAGTATACGGCTGAAGAAATCGCGGAAATCGCGGTCAACGGTGTCGGTACGATGCCAGCTGGTCAGTGGGATGGTTCAGATGAAGATCTCCAAGCCATGTCTGAGTTCATCGCTTCATACGGTGAAGGCGGCGAAAATAACAAGTAAGTCATCAAGTGTAGCCTGAATATCGGGCTACACTTTTTTACTTCTGCACGACGCATACGATAAACTGAAGAAAACTGAAGAAAAAGGATTGAGACAATGAACCCCATGTTTTTAAAACCGTTCTTGATGCATCGGATTGTATTGACTATTCTATTGATCATCAACTTGGGAGGGACGATTTACGGGTATATCTGGTACGAGCCTCAATTACGTGACACACCGTACATCTATTGGCTGTTCGTACCGGATAGTCCGACAGCATCATTCTTCTTTACGATTGTCCTCGGACTTTGGTTAGCTAACAAGCGCTCCCCGTTGTTCGAGACGCTGGCCTTCATCACGTTGATTAAATACGGGGTCTGGGCCGTGATTATGAACATCATGTATTTGGGCACGTTACCACCGGATGCGCCGACCTTGACCATCTTGATGGCCGTCATGTTGATGGTCTCTCACGGTGCAATGGCCTTACAAGCGCTCATCTACGCGCCATTCATGAAATGGACGGTCACCTCGTTTGTATGTACGCTAATTTGGGTAATTCATAATGACATCGTCGATTATGTACTCGGTCAATGGCCACGTTATCCGTCACTGGCAGAACACATCATGTGGATCGGCTACGGCTCCTTTTGGTTGACAGGATTATGTTTTTTTATGGGATATGCCTTCGTCCTACGTCCATCGCTTGAAAATAAGGTCATAAGAATGTAAAATCAAATTATTAAATACATGCAGAGGTGAAATAGAAAATGTCATTAGGTGGCTATATTTTCTATCTTGCACTGATCATGCTCATCCCCCTATGGGCCCAGATGCGAGTGAAAAGTACGTATAAGCAGTTTTTGAAACAACCGCTCCAAAGCGGTGTCACAGGTGCACAAGTCGCTGATTTCATCATGAAACAAAACGGTGTGCACAACGTGAGAATCGAAATGGTCGACGGACTCATGAGCGACCACTATGACCCGGTCAATAAAGTCGTTCGTTTGTCTCGCGAAGTGTATCAAGGGTCGACAATCTCGTCTGCCGCGATTGCTGCGCACGAGATCGGTCACGTCATTCAAGATGCGACAGACTATAAGATGATGCGCGTCCGCCACAGCCTTGTTCCGGTCGTCAACATCACGTCGAACTTGTCGTTCCCATTGTTGCTCGGAGGATTCTTATTCGAGGCACTCGGGTTGGCTCAACTCGGTGTCATCATGATGCTCGGGGCGGTCGTGTTCCAGTTGATCACGTTACCGGTCGAGTTCGATGCATCGAAACGAGCGATGGCGCAATTGACGTCTCACGGAATCGTGACGGCGACAGAAGAGACAGGTGCACGGAAAGTGTTGAATGCCGCGGCTTGGACTTACGTCGCTGCAACGCTCGTTGCGGTTGCCGAACTTATTCGCTTGGCACTCATCGTCTTTATGCCGCGTGATGAATAGGATTGAATGGAATCCCGTCGGTAGGCGGGATTTTTTAATTTTTTGACGAAAGGAATT
This sequence comes from Exiguobacterium sp. S3, assembly GCF_018617295.1. Lineage (GTDB taxonomy): Bacteria > Bacillota > Bacilli > Exiguobacteriales > Exiguobacteriaceae > Exiguobacterium > Exiguobacterium profundum. The sequence goes on from NZ_JACSJW010000002.1 coordinate 578,932, forward strand.
GTTGTCAATGAAACCGCAACTGACAGAGACAGGTCATCACCAATTGACAAATCGACTTGTGAGGCTAAAAAAAGAGCGAACGGATGCGCGTGAACGGATAAGGACGGCTCGAAAATTTTGTGATTTCCGTGAAGACGTCACCTATCGTGAAGCGGTACATGAATATGAACGGATCGAGGCGGATATTTTAGAACTGAATCACCTCCTTGATGACGTGATCATCGTTATATCGGAACGTTCGGAAGTCGTGACGTTCGGAAATCAGGTCGTGATTCGGGAAATGCAACAAGAAGAGACCGAGCGCTATCGAATCGTGAGTGAGGCAGAAGCGGATATAGAACGAGGAAGCATATCCGTGACATCGCCACTCGGTCGTCGTTTGATGGGTGCGACAATTGGTCAAACAATTCAAATCGAAACGCCAGGAGGTACGATTCAAGTCGAGGTGCTCCACATCGAACCATAAAAAATCGCCCGTTCATCCCTGTGAACGAGGCGATTTTTTTGCTTATTTCAAAGGCATCCGATTTTCATCGAACGTAAACCCTTCGCCTCCGACTTCATACACGTGATGGAACGTGACGAACGCATGCGGGTCGATTTGTTTGACGATTGTCTTCAAACGGTTCACTTCGTTACGGCCGACGACGACATATAAGACCTCGAGTTCTCGGTTCGAATAACCGCCTTTCGCGAGCAGTCGGGTCGTGCCGCGGTTCATCGTCGCATGAATACCGTCGGCGATAGCAGTGCGGTGGTCACTGATGATCATCGCCGCTTTACCGGCATACGTTCCTTCTTGCATCGAGTCGATGACGCGTGCCCCGATATAGACGGCGAGAAGCGTGTACATCGCCTCACGAATGTCGAGGTATGTCAAACTGAGGACGATGACAAAGAAGTCAAAGATGAGAAACGTCTTCCCAATCGACCATCCGAAATAGCGTTGTACGAGTCGTGCGATGATATCGACGCCGCCCGTCGTCCCGCCATTGTTGAAGATGATGCCAAGACCGACCCCGATGAAGAGCCCGGCGAACAGACTTGCGAGCACCATGTCATCTGTCAAGTTGATGACGAGCGTCGAATACTTGGCGATGAGTGCGTACCAAAGTGAAAAGGAAAACGTCCCGATGAGCGTATAGATGAAGGTCGTGCGACCTAACAACTTGTAACTCATGAAAAAGAGCGGGATGTTTAGTACCAAGTTCGTGACAGAAGGTGAGATATCAAATAGTCCGCGGAGAATCAATGTGATCCCGGTGAACCCACCCTCGGCCAAATTATTTTGGACGTTGAAGTGATAAACGCCGAATGCAAAAATAAAAGAACCTATTAAGATAAAAATAATATTTCGAACACGAATCGGTAATTGTACCGTCATCAGGTTCACCTCCCCTTAGATAGAGTACTCGAAAAACAGTTCGATTGACTACCCTGAACATATGACATTCAGAAACGAGTCGGCTATACTTTTCAAAGAAGAGGTGATGTAGATGAAAGTAGTAGCCATCGGGGCACATCCGGACGATATCGAAATCGGGATCGCCGGCATGACCGCCCAATGGACGAAAGAGAAGACTGAGGTCGTATACGTCGATTTGACGAGAGCGGAACTTTCTTCAAATGGTGATGTAGAAACGAGACGACAGGAGGCAAGTGCGGCTGATGACGTGCTTGGTGTCCGTCGAATCAATCTAGGATTTAAAGACCGTGGGATTGACGGGGGAGAAGAGCAGCTCGAGGCAATCGTCTCCTTGATTCGCCGTGAACGCCCAACCCACTTGCTCTATCCATATGAGGTCGACCGCCATCCGGACCATGCGGCCTGCGCCCATCTCGTGACAGAGGCGCTGTTTAATGCCGGGATCCGAAAGTACTTACCCGAACTCGAGGCATATCGTCCGGAAAGTGTGTACCAATATATGATCAATGCTCACGTCGAACCGGATGTGTGCGTGGATATTAGTGACACGATCGAAGTGAAGACACGGGCGCTTCAATGTTACGCGAGTCAGTTCACCCCCGTCGATGGGGTGAAGACACCGCTCACCGATGCGTACGTGGAACGGGTCATCGCCCGTGAACGCCATTTTGGGAGCTTGATTGGCGTCGCTTATGCGGAAGGCTTGAAGCGCGTTCGACCGTATGTCGTAAAACAGGCAGGTGAGCTCGCATGACATATCGGATTGGGATTCTGTGTTATCCATCGGTCGGAGGCTCTGGGATATTGGCGACAGAGCTCGGCATGAAGCTTGCGGACCGAGGACATGACGTTCATTTCATTACGAGCAGCATGCCGTTTCGTTTGAACGCCTATCACCCGAATATCACGTTCCATCAAGTCGAAATCAATCAATATTCGGTCTTTCGGTATCCGCCGTACGACATGACGCTCTCAGCGAAAATCGCGAGCGTCATCCAATCGTTCGGGCTTGATGTCATCCATGCACACTATGCCGTACCGCATGCCGTTTGTGCCGCGCTTGGTCGCGAGATGGCGGGAGTGAAGACTCCGATCGTGTCGACGTTACACGGGACCGATATTACCGTGCTCGGTGAGGACGAGGAACTGAAACCGGCCATTCTATACGGGCTGCGTCAATCGAACGCGATCACGGCGGTCTCTCATAGTTTGAAACGGGAGACAGAAGAGCGGATTGCCAGTGATTTGCCGATCCAAGTCATCCATAACTTCATCGATGAATCGGTGTATACGCCTCAATTCGACCCGACACTCCGGGAACGGTACGGCTTGTCGGATGAGGACCGGGTCGCCATCCACATTTCAAACTTCCGTCCTGTCAAACGCGTCGACCTCGTCCTGGAGGCGTTCGATCAGATGGATGTGACGAATAAGAAACTATTGCTCGTCGGAGATGGTCCGCTCATGGGTGCGATGCGTCGACTCGTGACGGAGATGGGGCTTGAAGAGCAAGTCATCTTTGCCGGGAAACAAGAACAAGTCGCCGCACTTCTTGCAATCAGCGACGTTCACGTCCTGTTATCAGACAAGGAGGCGTTCGGTCTCGTGGCGCTCGAGGCGATGGCGACGGGTGTGCCCTCTGTCGTGAGCGATGCGGGTGGGCTGCCGGAAGTGATCACGGACGGTGAGGACGGTTTCGTCGTTCCTAAAGGGGATGCGAGCCAGGCCGCCTCTGCGATGGAGCGGCTCTTGACCGATCGTGAGCTTCGAGAACGGTTCCGACAAAACGGATTGGTGAAATCTCGGCGCTTCGCCTCACAAGATATCGTGACCGAATATGAACGCTTGTATGAACAGGTGGTGACATCATGACGGAATGGGAATACGCAAAACAAATCATCGACACGATCGAACAGCATGGTGGCGAGGCGTATATCGTCGGTGGTGCTGTTCGGGATTATGTGCTCGGGAGTCTGCCCGATGATATCGATTTGGCGACGTCCCTCTTCCCGGAAGAGGTGATGGCGCTGTTCCCGAAGTCGGTTCCGACCGGTATCGAACATGGGACCGTCACGGTCATTATTGACCACCATCCGTTCGAAGTGACGACGTTCCGTTCGGAAGGATCGTATTCGGATTCGAGACGACCGGACCATGTCGCACTCGGGGTATCGCTTGAAGAGGATTTATTACGAAGGGACTTCACGATGAACGCGATGGCGTTCCATGATGGACGAGTGGTCGATTTATTCGGTGGTCAACATGATTTAGAAGAACGAATCATCCGAACAGTCGGCAGTCCGTTTGAACGATTCGGAGAGGACGCGCTACGCATCATGCGCGCGCTTCGCTTCATGTCACAGCTCGACTTCGCCTTACATGACGAGTTGCGGGAAGCGGCGAGCGGGCTCGGTCATAAGCTCGAACAGATTGCGATGGAGCGTATCGCAATCGAATTTGAGAAACTGTTGACGGGACCTGCGTACAAGAAAGCACTAGGTGAGATGGTCGAGCTCGGCATTCATCGTCATTTACCGAACGTGACGACCGAACTGATGCAGCGTGTCCAAGAGGACGCTCGGACCCCTGTGAACGCGGTCAGCGGGTGGGCACTCTTTCTCTATCATGCACAGGATGACAGCTGGCTATCGCCATGGAAACGGTCGAACGCCATCAAACGAGAGGCACGTACGCTTGCACAGCTCTGTGAGACGGGGCTTGACCGGATGACGATTTATGCGACGGATGAACAGACGCTCTCCACTTATTTCCGAATGAACGGGGAGAGAGACCGAAGCCGTGAACTGAAACAGTCGCTCCCGATGACTTCAAGGAAAGAGTTAAAGTTTAACGGCCGGGACGCCTTAGCGCTCGGGGCACGAGGGGAAGCGATCAAGCATCTGTTAGCCGACCTCGAGCGACGCGTCATCTTAAACGAGTTACCGAACCATGAGACAGTATTGAAAGAGGAGGCGAAACGATGGCTTCAACGCGCGGGCGTGTTCTGACGCTATTACAAGATGGTGAAGTATGGAGTGGCCAAGAGTTGGCCCGTCAATTAAATATTTCACGTACCGCTATTTGGAAACATATCGAAACGCTTAAGCAAGACGGTTATGCGATTCATACGATCCCAAGAAAAGGATACCAATTGCTTGAGCAAAGTGACCGATTCGATGAACCGGCGTTTGCGTCATATCGGAAGGGACGGTTCGGTCAAATCGTCCATGCGTTTGACCAAATCGACACGACACAACGAATCGCCCATGAGCTGGCTCAACAACACGTGCCAGAGGGGACGCTCGTCATGAGCGAGGAACAGACGGCCGGTCGCGGACAACTCGGTCGCAATTGGTACAATCCGAAGCACGTCAATATCGCGTCAAGTGTGATTTTAAGGCCGGAGTTGCCCATTCGCGACGCATCAAAGCTTACCTTGATGGCGGCGAGTGCGTTTGCGAAAGCGTTGAATGCACGTGACCTTGACGTGACCATCAAATGGCCAAACGATTTACTGCTAAATGGCAAGAAAATCGGAGGCATTCTGACAGAAATGCAAACGGAAGGTGACCGCATCCAAGCCGTCATTTTAGGGTTTGGAATGAATGTCAACGGCGATGACATTCCGACGGAGTTGGCGCACCGGGCGACCTCCCTGTATTTAGAGACCGGGACGCGGTATCATCGCAGTGAGTTATTGGCAGAACTGTTGGCAGAACTCGAGACCGAATACGATCGGTTCCTTGACGTGGGATTTGCGCCCGTTCGCTTGAACTGGATGAAACATGCCGCCTATTTAAATGAGTCGGTCACCTTGAGTGGGTCCCGGACGTCGCGAACAGGTGTCATGCGTGGCATCTCGGACGAGGGGGCGTTGCTACTCGAAGTGGATGGAACGGTCGAACCGGTCTATTCTGCTGAGATTGCAGTGTGGAATGATTGATGAAAGCGAGACCATCGACTATACTTAATGTGTCGGACGCTATCAATTCTTGAAGTGTACCGCGCTTGCAGACTGTCACATTCAGTTGTCTGCCTTGATCATTATGACAGGGACAGAAGGACACTAACTCATGAAAACCATGAATTTGTTTTTCGTGCGCCTTCTTGCCATCTGTGTAAGAAGGCGTTTATTCTTTCCTGTCTCCACGTTTAGGAGGAGAAACAGATGCACACGATGACTACATTGTTAAAAAAAATGAACGAGCAAGAAAAGCTCGTCATGTTGACGGCATATGATTATCCGTCAGCCAAACTTGCCGAATCGGCCGGTGTCGATTTGATCTTAGTAGGTGATTCACTTGGGATGGTCGTACTTGGTTATGATTCGACGATTCCGGTGACGATGGAGGACATGCTCCATCATTCGAAAGCGGTACGCCGCGGAGCACAAAATACGTTCGTTGTGGTAGATATGCCGTTTGCGTCATATCACGGAGACTTCGATCGGACGTTACAGGCAGCATCGCGTTTATTCCAAGAAGGCCGTGCGGATGCCATCAAACTAGAAGGGGCCGGTGACGTGCTTCATACGATTGACCGCTTGACACAAGTCGGCATGCCATGTGTCGCCCATCTAGGGTTGACCCCTCAATCGGTTGGCGTCCTAGAAGGATATAAAGTACAAGGGAAGTCCCTAGAGGCTGCCGAGACACTCCTTCAAGATAGCTTGGCTGCGGAACGTGCTGGCGCGAAGATGCTCGTCCTTGAGTGTGTCCCTCACCAATTGGCAAAACGGATCGCAGAAGAATTGACGATTCCTGTCATCGGAATCGGTGCAGGTGCAGATGTCGACGGCCAAGTGCTCGTCTATCATGACGTATTGAAATATGGGGTGGACCGTCTCCCTAAATTTGTCCAAGCGTATGCAGACGTGAATGAAGTGGCGACGGATGCTATCCGTTCTTATGTCGAAGAGACGAAGAACGGTCACTTCCCGTTAGAACGCCATACGTTCACAATGGATGAGTCGTTACTTGACTCATTGTATGGAGGAAAAGGATGAAGATTGTATCGACCGTCGAAGAATTACGTATTGCGTTACCTACGAACCAAACGATTGGCTTCGTGCCGACGATGGGATATTTGCATGAAGGACATATGAGCCTCGTTGAAAACGCGCGACGGGAAAATGACGTCGTTGTCATGAGTATTTTTGTCAATCCGACACAGTTCGGACCGAATGAAGACCTCGACCGTTACCCCCGCGACTTTGAACGGGATGAGAAGTTGGCACGTGATGCGGGAGTCGATGTCTTGTTCTATCCGACGACGGAGACGATGTATCCACTTGACATGGCGCGTGTGACCGTCCGTCACGGGGCGGACGTATTATGTGGGGCGAGTCGTCCCGGTCATTTTGATGGTGTGTTGACAATCGTTTCAAAATTATTTAACCTTGTTCAACCGACACGCGCTTATTTCGGTCTGAAGGATGCTCAACAAGTGGCACTCATCGAAGGATACGTCCGAGATTATTTCGTTCCAGTCGAGATTCGACGCTGCCCGATTATTCGTGAGGAGACAGGACTAGCCAAATCTTCTCGAAACGTCTATTTGTCAGATGTCGAAACGGTAGAGGCGAGTCGGATTTTCAGCGCATTGACGATGGCGCGAGAGGCACTCGATACAGGTCAACAAGTTGATGAAGTAAAACGACAGCTGACTGAACGTTTGAACGAGATTCCGAACAGTCAAATCGATTACGTCGAGCTTGTCGATTACCCGACGCTCGGTACCGTCTCGAGCGACTCGACCGAACTCTTGTTAGCGGTGGCCATTCAGTTTGAACGGGCCCGATTGATTGATAATGTGATTTGGAAGAAGGGATGAATCCAATGATTCGTACATTTATGCACGCAAAGCTTCATAAAGCAACAGTGACAGAAGCAAACTTACACTACGTCGGTTCAATTACAATCGATGAGGATTTGATGGATGCGGTCGGTATCATGGAGAATGAACATGTACACATTACGAACAACCATAATGGTGCTCGCATCGAAACGTATGTCATCAAAGGGGAACGCGGTTCAGGCGTGATTTGTTTGAACGGAGCGGCAGCACGTCATTTCCAGGTCGGTGATGTTGTCATCATCATGGCTTACGGTCAAATGACAGCGGAAGAGGCAAAAACGCATCGTCCGAAAGTAGCTGTGTTGAACGAACAAAATGAGGTCGATCAACTTCTTTACGAAGAGATTGCTCATACAATTTTGTAAAGGATTCGGGGGTGTCGGCAGAGGCATCCCCGTTTTTTCGTTATTCGTTCTATGGTAAGATGAGACAGACAGAAAGCACGAGCGTGCCAAAGATGGGATGGATGTTATGGACACGTATGTGATTGTGGATTTAGAGACTACGGGTCATTCCGTTAAGTCCGGAGATGAATTGATTGAGTTTGCGGCGGTCGTCGTACAAGAGGGTGAAGTGATAGAGCGCTACAGCACCTTGATTCGACCGAGTCGACCAATCCCACCTTTTATTACGCAATTGACAACGATTAGTGACGAAGATGTAAGTGATGCACCTACATTTGAAGATGTGATTCCCGACATTTGGAAAATGCTAGATGGACGGGTGTTTGTCGCGCATAACGTCGCATTTGATTTAACTTTTTTAAATGAGAGTCTTGAACAAGCGGGTTATCTTGCGTTTCAAGGGAGAGCCATTGATACTGTCGAATTGGCTCGTATCTTGTATCCGACTTTAGAGAGCCATGCGTTAGAAGCGCTATCGGATACGTTTGACCTCGTACATACAGACGCACATCGGGCACTCAGTGACGCAGAGGCGACAGCCGAGCTCTTCATCCGGATGCTCGACCGTTTACGCGATTTACCGATGGTGACGCTGAAACGACTTCGAGAGTTATCTGAGTCATGGACGAGTCATATCGAACCGTTACTCGATGAGATGATCCTTGAGGTCGGGATTCGTCCAGACGACGAAACACGTTTTGATATCCACCGCAAAATTGCGTTAAGGCGACCGGTGGATGCCTTCGTCCCGACGACAGAACGTGAACCGTTCGAGCCGTTCCTTTTGCGGACGATCGAAGAGACACTCCCTTCACTGTTTGATCAGTTTGAACCGAGACAGAGTCAATTCGAAATGATGCGTCACGTCTATAAAGCGTTAGACGATGAGGAAACATTATTAGTCGAGGCGGGTACGGGAACGGGTAAGACGCTTGCGTACTTGATTCCGAGTGCACACCATGCCCTCGAGACGAAACGCCCGGTCGTCATTAGTACGCATACCATTCAATTGCAAGAACAGTTGTTAAATCGAGACTTACCTGTTCTTCGTCAGATTTTTCCTGAGATCGAATTCACGTTGTTGAAAGGGAGACGCAATTATATCGATTTGCGTAAGTTCGAGATGGTGCTCGACGAATCAAATGACGGTCTTTTAGCATCGATGTGTAAAGCGATGGTACTCGTCTGGCTCACAGAAACCGAGACCGGAGATTTAGAGGAACTCTCATTCCCGGGATCTGCGACACAAGGTCCTGCTTCGTTCAAGCGTTTGATTCAAGCAGATGCTTCTAATGATTTTGGTCGATTCGACCCATGGTATAGCCGTGACTTTTTCACGAAAGCCGTGTTGCGCTCGAAAGAAGCGGACCTGATTGTGACCAATCATGCTTTACTGTTCTCGGATTTACAGCATCAGGCAGGCATTTTACCGACGGACACACCTCTCGTATTAGACGAGGCTCATCAAGTCGAGGAAGTGGCCTCTCATCATTTCGGTGTGACATTTGATGCGATTCAATTTGACCGCCTCTTCAAATGGTTCGGCTACGGAGCAGATGGCAAATTCCATTCTCGCATCATTCAGCTAGCCGATTTGACATCCGTAACCGAAGAAGCGGAGGCATTCAGTCAACAAATTGATTCGGCTCTTGCAAGGGTCGAGGAAGAACTCGAAGATCTTCTGACTTCCCTTCAATCGTTAGGTAAGAAAAAAGAACCTCGACAAACGGTTCGTTTCGAACGGGAAGGGGCAACGTTTAGACCAATTCGAGAAGTGGCCAATCGACTCGAGGACAAACTGCGAACGTTGCGGACGTCACTCCGACACCTCCATCGACTGCTCGATGAACGTAAAGAACATATGACGTTCAAACAGCGCGCCCTTCTCGGTGATTTAAAAACGTTGATTGGAGACGTGCGCGAACTCGAGAGTGTCATCTATGAGACGATGCTGACGCGTGACGATGATGCGGTCAGCTGGGTCGAACTGAATTTAGGAAATCGGAAATTAACCTCGGTGTACACGCAACCCGTCGAAATCGGACCGCTGTTGCATGAACGTCTGTTTAAGAAGCGACCGACAATCTTAACATCAGCGACGATGACGGTCTCAGGGAAGTTCAGCTTTATGGAACGACGCCTCGGATTAGAAGGAGAACCGGTCCGAAGAGTCGTCTTACCGTCACCATTCAACTTCAAAGACCAGACCAAACTGTTTGTACCGTCGGACTTCCCATTGATCAATGAAGTGCCGCTTCCTCAGTTCGTCGACCAGACGGCCCAGTCGATTGTCCAAATTGCGAACGTGACGAAAGGGAGGATGCTCGTCTTGTTCACATCGAACGAATTGCTTCGACTCACTTACGAACAAGTCAAAGACCATCTTGACACGTCTTATACACTTCTCGCACAGGGTGTGAGCGGCGGCTCGCGTAGCCGCTTGACGAAACAGTTCAAACGGATGGAACAGTCGATTCTCTTTGGGACAGCAAGCTTTTGGGAAGGTGTCGATATTCCAGGGGAGGCGTTGACATGCCTTGTCATTGTAAGACTTCCCTTCGCACCGCCCGACCAGCCGATCATGCAAGCACGTTCTGAGAAAATTGAAGCGATGGGGAAATCACCATTCTTTGAGTTATCCCTGCCCCAAGCGGTCATTCGCTTCAAACAAGGTGTCGGTCGATTGATTCGATCGAAAGGGGATTATGGTGCCGTCTTCGTGTTCGACCGACGTGTGGAGACGACACGTTACGGCAAACAGTTCATCAACAGCTTGCCTAAAGTTGACCGGATTGAAGGAACGCTTGAAACGTCGTTATCCGAGTTAGAGTTGTTCTTAGATGAGAAGGAAAAGTCTGTGGCACGAAATGACAGATAACGCTAGGCATCACGATATTATCGTTTTATAATGATACGTATAGTGTTTTTGGAGGAGGAGTCAATATGAACTCGAATATTGAGACGCTGGCGAGCGTGCGCATCGAACCGACTGCGGACGTCTACAAAATTGTCGACTTATTGAATCGGACCTTAAAGAGTCAGGATTTAATGTTCGGTTTGTCACTTGAGAAGAAAGTGAATGATCCGAAGAAGGAAGAGATGGTCTTCACCATCTATCGTACAGAATGACCAGAAAGGCAAAATGGATCGTCTCATTACTGGCGGCACTGATTGGTGTCGTCCTTGTCTTTAGCGTGATGTATCGATTCACCATCGGTCATACAGAGAATCAAAAAGAAAAGCTCGTCGAAACGGCGATGGTACGATTGACTGAAGAATCTCCAGACGCGAGAGTGGGTCAGGGAGAACTGTTCAATGGGACAGAGGCATATGTCGTCTTCCCAGAAGTAGACGGGAAGTCCATTTGGTTTGTCCCATTGGATAAAAAGCTAGAGATCGAGCAACGAGAAATCGGTGAAGTGGACGCTACTGACGTCTGTTCGAAGTCAGTTGAGGAGACAGGCGGACAACTGGTCAGCTGTAAGGTTGGTTTTGACGAACGGGCACTCATCGAAGTGGTCACGAAAGCGGATGCGTCTTATACGTATTCGTACTATACGCTTCAGACCGGAGAATTTATTCGACGGGTCCAATTGACCGATCAAATGTAATGAATTAGAGGGGGATTATGATGGAACATCTATTAGCGAAACGTGTAAAACAACTCACACCATCGACTACCTTAGCGATTACAGCTAAGGCGAAGGCACTGAAAGCTTCAGGCAAAGATGTCATTGGTCTCGGCGCGGGTGAACCTGATTTCAACACACCAGAACGAATCATCGACGCTGCTTGTCAAGCCGCTCGAGATGGAGACACAAAATACACGCCATCTGGCGGGACAGTCGCGTTGAAAGATGCCATCATTGAAAAGACGAAACGCGATAGTGGATTGTCGTTCGAACGCAACGAGGTGATGGTTGCTTCAGGTGCGAAACATGCCCTATACGCTCTGTTCCAAGCTATTTTAGATGAAGGGGACGAAGTGATTGTCCCAGCCCCATACTGGGTCAGTTACCCGGAACAAATCAAATTGGCGGACGGAGAACCTGTCTTGGTCGACACGAATGAAGAGACGTCATTTAAATTGACGCCGACTCAACTGGAGAATGCAATTACAGCTCGTACAAAGGCCGTCATCTTGAACAGCCCATCTAATCCGACGGGAATGATTTATACGAAAGAGGAGCTACAGGCACTCGCCGATGTCGTTCTTCGACACAATCTTCTCGTCGTTAGCGATGAAATTTATGAAAAATTGATTTACGGTGATGCATCGTTCGTATCGATTGCGACCCTTCCGAATATGCGTGAACGAACGATCATCATCAATGGGGTCTCGAAATCTCACGCGATGACAGGTTGGCGAATCGGATATGCCGTTGGTGATGCAAAAATCATCGGCGCGATGACGAATCTGGCCTCACACTCGACATCAAACCCGACATCTGTCGCACAGGCGGCTGCGGTAGAAGCGTACAATGGACCACAAGAAGATGTGGAAATGATGCGTCAATCGTTCGAGGAACGACTTGAAATCGTCTACGACCGTCTCGTCAAAATCCCTGGCATCACTTGTTTGAAGCCACAAGGTGCATTTTACTTATATGCCAACGCGAAGGTCGCGGCCACAGAAAGTGGCTATGACACCGTCGATGCTTGGTGTGAAGCTGTTCTTGAAGAAGCAAACGTGGCACTTGTGCCTGGTTCGGGCTTCGGACAAGACGATTACGTACGATTATCCTATGCAACTGAATTAAAACGCGTATTAGAAGCGCTCGATCGAGTAGAAGAATTCGTTACGGAGCACGCTCGATAAGCGAAAGGATGGAAAAGAATATGACAACTATTTCGATTAACCAATTTAAAGATTATGAAGGCCAATCGGTCCGTGTAGGGGCCTGGATTGCCAATAAACGTTCAAGTGGTAAGATTGCTTTCCTTCAATTACGTGATGGAAGCGGTTTTGCTCAAGCAGTCGTTGTAAAAGCTGACGTGGCGGAAGAGTTATTTACGTTAGCCAAAGGGATTACTCAAGAAACTTCGGTTTGGGTCACAGGGAATGTCAAATCTGATGGCGGACGTACACCACTCGGATTTGAATTGGAAGTGACAGATTTAGAAGTGATTGCGGAATCGATTGATTATCCAATCACACCGAAAGAACACGGAACGGAATTCTTGATGGACAACCGTCACTTATGGCTCCGTTCACGTCGCCAACACGCGATTATGAAAGTTCGTAACGAAATCATTCGTGCGACATATGAATTCTTCAACAAAGAAGGATTTGTCAAAATCGATCCGCCAATCCTTACGAGCAGTGCTCCGGAAGGGACGACAGAATTGTTCGAAACAGATTATTTCGGTCAATCAGCCTACCTTTCTCAGACGGGTCAATTGTATATGGAAGCAGCGGCGATGGCCCTAGGAAAAGTATTCTCGTTCGGTCCAACGTTCCGTGCGGAGAAATCAAAAACACGTCGCCACTTGATTGAGTTCTGGATGATTGAGCCGGAGATGGCATTCGTCGATCATGACATGAACCTTGAGATTCAAGAGCAATACGTCTCATACATTGCACAGGCAGCACTTGCGAACTGTAAAAATGAACTGGAACTGCTTGGACGTGACCTTGAGAAATTGGCACAAGTACAAGCGCCGTTCCCTCGTGTTCGTTACGAAGATGCCATCAAGTTCTTGAAGGCAGAAGGATTCGACGACATCGAATACGGTGATGATTTCGGTGCACCGCACGAGACGGCGATTGCCAACGCACATGATCAGCCGGTATTCATCACGCATTGGCCAAAAGAAATCAAACCGTTCTACATGAAAGTAGACCCTGAGAATCCAGAACTTGTTCTGTGTGCGGACTTGATTGCACCAGAAGGATATGGTGAAATCATCGGGGGATCTCAACGTGAGGACGACTACGATCGTTTAAAAGAAGAGATCATCAAGGAAGGTCTCGACGAAACGGATGCGTATGATTGGTACCTTGAACTTCGTCAATACGGTTCGGTCCCACACTCTGGTTTCGGACTTGGTCTCGAGCGTACGGTCGCATGGATCAGTGGAATCGAGCACATCCGTGAAGCGATTCCGTTCCCACGTCTTTTAAACCGAATTCACCCTTAACGATTAATCGGGGAAGACACCATGTCCTCCCCGATTAATGTGTCTTAGAAAGGAAGTGCGACATGGATGCACATCAATTGATTCAATTATTCGAGCAAAGTCCGGTCGTCATTCCACGAAAGCTGTTCACCGATGCGAGACGCCTCGATTTGTCACCCGTCGAGTTCAGTCTGATCGTCCATCTTCTAGAAATGACTGGAGAAGGCATCGTCATGCCGCTCCCGAGTGAGCTAGGGAAACGATTGAATGTTTCAGAGAATGAGGCGCGCTCAGTGCTACTTGGTCTGTTGCAAAAAGAGTTGATCGCGATTGACGCTTCAAGTGATGGCGAGCGATATAGCCTATTGCCACTTTTCGAAGCGTTACAAGGGGAAGAGAAAGTTGCGCCACAGCAGACACTGAATGAGAATATCATTCATACGTTTGAGAGGGAATTTGGAACGATCACCCCGTTCGAGATTGAACAAATTGTCGGCTGGATGACGGAAGATGGCTTCAGCGAAGAACTCATCATGGCCGCACTTCGTGAAGCGAAACTTCGAAACGTGCGAAACTTCAAATACATGGACAAAATCCTGCGCGTTTGGCAAGACCATCATGTCGAATCGCTCGAGGATGTCGTGGAATATCAACGGAGGAATAAGTGATGTTGACGCGAGCACAATTACAGGAAGTGTCAGATACGATGAAGCAGATGTTCCCAGACGCTCATTGCGAGTTGACGCATCAAAATCCCTTTGAATTGGTCGTCGCGGTCGCGCTCTCCGCACAAGCGACGGATGCGCTCGTCAACAAGGTGACACCAGGATTGTTTGAAGCGTTTCCGTCTGTCGAGGCGATGGCTGCGGCTGACGTGTCTGAGATTGAGGCATTGATTAAACGGATTGGTCTGTACCGTAACAAAGCGAAGAATGTAAAAGCACTCTCAGAAAAAATTGTGAACGAGCATGGGGGGATTGTCCCTTCTGACCGAGCATCGTTAGAGGCGCTCCCCGGAGTCGGTCGTAAAACAGCAAACGTCGTCCTTTCTGTTGCATTCCATGAACCGGCGTTTGCGGTTGACACACATGTGGAACGAGTATCCAAGCGTCTCGGTATTTGTCGCTGGAAAGACAATGTTCGACAAGTCGAGGATACATTAATGAAAAAGTTTCCACGCGAGGAATGGTCACAACTTCATCATCAATTCATCTTCTTCGGACGATATCATTGCAAGGCACAACGCCCAGGCTGTGAGGCATGCCCACTGTTGCATATGTGCCGTGAAGGAAAGAAACGAATGAAGTCACAGAAAGTCACCACATAAAAAACGCATCGACACGCAATGTGTCGATGCGTCAGACTGTAGACAAAGTATAGGTTTAATGTCTTTTATATGCCCAACCCGGACACGGCTCGCTTTCCTAGGGGCAAGCAGGGAGCCGCATCGCGACTGCGTCACTGCTGGGTCTCCCTTTGCTTGCTATTCCCTCAGGAGTCTCGCCTGCCCGTTCTTGGTCACCTTTTGTCCTTCATTCCATATAATGGTGTGAGAAGAACACACAGGGGCGGATCTGATGATCAACAAGTCGACACGATTCATCCTTCACGGTCTGACGAACGGAACGGATGTTGAACGGCGGGCCGGGGCGGATGATCTCGGGATTGATGGCGGGCGGGCTCGGCGTTTACCTTCCCTTTCCCCTGATACATCGATTCGAAGTAAGTATCGAGTTTTTTCTTCGGCCGTCTTGGTCTTAGAAAAAGACAAACGGCCGCCAGATGACGACCGTTTGCGTTGCTCGTCCGACGGCGCCCCGACTCCTACAGGAAAGCAATCCGACGGAGACCCAGCAGCGACCTAGGTCGCGATGCGGCTCCGGGATTGCCTGAGGAAAGCGTGGGCGCCGGACAGGCGAGCGATAAGATTCATGTTAGTCAACAAGCTGACGCATCGACACGCAATGTGTCGATGCGTTTTTGCTTAATGATTCCAAGGATGGTCGCTCCATTCGCGACGTTTTTTCGTGATTGGCACTTTTTTGAAGCCCCAGTTTCGGAAATCTTGGTCCGGACTTTCTTTACGGATGTAAATTTTGTCCTTAATGGCTTTAAAGATTCGGTTCTCGTCCCCATAATGGACGAACCGTGGTTTCACTTCAATCACGCCACGACGAACGCGAGAAAGTGGCAGACAGACGAGGTCAGCGATTTCTAAGCCAGATTGATACATCGTGTTCTGCTTCTCAGAGAAGATGAAGCCTTTAATTTTTTGACGGCTCTTTTCGACGTCTAAATGAACGGTACCTGAGTTGAAAATATCAAAGAATGCTTTTTGAATCAGTAAGTTCTGATAATCGTCTCGGGATTCCAGGACGACACGGGCACTTACTGCCTCTGTTTCTTCTAAAAACGCATAGAATGACTTCATCAGGTGAGCGAATGCGACGACATACGGATCTTTTGGCGTCGAATAAAAGTCATGAAGCTTTTGTTTATCGACCTCGACACTGACGATTGTACAGTCGATTCCTCGCAAAAATTCAGGGAGTTTATCCCAAAAGTCGCGCAACATATCAATCGTGATCCCATCTTCTTTTCCGTAAGGATGTTCCGCTTTTAAAATTTCTTTTAAATGAAGTGGGATATGCTCCGTTTTGAACACATCTCGTTTGAACGCCTGAAGACGTCGTTTCAATTCACACGGTAATCCAGTCTCGTCTGCATCGATTGAATACTTATATTCCATCAGCACGCCAGTCAAGTTAAATTGCGTATTTCCCTTCGGTGTGCCTGTTTCGTCGACGAACATGACATACTTCTTTCCACTTTCCATCCAATCCCTCCAAAACGGCTTAACAGTAACGTCTTTAAGCACCCTATTTTATTTCCAAATGATAATTTGGTCAATCTATTGCACAGATATTGCACATTTTTTTTAGAATGACATCAATGAGGTTTATCGGTGTGTCATCTTGGATAAACAGTAGAAGTGCTATTATCATAGAAAAGCAATCGAATCATACATAACGAGAGCTTTTCAATTTGGATACACAATCGCTTACATACTAGTTTAACATACGGGAGTTTGGTACGATATGTGTTGCGGTAATTCCACACAAGTGTCGACCGACAGAAGTCGACAATCAGACCTGAGACGGAAGGAACGAGTGGACCGACCTGTTAATATGTATGTATGGGGTGACGACATTGTTCCATTATCCAAACGGTAAAAAGGCAAACGTGACAAAGACAACAAAGGGGGAAGGAATTTCGAAGCAATCATCGAATTCTCAAACCTATGCGAATCGCGGAATGAACTTGGAGACGCTGTTAAATGAAACGAATGAGTTTTATCGGATTCATCAACGAGCCGTCATCCACAAAAAACCAACCCCTCTCCAAATCGTCAAAGTCGACTATCCAAAGCGAAGTGCCGCCAAAGTAACGGAAGCCTATTTCAAACAGGCATCTACGACCGATTACAACGGTGTTTATCGTGGTAGGTACATTGACTTTGAAGCGAAAGAAACGAATAATAAGACATCGTTTCCGCTCGGCAATTTTCATGACCACCAAATCGCCCACATGCGTGAGTGTGAACGTCATGGAGGGATTTGTTTTGTCATCATCCGCTTTAGTCGCTATAATACGCAATATGTATTGACCACCGAGCAACTTGTTCAGTGGTGGGAACAACGGTTAACGGGGCGCAAATCGATTCCGCTCAGCTTTATCGAAAAGGAAGCGATTGAAGTTCCGACGAGAGCCTTGCCGTCGATTGATTATTTGACGGTGCTCGATCAATGGCTCGATTGAATAGAAGGAGTGAACCATGAATGGAGCGAAGTAGGGTCGCACGTCGACAAGATTCGACGACGAATAAACGCAAAAAAACTGGGAAACAATCAAAGACGAAAAGTAAGAAACCGATGTGGAAACGCATCTTTTTATTAGGTTTCATGTTATTTATTGCTGCGGTAATCGCATTCGGCGCATATACGGTATATGCCATTGCGACGGCGCCAGAACTAGATGAAGACAAACTTGTCGATACGTATCCGATTCAGTTGCTTTCGGCTGAAGGAGAACCGCTCGAAGGGGCGGGTCAGATTCGAGAGTATGTCTCCATCGACGACATCTCTGAAGTGATGCAACAAGCGGTCGTGTCCATTGAAGACCGTCGTTTCTATGAGCATAACGGGATTGACTTACGTCGAATCGGCGGAGCCGTCGTTGCCAACTTGACAGAGGGTTTCGGTGCAGAAGGTGGATCGACCATCACTCAACAATTGGTCAAGCAGTCGTTCCTTTCGACAGATAAGAAGTTGAAACGTAAGCTTCAAGAACAATGGCTCGCACTCAAACTCGAGCGTGAGTATACGAAAGAACAGATTTTAGAGATGTACTTGAACAAAAACTATTACGGTAGTGGCGGATACGGTGTGCAAACCGCATCGAAACGTTACTTCAATAAGCCGGTCTCTGAGGTCAATTATCAAGAGGCCGCGATTCTCGCAGGTCTCCCGCAACGTCCAAGTGCCTACGATCCAATCAATGGTGATCAGGAGTTGACTCGCTACCGTCAAGAGCAAGTCTTGTCTGCAATGAAACGTGACGGACATATTTCTGAGGAACAATACAATGAGGCACTCGATGTTGCCATTGCTGACGTCATCTCACCAGGTGAAGAGACGGAAGAAGAAGCGTTCACACGTGCGATTTACTCTCGTGTATTGAATGAGTTAGAAGAGGACTATGGTCTTGAACAGTCAGATATTTACGGGACTGGTTTGAAAGTTTATACGTCAATCAACAAAGAGTTACACACAAAACTCAACAGTGATATTAAATCGAATAATGTTAATTTACAAACAAGTAGTTTCCCTGAAGATTTACGAATGGGTGCAACCGTCTTGAATACAAAGACCGGTGAAATTGTCGCTATCGTAGACAGTCAACAGGCGAAGCAAGGTGATACCACATATCGTGACTACTCAAATGAGAAGTATCAAATCGGATCGACAGCTAAACCATTTTTCGATTATGGTCCTGGAATTGAAAATGGGCAGTGGTCGACAGGTAAAGTGTTGCTTGACGCTAAATTAGATGGCACATATAGTCCGAATAACTATTATTCAGGTTTCCGTGGACCAAATACGATGCGCCAATACTTGAAAATTTCAGCGAACACGCCAGCAGTTCGTGCTTTCCAAGAAGTGCGGGATGAGTATGGACAAGAAGCAATCGAATCGTTCGTTAAAAATGTAGGAATCGAACCTTCATATTCTGGCGATGAACTCAACGAATCTAATGCTTTAGGTACGGCAGAAGCGAGCACGACACAGATGGCTGCAGCTTATGCAACACTTGGTGCGAATGGGATGTATACAAAACCGCACTTGATTCAAAAAATTGAATTCAATGATGGTTCAAGTATTAATTCACCGATTAAAGCCAAGCAAGCGATGGAAGATTATACAGCGTATATGTTGACAGACATGCTTCGTGATGTTGTGAGTGCTGAAGGTGGAACTTATGTACCTGGCGCATTCCCATGGGACGTAGCAGGTAAAACGGGTACGACGAACGAGCCTAACTCTACAAATCCGAAAGATAAATGGTTTACTGGTTATTCTACGGATTACTCAATCTCAGTATGGACAGGAAAAACGAAAGATTCGACAGTCGCTTCGTTCGATCCTGACTATGCCCAATACTATTTCGAATATATGATGCAACAAGTGACGAATGCGACGGGACAACCGGATCGATTCCAACGTCCAGACTCAGTCTTGTCACTTGGTAATGAGCTTTATGTAAAAGGAACAAAACCAAAAGATCTTCAACCTGAGAAGTTGGTTGCTCCGACTGGGGCAAGTGTTAACTACGATGAAGAAGGTCAAACCGGTTCTGTCTCATGGTCATACGATTTCGATGGTGCACAAGCCGATGGTTATACGGATATCACGTTCACGGTGACACAAAAGTCAGCCGATGGAAGTGAGCAAGTCGTCGGAACGACCGGGGAGACGAGTGTGAATATTGCAAACTTGGCCGAAGGAGACACAACGTTTACTATTGTCGCAAATGCGTCGAACCCGTTGACGGGAGAACAGCAATCGGCACCGGCACAAGCGAGCTATTCGATTGAACCGAAAGAGGAACCGACGGAAGAAGAGGAAAACCCTACTGATGAGGGGAATTCCGAAGATGAACCATCAGACGAAAATAACGGGAACGGGAATGATAACGGAAACGGGAATGGTAACGGAGACGGAAACGGCGAAGATACCACCGACGAACAAACTCCTGATGAACCGGCTACGGATGAAGGTTCTGGCGAAGGTACAGACGAACCAACTGACGGAGATGATTCAGGAACTCCGTTAGAGGGACAATCCAATGGTGAATCGTCAGACACGAATCGTGGAAACAATAATTCAAACAATGGGAATAACTAAGGAGAGCAGGGCGACATTGTGCGCCCTGTTTTTCGTTTGACTTTGTTATAATGAAAAGAAAGGGAACAGGATGGTGACACATGGTTCAACTCTCTTTAAAACGCAAGATGAAAGTATTACTTGTCATGGATCGACTGCAAGACGATGATTTCGGCGTGCCTCTCGGTGGACATCTCGGGTTAAAGCTTTCACATGTGCTCTTAAAAGAGTCCATACCGTTTGGGCGTCTCATCCAGGACCAAACCGTCGCCGAAGCAATCGGACATGCTTACTTGAAACGAATCGGAGTCGAGACCATGTTCACGGGCGAAGAATCCTATTATCCAGAACTTCTACGTGGCAACCGTCAACTCATCTCAACAAACGAAGATTATTATAAAACGGTGCAACGCTACGTCAAACATCTTTTAGCGGTTCATTCGAAATGTACGAAACTACATACCATCGTCTTGTTCGGACGGTCGACGCAACGTCTGTTTTCAGATGCGCTCTTCCGTCTCGAAGAAGAAAATGAGCATGTCGCTGCTACATTTAAAGACATGGCCATCTTTCAGATGCCCGCTGTATCGAGAGTGGTACGAGATGAACGGATTCATCAAATCCGACAAGTCGTAGCGGACCTTGCACCTTCGAATGCGTAATGAAAGAAGGTGACTAGATGCGAAAATCTCGCTCTGTCGAAGAAATCATAAAAGAATTAAGAGATGATCCTGGTTTTTCAAACCACGTACGTCATTGGCACACGGTCGATGCACGTCCGGCCCAATATGCCCCAATTCCAGAGCAGGTGCCTGAACAATTGGTGAATGTACTTAAGAATCGTGGAATTGAACAGCTGTATACGCA
Source organism: Exiguobacterium sp. S3 (assembly GCF_018617295.1). Taxonomy (GTDB): domain Bacteria; phylum Bacillota; class Bacilli; order Exiguobacteriales; family Exiguobacteriaceae; genus Exiguobacterium; species Exiguobacterium profundum. Next base: position 600,048 of record NZ_JACSJW010000002.1, read on the forward strand.
TCAAGCCGAGGCTGTGAAACAAACGGCGGCTGGCCATTCGACGGTCATCGTAACACCTACGGCATCAGGAAAAACACTGTGTTATAACTTACCGGTTCTATCCAAGATGATTGAAAAACCTACAGCCCGTGCGCTTTATCTTTACCCGACAAAAGCACTCGCGCAAGATCAAAACAGTGACTTGATGGAGATGGTCGAAGCCCTTGAAGGGAATTTACGATGCTTCACGTATGATGGAGACACATCACCTGCGGCACGAACAAAAGTCCGCGATGCGGGGAATATCGTCATCACGAATCCGGATATGTTACATTCCGGCATCTTACCTCATCATACGAAATGGATTCGTCTTTTTGAGAACTTAGAATATATCGTCGTCGACGAACTCCATACGTATCGTGGCGTGTTTGGTAGTCATGTGGCGAACGTGTTTCGACGCTTGAAGCGAATCTGTGCCTATTATGGCAGTCATCCCAAATGGATCATGACCTCAGCGACCATTGCAAACCCGCTTGAACTTGCCGAGCTATTGACGGAAGAAGAAGTCGTTTTAATCGATCGGAACGGGGCACCTCAAGGGAAGAAACATCTTGTGTTCTACAACCCGCCTGTCGTCAATGAAGCACTCGGAATTCGTCGAAGCGCGACGCTCGAGACGAAACGAATCGCCTCGAGGCTCGTGGAAGCGAACATTCAAACGATTGTATTTGCGCGGTCACGCGTACGTGTCGAGGTGCTATTGACCTATTTGCAGGAATTAACGCGTCGGGAGCTCGGACCAAAGTCTATTGTCGGTTACCGTGGCGGCTATCTTCCATCTGAGCGTAGAGAAATCGAACGGCGGTTACGGAACGGGGAAATCAAGGCGGTCGTCTCGACAAACGCGTTGGAGCTCGGTGTCGATATCGGCCAACTGCAAGCGTGTGTCCTGAATGGGTATCCTGGAACGGTCGCTTCCTTATGGCAGCAGGCTGGCCGGGCCGGACGGCGCCATTCAGAATCACTCGTTGTATTTGTCGCATCCTCGTCATCACTCGACCAACTCGTCGTCGAACAGCCGGACATGATTTTAGATCGTTCACCGGAAGCGGCCCGGCTTGACCCGAATAACTTGATTATTTTAGTAGACCATATCAAATGCGCCGCATTCGAGTTGCCTTTTCAAAAAGGAGAGCGATTCGGAACGGTCGATACGGAAGATATATTAGAGTTTTTGACGGATGCTCACGTCTTGCATGAACGGGCTGATAGATATTATTGGATGACGGATTCATTCCCGGCCCATGACATCTCGCTTCGGACGAGTGATCAAGAAAATGTCGTCATCGTCGATCAGACGGCAAAACATCAAGTCATCGGTGAAATGGACACGTTCAGTGCCATGACGTTGTTACATGATGAAGCGATATACTTGCACGGAGCCGAGCAATATCAGGTCGAAAAACTCGATTTTGAGGAGAAGAAAGCGTATGTTCGCCGAGTTGACGTCGACTACTACACAGATGCGAATTTAGCCGTTGAACTGAAGGTGCTTGAAGAGAATAAGACAGATGGAGCGAAGACGTTTGGTGAGGTATCGGTCATCGCGATGGCCACTTTGTTCAAGAAAATAAAATTTGGGACGCATGAGAACATCGGGTCGGGCCCGATTCATCTACCGGAGCGAGAGCTGCATACGACAGCGACATGGTTCACGTTGGATGAGCGATTCGCCTACTCGGAGGCGGACCTCGAAGATCAACTTGAAGCGGTCAGTGATTTGATGAGACGGCTTGCACCACTCTATCTCATGTGTGATACGCTCGATTTATTCACAACGATTCAGATGAAGTCGACACATACGAGTAAGCCGACCGTCTATCTGTATGACCGCTATCCTGGAGGAATCGGGCTCAGCGAGGCGCTCTTTAAAGATGCAGACATGGTGCTTGAAGCGGCAGAACGGACGGTATCCGACTGTCCGTGTGAGAGCGGATGTCCCCGTTGTGTCGGCATGGTTGGATACGGTGACTTCAAGCAGCAAGTCATTCGTCAGTTGCAAGGATTGAAAGGAACGATATGAAAGCTAAACTATCTAGATTAATCAAAACGAACGAACCTGCCCCAAAAGCTAGTGTTGCGACCCCTGATGAAGTGGAACAGCAAAAGTGGATGGGACAAGGTGGAGAGATCTTGACGTTCGAAGGGGAATGGTGCGTCCGGATCCGGAAGACATATCCCCTTGATGAGGTGTATCATGACTTCAAGTTTGGAGAAGCAGGACAGATGATGGCTCGAACCGAGCATCCGTTTTTCGCCGTCGACTTAGACCCCGACCAAGTCCTGTTCATGGATACGGAGACGACCGGTTTACGTGGGTCTGGAACGTCGATTTTTTTAATCGGGTTTGCGCGGATTCGTGCGGAACAACTTGAAATGATTCAATACGTGCTACCTCATCCGGCGTTTGAAACCGCCTTTTACTATCATTTCTTGCAAGACATCGGAGATGAGGTACGATTCGTCACCTATAACGGGAAGTCATTTGATTGGCCTCAAATCAAGACGAGACACACGTTCGTCAAATCACGGGTGAAACAATTACCTTCAGTGGGTCATGTCGATTTACTTCACGCTGCAAGACGATTGTTAAAACCGAGGCTAGAATCAGTATCATTAAAAGCGGTCGAAGCATACTTTGGTCATGAACGAACGGATGACCTTCCTGGATTCTTGGCACCGATGCACTATTTTCAATACGTCAAAGAGCGGAATCCAGAAATATTGCTGCCGGTCCTTGAGCACCATCATGCGGACTGTTTAAGCCTGGTCTCCTTGTATACGCGTCTCAGTCAACTCGTCACGATCCCGGTAACTGATTTCGGAGAGGAACGTGCCCACTGGCTACATGACCTTGGCGAACAAGATCAAGCGCTGAGGGAGTTTGAGCAACTCCCGAGTCCATCGAAGCGTGCCATCATGCGGCAAGCGATGTTATTAAAACGAGCTGGACGATTTGAGGAAGCCATTCCGCTGTTTGAATCGCTTCATACGATTGAAGGGTACGTCGAACTCGCCAAATATGCAGAGCATAAACAAAAGGACGTGGCTTTAGCGATTGATTACACGGAGCGAGCGTTAGAGATTCTTGATCAAAAGCGGACGGTGTTACGTCAAACGATGCAACGCGAGAAAGATGCGTTAGAACATCGCCGTGCTCGCCTAGAAAGGAAGCGAACATGAAAGTAGTAGCCGTCACAGGATATCGTCCTCATGAACTCGGCATCTTCAAAGCGGATCATCCGGGTATTGAAATCATTCAAGAAGCTTACCGGAAAAAGATACTTGAAGTCATCGAATTAGGTGCTGAATGGTTCATATTTAGTGGAACGAATGGTTGTGAATTGTGGGCCGGACAAGTATTGTTAGAGTTAAGAGAAACATATCCGATTAAAATCGCTGTATTTCCACCGTTCTTAAACATGGATGAGCGCTATAAACCGTTCGAACAAGAACTATTTGTGCAACTGCAACTCGAGGCAGACTTTTTTGAGCCGCTGACACAGCGTCCATACGAAGACCCGAGTCAGCTACGGGCAAAAACGGCGTTCTTTTTAGATAAAGCAGAAGGATTGATCACCTTGTATGACGAAGAAACGGAAGGAAGTCCCCGGTTTCTAGTCGATGGGGCTCGGCGAAAGCCGAACATGGAAGTTTTCTTGATCACACAAGAAGACTTACGAGTCATTGAAGAAGAAAAACAATGGGAACAACAATGGGAGTGATATGATGCAAACGGAATTAACAGCTGAAGCGATTTATAAACAAGAATTCAAGACCGCGTTACGTGGTTATTCACAAGAAGAAGTCGATCAATTTTTAGATGTCGTCATTCGCGATTATGAAAAAATGGCGAAAGAAATCGAGCGTCTTCAAAAAGAAAACGACTCGTTGCGACGGGAACCTGCGCCTGTATCGGAACCGGCTAAACCAGCACAGCCGGTTGCCTCAAATTATGACATGTTACGCCGAATTTCAAATCTCGAAAAAGCGGTCTTTGGAAAGCAAGTCGGTCCAAGCGAATAACGAATAGGGGGTGGGGTCCATGTTGCAAGTGTTAACGGCCACGGAGAAACAACCAGTCAAACAACAGACAAAAAAGCTGTTTCGTGTGAAAGAAGAAGTGATGAAAGCACCAACCTGCTATACAGATCGTCTCGTCGAAAACATCAGACAAACATGTCGATTTGATTGGATGATGATTGAGCAAGTCAAATTAGGGGATGATCTCGTTCATTACGTGCTCGTCGGACCTAAAGGCGTATTCTTGATTCAGTTAAATCGAACTCCAGCCCCCGTCCATATGACGAACCGGGAATGTCGAACCGAGACCTCGATGGGGTGGAAACAGGTTTATCCTCATCCTGTCACGGAATTAGAACGGATGACCAAACAAGTGCGGTCACGATTAAAAAAAGAGTGTAATCAAGCAATTCCCGTCTATTCGTTTTTAATTTTCCCGGAAACGGAACGATTGAAGTTAGAACGAATTAAGGCGAATTGTGGAGATTCATTCGCTCTAGTGGATCAGGTGATCAGTAAAACGAACCTTGAGACGTTGACAGAGCCGCTCGTCAAACAAATCGCCTATTATTGTTCTGAGCGACAAGTACATAAATAAGAAGAAGGCCGAATACCAATCATTCGGCCTTCTTCTTATTTTAAAAGCTCTCTTGCTTTTGCCGCATCATCTCGGTGAACGAACAGTGCAACGCGATCGTCCAAGTTTTTTGCGAGCGGCTTTAATAGTTTGCCGGTCGGTAGTCCTTGTTCCACACGACAGGTGATGCCCTGCTCGGTCAAATAATGATAATCACCTAAGAGTTCTTCACCTTGTTTCCCGAATGCTTCACCGAAACGAACCCACTTTAAGTTGCGAATTGTCCGAATCGAGACCAAAATGACAAACAAAATGGCGAGTACGATGATCAATAATGTTTCCAATGCCTTCAACCCCTTCTTTACACAAGTTTAATGGTGTGGCGAGTTGAAAGCAATATGGAGCGAACGGTATACTGAAATGGAAAAGAGGGGATGAAATGAAAAAACCGATTCAATCGAGACGAGAGGCGATCTCACTCCTAGAAAATCAGCAAGTACTCTATATTCGAATTCATAACGGACAAACGGGCATGATCAAATCGACAGAGGAAGGTATCATCGTGGCCATTCCGAATGAAGAGACAGATCAAATCGATTTCCGAAAATTAGAAGATATCGAGGCGTTTGAAGCGTTTTACGATTTGACGCTCTCGAAACCAGGTATTCTATATGTAAACGTTGAATAGTCATGACATGGAGAGCTTCACCCATACGGTGAGGCTCTCCATTTATACACGTTTAAGAGGAAGGCAGCCAGACGGCCAACTTGTCCTGTAACGGCTTTAAGCGAACGTGATGTTGCTTATGCAACAAATAACCGTCTGGACGAATGACTAATATGCCACGTTTCATAAAGAGTGATTTGGCTAGTTCGTTTCCTTGATCGAAAAACGGGCGACTCGTCTTAGATAAGGTAATCGTTTGAATGAACGGCTGGTTCTTGTTCAAATAGTCATAAATGGACGTCAAATCACGTTTCCCGTCGTCAAATACGAGCACTTGAAACCGTCCGTCCGCGATTTCGGATATTTTTGTCCGAAACCCGTCATCCGTTCGTAAAATCTCAGTCTCCGGAAAGATCTTTCCTTCCGCGACGCGACGAAACGGTAACCGAAGCGCATTCGGATACGATAAATGGAGCTGAGAGATCCGTTCGGTGATTTTTTGGTTGACGAGATTGACGCGAGTGAAGACATCCGCACCGATTGCTTGGAACGGCAAGAGCATCGGGAGGGTCGTCTGCAACATCTCCGTTGCGATATTCGTCGTCTGTAGCACGTTGCGGGCAACATGTTCGCGCTCGTCCCGATAGGTGGACACGACGTGATGGGGAGCGCCATTTTTGAGATGTAACCACAGTTTCCAACCTAAGTTGAAGGCATCCGCTATCCCGGTGTTCATCCCTTGTCCGCCGACCGGGGAGTTAATATGTGCCGCATCCCCCATGAGAATGATGCGATTATGGATGAACGTATCGACCATGCGATTGTGCACACGGAATAAAGAGAACCATTTAACATCGTGAATATGGACCGGCATATGACTGCGTTGCTCCACCAATTCTTGAAGATCCGATTCTTGGAATGATTCATCCGTTCTCAAGTTTCCCGTGATACGAATTGTTTCATCCGTGAGCGGGAAGACTTCAAGCACTCCTCGATCCGAAAAAAAGATATGAACCTCTTCCCGGGATATCGGCCAATCCGCCTTCAAATCGGCTAACACCCAAGCCTCTTTAAATGATTTACCGCTAAACGGAAGGGCGAGCATCCGACGAACCGAGCTGTTTGCTCCATCGGCGGCGACAACATATTTCGCTTCAACGGCACGAGTCATCCCATCAGTCGCGGTCAAATGTGCGATGGTACGGGATGGATATTGGGTAATGGATGACAAGGTTTCCCCGCGCTTCACAACATGTCCATGTTTTCGTAGGGCGCGTTCCAAAATCTCTTCGGTTTCATTTTGACGTAATAACGTCACGAACGGATAAGGGGTCACGAGTTTGGAGAACTCAAGCTTTGCTGTCCACTGTCCCGAAAAATATAGATTCCCCCGCTCAATTGTTCGGGCACGCTCTAGCACTTCTTGCGCAACATCTAAACGAGAAAACACTTCGATGGTCCGCGGCTGGATCCCGATGGCTCGTGAATTGTCCGACGGGGTCGTCTTACGATCAATGATTTGAAAAGATACGCCATATCTGGCTAAGGTGAGTCCGAGCGTCAGGCCGGTTGGTCCGGCACCGACAATCAATACATCTACTTGTTCCTCCACGCTGATCAACTCCTATCATTAATAATGATATTTCCGACATTGGCAGCGACTAAACGAAAAGTAGGGTATAGAACGATATATGATATTCGATGATGGAAGGTGAGTGAGCATTGTGCAGCCATGGATCACAGAAGAACAGATTCGAGATAGTTTTACAATGGATGAAGATTATGAACAGACAGCGGCAGTGTTAATCCCACTCGTTCAAATCGATCAGGAATGGCACGTTGTGTTTGAGGTACGCGCCCACACGATGCGGCAGCAACCTGGGGAGATCTCATTTCCAGGGGGACGCCTTGAGAAAGGAGAAACACCCGTAGAAGCGGCAATCCGGGAAACATGCGAAGAGTTAGAGATTTCTGCAGATAATGTAGAAGTCGTAGGCAAATTGCGACCGCTTGCTACGCCTCATCGTCAATTGATTTATCCGTTTGTCGGAATCCTATCGGAAGTACCGAGTGTGGAAGGGACGGATGAGGTCGATCATTTGTTTACCGTACCGATTTCTACCTTGCTCATGATAGATCCATTCCACGGAGAGATGGAATGGACGATGAGTCCGGATCAAAATATTCCGTTAGATCGATTAGCGAATGCTAAAGCGTACAAAAAACGGGTAATTAAAATGAAAGAACCTTTTTATGAACATGAAGACTACATCATTTGGGGACTTACTGGAAAATTCTTAACACAATTTATTAAACGGATAAAAGAAAACGTATTCAAACGGTTATAATTTCGTTATAATGATAGAAACAAATTTAGATTGGAAGTGAATGGGTGTGTCTGAAGAATTCCTCGTAGGTGATATCGTGAAGTCGACTCGTGAAGGATGGGTCGCTGAAGTGACCGCCGTACTGACCAATACTGTGATTGCAGACGTCTCAATCATGGAAGAGTTTCAACAGCTCGGACTCGAGTTCGAGAAACAAGTTTTACTAAAATCAGAATTGGAATTGATTGAACGCGCCAGCTGACCTTTTTCTGAAAGGGATGATTCAGGTGTCCATTGACAAAAAAGTACGTGAATGGCAAGAGGCGGGTTTATTGGATGAAGCGACGGGGTTAAGACTAGTCGACTATGAACATAAACGACGGGCGGCTAGTGAGCAACATGATCACAAGCCGCCCGTTTTGGTCATTGTCGGATCCATTTTGTTGGCTCTTAGCCTTTTCAGTTTCGTCGCAGCCAACTGGCAAGCGATTCCTGACCTTTTGAAAATCGGTTTGTTTCTTCTATTTATGGTTGGATTTTATGTGTTTGCCGAGCGAGTTCGCTTGAAAACACCAAGATATGTCACGCCGTTACGTGTACTAGGATTCGTTTTCTTTATCGCGACCATGGCGGTCATCTTCACAACGTATAATCTGTCGGGTCAGTTGACGTTTCTGTTCTGGATTGTCTTCACGATGGCAGTACTTCACCGAATCATATATGAGCACGTCATTTTCTCCATGATCACCGCAATCGCTGCCTTTTTAGCCATCACAAATAGTTTTGAAAGCATCGGGCTGATTTTGATTGGGATTGCTCTAATCGTGACATGGATCTGGTTCCATTTTGTTGATGAATCATTAGACCGTTCGTTCGCATGGCTTACTTTTTACGGGATTCTCAACATTTTTGGTCAATATGTTGACTATGAAGGTAGACTATGGCCACTTTGGTCACTCGTCATTATGCACGCATTGCTTTTAATTTATCGAAAACGAGCTGGATGGCAAGTCACATATTTATTTGTCGCTGCGGTCCTTTCGATTGGCTATTTAGTGAACGTAACTGAAAGTTGGCTTTCCCAAAGACCACCCTCGATTTTAGAAGCAACACTTTTATCGATTGCGCTTGTTGCTGTCTACTTGATCCATCGTCGGAGCGATCTTTTGTGGGTAAGTTTTCTTGCGGTGATTCCCTTTGCATTGTTCGAGGATTCTGGAGTACTACTGGCGGTATTAATTGAAATAGTCGCACTAGCGTACTTGGTTCGCCAAGACATGATGAGGCAACGAACAATTTTCGCCTTCATCTATTTTTTAATCGTTCAGATGACCATCTACTTCATTTATGTGTGGGATCGACTTGATATTTCCCTCTTCTTCTTAATTGGTGCACTGATTGTCTTTGCGTTGTCACTCGGACTATGGTGGCGTAACCGTTCAAGAAGGGATGTGACGACATGAAACGGTTTTCTGTTTGGATCATCCCGGCTGTTCAAGTCTTGGTTGCCATCCTCTTTGTGATTCTCGTGTATGCCATTTCGTGGGTCGGGGAGTCGTACACGTTTAAAGGGTCTTCGTTCGAGCCGTATGATCCTTATTTTGGGGATTCCATTTATCTCGAATATGATGCGTTCAAAGGACGACAAGATGTCGACACCGGAACGGTATATGTCTCCTTTAAAGAAGAGGAAGATGGCTATGCTGTCATCGATCGGATTGAGTCGAAACCGTTTTTTGGTGGTATTCGGGCAAACTATTATGATCGACTTCTTTATATAGAAGAAATGGGTTCGTATCGTGTGTCTCAAGATGAGATGAATGAGATAAAAGGAAAGCAATCGTTCACGGTTCAAGTTGATGTCGCACCGTGGGGTATGCTCAGAATGTATGAAATTGAGTCAAATGAATAAGATTTAATCATGACAGGAAGATTACAGGTTTGTTACACGATTGATTGTAACGAATCTGTAATTTTTTTGTGAACCTAAGGAATATCAACGTTTTTTTCAATTGTTACAATCTGTAACCAATTTTTTCGTCATATGTCAGGAATGTTTCACTTCGATAAAATCACTACTTTGACAGGACCTGTCGTGGTAAATTAACATCTGTTCGTTACATAACGAGAAAGGTGATGACCTTACTACGATGAAATTATTAAAATATATGATCGTCATTGGAGCTACGATAATGGGGCTGTTCACATTCATGGATCAAGCAGATGCTGCTCAGATCGGAATCGGGACAGAACAGAAAATCGTACAAAACCCGCTTGAACTAGAACGACAAGCTATTGAAGAAGAACGACAAAAAGAAATCGCCCACCAAAAAAAACTTGCTGAAGAAAAACGTATCGCAGAAGAGAAACGGATCGAAGCAGAACGTCTTGCGGAAGAGAAAGCAAAAGAAGAAGCCGAGAAAGCAAAGCTAGCGAAACTTGAAGCAGAACGAAAAGCGGAAGAGGAGCGAAAAGCAGCGGAACAGGCAACAGCTGCAAAAACGTCGACTTCAGCTACGCAAACAGTCAGTGCGACACCGGTATCTACATCTAAAAAGGTCATTACAGTCGAATCTACGGCTTATTCAAATGATGTTGCAGATAACAAGGCGTACGGCGGTCGTGTGTTAACGGCCACGGGTCATGATGTGACCGACTCGATTTATTATAACGGGATGCGAATTATCGCAGTCGACCCAGCCATCATTCCTTTAGGGTCAAAAGTCCATATTCAAGGTGTCGGTGATGCAATCGCCCTTGATACAGGTGGCCGAATCAAAGGTCATATCGTCGATTTATTAGTCGATTCAAAACAGGACGCGATCCAATGGGGGCGTCGACATATTGAAGTAACGCTATACTAAAAATCAGGTTCTCCAATCGGAGAGCCTTTTTTTGTTTAACAAAGTTGAGAAACGGGCAAAATACTATTTGAATTTCCATTTTGGAAATAGTCGAGGAGGGATCAGGTTGATTGAGTTTCGTGATGTATCAAAACGTTATGAAGACGGGACGTTAGCCGTCAAAGATTTGAGTTTAACTGTAGAAAAAGGAGAAATATTTGTATTGATCGGTCCTTCAGGTTGTGGCAAGACCACGACGATGAAAATGGTCAATCGATTAATCGATCATACGGACGGAAAAATTTTAATCGATGGAAAAGAAATCTATCAATTCGATATTTTTGAGTTACGTCGTAATATCGGTTATGTACTCCAACAGATTGCATTATTCCCTCACTTAACAGTGGAAGAAAATATCTCTGTCGTACCGGAATTATTAAAGTGGAAAAAAGACCGAACAAAAGAGCGAGTGACCGAATTGATGAAAATCGCCGGACTGGACCCGAAACTTCGCTCGAAGAAGCCAGCAGAATTATCAGGAGGACAACAGCAGCGCGTAGGCGTGTTGCGTGCTTTAGCTGCAGACCCGGACGTCATCCTCATGGACGAACCCTTTTCTGCGCTTGATCCGATCAGCCGTGGTCAATTGCAAGATGATATTAAGCGCTTGAATGACGAACTTGGCAAAACGATCTTGTTTGTCACACACGACATGCAAGAAGCGATGAAGCTTGGTGATCGCATCGCGTTAATGCGTGATGGGGAACTCATGCTAGTCGGTACACCAGAAGAAATCTTGGCGAGTGAAGATCCGTTCGTCTTAGAATTTACACAACGTGGAAGAGGTGAGCTAGATGCTTGAGACGTTCCAAAATAGACAAGGACAACTTGTCGAGGCACTGATTGAGCACTTGCAGCTCTCTGTCGTATCGCTTTTGATTGCCGTCTTAATTGCCGTGCCATTGGGAATCTGGCTGACGCGACGTAAGAAAATCGCCGAAACCGCCATTGGCGTCACCGCGATTATTCAAACGATTCCATCCCTTGCCTTACTCGGATTAATGATTCCACTCGTTGGAATCGGAGCACTTCCTGCCATTATAGCGCTTGTCTTATATGCGCTGCTCCCTATTTTACGAAACACGTTCACTGGGTTGAATGAAGTGGATAAATCGTTATTAGAAGCTGCTCGAGCTTGTGGGATGAAACCGAATCAAAGTTTGATGAAAGTCGAACTTCCACTCGCGCTCCCGGTCATCATGGCTGGTATCCGTACAGCGATGGTTCTGATTGTCGGGACTGCGACGCTCGCCGCTTTAGTCGGAGCAGGCGGACTCGGTACATTGATCTTGCTTGGGATTAACCGGAACGACAATTACTTAATTTTACTCGGTGCCATCCCTGCCGCCATTTTGGCACTCCTATTTGACTTCTTGTTGCGTCAGATGGAAGGTGCGACAGCGACACGCAATAAGACGAAGTTGATTGCCGTCTCGACCGTACTCGCGCTCATCATCATCACACCGCTTGCGTTTGGTCGTTCGCAACAAACAGACTTGGTCGTTGCCGGAAAACTTGGTCCTGAGCCAGAGATATTAATGAACATGTATAAATTATTAATTGAAGAAGAAACGGATTTGACCGTATCGGTGAAACCGAACTTTGGGGAAACAACATTCGTATGGGGGGCCCTCCAGTCAGGGGATGTCGATATTTACCCTGAATTCACTGGGACCGCACTCGCGAGTCTCGTCAAAGAAACGCCTGAGTCAAACGATGCCGGTGAAGTGTACGAGCAAGCAAGAGAAGCGCTTGCGGAAGATGGGTATGTGATGCTCGAACCGATGAAATTTAACAACACGTATGCACTCGCTATTCCACGTGATTATGCAGAGGCGGAAGGCATTACGGCCATTTCTGATTTACGGAATGTCGAGTCGGACATCAAGGCCGGTTTCACGCTTGAATTCACGGACCGTGAAGACGGATACCCAGGACTTCAAAACGAGTATGGATTCGATTTCCCATCTGTCGTCTCGATGGAGCAAAAACTGCGTTATCGTGCCATCTCACGAGGAGATGTCAATTTAGTAGACGCCTATGCGACGGACCCTGATATTGCCGAGAACGACCTGGTCGTCTTAGAAGACGATCGTCAATTCTTCCCACCATACCAGGGAGCGCCACTCATGAAGGAAGAGACACTTGAAGAGTATCCAGAAATCGAGGATGCGCTCAATCAGCTCGCAGGTAAAATCACAGACGAACAAATGTCTGAATTGAATCGACGGGTCGCGTACGGAAATGAACGCGCGTACGATGTAGCGAAAGACTTCTTAGAACAGGAAGGATTACTATGAGAGCTTTGATTATTTCGAATCCGAAGTCCGGTACGAGCGAAACGATGCTCGGCGAAGTCATCGGAACGATTGAATCGCTCTATGAAGAAATCATCATCAAAAAGACACAGGAAATCGGGGACGCGCTCCGATTCGCCGAAACAAGCGAATCGTTCGACCATCTGATTGTCATTGGCGGGGACGGTACGCTAAACGAAGTAGTGAATGGGTTAATGACCTTACAGCGCGAGGAACGGCCGACAGTGGGCATCATTCCAGCAGGAACATGTAATGACTTCGCACGAGCGCTTGAACTGCCAATTCAACCGACACAGGCTGCTCAAATCATTCGTTCCTCTCACGAACAATATGTCGATGTCATTCAAGTCGATGAGATGTATGCGCTCAATTTCGTAGGCGTCGGTTTGATCGCGGATACATCTCGTCAAATCGATCCGGATGAAAAAGAATCATTAGGCTCAATCGGATATTTTTTAGCGACCATCCGTCAGTTCCGTGAAGCGGACCCATTCAACATCACGCTTCGGCGGGGCAGTGAAGTAATATATGACGGTGACGTTAGTTTTCTCTATGTTGGGAACGGGAGTTATCTTGGTACGGTCCCGACCAAACTAGAGACACAATCGTTTTCCGATGGTTTGCTAGAAGTCGTTCATAGTTCGGCAATCGGATTTCCCATGATTCGACAGCTGTTGGCCCAACAACTCGGTCTCGATCAGAAGTCGACGGAGTGGAATCACTTCCAGGCTTCTCATATCGAGCTAGAATTGAATGCGCCACAAATCATCGATGTCGATGGGGAGCACTTCGAAGCAGACAAATTGTCGATCCGAATCCGAGAGCGTGCCCTCACCTTTTTAACGCCATAAAGCATCAACAGAGAAAAGTATTCAGACTTTTCTCTGTTTTTTTGTTGTTCTCATCTTGGAACCATGTTAGTATTTCACTATTATTATGAAAATGAAATGAAAAACAGGAAGTAGGGGTAATCATGGCGCAAAATTCATTCGCCTCAAAAATTGGATTCATACTAGCTGCCGCAGGGTCGGCAATCGGTTTAGGTGCAATCTGGAAATTTCCATATGTCACCGGAACGAGCGGTGGCGGTGCCTTTTTACTCATGTTTTTGGCGTTCACATTATTACTTGGTCTGCCATTATTGATTGGTGAATTCATTGTCGGACGTTCGACTCAAAAGACTGCACTTCTCGCTTTCAAACAGTTAGGGCATGGTCGCTGGACCATTATCGGTTATTTGGGTGTCATTGCTTGTTTCTTGTTACTTTCCTTCTATAGTGTTATTGGAGGATGGGTTCTCATCTATATCGGACTCGGTTTAAGTGGAACGCTCAGTGGACGTTCTGCAGACGAATTCGGTGAAGTGTTTGGGAACGTCGTTTCCACACCAGGTATCGCCGTACTCGGACAATTCTTATTCCTCTTCATTACACTATTAATTGTCTTACGTGGCGTTGAAGCGGGGATTGAACGGATGAGTAAAATTTTGATGCCACTCTTGTTCATCAGTTTCTTAGTTCTAGTAGTCCGCTCGTTGACGCTTGACGGGGCGATGGAAGGGGTTCGCTTCTTCTTACAGCCTGACTTCTCTGCATTGACTGGTGAATCGGTATTGTTTGCCCTCGGACAGGCGTTCTTCTCCTTATCGTTGGGGGTCGCAGCGATGCTGACATATGCGTCTTATATTAAGACGAAAGGAACATTGAACCGTTCAGCGAACATGATCGTCTTATTGAACATTGCGGTTTCACTTTTAGCAGGACTAGCCATCTTCCCGGCAGTCTTTGCATCAGGTCTTGATCCGGCTGAAGGTCCAGCGTTACTCTTCGTTGTTTTACCGGCAGTCTTCAACCAAGTACCGCTCGGTGGATTCTTCATGGTCTTGTTCTTCTTATTGTTTGCTTTCGCATCGATCACATCGTCGATTGCCATGTTAGAAGTCGTCGTCGCAGGTGTGACCGACCGTCTGAATGAGAAGAAATTGTCATGGACGAAAAAGAAAGTGACGGTGACAGCCGCCCTTCTCGTCTTCATCTTGGGAGTACCATCCGCGCTGTCGTTCGGACTCTTGAGTGATGTACAGATTTGGAACGGTCGGACGTTCTTCGATACGATGGACTATCTCGTCAGCTACATTTTAATGCCGACGGGTGCACTCTTGACTTCCATCTTTGTCGGATATGTCGTTGACCAACGTGTCCTAAAGGATGAAATCGAAACATCCAAACCTGGTGTGAAGCTTTACCCAATCTGGCATGCGCTCATTCGCTATGTCATTCCTGTAACTGTCGCGATCGTCATGGTTTCTACATGGATCACCACATAACAAACGAACCGTAGGCTCTATGAGTCTACGGTTTTTTTCGTCTCGCAACGGGAAAGTAGTCGATATAGGTAGTTGATTCTACACCTGTGGACGGAGGTATCGACGAATTTTATTATGCTAAAATGATAGGGATGACGAAACTTTTGTTGAGTGGTTTCGTAATGTACAATAGAAGTAACATGAGATGAGGTGAAAAGAATGAAAACATGGATGAAATGGGCCCTGACAGGGGCAGTCATATACTTTGCCATTAACGTATTCGATTTCTCCTGGTTATTCATTATTGTAGGGGCGCTCGTCTTGAATGAAGTGTGGTCGACGAACAAGCGCAAACATCGTCAACGAACACCGACAACGGTGGCAAAACGTGCCAAGAAAAAACTGTTGCTCGATGAGGAAGAATCGTTCTCTGGATCGAGGATTTTAAAACCGATCGAAGAGCCGATGCCTACACGACAATTCGAGGCGACAGATGATTTAGAACTTCAATTTTTACAACGGACGATTGAGCAAGGATATGAGAAATTACAACAGATTGACCGTGTCCTACCAGATATTAAGGATGTGGAAGTAAGGCGTGAAATGAAGGCCGTCTCGAAAGAAGCACATGAATTGTTCGAGGAACTCTTCGAAAATCCACAAGACGCCAAGCATGTTCGTGACCTGTTCACATTCTATTTAGATTCCCTCGTCTCGGTCGTCTTGAAATTTAAAGAACTTGAAGGAAAACGAGTCGTCATTCAAGAAGAGACTCGGGAACAATTAATCACAAATATGCGACTAATTGTCGATAAATTTAAAGAACAACGCGGACGTCTCCTTGAAGATGACGCCGTAGACTTTGAACGCGAACTGATCATGATGGAGCGGGTTTTATCTGATCAGCCGGAAGGGAGAAAGAAACATGACTTCATCGAATGAAACGAACTGGCAGTCATGGCCGGAAGAAGAACTGACTTCTGATACGAAAACAAAAACCGAGACGGAGGGGTTCAGTGACCCATCTGTCGAATGGTCATCTGTTACACAGCCACATGAAGTGCCGGCCATTCAAGCGAAACCGGACGTGCCTCAAGAGCATCGTGAGCGCATCACGCGATTGGCTGAATCCATTGATATTAAGAAGACAGACTCTGTCATGTTGTTCGGGTCGAACGTCCAACGTGAACTTTCCCAATTCTCTGATCAAATTTTGACGGAAGTGCGGATGAAAGATGGCGGCGATGCCGGGAAACTGTTGTCTGATTTGATGCAAAACGTCCGTAAGATGGACCCGGATATGCTTCAACCGGAGAAAAAGAGTTTCATGGACAATATCCCACTCATCGGTCGTGCGAAGAAGAAGGCTGAAAACTATAAGCTTCAGTTCGAAAAAATGAACGTCTATTTGGAAGAGGTCATCCATAACCTCGATCGTGCGAAGTTTGGTCTCATGAAAGACATCACGATGCTCGATCAGATGTATGATAAGAACAAGCGGTATTTCGAAGAGTTGAACGTCTATATCGCTGCGGGTGAGACAAAGCTTGACCATGTACGGGAACATGAGATTGCTCCGTTACGTCAAGAAGTAGAAATTTCTAAAGATCAATCGAAGCTTCAACAATTGAACGATATGATTCAATTGGCGGACCGTTTTGAGAAAAAGTTGCACGACTTAAAATTGAGTCGTACGATCAGCCTCCAAATGGCACCTCAGATTCGGGTCATTCAGCAGAACAACCAAATCCTTGCTGAAAAGATCGAGTCAGCGGTCGTCAACACGATTCCGCTTTGGAAAAACCAAGTCGTTCTCGCGCTCAGCTTGACGCGCCAGAAAACGGCACTTCGTATGCAACAGGACGTGACGAAGACGACAAACCAACTGCTTGAGCAGAACTCGAAGATGCTCAAAGATTCATCGATTGAAATCGCTCAAGAGAATGAAAAAGGGATTGTCTCTGTTGAATCACTGAAAGTCGCTCACGAGAACTTACTCTCCACGTTGGATGAAACGTTACGCATCCAGCAAGAAGGGAAACAAAAACGTCGTGACGCCGAGCGCGAACTTGACCGCATGGAGCACGAATTGAAAGAGAAGGTCATCGAAATCGCCTCGAAAAATAAAGAACTACCAAAGGACACTGGATATTAAAGGGGGAAGTCTGAGCAATCAGACTTTCCTTTTCTACGAGGAGGGACTTGAGTGGAAAAACAACGATTGTGGGATGAGACGTGGTTATTATTCGCTGATATGATGGCGGAGCGGCACTCGAAGTGTGCATCGAAGAGCGTGGCCTGTGTCATTGTAAAAGACGAAAAACCGATCTCAATCGGTCTGAATGGGACCCCATCTGGTCATACGAACTGTAATGAAATCTATATCAAACAAGAAGATGGGTTCTATAAACATGCCGACTATGTTGCGTCGACGGACGTCGATATGATCAACGAACCGGCACGACTCATCCGGGGTGGTGTGACATATATCAAGTGTACGGACCCATATGATCACCATCATTGGTCGAAACAACATGAAATCCATGCGGAAATCAATGCGATCGGAAAGCTGGCTGCCGATTCAACGAATGCATTTGGTGCGACAGCGTATGTCACGCATTCACCATGTCATGCCTGTTCACTCGCCTTAATTGCGGCACGTGTCGCGCGAGTCGTATATGCCGTCGGTTATGAGCATGGGGATGGGTTAGAATTGATGCGTGAAAGCGGGATTGAAGTGTTACATATGCCACTTGAAAAAATGTACAAAAATACATTGTAAACGTTTTCATTAGGTGATATATTATTAATGTACTGCCAATGGTGTTTTACTCTTCCATTATTCGCCCCTCCTCGGAGGGGCCTTTTTTTGTTCATAATAAGGTGAGACAAACTTTACACATAATGTTCAATATTTCACAATATACTCTTTAAAATCTCTTATATAATAAAAGTAGATTCAAGAGAGGGGAATTTACTCATGGAAAAACTCGTTAGCTTTACAGATGGTGCATATGAAGTAGAGGCGTTGATCACACTCGAAGAAGTGTGGGAAGATAAATTTGCGATTGGCATGCATAAGGAGCTAGCCGTCAAATCATTAACCATTAACGGAAATGAAGTATCAGAGATAAAACATGTTCGTGCACTCCTTCGTTATTATCCGACACTTGGCGTGTCAGGTATCTTGTTGGCACTAGATAAGGCAGCTGCTGAAATTGTCGCGTTGTCGAAAGATCAGGATCCAGCACTTCAATACGTTGAACTCGTGGCCATCCAGATGGACGAAGAAGCAACAAACGACTTAAAAACATTATACGCAGCGATGTGATTTCAATTGGGTGAGTCATTTCACCCAATTTTTTATTGCATCTATTTTTTGTTATGGTATGATGTTTACAGATGAAGAAATGGAACGCCATATCGTTGTCAACCATAAGCATGGGGATCTAGATAGCTAGATCGCTGTCAAAAAGCCACGTTCATAGGAACGTGGCTTTTTTTTGTGCAATGAAGTCGAATCCAGCCGTCACATCTTGTGCGAGATGCGCATCAGAACCCATCGTGAACGGGATGTGCAAGTCATTCGCGGTTTTTGCAAGTCCTGCCACGTAGGGTACGCCACAATCTGGTTTTCTGAGTCCGGCCGTATTGAAGTCAAGTCCGAATCCCCTGTCGGCAATCACTTGTAACAGACGTATTTCTTCCTCTTTTACTTTTGAACGGTCCCACGCATAGTTTCTTTGATACTTAATCGGGAGATCAAGGTGCCCGATACGAGCGACACGGATGTCTTCCCACGAAAATGCGAGACCCTGTTCAATCGATTCATAATAAGCTCTCATGACGTCTTCGAATGAGCCCAGTGCTTTGACGAGTTCATCAAACGTCTCGGCAGAATAATCAATCGGCATATACATGCCATCTACATATAGGAAATGCTGCGATAAAATGACTTCATCAAGCAATGGTGCGAAAGGTTTGAGTAATGCAATGGTCTCTTTCTCTAAATGAGGCAATAAGTCGACTTCTAATCCAACTTTAATGTCGATAACCGCTTGATACTGCTTCTTCATCTGATGCAACGTATCGAGGTAATCTGGAAGTAGATCAATCGACATCGCCGAGTCTTGATTCGGGACCGGGTCGATGAAGGATTGGGGAAAAGGCGCATGTTCTGTGAACGTCATCGTCTGCAGGTCTTTCTCGATTCCGACTTGAATATAATGTTCAAGCGGGTCATTTGTACCGTGTGGACAAAAAGGGGTATGCACATGACCATCATGGGTAAAGTTAAACATCGATTACACGTCCTTTTCAGTTCATTTGGTTGACAGGTGTTTCTCTGTTTGATAAATTTAACACACTACTTTAGTTTGGTAAAGTGATAATAAGATAAAGGGTGGTTATGATGATTTGGTCAAATTCAAAAGGTTCGATTCCAGAAGGCTGGTATGAACTTCAATCAGGAGATGTCATCCGTCCGAAACGATGGATGTTGTCATTTTTAGAGAAGGCAGAGTCGAGTGGCTATGCAGTCATCGATCCACCACTTCTCGAATACTATTCACATTATCAAAACTTGGCGCTCTTTGACGAGTCAGCCTATTATCGATTGTTCGGGAACGACGGGGAACTTCTCGTCATGCGCCCTGACTATACATTACAAATCGCAAGAAAGTTAGCAGACGGGCATGAACCGATGCGTGTCGCTTACGCTGGTGCCGTCTATCGTCGGACGGTCAAACATTCCGGACAACCCCACGAACGGCAACAGCTTGGACTCGAGTGGGTCGACGGCGAAGAGAAGGACAGTCATTTGATTGAATCCTTTCTCGATATGACGGAAGGAGTCCTGCCTACAGACCGTTTGACAATCAAAATCGGGTCAGCAGCTGTCATCTCGCTCATCGCGAAAGAGACAGGGATTCAGGAACGGACATTCCGTAAAATCTTAGCGCTTCGAAACTTAGAATCATTGCGGGAATTAGCAGAGTCGTATCACTACCCGTTAATTGCAAAGATACCCTTTTTAATTGGGAATTCTGCACTCGAAGAATTACGGGCTGAGGCACCGGAATCTTTAAAAGAAGCCATCGATGAAGTCGACGAGGCAGTAAAACACTTACGTACCATCGGTTTAGAGGTATCTTACGATTTCGGTCAAACGGGAGACTTTGATTACTACTCAGGATTGACCGTGACGGGAAGTGTGGAAGGCAAGCGTGTCCTTTCAGGAGGACGATATGATTCACTGTATGGACATTTCGGACACTCGAGACGAGCGTTCGGCATGTCGCTCGATTTAGAACAGTTAGATGAGGTGATCAAATGAAAGTAGCGGTCGCAAAAGGTCGGATTGAAAAAGCAGCCCGTCAATTTTTTGTCGAACGTGACTTACCCGTATGGCCGGAAAAACGGGGACGTGAGTTGACGGTACAAGCAGGAGATCATGAATTCATTTTCGTCAAAGGGGACGACGTCTATAAATATGTGATGCATGGAGCGGCAGATGTCGGCATTGTCGGCGGTGATATTTTACGAGAGAAAACGCCAGGCGTACTCGAAGTCGTCGATTTACCGTTCGGTCGCTGTCGAATGGCCGTGTGTGGTCCAAAAGTTCGACGTAATGGAACGAAAAAATTAAAAGTGGCGAGTAAATATCCGAACATCGCCATCTCACACTTTGCGTCAAAGCGACAAAACGTAGAAGTCATCGCATTGAACGGGTCGGTCGAACTTGCTCCGTTAACGGGACTGGCTGATTGCATCGTCGACATCGTCGAGACGGGCGCGACGTTGGCTGCAAACGACTTGGAAGAATACGAGACGATTTTTTCAATCAATGCAAAATTCATTACGAGTGAGACAGCTTTAGCGGAACAGCCTGACGAATTGAAGGCGTGGATTCGAAAGCTGAGTCAGGAGGAAAACGTATGAGTACAGAAACGAATCGCTCAAGGCGCGAAGCTTGGGCCGAAGCCGTGAAACCAATCGTGGAATCGATTGAAGTCCGCGGAGACGAAGCGCTGCTTAAGTGGACGAAACAATTCGACGGGGTCGATCGAATCGAATCGGTCGATTTGGCAAGCTTTAATCCTCCAGTCGCGTATGCTGAATTGACAGAGGCGCTGTCGTTAGCAGCAGAACGGATTCGTGCATTTCACGCGCGCCAAGTCCGACAAGACGATGTGTTCGAAGATACGATGTTCCGACTTGGGAGACGTTATATGCCGCTGGATTCGGTAGGGGTTTATGTACCAGGTGGGACAGCCGTCTATCCGTCGAGCGTCCTGATGAATATCATTCCGGCGAAAGTGGCCGGTGTCAAACGAGTCGTCATGGTCACCCCACCAAAAGCAGATGGGATCGACATTTCCCTCTTGATTGCAGCAAAAATCGCAGGTGCCGATGAATGTTTTCTAATCGGAGGTGCCCAAGCCGTTGCCGCACTCGCATATGGGACAGAAACGATTCGTCCGGTCGATAAGATTGTAGGACCCGGAAATGCGTATGTTGCGACGGCAAAGGCGCTCGTCTCACACATCGTCGGGATCGACTCCGTCGCCGGACCGTCCGAAGTGTTGATCATTGCCGATGAAACGGCGAACCCGAAGTGGGTTGCCGCCGACCTGCTCGCCCAAGCGGAACATGACGTCGAGGCGACGGCGATCGCGCTCGTCACGTCAGAAACCCTCCGCGATCAAATCGAGCAGGAGCTTGAGCAACAATTAGCGCAATTACCACGCCAGGACATTGCGAGAGAATCATTGAAACGTGGCGGCGTCTTGTATCGGACAATCGAGGATGCAATCGAATACGCGAACACGATGGCCGCGGAGCACGTCCAGTTGGCCGTAAAAGATCCTGAGGTGTTGATGCGTGCGATTCGTCACGGTGGTTCGTTCTTTCTCGGACATGAGGCGGCCGAAGCATTTGGAGACTATATCGCTGGACCGAACCACGTCTTGCCTACGAGCGGGA
Source organism: Exiguobacterium sp. S3 (assembly GCF_018617295.1). Lineage (GTDB taxonomy): Bacteria > Bacillota > Bacilli > Exiguobacteriales > Exiguobacteriaceae > Exiguobacterium > Exiguobacterium profundum. The sequence continues at coordinate 622,191 of NZ_JACSJW010000002.1, forward strand.
CGGCCCGCTTCTCTAGTGGACTATCGGTCGATGACTTTTATCGCCGTCAGACATTCCTTGAGATGACAGAACTGGATGAGACGATTACAAAGGCCGCGATTCGAATCGCCAAACAAGAACAATTAGAAGGACACGCCCGTGCGATGGCTGTTCGGATGGAGGACGTATGAGACGAAATTATCAGAACATCCCACGCTATGTACCTCATGCCGCTTCGGGATATGCGCTCAATCAAAATGAAAGTCAATATCCGTTACCAGAACGTCTCGAACGAGCTATTCGAGACGTATCACTCGAGGCACTCAGCCGTTATCCAGTCGAAGAATTGCTCGCTTTAAAAGCGAGCTATGCTGACTATGCGGGAGTCGAGCCGACGCAACTCATGGTCGGCAGCGGGAGCGATGAGCTATTGGCCATCTTGAGTCAGGCGATTTTGGATACGGAAGACCGTGTGGTCGCACCGGCCCCAGACTTTTCGATGTATGGCATCTATACACAAATTGCCAGAGGGCATTTCACACAACCGGACGAACAGGGTTTGCGTTACGAGACGTTGACTGAGGTCATTCGAACAACCGACCCTAAACTCGTCTTGATCTCGAATCCGAATAACCCGACCGGAAAGATGTGGACACTAGACGAATTGTCTGACATTGCGACACGTGTACCGTACCTCGTTGTGGATGAAGCGTATATTGATTTCACAATGAAGGACTCATTTGTGTCTCGCTTGAACGAATATTCGAACGTCATCATCTTACGGACGTTATCGAAGGCGTTCGGTCTAGCAAACCTCCGGATTGGTTTCATGATTGCATCTGAAGAAATCATCGAACAGATCGACCGGTTCCGTTCACCGTTCAACGTGAGTGGACTCAGTGCCGCTGTCGCCAACGTTGTCTTACGAGATGAATCTTATATTCAAGAGTCGATTCAGTTCCATATGGCGCAACGTGAGAAGTTAACGGAGTTGTTACGACCAGTCGGTGAGATTTTACCGAGCCGTGCCAACTTTATCTATGTCAAAACGGATGATAGTGAAGGATGGGCATCCCGCTTCCTTGATAAAGGGGTCCATGTACGTGCTTTTCCCGATGGACTACGTGTCAGTGCAGGGACAGACGAGGCGTATGCCTTGATTCGACAAACGATTGAAGAGGTGAATTCTGTTGAGAACAGCTGAACTAAAACGTGAAACGAAAGAAACGAAAATTGACATTCGATTAAATCTAGACGGAACGGGTGAAAGCTCCATTCAAACGGGGGTCGGCTTCTTCGATCACATGTTGACGTTGCTCGCTTTTCACAGTCAGATGGATTTAGACGTGAAAGTCGAAGGCGATACGTGGGTCGATGCCCACCATACGGTCGAGGATGTCGGGATCGCACTCGGTCAGCTCATCGCCAAGTCACTCGGGGATAAAGTCGGAATTCGCCGCTACGGGTCGAGTTACATGCCAATGGATGAGACGTTAGCGCGAGCGGTCATTGATGTGTCAGGACGCCCATTTCTCGTCTATCAAGCGGATATTCACAATCCGAAGCTTGGTGACTTTGATACCGAACTCGCTGAGGAATTTTTCCGTGCCGTTGCCATGAATGGTCGACTCACACTTCACCTTTCTGTTCTGTACGGGTCGAACTCACATCACATGATTGAAGGGTTGTTCAAAGCGTTCGGACGAGCGCTTGCCGAAGCGGTCTCTAGCGATGGGACGAACCGTCTCCCTTCTACGAAAGGATGGATCGAAGGATGAAAGTAGCGGTCATCGATTATGGTATGGGAAACGTATTTAACGTCGAACGTGCGTTACAAGCCATCGGTTGCTACGTCGTGATCACGAACGATGCAAATCAAATTGAAGAGGCGGATGCCGTTTTACTTCCTGGGGTCGGTGCCTTCCCGCAAGCGATGCAATCGCTCGAACAGACGGGTCTTATCCCACTCTTGCAACAGATGGCGACGGAAAAGCCATTTTTAGGGATCTGTCTTGGGATGCAGCTCTTGTTTGATTCGAGCACGGAAGGTATGCCGACAAAAGGTCTCGGGTTGATTCCGGGAACGGTCGAACGGATGCGAGCGAAGCGTCTCCCACACGTCGGATGGAACTCGATCCTTCGCGATGAGGATGTCTATTTTGTCCACTCTTACCATGCCGTGACGGCGGACGACTACATTGTGGCGGCAGCTGATTATATGGGTGAGAAAGTTCCGGCAATCGTTCAAAAAGGGCTCGTGACGGGCATGCAGTTCCACCCGGAAAAGAGCGGGACATTTGGTCTCAGCTTACTTCAAGAATGGAAGGAGGCGGTCGAGCGTGAGATTACTACCCGCCATTGATTTGATTGGAGGTAAGATCGTCCGTTTGACGGAAGGTGATTTTTCTACGGAAGAACAATACGGAGATCCGTATGAATTATTAAAAGCGTGGCAAGGGAAGGTCCCGATGATTCACTTGATTGATTTAGAAGGGGCCAAGGCAGGTGAGCCGCGTCATTTAGACGTTGTCCGTTATGCGAAGTCTCTAGGGTTCCTTGTCCAGACAGGAGGAGGAATTCGTTCAGAAGCCGCACTTGATGCGGTCATGGAAACCGGTGCGGATCGCGTCCTTTTAGGGACGAAGGCGTTTACGGATCCTGACTTTCTAGACATGGCGATTGAAAAGTATGGCAAGCGAATCGCTGTGGCACTCGATGCCTATGACGGGAAGGTCGCCATTAACGGATGGCAGGAAGCGACAAAACTCGATGACATCTCGGTCGCTCAAGACCTTGTCGAACGGGGGATCGAAACGATTCTATATACCGATATCGGATCCGATGGGAAACTGAATGGACCGAACGTTTCTCGCATGAAGGCGTTACGTCAAATCGTCAACGTCACATTGATTGCCTCAGGCGGTGTGACGACTGAAGAGGACGTGAAGGAACTGAAGATGGCGAAAATTGATGAGGCTGTCGTCGGGAAAGCACTTCTGTCCGGTAAGGTGAGCATCGAAGAACTGATTGAATGGGAGGCGCGTTATGCTTAAACGCAGAATTATTCCATGTCTTGACGTGAAAGAAGGTCGTGTCGTCAAAGGGATTGAGTTCGTACAATTACGAGACATCGGTGATCCGGTCGAAATCGCGAAATATTACGATGAGTCCGGAGCCGATGAACTTGTCTTTCTCGATATCACGGCAAGTACGGAGCGTCGCCAGACGATGCTCGATGTCGTCAGTGCGGTAGCGCGGAAAGTATTCATCCCGCTGACGGTCGGAGGTGGGATTCGTTCACTCGAGGATATCTCGTCACTATTAAAAGCAGGGGCGGACAAAGTATCGTTGAACACGCTCGCTGTAGAATCCCCAAGTCTCATTCGTGAAGCGGCCGATCGTTTCGGTTCACAATGTATCGTCGTCGCAATCGACGTAAAGTTTGAAGATGGCGAATATTATGTGTACACATATGGTGGAAAACAGAAGACGGACCTGTTGGCGGTCGAATGGGCGAAACAAGTGGCCGCGCTCGGGGCGGGTGAACTTCTTGTCACGTCCATGAACCAAGATGGAAAGCAGAGCGGTTATGACCTTGCGATTTTAGAACAACTTCGTGAAGTCGTCGACATTCCGATTATCGCATCCGGTGGGGCAGGCAATGCCGAGCACGTAGTCGAAGCGCTTGAGAAAGTCGATGCCGCATTACTTGCATCCATCTTACATGACCGAAAAACGACAGTAGAAGAGGTGAAGCACGTATGCACGAGTCACAACTTGCCGATGCGGTTCGTTTCGACGAAAATGGACTGATTCCCGCCATCATCGTCTCAGACGACGACGGGGCGGTCCTCATGCTCGGATATATGAATGATGAGGCAATCCGACAGACGCTTCGTGAACGGGTCGTCACGTTCTGGTCTCGTTCAAAAGGTCGGCTTTGGATGAAAGGGGAGACGAGCGGAAATACACTGGACGTCGTCAGCATCCACATCGACTGTGACCAGGATGCGCTTCTCGTTCGTGTTCATGCGAATGGCCCGACGTGTCATACCGGTAATCGAAGCTGTTTCTTTACGGAGGTGAACGTATGATTCATGAATTGGAACAATTGATTCAATCTAGAAAAAATGAACCGAAAGAAGGTTCGTATACGACTTATTTATTGGAACAAGGCGTTGAAAAAATCGCGAAAAAGTTCGGGGAAGAAGCGTTTGAGGTCGTCATTGCTGCTATGACGGATGAAGACTTGGTTGAAGAGTCAGCCGACCTTCTGTATCACTTACTCGTCTTGTTAGCAGCCAAAGGTGTTCGTTTAGAGGATGTGGAAGCGTTACTCGCCAAGCGTCACGGTACTACCACACCGGCGAAACCACGTCGCGACGTCACGGAATGGTAAATAAAAGAGGAAGGAGACGCGCTCCTTCCTCTTTTGTGTTACCGATTGACCGAGGCGGCCATGCGAATGTACGTATGGCGTCGTCCGCGAATCGCAATGGATAGTGCCTGAATGTTCTCTGGTACGGCAATTCCGGACAGTCCGGCGTCACCTATATGCACGATATCTGCTCCGCCTCGTTTTGAAGAGAGTGCGATTTCCCGAACGGTCTCGACATCTGCGCCTTCTTGTGACGTTCCAATCGCCGCTAACGTGAGAGCGCCGAGCACTTGCAATTCCTGAACGAGTTCGTGAAACGATTCTTCACGGACGCCAGGTACAGTGCCTGGAGCCGGAAGGAGGATGATATCTGCGCCAGCTTCGACGAAGCGGATATACGCGTCGCGGTCTAACACATTGCCTGCACCGGCTTGATGCATTTTCCCGGCAATGATGACCCCTGCGAATTCACGACGTGCTTGGATGATTGCTTGTTCGATTGCTTCATTCGTGACCCCGGTATTCGGATTGCCTGTCAAACAGACGAAGTCAAACCCGAGCTCCGATGCTTTTTGGAACGCTTCGATTGAAGCGAGTCTGCCTCGTTTTACTTCATTCATCTCGGACGACTTCTCTGAAAAATCAACAGGTTCCAAGTTGACTCCAATTGGCAATCCAATCAGTCGTTTTAGTTCGAGAATCGGATGATCGCTCATCTCATCACCCGGCATCTCCCCGAATGATGCATGACTTTCAAGTCCTTTAATGTAAGGATGAAACACATCGATCATGTTCAATAAAATCAAGTCGACACCGAATGCTCGTGCTAGTTCTGCGTTTGTCACTTCTGGATACAACGGCTGCACCGTCGGGATGACCTCGGCCATGACCGTTCGACCTTCTGCTTTTCGAATCGAATCGATTAAATCTTGACGATTAAACGTGATAAAATCACTTGCTCGACATTCCAGTATTCGTTTCATGTGATCTGCCTCCTTCTGCTCATCCTTGTCTCTATTCCCTAAACCCTTGAAAAATCCTCTATACTAATTTTAAGGAGGGATTATGATGTCGGAAAAAGAAAAGATGATTCGTGGTGAACTGTATTTAGCTGGTGATGAAACGCTCGTTGCAGATCGGAAGCATGCCCGGAGATTAACTGAACAATTCAATCGTTCTGGAATCGATGATTTGGAAGAACGAAAAGAGATTCTTGGTGCGTTACTCGGATCGACGAAAGGGTCATATTATATCGAGCCGAACTTCAAATGTGATTATGGGTATAACATCCACTTAGGAGATCGATTCTATGCGAATTTTGACTGTGTCTTCCTAGACATTTGCCCCATCACGTTTGGGGATGACTGCATGCTCGCACCGGGTGTACATATTTATACGGCGACACATCCGATCGATCCGATCGATCGGATCTCAGGATATGAGTTCGGGAAGCCGGTGACCATCGGCGACCGCGTGTGGATCGGTGGAGGGGCGATTATCAATCCCGGTGTGACGATTGGGGATGAGGCCGTCGTCGCATCCGGTGCGGTCGTCACAAAAGATGTGCCATCTCGAACAGTCGTCGGAGGAAATCCGGCACGTGTGATCAAGACGATCTACTGACAAAAACTCCTGAACGCGTGGTTCAGGAGTTTTTGTCATGACTTGATTGCTTGTATTTCTGAATAGCTGTATATGCAAGATGAAGCGCCGTCTCATCACCAATCGTCACCCGAATCCCCGTAGGTTGTTTCGACGTGTGTATGTTCAAGTCGGTCAAATGGGCCCACACTGCTTCAGGTTGTTCTAACTCGATATACAAGAAGTTTGTCGATGCAGGGAGGACATGACCGATGGATTCAAAGGCTAGTGCCCACTTTTGCCGCATCTGGTCATGCCATTTGATTGATTCTTGAAGATAAGTCACATCTTTTAAGAAGATGTTGCAAATTTTTGCACTCACCCCGCTGATATTAAATGGTGGGATGAATTGACGGAAATAGTGTGCGAGTTCGGTGTTTGTCACCATGAATCCAATTCGTACGTTTGCCAATCCAAAAGCTTTTGACATCGTGCGAAGGACGATGAGATTTGGATGGTTTGCAATGAACGGAATCATGCTGTCATTCGGTGTGAAGTCCATGTACGCCTCATCCACCACGAGGTACGGTACGAGTGAGGCGAGATGCGTCAACTCTTCTACGGTCCACAGCTTTCCGGTTGGATTGTTCGGATTCGATAGGAGAAGAAGTTTTGGATGATGCGTCTCAATCGCCTCTAGAATTCCCTCATACGATAAATCAACGGCTTGAACATGATGACCGTGTGCGATGGTCGTGAAGATTGGATACATCGAAAAGTCAGGTGCCGGAGACAAGACGATGTCATGTGGTGCGAGCAATGCTTGCGTCACGACATGAATCATCTCATCACTCCCACAACCGACTAGTAATTGCTCGGGTGTGACGCCAACGTACGCAGCGTAGCGTTCGAACAATTCATTGATCGGTTCGACCGGATATTCGTGTAAGTCATGATACGTCAACGAATCAAGCTGATTCATGATGCGGTCAGGTAACGGGAATTGACTTTCATTTTGGTTTAACCGATGTCCCGTCGGATAAACGACGGGATAAATCGGTAGCTCGACTTGTCTCATTCAGTTGGCTCCATCGAGAACCATTTTTTCACCAATTCATCGATTTCGCCAGACTCCATCATCTTGTTCAACTCTTCGTTGAACTGGTCGCGTAACTCATCATCTAATTTGAAGGCAGCAGCTGATCCTTTTTCGCCATCCTCTTTCAAAGCGAATGTATAGAAGCTGTCATCTTGGTCTAAATACTTTTGTGCGACCGTGTCTTCGATGACCATTGCATCGATTCGACCTGTGTTCAACTCTTGAACGATTTCAGGGATCTTGTTCAAGGATACGAGTTCAGCGTCAGGTGCTTGTTCTTTAGCGATATTTTCTTGAATCGAAGCCGTTTGGACACCGATTTTCTTACTAGACAAATCTTCGATTGCCTGAAGGGACTCGTCTTTTGTCATGATCAAGTTTGTCGCGGATAGATAGATGTCTGAGAAATCGGCATTCTCTTTACGCTCTTCTGTTGGCGTCATCCCGGCCATGACGAAGTCGACACGCCCGCTATTGAGGGCTCCGAGTAAGCTACCGAAGTCCATATCTTCAATCTTCAATTCGTAACCGAGGCGTTCTGTAATCGTCTCCGCGATTTCAATATCAAATCCGACAATCGCATCTCCGTTTGCCGTATCGACAAATTCATATGGGAAGTAATCGGCGCTCGTCCCCATGACGAGCGTTTTTTGTTCTGTCGCTTCACCTTCTGTCTCTTGACTACATGCACCGAGTAATACTGCGCTCATCATAAGTGTACCTGCTAATAACCATTTTTTCATATGTGTATAATGCCTCCCTGTTGTAGATGAGACTAAGTGTATATGTATGATTATTAATTGTAAAGCATAAATATACAAAATTATTAAAAAGAGAAGCACTTTCTATCTGAAAGCGTTCTCTTCTTAGTTTTTCAACAGATACGACATAATTCGCTCAATCGGAATTTCTCGATTGTCCATCGTATAGGTTTGTAAGTAAGAATGGTTAGTAGGCCGTTTGCAGTGTTCATTCATCTTAGACCAATTCTCATACGAAACTTGATCAATTTGACTCGGTCGTCTGACACGGTTTCGAAGTCGTGTGTTAATTTCTTCGTAATTTTCATGACGACACTCGATATAACGGTAAGTCGCTCCGTACTTGGTGGAAATCGCTATCCCTTTATCGAGCATTTCATCATAAAGACATGGACTGTCGAGAATGACGTTTTGTCCAAGTGATAGGTGATACTCGACGAGCGACCAATCGACATCATAAGCCATCTTCCCGATTTCTCCATCCGAGAAGTTGCCAATATGAAGCGTATGGAGTAGGGCGGTCTTTGAAACATCATGATCGATGATGACTGCGGGTACGTGTTGGATGATACGCTTAGCCAATGTGGATTTTCCTGATCCAGGTGTCCCAGACATTTGAAGAAAAAACAGATGATCACCTCACATCTAAGTAGGAGCAAATCTTATTACTTATACAACTTGATTTACTTGTTAAAATGGCTCATTTCCTTAAGATAGTCTTCGATACAATCGACCTGAATAACCTGATAAGGTTAGTTAAAGGTTTAATCCGATGTTAGCATTTGCATACCATGATGACGTTCCCGTCAAGATCTTTGAAATTGAACCAATGTTCGTGCTCAATGGGTGTAATGACCTCAATGTCGTGTTGAGTCATATAAGAATAAGCTTGATGAATATCGTGTGTATTTAAGTGAAATAGTGGTGTCTGGATGATGTTATCTTTTGAGTAGATTTTGCTATCTAAAACAAGGTTAGTACCCTCTAATGGAATGACATATAAATGGTCGAATAAGATTTCTCCTTTTGTTGAAAGATCGAATAAATCACAATACCAGTCACGCGCTTTTTGAATATCACTTACCGGAATAAAGATGGTGCCGATTTTGTGAAGGATAGGGTTCATAGAAATTCCTGCCTTTTCATTTGATGAATGAAGTTTGTAACATCTTTCTGAGATTTTAAGACGATGATCTGTTTCTCGTGAGAATATTGTTTGATTCGTTTGACCATCTCTGGCTTTTGAACGTCAGGAAAATTCCAAACCCACTTCAGGAATGCGAAATCGAGTTTTTCCTCACAGGATGCACCCATATCCGGTCGTGTCGTACCACGATATCGGACAACTCGCTTGAGGACGTGATATATACAGACGATGCGTGGAAGATCGATTAAAATGACAGTGTCCGCTGCCTGTAGTCGTAAATCAAGGGTATTCCCGAAATTTCCATCGATAATCCATTCATCCTTCTTCACGAGTTGTTGTTGGATGTCGATTCGTTCTTCTCTCGGTGCCATCACCCATCCCGGTCTCCACATGAGAGCGTCCAAATGATAGACATCGAGATGTAATCGTTCACCGAGTTGACGGGCGAGTGTGGATTTCCCCGCACCGCCAGAACCGATGATCATGATGCGTTTCATATTTAGATTGCTATCAATCGTTAAGCTGCTCATCTACTCTTATTCATCCTCCAATACAATCCATTTCTTCAATTGACCGTCCTCTTCGTAAATGACCCGGACATCCATCTGTCCGATAACGAGACGTTGTTCCGAACTGAACACGACAATCGGATAGTCTGTCGATACCGGTTTACCCGTCTCAAAGATTGGGCTATGGGCCTGCATCGCGTAATAGCCGTCCGATCTCGTGTTGGCCGCTCCTGCATCAATCTGTGTCACATGGTCAAATCCTCTCAGTCTGAGCACATAACTATAAGACGTTCTCGCTCCTTGCTCGAGACGCCATTCTTCGATGGTGGCTGATTTGTCGTCCAGGGTTCGTTCTTCTAGCACTTTCTGTGCCGTATACTCTTTTTCGTAAGGAATCATCTCCTGAATGCTGACGACGGTCATCGTCGCGAGCTTGAGTGATTCCTCGGAAGGTGGGGTAATCAGTATACCAATAAAGATGAGGATGGGAATCAATAAATAAACCATGACACGACTACGCATTTTCATCACCTTACCTTTTCAGACTGTAAACTATTTCTGCATAAGAGAATCAGTTCCCTTCAAAAGAACGCTGGAATCTCAAAAACCGATTCATTTCTTCAAGTTTTTGAATGAGCAGGTATGATATAGAGAGGAGGGATGTACATGAAAATCGGGGTCATAGGTGGAGGCGTTGCGGGTTTGACTGCAGCTGCGCTTGCGCAACAGAAAGGGCATGATGTGATTGTATTAGAAGCATCGCGTGAATGGGGTGGGTGTGCCGGCAAGTTTCAACGGGGTGACTACTTGTTTCCTGCAGGTGCAACGCTCGGTATGGGATTCGAACGAGGAGGGGTCCATCAGCGGGTTCTTCAGAAATTGGGCGAATCGGTCGAGGTGACGTTACTGGACGAGGTGATGGACATTCATCTTCATGACGTCACCGTCACTTACTTTCGCGACCGAAAGCGTCTTCTTGAGGAGCTCAGTCGCGTGTTCTCAGAGCATTATAAGGGAATCCATGCGTTTTACCGTGAAGTGTGGGGCGATTTTGAGAAGATTCGTCCGTTGTTTCAGCAGTTGCCCGCTCTTCCACTTCGGACGACATCAGACATAGTTTACGCGCTGAAAGGTTTTCGACCGAATCAAATCACAACGCTTCTCAAACTCCAGCGGCCACTCGGTGACACGTTAGCTCGTCATGGACTAAACGGTACGATGTTCGAGCGATTTATCGATGGCGTTCTGCTCGACAGTTTGCAAACCGGTGCGAAAGAAGCGAGTCATTTACTCGGTGCAGTGGCGCTGTCGGTCTATCACGAAGGGGCGTACTATGTGGAAGGTGGACTGTATCAATTGGCTCATGCATTAGAGCGCGCCGTTCGGACGTTTGGTGGGGAGACGAAATTAGGTAGAGACGTCCAGTCCATCGAACGAGTGACAGATGGATGGCTCATCACCGATCGAAGAGGACGACTTGAACTAGTCGATGTCATTGTTTCCGCCATCCCGATTGAGCGGACGAGCGAACTTCTGAGAGGACAAGAACAACGATGCTTCAAACGACAATACCGCAGACAATTGAAGCAGTCGCAATGGGGCACGTTCAGTCTCTATCTCGTCTTGCCTGAGGATGTGTGTCGACAGAAACCACTGTTTCAACAAATCTATCACGAGCGATTACCGAGTGGGCATGCGTTCATTTCCATGTCCGCGCCGGATGACGTGTTGCGCACAGAAAAACCGGAACGGACCATCACGGTATCCACCCATATCGATTTATCAGAATGGCAACATTGGAAAGACCGGGCGGCATATGAGAAACTAGAGCAAGATTGGACCAATCGTCTCGTCGACGTCGTCGCAACTGCTTTTCCCGCTTGGGACCGCGAGTCGTCACTACTTCTTCCTGGTGGACCCGGGGCATGGGTGAAGTATACGAAGCGACCGCATGGGGCAGTAGGAGGTTATGCGCAGACTCCTAGCCAGGCGCTCTTTCGCGCTGCGAGTTATCGCACCGACTTGCCGAACTTTTTTGTGTGCGGGGATACCGTATTTCCAGGAGCGGGGACGATTGGCGCGATGACGAGCGGATTACATGTCGCCCGGGCACTCGGGGTGACGATTGATTAGGGGGATACTGATGAAGAAAAAAGCGTTTGATGAACTGACAACGATGGAATTGTATCGCTTACTGGCATTACGAACTGAGATATTCGTGGTCGAACAGAACTGTCCGTACCAAGAGGTGGATGGTAAGGACGTAGCAGCCATCCATTATTGGATAGAAGAAGATGGAGAGATCGTGTCTGCGCTTCGCGTGCTGACGGAAGCATCTCCGGTCGCCATCGGACGTGTCGTCACGAAAGCGACGCATCGAGGGAAAGGGTATTCCCGCCTCTTGATGGATGCGGCAATCAAAGATTTTGGACATGAGACGTTATACCTGCAAGCGCAGACGTATGTGGAACCTTTTTATGCCTCGTTTGGCTTCAAACGGACGAGTGATGTGTATCAAGAAGATAGTATTCCACATGTCGATATGTTACGTGAATCAACGAATCCCGCTAGTACCGTTTCGGAATCGTTCATGTTAGAATGAGAAAGAACATTCACGTGCTTTTGAGCACGATTACATTATAGACATAAAGGGGTTTACAATGGTGACCGATCAACAAGTAATTGCAAAAGCAAGAGAATTGGCAGATGTATTAGCACAAACACCAGAAGTGGCACGCTTCAAAGAAGCGGAAGCGAAAGTAAACGGAAGTGACCGCGTACAGACGTTGATTAAACGAATCAAGTTCTTACAAAAAGAAGCCGTCAACTGTAAGCACTATGGCAAGACGGAAGCACTTGCGAAAGTCGAGCAAAAGATTGATAAAGCGATGGAAGAACTCGATTCAATTCCGGTCGTTCAAGCGTTCCAGGAAACTCAAGTCGAAGTGAACGATTTGCTTCAATACGTGACGGTGACGCTCGCGAACTCCGTGACGGACCGTATCATCGAATCGACGGACGGTGACGTCCTTGCAGGAAAGACAGGGAGCGGCATGGCGGCTGAACAAGCACGCGGCGGCTGCGGATACTAAAACGACACAGCTGGCCGATGGTCAGCTGTTGTACTTTCTAGAGGTGAATCAACATGCAAGAAGTCCATCAGACACCAATGATGAAACAATATTTCTCTATCAAGGCCGACTATCCGGACGCCTTTTTATTCTATCGACTCGGCGACTTTTACGAGTTGTTTTTTGAAGATGCACAAATTGTTGCAAAAGAGTTAGAGCTCACGCTCACTTCTAAAAACGGAAAGCAGGCCGAGCATCCAATCCCGATGTGTGGCGTTCCGCATCATTCCGCAGCAATCTACATTGAACAATTGATTGAAAAAGGATTTAACGTCGCCATCTGTGAACAGACGGAGGATCCGAAAGCGACGAAAGGGCTCGTGAAACGGGAAGTCATCCAAGTGATCACGCCAGGTACATATATGGCGTCACTCAGTGAAAAAGAGAACCGATATCTCGTCGCCATCTCGGACGTCGCAGGCCGATTCGGAATTGCTCGCGGTGACGTCACGACGGGGGAATCGTGGTTGACGACGCTCTCGTCAGAAGAGGCCGTCTTACGGGAAATCGAAGGATTGCTCCCGAACGAGGTCATCGTCGAGGATGAACGGTTGGCCGACTTGTTACGTCAGACCGGGATCCCTCTCTCGATTCAAGTGGACAAGCGGGAGAGTCCGCTCGCACAAGGTGCGAAAGATGAGCCACAGCGTTCGGCGTTTGAGTTGTTGTTCGCTTATCTCACGAAAACACAGAAACGTTCGCTCGATCACTTGCAACCAGCTGTCGCCTATGAGGTTGAACAGCACATGCAACTTGACGCCAATACGGCCCGAAATCTTGAGTTATTCCGTTCGGCTCGTTCAGGGGAACGGAAAGGGTCACTCCTTTCACTCCTTGATGAGACGACGACGGCGATGGGCGGTCGTTTGTTGAAGCGTTGGCTCGAACAGCCACTCTATACAGAGCAAGGCATCAAAGAGCGACAGGATGCCGTCGAGAACTTGGTGGACGACTTCATGTTGCGCGATCAACTACAAGAAGAGCTGAAGCGAGTCTACGATATCGAACGCCTTGTCGCAAAAGTCGGGTACGGGACGGCGAATGCGCGAGATCTCGTCCAACTACGCGACACACTTGAACGGATGCCAGCCGTCCGGTCACTCTTACAAACGGTGAAAGCCGATCGCTTGCATCAAATCGAACAGAATCTTGACTCGTTCGAGACGTTGAGTGAACAGCTCCGGGCTGCCCTTGTCGATTCACCCCCGATTTCGACGAAAGAGGGCGGGATGATTCGTCACGGGTATTCGGATGAGCTCGATGAACTGTTAGAAGCGAAAGCGAACGGAAAATCGTGGATTGCCAACCTCGAACAACAGGAACGCATCGCTACCGGCATCAAATCGTTAAAGGTCGGGTATAACCGCGTATTCGGTTACTACTTAGAAGTGACGAAAGCGAATGCGAAGTTGCTTGAAGAAGGACGATATGAGCGGAAACAGACGTTGACGAATGCGGAACGATACATCACTCCAGAGCTGAAAGAGAAGGAAGCCCTCATCTTAGGTGCGGAAGAGAAGAGCTGTACGCTCGAATATGACTTGTTTGTCGCACTTCGCGAAGAAGTGAAGACGTATACGAAGGACCTTCAACAATTGGCCCGTTCACTCAGTGAGTTGGATGTTCTCCTCGCCCTTGCCGTCGTGGCGGAGAAGCGGGAATACGTTCGCCCAGTTACGACATCTCACGTCCAAATTGAACGTGGGCGTCACCCTGTGATTGAGACGGTCTTGCCGCGAGGCGAATATGTCGCCAATGACTTGACGCTTGACGACACGCGTCAAATGTTACTCATCACCGGACCGAACATGTCCGGTAAATCGACGTACATGCGTCAATTTGCCTTGATTGCAATCCTTCATCAAATCGGTTCATTCGTCCCGGCCGAAGCGGCGGAACTCCCGCTCTTTGACCGTATCTTTACACGAATCGGTGCGGCTGACGATTTGGTGAGCGGACAGTCGACGTTCATGGTCGAGATGACCGAGACGCGCCAAGCCGTCACTGAGGCGACGGAACATAGTTTGATTTTATTAGATGAAATCGGTCGCGGGACGTCGACGTATGACGGGATGGCGCTCGCACAGGCAATCGTTGAATATATCGCCTCGTCAATCGGTGCGAAGACACTCTTCTCGACGCACTATCATGAACTGACAGTGCTCGAAGATTCGATTCCGACACTTGAGAATGTTCATGTCCGGGCGATTGAACGAGATGGACGAGTCGTCTTCCTCCACGAAGTGCATCCGGGACGTGCCGATAAATCGTATGGGATTCATGTGGCGGAATTGGCTGAACTTCCGGATTCATTGATTGACCGGGCCCGGACGATTCTGTCAGAACTCGAATCGGAAGCAACGAAACCAGCTTTGAACGAGCAATCTGCTCCACCTCAAGTGGAAGAAGTCAGCCAGTTGTCATTGTTCGAGTCGCATGACGCTGTTCGAGAACAGCTGCTCAAACTCGATCTATTGGCAATGAATCCAATCGAAGCGATGCAGGCGCTCTACGAACTGCAACAGACCGCAAAGAAAGGGTGAGTCGATGGGAATCATTCGAGAGTTACCTGAACAGCTCGCGAACCGAATCGCAGCCGGGGAGGTCGTCGAGCGACCTGCTTCCGTCGTGAAAGAATTAGTCGAAAATGCGATTGACGCGGGAGCGACGAAAGTAGACGTCGACTTACAAGAGGCGGGCATCCGTCTCATCAAAGTCCGTGACAACGGGCATGGGTTCCATGAAGAAGACGCGGCGCGAGCCTTCTTGCGACATGCGACGAGTAAGATTCGGGACGAGCACGACTTGTTCCGGATTCGGACGCTCGGCTTCCGCGGTGAGGCGCTCGCCTCGATTGCGTCGGTCAGCCACGTCTCCTTGAAGTCAAAGCGAGCAGATGAGGATGGTTTTGAGATGACGCTTGAAGGTGGAGTCGTCAAGGCGACGAATCCGACGGCGACGAACGTCGGGACCGAAATTGCGGTTAGCCAGCTCTTCTTCAACACACCGGCCCGTCTCAAATATTTGAAGACGTCAGCAACGGAACTTGCGAGTATTACGGATACGTTGAACCGTTTAGCGCTGTCTCATCCGGAGATTCGATTCACCGTCTTTCATGAAGAGAAAGAATTGTTGCGTACGAACGGGAATGGAGACTTGAAACAAGTCATGCTTGCCATCTATGGTCGCCAAGTCGC
The DNA here is from genome assembly GCF_018617295.1 of Exiguobacterium sp. S3. GTDB lineage: Bacteria > Bacillota > Bacilli > Exiguobacteriales > Exiguobacteriaceae > Exiguobacterium > Exiguobacterium profundum. Next base: position 637,973 of record NZ_JACSJW010000002.1, read on the forward strand.
CGCACAAATCGTCACGGCGTCGAGCAAGACGAACGATTATACGCTGAGCGCCCATCTCGTGCGACCGGAAGTGACCCGTTCGAACAAACAGTACGTGACTCTCATCTTAAACGGTCGAAGCATCAAGAACTTTGCACTGACCCAAAGCGTGCTTGAAGGCTACCATACGCTCTTACCGATCGGTCGCTATCCAATTGCCGTGCTCGAAGTAAAGATGGACCCGATGTTGATTGACGTGAACGTCCATCCGACGAAACGTGAAGTGCGTTTGTCGAAAGAAAAAGAACTATGCCAGCTCATCCGAGAGACCGTTCAATTGACACTCCGGGAACAACGTCTCATTCCGTCTGTGAAACAAGAACCGAAGCCGAAACGTGTGACACCTTCTGAACAGTCGAAACTCGACTTTTCGATGGAGCCCCAACCTAAACAGGCAGATCCGGTCGAATGGAACTATCCGATTCCTCGCGAGCGAAAAGAGTCGATCACGTCTCCTTCCCAGTGGAACCCGGCGCCGCTCGTTCATGAACCGGAACCAGAGATGATTGAACCAAAACAGGTCGAAGAGCCTGTACGTCAGTCGGAGCGTCTTCCGGCGTTAGACGTCATCGGGCAACTGCATTCGAGTTATATCATCTGTGGAGCGGAAGACGGGATGTACGTGATGGACCAACATGCCGCTCAGGAACGCATCAAGTATGAGTTGTTCTATGAGCAGTTAGGACGTCCGGAAAAAGAGTATCAGCTTCTATTGATTCCGCTGACGTTAGAGTTCACGCAAGAAGAGACGCTCGCTATCGAAGAAGTGCTCCCGCTTCTAGCGGATGCAGGCATCACGTTAGAGCCGTTTGGGGGTAACACGTTCCTTGTCCGTGAGATTCCGACATGGTATCCGCAACATGACTTAGAGGGCACGATTCGTGATCTGGTGGAGATGGCCATTCAACAGCGGTCAATCGACATCGCGAAATATCGCGAAGAAGCATCAATCCTCATGGCGTGTAAACGATCGATCAAAGCGAACCATCCACTCAATAGGGAGATGATGCGACAATTGATTGATGATTTGAGTCGTACGACGTCTCCGTTTACCTGTCCGCACGGGCGACCGATTCTCGTGAAATGGAGCACGTATGAGCTTGAGAAGTTATTTAAACGCGTCATGTAATCGTCTTGTTACCTTGTTTTAACACGATGTAACGTTTATTCAGCCTTCCTCATGGGAAAACTATACACATGTCACTCAACGCATCGAGGTTGAGAGGTGGCTTTTTCACTGCCTCACCCTCAAGATGTCGACATGAAATGTATATCCATGTAGGAGGAAAAGAAAATGACGAACAAACTTCAAGTATCAAAACGAGAATTACGCCCACGGTCACTGCGCACGAAGTTGCGTAAGGAAGGTAAAGCGTTAGGCGTCGTCTACGGCTACAAAGTAGACAGCACTCCAATCGTATTTGACGAGATGGACCTTCGTAAAATTCTTCGAGACCACGGTGACAATGCCTTGATTGAACTCCATTACGATGGAAATAAAATCAACACGCTCGTGCACGGATCGGAAACGGACCCGTTCACAAACTTTTATCAGCACGTCGAATTCATGGCCGTGAAGATGGATGAAGAGACAGAAGTTGAAGCGGATATCGTCCTTGTTGGTGACGCGAAAGGCGTCAAAGAAGGCGGATATCTTGCCCAGTCACTTTATAAAGTGACGGTTTCTGCGACACCGGCCAACATCCCTGAACGCATCGAACTTGATGTGTCAGACCTCGAAATCGGTGACTCGGTGACGGTAGCAGATCTTCCAGAAGACAAATCGTACACGATCGTCTCGGAACCAGATATGCACATCGCCTCTGTGAATGAGCCGGTTGCAGAAGTTGAAGAGGAAGAGTCGGAAGAAGGTTCAACTCAAGAGGAAGCATCAGAAGCTTCATCAGAAGAAGCTGAAGAATCGTCTGAGGATAAAGAATAAGAGTTACACAAGTGCTTCGAGAAATCGGAGCACTTTTTTGTTTGTCACAAATCCGCCACATGTAAACGATTACGATGTGAACACTCTGTCAATTCCTTCTAGAGGTGATTGCCAACAGAGACTGTACAGTTTATATTGTTAATGATTTCACATATTCGAACTGATACTTTCCTATTTAATTATTCAGAAAGAAGGGTTTGTGACATGGCATCAATGGAAATCCATGCACTCGAATCATTACGGAAAAAAGCACAGGCTTCCTCGCAAATGATTCATTATCGTCCAATGGAATACTTTTTACGGGCGATGTTAGCCGGGATCTTTATCGGCTTTGCTTCAATCTTCACGTTGAAAGTCGTCAACGGGATGTATTTAGCGGAATCTCCGTTCACGACACTCATTGGGGGCTTCTCGTTCGGGATCGCGCTCGTCATGATTATCTATGGGGGAGCGGAATTGTTCACGGGGAATACGATGTATTTCACAACGTCGACACTTCGTGGCTATACAACGCTCAGTGATACGATGCTCGTCTGGTTGCTCTGCTTCGTCGGGAACGCACTCGGGGGAATCCTATTCGCCTTACTACTTGCACCGACTGGCGTCATCCAAGAACTCGGGATGAACAACTGGTTGTTCTCCGTTGTTGAAAGTAAAATGCATCATACGACGGTCGAAATTTTCTTCCGCGCCATCTTCTGTAACTGGATGGTCTGTCTCGCTATTTTCTTACCGAAACAAATGAAAAATGAGTTCGCTCAAATCTTCTCGATGATCTTCCTTGTCGCGGTCTTCTTCGCTTCAGGATTCGACCACGTCATCGCCAACTTCGTATTGTTCGCCTTGACGCTCGTCGTCCCACACCCGGAGACGATCAGCATGGCAGGTGCAATCCACAACTTGATTCCTGCGACGTTCGGTAACATCATCGGTGGAGCGCTCTTCATGGGAGCCATCTATACGTGGCTCAACTCGAAGGGTCTCCGTGAAGCACAAGAATTAGAAGAAGAAGTCGAATTAAAAGTTGTAAAAGCTGTTAAATAAATGATGTTTGTCACATATAACGTAGAGCCTTGTCTTACCGAAGACGAGGCTCTTTTTTATCGTATGATCACACGTAAACTGTCACAATATCGACTCGTGACCATTGAGAAAAACACATGCCATAATCTATATATAGGATTTTTAAAACGATTAATATTGTTTTGAATCCATATATAGTGAGGTGATGGGTTTTGAAATTACTGCATTTGTATGAGGACGTCTGTGTCTTACCAGACCAAGACTTGGTACAAGAAAATGCGAACGTGGACGGTAAATCCCCGCTCGGGAAACTAGCACGACTCTCTTCGGAAGTGTCGAAAGAACTATCGCAGACGTATTTGATGTCGGAGCGATCAAAACAGGCCGTCACTGATAACTATTTATACGTGCACGACGCCGACTATTACATCACAGGATCGACGACATGTTGTCAAATTCCACTCGGTCAATTATTAAAAGATGGATTCCATACGGGGCATGGAACAATCCGGTCACCAAAGGACATTCGCTCCGCTATGGCACTCGCATCGATCATCCTTCAAGCGAATCAAAATATGCAGCATGGGGGGCAGGCCTTCCCGATGTTTGACGTCGACTTGGCACCGTATGTCGAGAAGACATATGAGCGTCAACTGAGCCGACTCCAATCCTTACCCGTTGACTGGGAAGAAACGCAATTGGAGATACTCGCGGAAGAAGAGACGATTTCGGCGACGTATCAGGCGTGTGAGGCGTTCATCCACAATGCGAACTCGATGCACTCACGAGGTGGCGGGCAAGTGCCTTTCGTTTCGATCAATTATGGAACGGACACATCAAAGTGGGGACGTATCCTCATTCGAGAGTTACTTCGTGCCACGGAACGAGGGTTAGGGAACGGAGAGACTCCTATTTTTCCTATTCAAATCTTTAAAGTGAAGGAAGGAATCAACTTTCGGGAGGACGATCCGAACGTCGATCTTTTCCGTGAAGCATGTCGGGTCACAGGAAAACGGCTATTTCCGAATTTCTCCTTCATCGATGCCCCGTTCAATGCCGCTTACTATGATGGGACGCATGCATCTGAAGTGGCGTATATGGGTTGCCGCACTCGGGTCATGGGAAACCGGCACGGAGAAGAGACGTCGATCGGTCGTGGCAATCTTTCCTTTTCCACACTCAACTTGGTGAAGATGGCACTTGTCTCGGAGTCGATCTCGGATTTTTACAGCATTCTCAACCGATATGTCGACATCGGGATCGAACAGTTAGTCGAGCGTTTCGAATATCAATGTACGCGTTGCGCTGAAGAATTTCGTTTCCTCTACACACAAGGTGTCTGGCGTGGAAGTGAGCAGTTACATATTCATGATGAAGTCCGAGACGTATTGAAACAAGGAACGCTTTCACTCGGTTTCATCGGACTCGCTGAAACGTTGAAGGTGTTGACGGGAGGTACACATGCTGAGTCGCGTGAAGCAGAGCGACTCGGTCTTGACATCGTCACGCATTTGGCCAATCGCATGCGTGCGGCAGCCGAAACGTACGACTTGAACTTTTCGTTGCTCGCGACACCGGCAGAAGGATTGTCAGGTAAATTTGTGACGCGAGACCAGGAAACGTTTGGGATGATTGAAGGTGTCACTAATCGTGCCTTTTATACAAATTCATTCCACGTGCCGGTCTATCAGTCTGTATCAATTCGTGAGAAAATCCGAATCGAGGCACCGTATCACGCATTGTGTGACGCGGGACATATTTCATATGTCGAAGTCGATGGGTCACTTGCCCATAATGCTGAAGCGGTGGAATCGATTGTCCGCTTGATGCGTCAGCATGATATCGGTTACGGTTCCATCAATCATCCCGTCGACCGATGCGGAAATTGTGGGTTAGAAGGACTGATTGACGATGCCTGTCCGACGTGTGGCGAGGATACAAACATTGAACGAATCCGCCGCATCACCGGTTATTTGGTCGGGACGATGGACCGTTGGAATACGGCGAAGCGAGAAGAAGAGCGGGCGAGGGTGAAACACGATGCGCATTCTATCCGTCGTTGAAGAATCCGTCGTCGATGGACCGGGGATCCGGACGGTCATCTTTACTGCTGGCTGTCCGCATCACTGTAAAGGGTGTCACAATCCTTCCTCGTGGAATCCAACCGGGGGTGAGGATGTCGAAGTAGAGGAACTTGTTCAGCGCGTCAAGCTCAGTGGTTGGGACGGGGTGACCATTTCTGGAGGCGAACCGTTTCTTCAATCGTCAGCGTTAGCAAAACTCGTCACGGCATGTAAGTCGCTCGGTAAAAATGTGTGGGTGTATACGGGTTATACGCTCGAACAGTTGGAAGCGAAGCACGACGAAGCGATTCAAACCGTATTGGACTACGCCGATGTGCTCGTCGACGGTCGTTACGAGCAGTCGCTACGAGATATGGGACTTCGTTTTCGAGGATCGAGTAATCAACGGATCATCTTTTTGAATAAAGTATAATCGAGGCAGAGATGTCTCGATTTTTTGTATAATGATGAAAAAGGGGGAGTTTTAATGAAATGGTGTAGTTTTGAGATGCAGGAAGAGCAACGAGTGGGGATTGTCAAAGGCGATTTCGTTTTTGATGTCAGCAATCAAGTACATACGACAAATTTATTAGAAGTGATCGCGCGTGAGTTCGAACCAGATATCGATTTGGACGTGGCGCCCTCATACCGAATGACGGATGTGAAACTACTCGCCCCGTACCGTCCATTGAAAAACGTGATTTGTATCGGCAAGAACTACGAAGAACACGTGAAAGAGATGGATACAGCAGGAGCAGGGAAACTCGTCATCTTCACGAAAGCACCGACCTCGGTCGTCGGTCCGGAAGCGGTCATTGAGCGTCATCCTGAATTGACGGACAAACTTGACTATGAAGGTGAACTCGCCGTCATCATCGGCAAGTCTGGACGAGACATCGAAGCGGTCGAGGAGCACATTTTCGGTTACACCATTCTAAACGATGTGACGGCTCGAGACGTGCAAAAAGAACATGTCCAATTCTTCCGTGGCAAGTCGTTCGATACGTTTTGTCCGATGGGACCGTTCGTCGTCACACCGGACGAGCTCCAGTTCCCTCTCCAAATCAAAACAAGTGTCAATGGGGAGACGCGTCAAGATGGGACGACAGCCGATATGATTCGTCCGATTGATGAACTCATTCGTACACTGTCGAAAGGCATGACGCTCGAAGCGGGCGACGTCATCGCGACGGGTACACCAGCCGGAGTTGGGCACGGGATGACGCCACCGACGTATCTACAAACGGGAGACACGGTCGAAGTGACGATTGAAGGTCTCGGTACGTTAAGAAATGTGATTGTCTGAATGAAATGACGTAAAATGTGAAGAATCTTGTAATTCATTTATTATTTTATAAATGAGTGTTCCTCTTCGTTATAGTAAGGGTAGAAGATAACACAGAGGAGATGAATCATTATGGATCGTCACGATCAATCAAATGAACACGATCAATTACATGAATCAGAGCAACAAAAAGATTGGTTAGATACAGAACTCGGTTCATCCAACCGAGAAGAGACAAAAGTACGAACACAATCAAAACCGTCATTCGTCAGCCGTATGTTCCCGGGACTTGTCGGTGGAGTCATCGGAGCGTTGTTGACGGGCGCAATCGCATATCCGTTCATCGACCAACCCGCGACGAGTGTGAGTGACACGAACGTGACCTCGCAAGGGACTCCGGTCCAAACGTCATCGAACGTATCCGATTCTTCGGTCACAAATGCCGTCGCGACCGCTCAACCGGCCGTCGTGACTGTAAACAACTTCGCCCAAAGCGGATTCTCGAGTGAAGCGGTCGAGGCTGGAGTCGGATCGGGCGTCATCTATAAAAAAGAAGGCGACTCAGCATATATCGCGACGAACCATCATGTCGTCAACGGGGCTGATAAATTGACGGTCACTTTCAATGACGGGACGACTGCGGAAGCGACACTCATGGGAAGTGACGCGACGTATGACTTGGCCGTCTTAAAAGTAGACGCTGATAAGGTACCGGCCGTTATTTCAATCGGGAAATCGAGTGAGTTGAAACCGGGACAAACGGTCATCGCCATCGGGAATCCGCTCGGACAATTCGAGAACTCCGTGACGCGCGGTGTCGTCTCATCGACGTCACGTCTCGTACCGGTCGATACAGATGAGAACGGACAGGCCGACTTCAACGCCGAGGTTATTCAAACGGATGCGGCCATCAACCCAGGTAACTCAGGTGGTGCGTTAATCAACGAAGAAGGACAACTCGTCGGGATCAACTCGATGAAAATTGCGACAGCAGAAGTTGAAGGGGTCGGATTCTCAATCCCGGTCGACATCGCGTTGCCGCTCATCAATCAAATTGAACAGACGGGAGAAGTAAATCATCCGTCACTCGGCGTCTCACTTCGTGACGTATCAGAGTTCCCTCCAGGTTACTTGACGGAACAAATCAACTTACCTGAATCGGTGACTGCCGGAACGATCATCGTGGAAGTGCAACAAAATAGTTCAGCTGCGAAAGCGGGTCTTAAGGCACGTGACGTCATCGTAAAAATTAATGACAAAGACGTCAGCTCGTTCATTGATCTCCGTAGTGAATTGATTCGAGATACAGACGGAACGGTCGACATCGAATATATCCGGGACGGAAAAACGGAGACGGTTCAAGTCGAGATTCAAAATGCGAACGGTTCTGCATTGTAAAAGGTGGGCAATATGCCCGCCTTTTTTGCTATGCTTATACAAAAGGAGGATGAGTTATGGTACGAAATTTATATGGGGTGTTACTATTCGGGGCAGGAATTTTACATTTTGTAAGAGAGAAGGCGTTCATGTCGATTATTCCGAAATCTTGGCCGTTCCGCCGACTGATGGTGCAACTAAGCGGAGTCGTTGAAGTCGTGTTCGGGGCGATGCTCTTACTCAACAAGGGAACATCGTTCGTGAAACGGACGCTACCGGCATTCTTTATCGCCGTCTTCCCGGCAAATATCAACATGGCCGTCAAGCCATCTAGAATCGGTGGGAAGGTCATTCCGAAATGGATTACATGGGGACGACTCCCGCTTCAATGGGTTTTGATCAAAGGTGTCAAAAAAATATAAAGGTGTGGAGATACATATGACAAGCGTACTCAAGTGGTTTGAGCATTTCCATGCTCATCCAGAAATCAGTTGGAAAGAAGTCGAGACGACTCGAACAATCGCATCCATCTTATCAGACTGGTCGATTCCCCATCGAACGTTTGAGGACGTGACCGGAGTAATCGCGGAGATTGGATCGGGAGAAGAAGTGATTGCGGTCCGCGCCGATATCGACGCGTTATGGCAACAAGTGGACGCTACGTTTCGAGCGAACCATTCATGTGGGCACGACGCGAACATCAGCATGGTACTCGGTGCGCTCGAACAGTTGAAAGACGAAACGTTACAAAAGCGAATCCGTTTCATCTTCCAACCTGCCGAAGAGCAAGGGAATGGTTCGCTCGCCATGATCGAACGAGGGGCGTTAGAGGACGTGACGCAACTGTTCGGAATCCATTTACGTCCACAAGAAGAGTTGAAAAGGGGACAATATGCGGCGGCGATTCAACATGGTGCTGCCTTCTTCTTAAAGGGAGAGATCATTGGGGATGATGCGCATGGTGCGAGACCACATCAAGGACAAAACGCACTCGATGTCATCTTCACGATTCAACACATGCTCAAAAGCATTTACTTGTCACCGTTTGAGCCGCACTCTGTCAAGTTGACAAAAGTCCATGCTGGAAGTGACAACATGAACATCATTCCAGGAAATGCGACGTTCTCGATTGATGTCCGTGCTCAACAAAATGAGGAATTGCTCGAACTGCGAAATCGTGTCGAAGACATGCTACTTCATGTCGGGCAGCTTCATCGTGTGAAACTGGGATGGGAGTGGCAAGACTTCACACCGGGAGCGGTCGTTGGGGAACAGTCAAGTCAGATTGCGAAGCAGGCGATTGAGCAACGCTTCGGTCAGTCGGCTCTCGTCGAGAGAATTGTCACGTCAGGTAGCGATGATTTTCATTTCTATACCGTCGAGAAACCGTCACTTGATGCGACGATGATTGGAATCGGCGCTGATTTAGGTCCAGGCCTTCATCATCCGCATATGACGTTTGACCATGACGCGTTAGAAGATGGGGCACGCCTACTTGCGGATGCGCTCCGAATTGCAGCAACATAATTCAGAATGAGTGGGATAGACAGATGTCTGTCCACTCATTTTTTTATTGCATCCATCCCTTGTAAGCGCTATCATAACGTTATTAGCGACAATATAACGACAATTCTGAATTTTCGCTATAGGGGAGGAAGTTAGATGGAAACAACGGGGAACAAGCAAAACATGAAGCTAGGGTGGGCGCTATTACCACTTGGTGTGATGATTGTCGTCATGCTCATCTCAATCGTCAAGCTCGGTCAAGGACCACACATCCCGCTCATCGTCGGAACGGCAGTCGCTTCAATCGTCGCCTGGCGACACGGGTTCAAGTGGAAAGAGATTGAAGAGATGATGTATAAGGGGATTCGTCTCGCCTTACCGGCAGTCGTCATCATCATTTTGGTCGGGTTGACGATTGGGGCATGGATCGGTGGAGGGATTGTTGCGACGATGATCTATTTCGGGCTGAAGATCATTTCACCGGCATACTTTTTGTTAACGATTTGTCTCATCTGTGCGGTCGTCGCCCTTTCGATCGGGAGCTCATGGTCGACGATGGGGACGATTGGAGTAGCGGGGATGGGCATCGGGCTGAGTATGGGGATACCAGCGCCGATGGTAGCGGGGGCTGTCATCTCTGGTGCATATTTTGGGGACAAGATGTCACCATTGTCAGACACGACAAACTTGGCGGCCGGCTTGACTCATACGAATTTATTCGTACATATCCGGCACATGTTATATACGACGATTCCAGGACTTATCATCGCGCTAGGGGTATACGCTTGGCTAGGTAGACGGTTCGCAGATTCGACGACGGACTCTTCAGAGATCACACAGACGCTTAACATTCTTGAAGATAGTTTTGTCATCTCACCATGGTTACTCATCGTCCCACTCGCCGTCATTTTGCTCGTTGCAAAGAAGGTGCCAGCGATTCCGGCGCTCGTCGTCGGGATTGCACTGGGCTTCTTGGCTCAAGTGTTCATTCAAGGTGGAACGCTCGCTGACAGCGTAGGCGCTCTTCAGAGTGGTTATGTCATCGAGACGGGAAATGAACTGGTCGATAACCTCTTCAGTAGAGGTGGTCTTGATGCGATGATGTACACGGTCTCGATGACCATCGTCGCGATGACGTTCGGGGGGATTTTAGAATATTCGGGAATGCTACAATCTATTATGAACCAAATTTTGAAATTGGCGAAAACGGCAGGTTCGTTGATTGCTTCAACGATTTTAGCTGGGATTGCAACGAATGCGACGTGTTCGGAGCAGTACATCTCAATCGTCGTCCCGTCGAGAATGTTTGCTGGAGCGTATGAAAAAATGGGATTACAGTCAAAAAACTTATCTCGTGCCCTCGAGGACGGTGGAACATTGACATCCGTGTTCATCCCGTGGAATACGTGTGGGGTATTCATTCTCGGCACACTTGGGGTCGGAGCTTTCGAATATGCACCGTACGCCGTCTTGAACTTCATCGTACCAGTCATCTCGATTGTATATGCCTTTACGGGATATACGATTGAGCGCATGGCAGTCATCCAACAGGAAGAACCTGTCGCGGAACAAGCGGCTCAATAAAACGATTCCCGGTCGTCAATCGACCGGGAATTGAAATTTATAGACGGTACGCGGACGACCTTGGCTGTAGCTCATCTCTTCGCCAATCCGATGAACAAGTTTTGCATCAACCAATTTTTTGATGAGTCGCTCTGTCGTACGACGTGTCACGTTTAAATGGTCGGTCAACTCTTTCGCTGTAAACTCGAGATGGTCCGTTGAAAAGTGAATGAGCTTTTCGATATTAATCGGACTCATACCCGTCTGCTTCATCATGTCATAGACACGCGTTTGCGTGACACGGAAATGAATAGGTGCCGGTTGATCGCTGAACGTCATTCGTTTTGAATCGTCGACGATTCGTATAGTGGAATTACTTGTCGTATGAAGGGCAAGTTCGGCATGCTCAACGGCGCGTTGATAATCGGAACCATACCCGATCCCTACATGACCAGAAATGTTCTCTGACAAGATGAAACCGTTTGACATGGCGGAGTCAATCTTTCCTTTACTCGATAATAGGACGATACCGTCTTGAGTGGTCTCCATCAATTTACCACCGAAATAATGATGTGTTGTCACATGGTTGAGCGTATCTTCACTTGCATCCGAGTAGAAGAGCACGGCTAGTTGTGACTGGTCTGATTTGTTCAATCGAATCTGTTGAATAAAATCATGGAAGTGGTGGAGAATTCTCTCTTCCGGCTCAATCATGAGTTGGCTAGCAAAACCATTTTCCACTAAGTGTCGATGAACTCGCTCGACACTCGTCAAGGCGAATCGAGTCGTCCCATTTCGTTGAAGTTGCTCATGAAACGAAATCAACTCTTCGAAATTCATATACGGACTGAGTTCTTTCACTTGCGGTGGCGACATGTGGCTTGGAAACGATGCTAAAATTGATTCAAGTCGTGACGCATCAACGAGATCGATGGAGAGCTCTTCGATTCGGAGCTGTTGTGTCAATGTCACGTATAAAAGTGACGTCAATAACACGACATCATCTTGAACGACGTGATGGGCAAATGGAAGGTTCGCTTCCTCCATCGCATACGTATAAGGGAATGAACCGGAAAAGAACACTCCGTCGAAAAATAGGAGATGCGTAGCGATGTTTTTCGCTTCTCGCGGGTCATCATAAGGAAATCCCTCGATTCGAACATCGGGTAAGGAAGAACCGTTCTGTACCTGTTGTATAAACGATGGTGAGCCGACAACGGCGATATGGATGGACATGTAAAATCCCCCTTGCAATTTAGCGACTATATAACGACAATATAGAGGAAAGGACAGTTGAAGTAAAGGAGTGATGAACATGAATATTCAAAAAATAGAAATTTTCTCGGTTCGCTTTCCATTAAAGGTACCATTCATCGTCAGTTATCACCGTTATGATGATATGCCTTCTGTCATCGTCAAAATGACAACCGCATGTGGACTTGTCGGTTATGGAGAAGCCGTGGCGGATGAGCATGTGACGGGTGAGTCCGCTGAGAGCACGGTCAGTGTACTCCGTCATCTATTGGCTCCGCTCTTAATCGGAAAAAATCCGATGCACCTAGAGCATATTCATGACGAGATGGACCGTGCGATTCGTGGTGTTCCGGCTGCCAAAGCAGCACTTGATATCGCGTGTCATGATGTGATCGGGAAAAAGCTGAATCAACCAATCTACGAATGGATTGGCGGTCGGTACCATGAATCATTCCCAGTCACTCACGTCTTGAGTATCGGAGAGCCGAGCCATATGGCACAAGAGGCACTCGAACAAATGAAACGAGGCTATACAGCAGTGAAGATGAAGGTCGGAGTCGATGTGCAAACGGACGTGGCGCGTGTCAAGGCGGTACGGGAAGCGGTAGGAAATGACGTGCCGATTCGAGTCGACGTTAACCAGGGATGGATCAACGCGGCCAATACGGTTCAAGCCATGCGTCTACTCGAACCGTATGGAATCGACTGGGTCGAACAACCGGTCAAGGCGGATGATTTTGAAGGCATGCTCGAAGTGAAACAAAAAATCTCAGTCCCGCTCATGATGGATGAAGGGTTGAAAGATATTCACGATATGAGACGCTTGACGATGATGCAGGCAGCCCATAAAGCGAACATCAAGCTGATGAAGTGCGGTGGCATCTATCCAGCGAAGAAGTTGGTCCATATGGCGGAGATGTCCGGAATCGAAAGCCAGATTGGTTCTATGGTCGAATCCTCCATTGCATCGAGTGCAGGATTCCATGTCGCTTTCTCGAGTAAAATCGTGAAGACGGTCGAGTTGACGGGTCCGCTCCGGTTCGGGAAAGATGTAGGAAACTTATCATATGATTTACCAATCATCTCGCTGAACGATCGTCCGGGACTAGGTATTGACGTCGATGAGGACGTGTTACGTGAATTGACGACGGAATCTTACGTGGTTGGAGATGAGTCGCATGTGGCAAGGTGAGATCAAAGACCTTTCACTTCATGTATGCGTCCTAGGCTTGTCGGATTTACCGGAACTGTTAGCCGTTCAAGATACGGTCATTCAGGCGTTGGCTGAACCGGAGCACTATCAATCGTTATCGGTTGAAGAGTTCACGAAACTGTTGACGGATCAGACGTTGATTGGGGCAAAAGCAGATGGTCGGATTATCGCGTTCCGAGCGATGCTCATCCCACCGATTGATGCGGAGCATCTAGGGCGAGATATCGGATGGCCGGAGGATTCGCTTGAACGTGTCCTGTATCAGGAAGTGACGAACGTCCATCCAGACTTCCGTGGATATGGACTACAGACACATTTAGGCAAACTGTTGATGGCACAAGTGGAATCGGAGGATCGATTCGATGTCGTCTGTGCGACTGTCGCACCGTTCAATATTCCAAGCATGAAAGACAAGTTCACGCTTGGACTCCGAATCGGGGCGTTGAAAGAAAAGTATGGCGGGAAACTCCGCTATATCTTTTACAAAGAGATGCATCGTTCGTGGCATCCCACATCAGTTGCGCAAGATGTACCGATGGAAAATCGTGGGCGACAAGTTGAGTTGCTTCAAGCCGGTTGGGTCGGGACGGGCATGATGAAACAAGGGGAACAGTGGATTGTTCGATATGAGAAGTAAAAAATCCTCGTCAAGCTGACGAGGATTTTGTTTATTCGAGAACGAAGAGTACATCATTCGCGAATTTCTCATACGTACGGTCACTCGGGTGGAACTGATCGGACGCTAAATCTCTTGATAAGTCAGAGATGTAGGCGAACGGATCGATCACATCGATATTCTGCGTATTCGCCAATTGCTTCGCGGATGCGTTCCAATCAAGGATGAGCTGATTGAATGCTTGTCCATTCTCATCATTTTGAAACGGATTGTATAGACCGATATACACGATGGTTGCTGAATCGTTGAGTGATCGAATTTCAGTGAAAATCGTTTCTAAATTCGTCTTCGCATCCGTGACCACTTGTTGAATATCGACGGATTCGAAGTTATCGACGTTTTCCCCACGGTTGAACAAATCGTTTCCACCGATGGTCAACGTGATATATCGTGCGTTCTCAATCGTTCGACGCACTTCAGGTTGCTCGAGTTGTGTGAGTAAATCTTCTGTTCGTGCCCCAGACACGGCAAGGTTTTGCGTACGTACGCCTTCTTCTTCAAGAGCAGTGCTGACAGGCTGTACATATCCTGCGCCTGATGTTGACCCCACACCGCGTGTCAACGAATCGCCTAATGCGACGTAGACGTCTCCTTCTGGCTCGGGACGTTCATCTTCGGAGACGGAAAGTGTTCGCTCCGGCGGATTGACGATATCTTGATAGCCGATCCATAGACCGTAGACGGCGATTCCCGTTAAAAGAACGGCGCCACTTAAAAATGCATACCATTTCGACTGTTTCATGGGCTGACCTCGCTTTCTATATAAACATCATATCAAATATAAATGGATGTGCCCTATGTGAATGTTCGAATAGGACAGATTCGCTTTTGTCCGATAGAATAAAGAAAGAGGTGAGACAATGGAACCGACGTTAAAGCTACATCAACTAACTAAAGTGATTGGGAAAAAGACGATTATCGATAACATTTCGTTAGACGTCTACCCGGGTGAGGTCTTCGGATTTTTAGGGCCGAACGGCGCCGGGAAGACAACGACGATTCGAATGATTGTTGGCTTGATCAAACCGACGAAAGGAAATGTATCGATTTGTGGGTATCGTGTCGACAAACAATTCGTCCAAGCGATGAATCAAATCGGCGCAATCGTCGAGAATCCAGAGCTGTATAAGTTTCTATCCGGACGTGAGAACTTAGAAGCGTTCGCACGCATGTTACCTGGCGTCGATGATAAGCGAATCCAAGAAGTCATTGACCTCGTCGATTTGACTGCTCGAATCGATGATAAAGTGAAGACGTACTCTCTCGGGATGCGTCAGCGGCTCGGGATTGCCCAAGCGTTATTAAACAATCCACGGGTGCTCATCTTGGATGAGCCGACGAACGGGCTCGATCCGATGGGGATTCGGGATTTACGACTTTTCATCCGTCGTCTCGTAGAAGAAACGGGGCTGAGTGTTCTTGTGTCGAGCCACATCCTAGCTGAAATTGAGCTATTAGCGGACCGAGTCGCCATCATGTCGCGAGGCAAGATTGTCAAGGTGGGGACGGTCCATGCTTTAATCGAAGAACTCGCGTCAACGATCGACTTACATGTGACGAATAGCTTTGAAGTATTACCGATCGTTCAAGGATACGAAGGAATCGACCAAGCGGACGTGGTGGACGAACGGACGATTCGTATATCCATGAACGTGGAAGAGACGGCGAAGTTGAATCGCTATTTGATGGAAAGAGACGTCGAGGTGTTCGGACTCGAGCGCCGTGTCCAAACGTTAGAGGACCTCTTCATCACGTTGACAGGCGGTGATCACATTGCCTAATCCATCGATGCTCGGCCTCATTCGTAATGAAGTGCTCAAGATTCATCGGAAACGCAGATTGATGGTCGTCTCTATCATCTTGATCGTACTTGTTTCGATGTTCACGTATGCGAATTATCGTCAAATCGAGAAACAACGAGAAGAACAAGGAACGATTGATTGGCGTGTCGATCTACAACAAGAGATCATCGATACACAAAACCGACTCGCCTCCGCGAACGTCCAAGACGAGTTCCGGCAGATCCTTGAGTTCCAAGTCCAACAGAATCAGTATTATCTTGATAATGATATCAATCCGAATTATCCCGGAGCTCCGACGTTTATGCGTGTCTTCTTCTCCCAAGGGACAACGCTCGTCCTACCACTGTTCATTATCGTATTGATGGCAGATATCGTGAGCGGAGAACATAACGATGGGACAATCAAGACGCTGTTATCGCGACCAGTCCGGCGATATAAGATTTTGCTCGCCAAATGGCTGACGACACTCCTCTATACATCGATCTTAATATTTGTGACCGCCGTCGTCAGTTACGCCATATCCGGCATCGTTCTCGGCTGGGACGGATGGAACGCTCCGATTTTGACCGGTTTCCAAGCTTCGCCGACCGGAACATTCTCGACCGACTTTGTGCATACATTGCCGATGTGGGAGTACCTGCTTATGTCGATGGGTCTTTCATGGCTCGTCGTGGCTGCGGTCGGAACAATTTCTCTCATGATTTCTGTTTTGGTGAAAAATACGGCGACTGGAATCGGAATCATGATGGCTGTCCTCATCTCGGGGCCATTATTGACATCGCTTGGTTCAAACTGGGATAGCTCGAAATACCTGGTGAACGTCAACTTCGGTCTTCATACCTATTTGGAAGGACAGGCTCCCCCGATTGATGGGATGACGTTACCGTTTTCGTTACTCGTCATTCTCATTTGGTCGATGGCCGCCTTGGCGTATGCGTTTTACCACTTTACCCAAAAAGATGTGTATTAATTATTCGTGCTCCTTTCCTAAGGAGCACGAATTTTTTTTGGATAAAATTAGGTCGTAAATAGAATGAATGGTTCTAAATACTCAATATTATGAATTATCAAAATAATTAAAAAGATGGATACAGCCTTTGTGGGAAAGTGTGTAAAGTAAGAATCATCACAAAGGAGGTAAACACATGAAAAAAGTTGTTTCTACATCATTAATCGCAGGCGTATTGCTCGTACCACAATTGGTCGGTGCGGCAGAATTGAAGTCAGGCACTCTGACGAAACCATCAGAAAGTGCACCGACAACGATTGTAAAAGAATACGTCAAATCAAAAGGTGAGTTCAAGACGATCGAGTCGAAATCAGACAAAGTCGGGAAAGTGGTTAAGCTCCAACAGACAGTTGATGGCGTGCCAGTATTCGGTGGTGTGGTAGTCGGTGTCGTAGATGAAGCGGGTCAATTGAAGACAGTCGTGGATGATGCGAAATCGGTCAAGAACCTACATAAGTCGATCAAGTTAACTGAAAAGAAAGCCATCGCGAGTTACAAAAAGCTTGTCGGACATAAAGGGGCCTACGAGCTCGAACCGGAAGCGGAATTGATTGTTTATCCAAAAGGTGAGAAGTCGGTTTATGCATATCAAGTGACCGGAACAATCCTTGAAGCGGAAGAGCCGTCACGTTGGACATACTTCATCGATGCGGGGACGGGTGAGGTACTCAATAAATTCGACCAGTTAGCTCACGCGAGACCGACGAACGGTGTGACAGGTACGACCTATACAGGAACGGGAATCGATGTACTCGGCTACAGCCAAACGTTCAAGACAACGAAGAGCGGTTCTTACTATTATCTTCAAGACTCTACGCGTGGAAAGGGAATCTATACGTACGATGCGAAAAACCGTACGACACTCCCAGGTTCGCTATGGGCTGACGTGGATAACGTCTTGAACACGACTTACGACCGTGCCGCTGTTTCTGCACACGTCAACGCGACAAAGACATATGATTTCTACAAAAACACTTACGGACGGAACAGCTATGACAACGCCGGAGCTGCATTAAACTCTACGGTTCACTATAGCCGCAGCTACAACAATGCGTTCTGGGATGGAAGTAAGATGGTATACGGAGACGGAGACGGTCAAACGTTCACGTATCTTTCAGGTGCACTTGACGTAGTCGCTCACGAATTGACTCACGCGGTCACGGAGTACACGGCAGGACTGATCTATCAAAACGAGTCTGGGGCGATCAACGAAGCAGTATCGGATATCCTAGGTACAGTGGCGGAATATAGCGTCGGCACTAACTTCGACTGGTTGGTAGGGGAAGACATCTACACACCAGGTGTAGCAGGCGACGGACTTCGTTCGATGGCGAACCCGGCTGCATACGGTGACCCAGATCACTACTCGAAACGTTACACAGGCACACAAGATAATGGTGGGGTTCACATCAACTCAGGTATCGTCAACAAAGCGGCATACCTCTTAGGTAATGGTGGATCACACTACGGCGTATCGGTACAAGGTGTAGGAGTCATGGCGATGGGGGATATCTACTACCGTGCCCTCAATGTTTACTTGACACCAACATCTAACTTCTCAAGCCTTCGTCAAGCGGTCGTGCAATCTGCGAAAGACCTTTACGGTGCGACAAGTCCGCAAGCCGTATCAGCTGCGAAATCATTTGACGCTGTCGGAATCTACTAAGTTCTCAACATCTCTTCCGAAATTTTCGGAAGGGATTTTCTTATGCAGTTTTTGGGTAAATCAAGGTTGAACGTCGAGCGAAAAGGAGAACGAGTATGAACACGAAGGATTTTATTGTGTCACCGAACAGCAAGATTCAATTAGATGATTATCCGACGACTGTTTCAGACAAACCGGAGGATGAGACGTTGACGACTGAACTCATTCCGAACAGTGTCGAGCGATTGAAAGAACTACATTGGCGATTGTATGCCGAGAGCAAGAAAGGGATTATCGTCGTCTTGCAGGCGCTTGATGCGGGTGGGAAAGACGAAGCGATCAGCTATATCTTTTCAAATTTGAACGCCCAAGGACTGAAGACGAATGCGTTTCAAAAACCTTCCGATACGGAGAAAAAGCACGACTATCTGTGGCGAATGCATGATTTGTTACCTGAAAGAGGACAGGTCGGAATTTTAAACCGATCCCATTATGAAGAGGTCATTGCGCCTCGTGTCCATGATTTGTTGGGGGACGAAGTACTTCCGGAAGAAATGGACCAGGAAGAGGTCTGGCAGATGCGCTATCGTCAAATCAACGATTATGAACGCTATTTACATGAAAACGGATTCGAAGTCATCAAGTTCTTTTTCAATGTATCTAAGGATAAACAACGAGATCGCTTGCTTGAACGGTTAAAGGACCCGAAAAAGAATTGGGAATTCTCCTTCAGTGACGTCGAAGAACGACAGCATTGGGAAGAATATCAAGAAATCTTTGCCGAGATGTTGTCGCACACATCAACAGTAGTTTCACCGTGGTATGTGTTGCCGGCAGATGATGAGTGGTACAGTCGTTTTGTCATTTCGTCAGTCATGATTGATGTGCTTGAACGGATTGATCCACAGTATCCGACTTTCACGGATGAGGAACAAGAACGAATCGACGAGGCCATCCAAACCCTTGAGAACGAGTAAGGCGTGGCGTTCTCGTGAACACGTAAAAATCCCCTTGCACTGAAAGCGAATTCAAGCTAAAGTGATACAGTAGATTAAAGGTCAGACATCTGTACAAAGGGGTAATGAGTGTGGGTAATGTAAGTTTACTATTCGGTGGCGTCGCACTGTTTTTAAATAGTCTCGTTCTTCTCGGGAAAGTGGATAGCAAGAGCGCAGGGTTCTTTAGTTTGTTTACGGGACTCTTACAAACGTTTATCGCCACATGGTTATTGATTGGGGCGAGTCCAGAAGAGCAGTTCGGTTTTGCGAGCATCTATCTATTTGCGTTCACTTATTTATATGTAGGGGTAACGTTTATTTTGAATTTAGACGGACGTGGCGTTGGCTGGTTCTCATTATTCGTTTCGATTGCAGCTGCTTTTTATGGCGCAATGGCGATTGCAGGAAGTGATCCGATGGGGGCATTAACGTGGTTCTTCTGGTCATTCCTTTGGGCGTTGTTCTTCTTTGGAATGGGACTCGAAAAACCGAATGAGGCCATCACAGCACGTGTCGCCCTCGTATTATCATGGTTGACGCTGATTGTCCCGGCGATGGTTGGGATGGCTGGACTGATGAACGGATGGTATGACATGGTTTGGTGGGCGGCGAGCGGTACGGCAATCCTGTACTTCATCGTTTCTGTCAAACGTACGAAACAGACGATTGAAATTGCTTCATGATGAATTGA
Organism: Exiguobacterium sp. S3; assembly: GCF_018617295.1. GTDB lineage: Bacteria > Bacillota > Bacilli > Exiguobacteriales > Exiguobacteriaceae > Exiguobacterium > Exiguobacterium profundum. The sequence goes on from NZ_JACSJW010000002.1 coordinate 658,059, forward strand.
AAATGATCCGAGGTCATCGAGCGCGATCAAGTCGTGCCCGACGACCTTTTTTTATTGAACGATGAAAGATCGATATATGCAATACTTAGAAAAATGGAAATGAATGATACGGTACGAATGTCGTTAATTTCAAAAAGTGGGGTTGAGTTGATGATTGCACTTGAAACGTTGAAAAGTAGGCTCGTCAATAATCAGATTGAAATACAAAATGAAGAGGGATATGTAGACACGTTACACTTTCTATTCAGTGAGCCTGCGATGGAAGTTGAAATTAAGCGATTGAAGCAAATGATGCCAAACGACATTATTCAATTCTTGAAGACCCATAATGGCGCTGACCTATTTGTTCACCCGACATACGGTGGAGGAATCCGACTTTTTAATGTAGATGAAATGATCGAGTATCGGGAAATATGGGAGTGCCCTGAACAATTCATCCCCGTCGGTGTCGGGAGAGATGGGGAATGGATTGTTTGCGAGGTCGTCAATGAACATGAAAACTACATTTGGGTTGGAGAATTTTTGACTTACACAGATGACACCGAAAAACTTCCGATGGATTATACACGCTGGTTCGACTATTTGATTGTCGCCCAAGGTGCTCATTTTTGGGATTGGTTCAGAGGTTAATAGATGATGACTAAATATTTGATTTGAATGATGACTTTGAAATGCGCACTCTTTATTGAGTGTGCTTTTTTACAGTTATTTTGTGTCTAAAATGTGAAAAGTGGGAATGAGGAAGCTAAAGGAGGCGAAAGCAGATGAGTGATGGTCTCGTGTTATTACTCGGATTACTTTTATGTGGTTGGATGCTGTTTGCCGTCGTATTTGATGATAGAATGAAAAGAAGAATTTGATGGCCCGTCTCGTGAGGAGACGGGTTTTTAATTGAGGAGTGAGATGTATGAAAAAAACACCTGTCGTCGTCATCGTCGGTCCGACCGCTGTTGGCAAAACGAAGACGGGCATCGAACTAGCGAAAGCGTTCGACGGCGAGATCGTCTCGGGTGACTCGGTTCAAGTGTACCGGGGCATGGACATCGGTTCAGCAAAAGTGACGAAAGAAGAGGCCGAAGGGATCCCGCATCATTTGATCGATATTTGTGACCCGGATGATGCCATGAGTGTCGCGATGTTTCAACAATTGGCGCGTGCCGCCATCGATGATATTTATGCCCGTGGCAAGTTACCGATTATCGTCGGTGGCACGGGGCTATACATTCGCTCCATCTTATACGATTATGAATTTGTGGAGCGACCTGTCGATGAAGCGTTGCGGGCTGAACTCGAACGGTTGGCGGAAGTCGAAGGGCGAGAGGCGTTACATCAACGATTGGTCCAACTTGACCCAGAGCGTGCGGCTACGATTCACCCGAATAACGTGCGTCGCGTCGTGCGGGCGCTCGAGGTAGCGATGCAAGGGGATACACAGACGACGGACAGTGCGCCATCCGAACATTATGATTATCGATTGTTCGTCCTCCACGCAGATCGTGAGATATTATACGACCGAATCAATCAACGCGTCGATGCGATGATGAAAGCAGGACTGGTCGAGGAAGTCGAACGACTTTTGGCACAAGGATATCGTGATACGCAGGCGATGCGAGCCATCGGGTATAAAGAAATGATTCCATTCATCGATGGAAACATCTCGAAAGAGAAAGCGACAGATTTGCTTAAACAGCACACAAGACAGTTCGCGAAACGGCAATTAACTTGGTTCCGTCATCAATTTGATGGAATTTGGGTGGATATGGGTCGAAAATCATTTGAACTATCATATAAAAATATTTATGATGATGTAGAGGGGTTTTTTCGAAAATTCCGATTATTTTAAAGAGATAAAGACTAGGGGGAATCCAGCATGAAAGCGAGCTACAACATCCAAGACCATTTTTTGAATCAACTTCGAAAAGAAATGGTACCAACGACCGTATTTTTAGTGAGCGGGTTTCAAATTCGAGGTGTCATCAAGTCATTTGATAACTTTACCGTCATCGTCGAGTCGGAAGGTCGTCAACAATTGATCTATAAACATGCGATTTCGACTTTCTCTCCGGCACGTAACGTGACGCTATATGAGCCGGATGCAGTTGAAGTAACAGAAGGATGAGCATAAGAAAAGGAGCGGCCCGGGGACCGCTCCTTTTCTTATGCTGTTTTTGTCGTTCCCGGTTGTTTGATTGCCTCAAGAACGCGTTGAATGGCGCATCCACCGAGGAGTGAATCCATTTGACCACAAATCTGAGTCGGCGTCGAACGGTGTAACAATGTGTATGTCCGCTTCCAAGCGCGCTCTGCCGATTGAATTCGGACGAGAAGGTCGGCGTGGCTCAGTTCTTTTAGCTTATCAATATTGAGTCGGTTCGTTCGAGCGAACGCAGACAAGATGACTGCTTTCGCTAGCGGTGTCTGAAGTGGGTAACCAGAAAGCTCAAGCGCCGCCATGGCCCCTTTCATCTCATGTTCGACAATTTTGTCGAGTGATGCATCTTTAGCATATGGATTACCGGAAAGATGCGTGAGTGACAGTTCTAAGTCCTGCATGCCCACCGGACAAGTTGACGCTGTTAGAATATGTTCAATGGATTGTTGTTCTTGTGCATAACGTGTCGCTTCCCCCGAGGCGATGAAACGCTCATACGTGTCGATTAATGAAATCATTCTCGTTTCCCCCTTTATCGAACTATCTTTATCGTAACAATAATCGTAAGCGCTTTCAATATAATGATCGGAAAATCGAGACCCTACTAGAAAGTATGTTCGCCTAATGAGCGGAAACACGATACAATGTCAGAAGATGCGAGGAGGGAATGATTATGAACTATTATCAACAAATTGATCCGGTCATGGGTTCATCGATGAACCGTGAACGATTTCAAATACCGCAAATAGACAAATCAAAGGAACGTTTAGACCAGTTAGCCGATGGGACCCCTGTCCAAACAAAAGCGCTCGTCAGTACAGTCGAGGTTAGAGAAGGAAAGAATGGTGCGAAATGGCTTCAACTAAGTATCACGACGGCGAACGGGATGATGCGTGCCAAACATTGGCTACGTGGAAATGAGAGTGAACTACTTCCAATCTATGAATCGGGTGTCATCGAATTGTCCGGGAAAATCGATGTCTATCCAAAACCGGATGGCGCCAAATCGATTACGATTGACCGCGTCCATCCTATCTCAAAAGATGAGGCAATCTCGTTATTACCAGGCTTGCCAGGGGATGAGACGATGGAGCAGTTTGCGGATGAATTGTTCAGTTTGATTGATACGTTGTCACCGACCTATCAACAGATCGCCTACGGCCTCCTTGATTTCGTTTGGGATGATTTCATACTATCGCCAGCGGCACTCTACCACCATCATAACTATGCGGGAGGTCTATTGAAGCATACCGTGTGTATGCTTCGTCTCGGCTATCGGATTCAAGAGCAAGATGACTATTTGGCGATGGTGTTTCGTGTTATCAAAGAAGCGGAGCAGTTGCACAAAGTCGACCTTTGGAATACGATGAACGGTGTTAAAATCGAACAGGCATATAAAGGGACGTTTGAATCGCTGTATGCCGCCTGTGAAGCGATGGCCGAGCGGAAAGAACCGTTGAATTGGGATGAACTCGCACTTGGAATCCTCTTCCACGACATCGGAAAAATATATGAATACAGTCATCTGTTATCTAGTCCGAATCGTTTTGAGAAGTTATCTCCTGTTGAGGGCACAAGTGAAACGACCGGCATCTCCATCAACCCGATGGGCACACTAATCGGGCATATGCCATACGGTGGGCTATTGTTTGAAGAAACGTTACGCCAGACGTCGACGCGACTGCCATTGGATGTCCACCATCGAATCTGGCACATGATTTTATCACATCATGGGAAACGTGAGTGGGGATCGAGTGTCCTCCCGATGACGACGGAGGCTTGGATGCTTCACTTGATTGATTTATTGGATGCGCGTTATGAGAAATGGGCTCGCGCGCACGAAGATTTGTAAGAAAAGGGTGGTATCATGATACCCGTACAATTAGTGACCGGGTTTTTAGGAGCAGGCAAGACAACGTATATGAACCGCTTACTCGCGGCGACGGATGAAAAGATTTGTCTGATCGTCAACGAGCTCGGCGCGATAAATATCGATGAACAATTGATCGTCAAGATGGACCAAGAGCAAATCGAACTCTCAAACGGATGTATTTGCTGTTCCATCCAAAATGATTTGAGTAAGACGTTCTATCAACTGGCGGCAAAGCAAGAAACATTCAACCGAGTCATCATCGAGACGACCGGTGTCGCCGATCCCGCACCAATCATTCAGACGATTTATTATGACGAGTACTTACGTCAACACTTTAAAATGAACGCCATCTTGACGGTTGTGGATGCCAGTCAAATGGACCGTGAACTGTTCAAAGAAGGGATTCATCAAATCGCTTATGCCGATCTCATTTTGTTAAATAAAACCGATTTAGTGTCGTCGGATGAACTCGATCAAGCACGCCGCCGAATCGAACAACTCAATCCGACGGTTAGGATTGTAGAGACGATTCAAACAGAAGGCGATTACGAATTACTTGAGAATACGTTCCAACTGTCACGTGTCGATGAACAGAAGTTGAGTCAACTGACAGAGACGAGTGAATCGGTCTCCTCCCTTCGTGCCATCACGTTGAGTGCCGAGCGTCCATTGTCTCGGGAGCGCGTGACCCGTTACGTTCGTGAAGTCTTGATGCACTACGAGGATGAGATGTATCGGATGAAGGCGATTGTCCGCTTACAGGATGAGGAGCGCAAGTTTGTCATTCAAGCGACGAATCAGTTGATGGGCGCGACATTTGCAAATGAGGTGCATGAAGGGGACCGTTCCGTATTTGTTTGGATTGGGAAGGAACTAGACCAAGATGCACTAGCACGGGGATTAAAAGCATGTGAGGTGGAGCAAGATGAAGCTTATTCTAGTTGACGGATTTAATTTGTTGTCCCGTTATTATTTTGCGACGGAGCGAAGACGAGCACAAGATCCGGAAGTGACTGTGAAAGGATTACTTCGAAAGGTGGATTCCTGGACGACAGACTTTTCCCATATCGCTTTCTTTTGGGACGGGATACGAGAGTCTACCCACCGTTATGCGATGTATCCTGAATATAAAGCAACGCGTAATGGACTCCCGGAACCACTTTTCGAAGACTATTTGAAATTGAGGGCCGCTTTGGATGAACGAGGTATCTTACAATCCGAGTTGACGGGATATGAAGCGGATGATTTGATGGGCGCAGTCGCGACAGCGTTCCCTGGTGAATCATATCTCTATTCCTCGGACCGCGATTTACTTCAGTTGTTGTCTCCGAACGTGTTTCAAATCATGCCAAAAAAAGGTGAGGAGCAGCTCGTCAATGAAGCTTCTTTTGAATTGATGTATGGCGTGAAACCATATCAGTTTGTCGACGTGAAGGCATTGCAAGGAGACTCTTCGGATAACATCCCAGGTGTACGTGGCATCGGTCCGAAGACGGCGACGATTTTAATTCAGCATTACGATACGATTGAGACGCTTTATGTGCATGTTCAAAATGAAACACTCGAAGCGCCCCATCAAAAATATGCAAAAAAACTAGACGGTCATGAAGAGATCGCGCTCTTGTCGAAACGACTGTCACAAATTGATATCCATGCACCTGTCAACACGGATTGGGAGGCGTACCGATTTGGTTCACATCTATTTTGACGCGGCCACTAATCAGACGACTGGAGAGAACGGAATCGGAGTGTGGATCAAGTCGTCCGACGGTACCGTATCGACGTTTAAACGTCGAATGCAAGGATTGACAAGCGTTCACGCGGAATTGGCTGCATGTGCTTATGCGCTGGAACAAGCGCATGTATTGGAAGGCGAAACCTCATTCATGCTGTATTCCGACGCCGAAGTGATTGTTCGCGCACTAGAGCAACGTTTCATGAAAGATGCTTCGGCGAAGCCTCTGTTTCTGAAAGCACTGATTGCCTACGATGAATTGCCGACCGTGTTCTTAAAATGGGTCCCACGAGCGGAGAATCGAGCGGACGTGATTGCACGCGACGCATTGAATGGAATGAATTGAGCGACCGAGATCATTCTTGGTCGCTTTTTTGAAGGAGTCATTTCTTTTTAGATGGTTTTTCGCTAAAATGAAAGCGTAGTCAACTATAGAGGGGGAATTATACATGGATTATCGGATCGAACGGGACACAATGGGGGAAATTAAAGTTCCAGCTACGGCGAAATGGGGAGCACAAACGCAACGTAGTCTCGAAAACTTTAAAATTGGTGCGGAGAAGATGCCGCTTGAAATCGTATACGCATTTGCCATTTTGAAAAAAGGTGCAGCTTTAGCAAACGCTGAACTCGGTGTACTCGAGGAAGAGAAAGCAGCGATCATCGCAGAGGTGGCAGATGAGATTTTAGCAGGGCAGCATGACGCGGAATTCCCGCTTGTCGTCTGGCAGACAGGATCGGGCACGCAGTCAAACATGAACGTCAACGAGGTCATTGCGCATCTTGCGAACGAAAAGTTACAGGCTCGTGGAGCATCTATCACGATTCATCCGAATGATGATGTCAACAAATCGCAAAGCTCGAATGATACGTATCCGACCGCGATGCACATCGCCGCCATCCTTTCCGTACAAGATGATGTCCTTCCAGCAATCGACTCGCTTTATCAAACCCTTTCACAAAAAGCGGAGGCGTTTATGGATATCGTCAAAATTGGTCGGACGCACCTTCAAGACGCGACGCCGGTCACACTCGGTCAAGAAATCAGTGGGTGGGTCCGGATGCTTGAATTGTCAAAACAGATGATCGAGCGCACGATTGAACCACTCACGGAGCTTGCACTTGGAGGAACGGCTGTCGGAACAGGGATCAACGCACACCCTGAGTTCGGTGAAGTTGTAGCGAAGAAAATCTCAGAAGAGACGGGCAAACCGTTTGTAACAGCCGTCAACAAGTTCCACGCCCTCACGAGTCACGATCAACTCGTCTTCACGCATGGTGCATTAAAAGCCTTAGCGATGGACGCGATGAAGATTGCGAACGATGTGCGATGGTTGGCTTCTGGACCACGTGCAGGAATCGGAGAAATCACCATTCCGGAGAATGAACCAGGAAGTTCAATCATGCCGGGTAAAGTTAACCCGACTCAAAGTGAGGCGCTCACGATGGTTGCCGCACAAGTACTCGGAAATGATGCGACGATCGGTTTCGGGGCGAGTCAAGGGAACTTTGAATTGAACGTCTTCAAACCAGTCATTATGTATAATTTCCTACAGACTTGTCGTCTATTGACGGACAGCTTACATTCGTTCAATGATCATTGTGCTGTCGGAATCGAACCAAATCATGAAGTGATCTCACATAATGTGGAACAGTCACTCATGCTCGTTACAGCACTTAACCCGCATATCGGATACGAGAATGCGGCAAAAATTGCGAAATTGGCACATAAAAACGGTACTTCTTTGAAAGAAGCAGCCTTAGAAACTGGTTTATTAACGGAAGAGCAATTTGATCAATGGATTCGTCCGGAGGAAATGACGTCACCAAACTTAAAAGTGAAAAAATAACACAAAGCGGTCGCAAGACCGCTTTTAGTATGTCTTTTTTAGGACGTAGGTCCTAGTGATATGTAAAACAATAGAAAATAAATAAGGAAATAGTTGTATTTTATCCTGAGAAGTCGCATAATCGAAACATAAGAGAATTCGGGGAGTACGAACATAGGGGGGACGGGAATGGAGCAAGGTCAACTCACTGAGCGTATACATATGATTTTGAAAAAGATATCGGAGTCGAGACAAATTCCAAAAAGCGATATCGAGTTTCTACTCGATTGGATGAAGAAGGAAGTTCGGCAACGACGGTTGATGCATTTGTTAGAAATCTTTAGTCGTGTCGAGTCTGACGCGAAGGAGTTGCCAAGCGTCCTTACACAAGCGGAAGCTTTGACCTTGATCTCTCCTGTGAAACGCTATATCCATACCGTCTTGGGGATTGAACAAGAGGACGAGGATCTCGTCCTTATCTTATCCGCAAGCTTTTCCACATTTAGTCGTTACAAGTCGCGCGTTGAGAAGCTTGGGGCACGTCCGGTATTTTTGCAGACCCTTGAAGAAGCCGTGGAATACGATTATGAGGATGTGCCAAAAGCCATCATCATGGATGTTGAATTATGGCCACAATTTAAAGAGCGAGATATCCAATCGTTCGTTAGCAAGATGAGAAAGCTCTACGTTCCCCTCATTGTCATCGGAACGAATGAACACTATCGTCTTGCTGCTTATTCATATGGATTCGACGATTATTGGGAATCGTGGGTTCCCATGGAGGAACGATTGGTGCGTCTCGGGCTACATATTGAAAAATCCCGTCTCGTATCAAAAGCGTTACTCGTGGATGAATTAACTGGTGCTTTCAACCGTAAGTATTTAAAGGCGACCTTTTCTCGGTTCATCTCAAGATTGGAGCGTTCTGGTGAGAGTTTTGCCGTTGCACTGCTTGATATCGATCACTTTAAACAATTGAACGATACGTTCGGTCACTCATATGGGGATGACGTACTTCATCGTGTTTCTGAAGAAATCCGTCATGCCATTCGCTCTAGTGATGAGCTCATCCGATACGGGGGCGAAGAATTTTTGATCCTCTTGAACGTTTCAGACCGTGCGATCGTCGAATCGGTACTTGAGCGAGTCAGAACTCGCATCGAAGAGATGGAGTTTCCATACGATCATCAGGTGACGGTGTCGATTGGATACACCCGAGTCTGCCAGACTGGCTATACACTTGGAGAGTGGTGTGCCTACGCAGATGAGGCGCTGTATAAGGCGAAACGAGATGGTCGAAATCGTGTCGTCCGATACACTTCTGCTGTTCGTGAGGAGAAGCGAATCGCCTATGTGACGATGTCTGCCAATACCTATACATCGCTTGCTGATCGACTCCCCAAAGAGCATCGCCGATATGAAGTCGTATACCGTCCTTACGAGGCGTATTCTTGTAATGACAATATCGAGATGTTCGTCTTGGATGATGCGCGTGCTCAAGAAGCGAAAGGGACGTTGTCTGCTGTGAAAGAGCAACGAGGCAAATATAGTCACATTCTTGCTGTATCGAAACGAACGGCGTCTGAACTCGGAGCAATCTATGACGATTATGCGGATGGAGAACAAGACGAGGTCATCACGAGAAAAATTGAACAGTGGCTGGAAAAATTGCCAGACTAAAAAACAGACATCATGATGCGATGTCTGTTTTGTCGTATTGTTTGAATGAAAAGGCATATGCATGTGTTTCGTCTTGCGGGTGGTCGATTGTACTCGTAATTGACCATTCCCCAATCCGTTCGGGGTAATACGTATCGGCCTCGAACGATGCAGCGACCTCCGTTGCATAGATCCGGCTCGTCATCAGCATCGTCTGTTCATATAACGTGGCACCACCGATGACAAACCATTCTTCATCTTGACTCATTTCGACGAGACGGTCTAAATCATGCCAGACTTCGACTTGATCGGCTGAAAAGGAAACATCTGATGTGACGACGATATTGCGTCGGTTCGGTAACGCTTTACCGATGGACTCAAACGTCTTTCTTCCCATCACGACCGTTCCGCCAGACGTGATGGTCTTGAAATGTTTCAAGTCATCTGGCAAACGCCATAATAAGTCATTATCTTTTCCGATTTCACGACCTAATCCATATGCGACGACGTGTGAAATCATACGCTCACTTCTCCTTTGATGTGCGGATGCGGATCATATCCTATAATTTCGAAGTCTTCAAAACGGAATGATTCGATTGAAGGGACGTCTCGGACAATGTTGAGTTTTGGTAGCGGACGTGGGTCACGCGACAGTTGAAGTTCCACTTGTTCGAGATGGTTGTGGTAGATGTGTGCATCACCAAGGGTATGGACAAAGTCGCCGACTTCGAGTCCGGTCACGTGTGCGACCATATGCGTCAAAAGTGCATACGATGCGATGTTGAATGGAACACCTAAAAAGGTGTCGGCGCTTCGTTGATATAACTGGCACGAGAGCTTCCCGTCCGCGACATAGAATTGGAACAATAGATGACATGGCGGAAGGGCCATCTCATCGAGTTGTCCAGGATTCCATGCGGAGACGATCAACCGTCTCGAATCAGGATTCGTTTTGATTTGTTCAATCACTTGAGCCAGTTGATCGACGGACGAGCCGTCCGCGCGTGGGAAAGAACGCCATTGTGAACCGTATACTGGACCAAGATTGCCTTCTTCGTCTGCCCATTCGTTCCAAATGCGGACCCCATTATCTTGAAGGTATCGGACGTTCGTCTCTCCTGAGATGAACCATAATAGTTCGTGAATGATGGAACGAATATGTAATTTCTTCGTCGTGATGAGGGGGAACCCTTCTTGCAGATTGAAACGCATTTGGTAACCAAATACACTCGTTGTCCCGGTCCCAGTCCGGTCTTCTTTTACGACACCTTGGTCGAGGATGTGTCGACATAAGTCATGATATTGCTTCATAGGTGATGTGCCTCCTTCTCATTCTTCTACCACTAAAGGTATCAATTGTAGGGAGGAAACACAAGATATAGTGGTAAGAATCATCCACAATCAATATCCTGGAAAAACAATCATGATTCTTCGTTTTCGTGACTGTCGCTTTCGGGTATAATGGGGAATGAATAAAAGGAGGGGTTTGATGAAACTACAAGGGAAGAAAGTCCTTCAACTTGTCAGTAATGATTTCGAGGATTTAGAGCTTTGGTACCCGGTGCATCGCCTTCGTGAAGAGGGAGCGCACGTGATCCTCGCTGGGGAGAAGGCCGATCACGCATATATCGGTAAATACGGTGTCCCAGCAAAATCTGACGTGGCGTTTGATGATGTGGACATTACATCGTTCGATGCGATCCTCGTGCCAGGCGGATGGTCTCCTGACTTATTGCGCCGTTTCGATTCGGTAAAAGGATTCGTCCGTTATATGGATGAACAAAAACGACCAATCGGTCAAATCTGTCACGCCGGTTGGGTGTTGATTTCTGCGAACATTCTAGACGGGGTGAACGTGACGAGCACGCCTGGAATCAAAGATGACATGGAAAATGCGGGAGCGATTTGGCATGATGAGCCGGTCGTCGTCGACGGACATATCGTCTCAAGTCGTCGTCCGCCAGACTTACCAGATTATATGCGCGCGTTCATCGACGTGTTCGCAAAACAGTAACTGAACCATAAAGGAGCTATTCAACGTTGAACTTAAAATCGAATCCATTACTTCGTAAATCAATGCAGTCCTCAGCTTACAGTGCCGAACCGATGACGAAAGCGGGAACATGGTCTAAAGTGTTCACCTTGCTTTTACTCGTGACAGCGGCAGCCGGTACGACATGGCTTGTCGTCCCGACGATTGGAGAAGGGCTCTTGTTCCCGCTCATGATCGGGTCACTCATCCTCGGCTTTATCTTTGCTTTGCTCATCACGTTTAAACCAAATACGGCTCCGATCGTCGCACCCCTATACGGGATTATCGAAGGTGTCTTCGTCGGATCGATTTCGTATTTCTTTGAAGCGATGGTCCCTGGTATTGTGGGACGTGCCGTATTAACGACGTTTGTCGTCGCCTTTGCGATGTGGTTTGTCTATACGACAGGGCTTGTCAAAGTGACCCAGAAGTTTAAAGCCGGTGTCATGGCAGCCATGTTCACAGTCATGTTGTTATATCTTGTGCAACTCGTTATGAGTTTGTTCGGTTCAGGCTTGGCATTCATGACCGGTTCAAGCCCACTTGCGATCGGTGTTCAATTCGTGATTGTCATCGTCGCTTCACTCGCTCTCGTCTTAGATTTCGACTTCATCGCAAGTCAAGTCGAAGCTCGGGCTCCGAAACAGTTGGAATGGGTCGCGGCATTCGGATTAATCGTCACGCTCGTGTGGCTCTACATCGAGTTGTTAGATTTACTTTATCGTCTAGCGATGAGAGAATAAGAATCAATCATCGATCCGTTGGGTCGATGATTTTTTTACGAAAGGATGTGTCCATCTGTCTGAGCAAGACAGATTTATGATGAAGAAAATAGTGATTATCGGGTCAGGGATCGTCGGTGTTTCGGCTGCCTATCATTTAGCTGGTAAAGCGGATGTAACGGTCATTGACCGGAAAGAAGAAGGAAGAGCAACGGATGCCGCGGCTGGAATCGTATGTCCGTGGATTGCGCAGCGACGCAACAAAGCTTGGTATGCACTGGCGAAAGGCGGAGCAAGCTATTATCCTAAGGTCGTCAAAGAGCTGGAGGCTGAAGGGGAGACGGACACCGGATACAAACGTGTCGGGACGCTTGCGCTCCATGAAGAAACAAAGCTCGACCAGATGATGGAGCGAACTTTGCTTCGTCGAGAAGAAGCGCCAGAAATCGGTGAACTCGAACGACTGACTGCTGAAGAGGCACAACATCGTTTCCCACCGTTATCCGATGAATACGATGCACTCTTCGTGACAGGAGGGGCTAGAGTCGACGGCGGACGCTTTCGCGCTGCACTTGAGAGAGTCGCTATCAAGCGTGGCGTCACATTTGTCAACGGTTCTGCACGGTTGACGAGCGGAGATGAGATTGGTGTGGAGTGTGACGGAGTGAGATATGAAGCGGATGAAATCATCCTTGCGACGGGTGCTTGGTTACCGGAGCTGTTACAGCCTCTTGGATATACGGTACGAGTCGAAGGGGAAAAGGCCCAGCTCGTCCACGTCCAGTTGAAGGATACAGATGCATCTGACTGGCCGGTCGTCATGCCGCCACGACGCCGCTATTTACTCGGATTTGACGACGGGAAAGTAGTCATCGGTTCGACACATGAGAAAGGAAAAGCGTTCGACGTTCGTCCGACTGCAATCGGAGTACACGAAGTACTGACGAAAGGTTTAGAGTCGGCACCTGGACTTTCCGAGGCAGAACTCGTGGGGACGAAAGTCGGCTTCCGTCCGGTCACACCGAATTCAATTCCCGTACTCGGAAGGGTGCCTGGGGCAGAAAAACTGTTGGTCGCGAACGGTCTCGGATCATCCGGTTTGACGGTCGGCCCGTTCATCGGAAAAGTGTTGAGTGACCTCGTTCTGACAGGAGACGCGGAAGTGGATCTATCGCTCTATCCAATTGAAGACTTTATCTATCACACGTAAAGAAAGGTGACTGTCTGCTTGCTTGAGACAGTCACCTTTTAGCGTTTCATGACCCCATTCAAAAAGAAATGAAAGTAGACGTCCATCGTCTCCTTCATATCCCCGATTGAGAACTGAGGATCGGACAGGATGGCCTGTTGCATGAATTGTACATAGCGTAAATAAGAAGAAGTGGATAACGTCGAATCGATTGACCCTTGGGCCTTCCCGTATTCAATCAACCGGGCGAAAGCAGTATATCCTCGAGTCGCAAGCTGTTCCCAGTTCGGGTCTTGTTGAATCATTGCTGTGATGGTCTCGTCAAAGAGAACCGCCGACTGGATTTTTCGTGTTAGGATCTCGACGAGTAACGCATCGAATGGAGCGTTCGATTCAATCGCATGTTCAATCCAACTCATCTGCTCTTCTGTCATCTGTTTTAGGACTTGCACGATAACCTGGTCTTTTGACCCAAAGTAATTATAGATAGATACGGGGGAGACGTGCGCTCGACTCGCTAACTCACTGATTGTGAATCGGGATTGCTTCTCTGTCATCAAGTCATAAGCGGCACGTAATATCGCTTGTTGTTTTTCTTCGGTGCGTTTCGCAAATCCATCCATTGATTTAAGCGCTCCTCTCTCTAGTTTTGTAATCAATATACCATTTCCATTTCAAAAAAGAACGTGATATACTAGTTTTGTAATCATATCGTTCAGATATTACAAAAAAGGAGGGTTCGAGATGATTCGGATTCAGCGATTGACGAAACGATTTGATGCCACACATGGTATTTTTGACGTTTCACTACATGTATCACCAGGTACAATCTTCGGATTCATCGGACCGAACGGCGCTGGGAAATCCACAACGATTCGACATTTGATGGGTCTTTTGAAGCCGAGTGAAGGCAAGGCGACCATCAACGGATTCGACTGTTGGCAGGAGACGGAGCAAGTGAAACGGAGTGTCGGCTATTTGCCAGGAGAAATCAATTATCCCCAGAACATGACGGGAGAAGAAATCATTCGATTGACGCGCCATTTGCACAAAACGAATTCGGATCGTGAACGGCAATTACGTGAACGGTTTTCATTCGATGAGGCGACGAAAGTACGGAAGATGTCAAAGGGGATGAAGCAAAAACTCGCCATCATCACCTGTTTCATGAAAGATGTGCCCGTCTATATATTGGATGAACCGACGAGCGGATTAGACCCGCTCATGCAAGATCGTCTAATCGATTGGTTAATTGAAGAAAAGCAATCTGGGAAAGCGATTCTCATGAGTTCTCACCATTTCCCTGAGATGGAACGGACGTGCGACCGTGCCGCGTTGATTAAAGATGGACGCATCATCATCGAAGAGGACATGGAACAATTACGACAACATAGCGTGAAACGGTACCGAGTCGAATTTTCAACGGAAGCGGAAGCCGTTCGATTCGCGGCCGATTCTGGTGAACGGGACGGCATGCATGTTGAGGTCACCATCTCGACACCGATAGAGCTGAACCACCTCATCCGAACATTGGCGGAGTTTCAGGTTCAATCACTGACAAGTGGCACAGACGAGCTCGAACATCTATTCATGCAGTATTACGGGGAGGCGACATGACATGTTAATTCGCTCCATGTTGAAACAGAATCGCAGTTGGATTCTAGGATATTCAGTCGGGACTAGCATATATCTCTTTTTCTTAGCCGCAATCTTCCCATCTATTCAAGAAACAGGATTGATTGAGGCAAAATTAGAGTCGTTGCCACCTGAGCTTCTCGATGTCTTCCAAATCGATGCGTCGATGGCGATGGACAACGTCCTCAATCTATTGTCGAGTAACTATTATGGCTTGATTTTCTACGTCCTCGCAGTTTTATTCGCATTGACTTTCGCCTCGAAACTGTTGGCCAAACCGGTCGATTCTGGAGAAATCATGCTGTATATGGCGGCCCCGATTTCTCGAGTCACGTATGTGATGTCAAGCTTTGTTGTGTTGATTGTGGCAGTCGGGCTATTTGTCGGTCTAAATGGGTTGAGTTTAATGGCAGCGGACCTTCTGTTCGATTTACAAATCGACTATGCGGTATTGTGGATGCTTCAATTGAATGGAGCGCTCATGTTGCTCGTCCTAGGCGTAGCCGCTTATGTGATTGCGAGTCTGTTCGATGATAGTAGTAAATCCTATATGGTGACGGGTGGAATCTTCACGTTCTTTCTCATGGTGAACATCATCCAAGGAGTGAGCGATCAATTCGATTGGATGTCAAACCTCTCATTCTTCTCTCTCTTTGACGCCGGTGCCATCATGCGTGAGGAATATTGGGGCATCCATTTCATCTGGTTACTCGGTCTCCTGACCATCTTTTCAGCACTCTCGTTCATCCGATTCACCCGAAAAGATTTGACGATTTAGTTTTCCGAAATAAATTGTCGGGTATGATACAATCAGCTCGTTAGAATGAAAAGGGGATGAATGAGATGCTTTACGCAACATTACGAAATAAGGTCGAAATTCCGATGATCGGCTTTGGGGTCTGGAAGGTCGATAATGAAACCGAGGCACCAGCTGCTGTCGTTGAAGCCATCAAAACAGGCTATCGTCACATCGATACGGCTGCAATCTATAAAAATGAAGAGGGCGTTGCGAAGGGAATTCATCTCTCAGGTGTAGACCGCTCTAAATTGTTCATCACGTCGAAGATTTGGAATGATGACATTCGTGAAGGCAAAACGAAAGAGGCATTCGAAGGCTCGTTAAAACGACTCCAGACAGATTATTTGGACCTTTGTCTGTTGCATTGGCCGGTAGATGGGTTCGTCGATGCGTGGAAGGACCTCATCGATTTATATGAAGCCGGAAGAATCAAGGCAATCGGTGTATCTAACTTTAAAGAACACCATTTAGAAACATTGAAAGAAGCCGGTCTGATGGCGCCACTCATCAATCAAGTTGAACTTCATCCACAGCTCCCGCAACCTGATTTGTTGGACTACTGTCAAGATGAAGGGATTCAGATCGAGGCGTGGAGTCCACTCATGCAAGGTAAGTTTTTAGACATCCCTGCCTTTTCTGAAATTGCAGAAAAACATGGGAAGACGCCGGCACAGATAGTTCTCCGTTGGCATCTTGAGTCTGGTCATGTCGCGTTACCGAAATCGGTGACACCACATCGAATCCGTGAGAACTTTGATGTTTTCGACTTCTCACTCGATGCGGACGATTTGGCGAAGATCAATCAAGTGGCGACAGGAGAACGTCTCGGACCAGATCCAGACGAAATCGACTTTTAATGGAGAAGGGGTTCGCATATGCGAGCCCCTTTGTACGTGTAGAGTCACATGGATGCGGGTATTGAATATTATGTTACAAAAGGAGGTGTTTGATCTTCATTTAGAAGATCGTGCTTATGGACTTATCAAAATGGCCGATTGTAAACTGGGTTGCTTTTTTAGCGACCGTCGTCATCAACTATTTCGCGAGCGGCGACAACGCGGCGGTTTCGGACCGCATCGATATCTACTTTAAGCCGGCAGGGTACGCCTTCTCGATTTGGGGTGTCATCTATGTCGCGTTACTTGTCTGGCTGGTGCTCCAGTTGAAGAAAGGGACGACGGCGAATCGTCAAGCCGAGCGGATGAAAGCCGGATTTTTAGTCTCTTGCGTGCTGAATGGTTTATGGCTATTGGCATTCACGAACGAATGGTTCGTCGTCTCACTTGTCATCATGGTGTTGTTCCTGGCTACGCTGTGCTGGTTGTATTATATCGCTTTTCGGACGTCTACGAGCTGGCTCGATCGGTTCCCGTTCTCCATCTACATCGGCTGGGTATCAGTCGCGACCATCGTCAACACGTTCGTTGTGATGAAGACGGAACAGATCACGTCGCTGTTAGGTCTTGATGAACTCGCCTGGACCTCTCTTATGCTGATGGTCGGTGTGATTCTTGCCCTTCTCTTTATGTGGTGGCATCATGATTTCATCTATCCACTCGTATTCGTCTGGGCGTATATCGGAATCTTTGCGAGAATCGAAGAAGGCACACTCTATGTTGTGATTGTCAGCGCCCTCGCATTGCTTGCGATTGGGTATATCGGTTTGATTTTGTGGAAACGTCCGAAATCGTTTTTACATCATCCGCGTAAAACAGTAGAACAATAATCAAGAAAAGGGTATCTTCAGGATATCCTTTTTTTATGTTCTGAAGAACCTATAAATAAATAATATTTATGGATATTTATTCTTTATCGAACATAACTAAAAACGATAAATCCATTGATAACAGTAATGTATACGCTTTCAATAAGACTAAATGAGATTCCTATTATGCAAAAATGCATGCAACTCACTTGATTTTTCAGAATATTTAGAACAGAATGTTAATTACGAAACTGTGAGTGAAAGGGGTCGATGATATGAGTCGAGTTGGTTTGTATGACTCAAAATTTGAGAAAGATGCGTGTGGGATTGGACTTTACGTCAATCTACATGGGCTAAAGAAACATGAAATCGTCCAAAAATCGCTCTCCATGTTATGTAATTTAGAGCACCGAGGAGGACAAGGTGTCATCGATGCTGGTGATGGGGCGGGTATCATGACTGAGATTCCACACGAATTGTTTACGCAAACCATGAACCTTCCGTCACTCGGTCGTTACGCTGTCGGAATGGTTTTTTTTCAGCCGTCTGAGAATCAGCTACATGAAAAAATCACGTTGATGGAACGGATGGCGGATGAACTGGATTGTTCGACGATCGAATGGCGCGAAGTACCTGTCAACCCGATGCAAATCGGGGAACATGCGCGGGTCACACAACCGGTCATCTATCAATGGTTTATCTCATGTCCATTCCTAGACGAGGATGCGAATGAACGCGTCTTTTATGAACTACGTCGGAAAATCGAAAAAATCGAATCATTACGCCTATATATCGCAAGCCTGTCAACGAGAACGATCGTATATAAAGGGATGTTGACGCCAAATCAAATCGCAGCATTTTATTTGGATTTGCAATCCCCTCATTACAAAAGTACGTTCGGCATCGTTCATTCTCGTTTCTCGACGAACACGTTCCCTTCTTGGGAACGAGCACATCCGAACCGCATGATAGTCCATAACGGGGAAATCAACACGCTTCGCGGAAATATCGATGCGATGCGAGCACGGGAAGGGGTCACGTCAACAGACTTATTCGAAGACGTCCAACACTTGTTCCCTGTGCTTCAAGAGGATGGGAGCGACTCGTCCATGCTCGATAACGCTTTTGAATTCTTCACACGAACAGGTCGTTCGATCGCCCACACGGCGATGATGTTGATTCCTGAACCATTTGTCGAAGGAAAGATGGAACCGTTCAAGCGCGACTTTTATCAGTATCATTCATCCATCATGGAGCCGTGGGATGGACCGACTGGAGTCGTCTTCACAGATGGAAGGCAAATCGGAGCAATTTTAGATCGTAACGGCTTGCGTCCGATGCGTTATGTCGAAACATTGGACGGGGAATTGATTCTCTCCTCTGAAACAGGAGTCATTCCGGTTGACGCAGAGAACGTCAAATCTAAACAACGTCTAAGACCAGGACAGTTGTTGTTGATCGATTTGATTGAAAAGCGATTGATTCCTGATCATGAGATTAAAGAGACGATTGCGAAGTCAGAGCCTTATCACAAATGGCTTAAGCAGATGATGACAATTGAGGATCGAGGGATCGTTGAAGAAGAACTACTTGAACTCGGACGTGTGCAACGTGCGTTTGGATATACGAAAGAAGACATTGAACAGTACATGGTTCCGTTAATCAAAGACGAAAAAGATCCAATCGGCTCGATGGGGCATGACCAACCAATTGCGGTGCTCTCGACGCGGCCCCGTTCCTTGTTCCATTATTTCAAACAACACTTCGCGCAAGTGACCAACCCGCCAATCGACGCGTTACGGGAGAAAATTGTCACGGCTACGTTTACTTGGATTGGTCCGCAAGGAGATCCGGTCCATACCGGACGAGGTCACGCGAAACGTGTGTGGTTGAATCATCCGATGATTGATGGGGCAACCCTCAAGCAACTTGCCGAGAAGCTCAAGGTCGAACGAGTCGCTACAACGTTTACGAATGATTTAGAGGCGTCGCTTGAAGCCCTTTTGCAACAGGTCAGCCAGATTGTACGAAATGGTGCGAACGTGATCGTCCTATCTGACCGTTTCGTCAGTAATGAACGGATTGCGATGCCGTCTCTCCTCGTACTGAGTGCGATTCATCAACACTTGATTCGAGAGAACTTGCGCTCGAACTGTAGTCTCATTTGTGAGAGCGGTGAAGTCCGAGAAGTGCATCAGGCAGCGACCTTGATTGGGTATGGGGCAGATGCGGTATATCCATACGTAGCCTATGCGACGATACGAGACTTAGTCGAACGTAAACAAATTGCGCATTCATTTGAAGAGGCCATTCGCTTGTATCAAAAAGCAGTTGTCGAGGGCATCGTCAAAATCATGTCGAAAATGGGTATCTCGACCATTCAAAGCTACCGTGGGGCCCAAATTTTCGAAGCCGTCGGATTAGATCGCAATTTGATTGAGACGCATTTCAGGGGAACGACGTCCCAACTGTCTGGAATCGGATTTGAAGAACTTGAAGACGAAGCGAGAACACTCCATACGTCCGCCTATGCGACGAATCGTCCGCTCGAGGCGGGAAGTGATTTCCAATGGCGTGCAGACGGAGAAGAACATGCATTCAATCCGAAGACGATTCATTTGTTGCAACGTGCCTGTCGTGAGAATGAACGTAAATATTATGATGCTTATGTGAAATTGCATGAATCATCAGGACAGTTCATTCGACAGTTGTTTGCATTTAAAACACAACGTCCTGTCCCGCTCGAAGAAGTAGAGCCAGTCACGTCGATCGTTCGCCGTTTTAAGACAGGCGCGATGTCATTTGGGTCCTTGTCAAAAGAGGCGCATGAAACGCTCGCTATCGCCATGAATCAGATCGGTGCGAAAAGTAACTCTGGAGAAGGCGGGGAAGACCGGGCCCGCTTCGTCCCGGATGAGTTTGGAAACGAACGCATCAGCCGCATCAAGCAAGTCGCAAGCGGACGATTCGGGGTGACGGCAGAATATCTTTACCATGCCGATGAAATTCAAATCAAGATGGCGCAAGGGGCAAAACCGGGTGAGGGTGGCCAACTTCCTGGAAATAAGGTGTACCCATGGGTCGCCGAAGTGCGTGGATCCGTTCCGGGGGTTGGACTCATCTCACCGCCTCCACATCACGATATTTATTCGATTGAGGACTTGGCCCAACTCATCTTTGACTTAAAGCATGTGAATCCTAAGGCGAAAATCAGTGTCAAACTTGTCTCGAAGTCAGGTGTCGGGACGATTGCAGCCGGTGTCGCGAAAGCGAATGCCGATACGATTGTCATCAGTGGATATGATGGTGGAACCGGTGCTTCTCCAAAGACATCAATCAAGCACACAGGTCTTCCTTGGGAGCTTGGACTCTTAGAGACGCATCAAACGCTCGCATTGAACGGGTTACGGGGGAGAGTCACACTTGAGACGGACGGAAAGCTCATGACGGGGCGAGACATCGTCCTAGCTGCCATCTTCGGGGCGGAAGAGTTTGCGTTTGCTACAGCGCCACTCGTCGTCCTTGGATGTATTATGATGCGTGCATGCCATTTAGATACGTGTCCGGTCGGTGTGGCGACACAGGACCCTGTGCTTCGTCAGAAATTTATGGGGAAACCAGAACACGTCGTCAACCTGATGACGTTCTTGGCAGAAGAAGTACGAGAAATTTTAGCATCACTCGGTGTGACATCATTAGACGACGTGATTGGTCGAACGGATCTTCTCGAAGAAAGTGAATGGAAGACGAAACATTCGAAAGCAAAACGGTTAGATTTAGCACCGATGCTCTCGATGCCGACACCACTTCCTGAGCGTGAAGAAGTCGCTCACCCGGCATACCGTTCCTACGATCACCGAAAATTGATTCCGGCAGTCTCACGGTCAATCAGCTCGTTGCAACCGACATTCTTCGTTGGTCGCATCCGAAACACCGATCGTGCCGTCGGGACACAGTTGGGGTTTGAAGTGACGAAAGTTCACGGTCAGGTCGGTTTAGCGGACGATACCATCTCGCTGCGCCTCAGTGGGTCAGCCGGACAAAGTTTAGGAGCATTTTTACCACGAGGAATCACCATTTCCGTCATCGGGGATGCCAATGATTATATCGGGAAAGGCTTGAGCGGTGGGAAATTAGCATTGATCTCTGAAAAACATGCACCGTTTGATGAAAGTAAACAAATGATTGCCGGAAACGTCTGCTTGTACGGAGCGACGAGCGGACAAGCTTTCTTTAACGGTCACGTCGGCGAGCGTTTTGCCGTTCGAAATTCTGGGGCGACGGCAGTCGTCGAAGGAGTCGGCGATCATGGATGTGAGTATATGACCGGGGGAACGGTTCTCGTCCTCGGTGATGTCGGACGGAACTTTGCAGCCGGCATGTCAGGTGGCGTCGCATATATTTATGGGGATCAAGCGTATGATCGACTCGTCAACGAGGAGCTCGTCTCCGTCGTAAAAGAATTGAACGATGAAGATATGGAACAAATTTATGCACTTCTCGAAGCGCATCAGTTTCATACAGACAGTGTCAAAGCACGGACTATTTTAGAGTCATTCGAACAAGCTCGCTCTCACTTTGTAAAGGTCGTTCCACGAGATTATGCGAATGTATTGGACGTTATGCGTCAAATCGAGGCGAATCGACCGGAATTGAGCGAAGCGGACCGAGCACTTGAATTGTTCCGGGTTGTGACTGAGGGGGGTAACGCATGAAACATAACTTTTTAAACATCGCACGGTCCACATTACCTGAGCGTCTTGTGGATGAGCGAGTGAAGGATTATGAAGAATATGCGACACGAATGGATGACGAATCGGTCAAACAGCAGGCTGCACGTTGTATGGACTGTGGCACTCCATTCTGTCATGTCGGGGATATGATTGGACAAGAGACGATTGGGTGCCCGATTCACAACTATATCCCGGAGTGGAACAAGCTTGTGACCAAATCGGACTGGATGGGAGCGTATCACCGATTGATGGAGACGAATAACTTCCCGGAGTTTACGGGTCGAGTTTGTCCCGCACCGTGTGAGGGGTCTTGTACACTCGGAATCAGTGAAGATCCGGTTGCGATCAAATCGATTGAACGAACCATCATCGATCGGGCGTTTGAAGAAGGTTGGGTGAAACCAAGGCCGGTCCATCGAAGAAGCGGGATGACAGTCGCCATCATCGGAAGTGGGCCGGCTGGATTGGCGGCTGCCGACCAACTGAACCAGCTCGGACATTCGGTCACCATCATCGAGAAGGCTGATGAACCGGGAGGTCTACTCATGTACGGAATCCCGAACATGAAACTGGATAAGGATGTCGTGAGACGTCGCATTCGGTTGCTCGAACAAGAGGGAATTGTCATCCAGACGAACATTGAGGTTGGTACGGATGTGACAGTGGAGGCGCTTCGGAACCAATACGATGCGGTGATTTTCGCGACTGGCGCTCAGAAACAGCGCACGCTCGGGATTGATGGCGATGATGCACGTGGTGTTGAAATGGCGATGGATTATTTGACAGCATCGATGTACGAGCGAAAAGGAACGACCCGATCACCAGAACATGACGCCAAAGACAAAAATGTCATCGTCATCGGGGGTGGAGATACAGGAGCCGACTGTGTGGCGACGGCAATCCGTCAAGGTGCAAAATCAGTCGTTCAATTTGGGAAACACCCGTCAAAAGGGTTGCTTCGTGCACCAGAGAAACCTTGGCCACTTCAACCGGACACGCTTACGACGGATTATGCGTACGCGGAATCACTCGCGGTCTATGAGAAAGACCCGAGAACGTATTTGATTCGCTCCAACCAAATCGTCACGAAAGAAGGACGTGTCACAGGGATTGAAACGGAACGGATGACGAAAGTCGTCAACCCGGATGGTCAGGCAACCTTCTTCGTGGAGGAAGATTCGATAGAGACGTATCCGGCGGACTTGATCCTCGTCGCCATTGGATTTGAACGACCAGAGCACGAGTTGCGGAAAATCGGTGTCGAGAAGACGACAGATTTCCAGACGGCAACGGAAAACGTCTTTGTCGCGGGGGATGCCAAGCGAGGGCAAAGCCTGATTGTATGGGCGATTCGGGAAGGACGAGAAGTAGCAGAGGTCGTCGATGCGTATCTCGATACTTGCAAGACCGAATTAAAAACCTCATCATAAAAAGGAGCGACAGCCGTCGCTCCTTATCTTTTGTTTAGGAGGAGTTTTATGTTCACCGAAATCCTCATGTATACGGGAATCTGGTTTATTCTCATCCTCATTTTATTAGGAACCATTTATTCACGACGGAAAAAATGATCAAAGCACCATCGCCGCAATCACACCGAAGATGATGAGTGGAATATTGTAGTGTAAGAACGTTGGCCAAACCGTTTCACGTAGGTGATCGTGTTGACCGTCAGCGTTCAATCCACTCGTAGGTCCGAGTGTCGAGTCACTCGCTGGGCTACCTGCATCCCCAAGCGCTCCTGCAGTCCCGATGATGGCAATCGTTGCCTCGACTGAGAAGCCGTATTGTACACAGAGCGGGACGAAAATTGCTGCAATGATTGGAACAGTCGAGAAACTTGAACCGATTCCGAGCGTGATGACAAGGCCGACGAGCAACATGACGAGAGCGGCAATGAGTTTAGAGTCACCCATCAAATCGCTCGCTCCGTTGACGAGCGGTTCGATCGCACCTGTCTCGCGGATGACGGCAGCGAATCCACTTGCGGCGATCATGACGAACCCGATGAATGCCATCATGCGCATGCCGCTTGTGAAGATATCATCTGCCTCAGACCATGGAATCAGGCGGAAGATTGAAAGCAAGATCAAACCAGTCACCGCAGAGGCGATCATCGACTCGGTCTGCAACTGAACAATCAACACGATGAGAACGACTGCGAGTGTCATGATCATCTTCAAACCACTCATTTGACGTACTTCATAATCAGTTGGTCCGAGTGCAATCGTGTCATACGTTCTCGGTTTCCGGTAGTGAATGAACGCCGCTATCAATCCGACGACCATCCCTAATGCCGGGATGCCCATGATCGAGATGATGTTGACGTCTCCGACAGTCAAGCCGTTCGCTTCAACGTTCGCGATGAGAATCTCATTCAAGTAAATCCCACCAAACCCGACAGGTAACAACATATATGGTGTCACAAGACCGAACGTCAAAATGGTCGCTACGAGACGACGGTCTACATTCAACTCATTGAACAGTACGAGTAACGGCGGAATCACAATCGGGATAAAGGCGATGTGTATCGGAAGCACGTTTTGAGAGCTGATGGATAACAATAAGATGAGTGACAACAGGAATGCTTTGACAACCATCACACGCTTGCCTGACACGTCACGACCTGACATCGCAATCAATTTTTCAGCTAAGACATCCGGAAGCCCCGTCTTCGATAACCCGACAGCGAATGCGCCGAGGAGCGCGTAGCTGAGTGCGATGCTCGCTCCACCACCAAGACCGTCACTGAAGGCGGTCAACGTATCGTTGAACCCAAGTCCTCCAACAAGCCCCCCGACAAGCGCCGCTAAGATTAATGATAATACAATGTGCACTCGGCTGATGGCGAGCGCAAATAAGACGATGACTGCAAGTAATACTGCGTTCATATCGATCCAACACCTTTCGCGTTTTCTTTCTCTTGGTATCGCTTTAATATGATAAAGACTTTTTGAAATTTAACATATGATGTGACCCTTGTCAAATCGAATATGAAAAAAAGCGATAACTCGTGAAAGTTATCGCTTACGTGTTACATCTCGACGTTATGATACACTTGGCGCACATCTTCCAAGTCTTCGAGCACATCGATTAGTTTTTCAAACTGTTCTTGCGAAGCGTCATCGAGTGACACTTCGTTCTGCGGGAGCATCGTCAATTCCGCAACGGCAAACTCTTCTACACCGGCAGCCTTGAATGCAGTTTGAACGGCGTGGAACGCTTCTGGCTCGGCATAGACGATGACCGTCTCGTCTTCCTCGATAACATCACGCACATCAAGGTCATGTTCCATCATGAGTTCGAGGACGTCATCTGCCGACATTTCATTGACACCGATGACGGCAGTTGCATCGAACATATATGCGACCGAGCCACTGACTCCCATGTTGCCTCCGTTTTTACCGAACGCGGCACGGACTTCTGAAGCCGTACGGTTGACGTTATTCGTCAATGTATCGACGATGACCATCGAACCATTCGGACCAAACCCTTCATATCGAAGCTCATCGAAATTTTCCTCATCGCCACCTTTGGCTTTGTCGATGGCACGATCGATGATCGCCCGGGGCACGTTATACGTCTTCGCACGCTCCACAACGAATTTTAATGACTGGTTCAACTCAGGATCAGGTTCCCCTTGACGGGCGGCCACATAAATCTCGCGACCGAACTTCGCATAGACGCGACTCGTGTTCGCATCTTTTGACGCCTTCTTCTCTTTAATGTTGTTCCATTTACGACCCATTACATGTCATCTCTCTTTCCATTTGTACGTAGATTCATTACAGATTATATAAGAAGTTGTGGGAATTGACGAGAAAAGTTTTACTCGTCACCTTTGTCCATCTTCTCGACAATCTCTGTAAGTGTCTTCAAACTCTCAAAGAGTCGGTCAGTTTCGTCCTCATTCAAAAAGGCGAGACGTTCCTCGAATAGTCTACGGAATGAGTCTCTGCGCTCAAGTAAGATCCGTTCACCTTTCTCGGTCAGTTGATTCCAAATCACGCGGCGATCCCGCTCGTCTGGCACCCGCGTGATATACCCCTCGTTCAATAATTTCGTGATGAGCGGGGTAACGTTCGGTGGCGCGATGGAGAGTGTCTCGCTGATTCGTCCATTCGTGACAGCCCCCTCGTCCTCAATCAACATCAATAGATGGAAATGAGAGAAGTTCAGGTTTGGAATTTGAGGAAAATCAGATCGACGTAACAATTTACGACGAATTAAAGGAATCAGTTTGACAAACTGGTCCGCTGCATCTTGTTTCGGCATAATAGATTCACTTCCTAGTTAGGTTCTATTTTCATTATACACGAGTTAGGTGCAGTTGAACCTAAAAACGGGTTGATGTGATGATTGATACATCATAGTAGAGATTGAATCGACACAAAAAATGTAAGCGTTTACATTAAAGGTTTGATATATTTTCATGAAAACGCATTCGATTTTACTGAGGACGCATACAAAAATCAAGAGCTGTCAACAATAGATAAAAAAATATTGTGAAAGAGTTCACATTGTTGTCACCCACAAAACCTGAAAAACATTGTATTCTATGAATGTGAAGGAAAGCACAATCTCTAAAAAACAGTCATCATATTGTGCTTCCATCAAGTCAATATGTTCATTAAAAGCTCTCACTTATGAGGAGGAACCTAACATGGCAGTCAAAGAGAAAGCAAAAGTGGAAACAACGGCAGAACAAATGGTGGACACGCTCGTAGCCAGTGCGCATAAAGCACTCGATACGTTGATGACGTTCGACCAGGAGAAAATCGACCATATCGTACAGGCGATGGCGCTTGCAGGACTTGAGCAACACGTCGCACTCGCGAAATTAGCACATACAGAAACAGGTCGCGGTGTCTTTGAAGACAAGATGATCAAAAACATCTTTGCGACAGAATATATCTATAACTCACTCCGTGGTGAGAAAACGGTCGGCGTCCTTGAAGATGACGTTCAAAACGGAATCACATACATCGCGGAGCCAGTTGGTGTCGTCGCTGGTGTCACACCGGTCACAAATCCGACATCGACAACGATGTTCAAAGCAATCATCGCCATCAAGACACGTAACCCGATCATCTTCGCGTTCCATCCATCAGCGCAACAATGTTCAAGTGAAGCGGCCCGTGTCCTTCGTGACGCAGCAGTGGCGGCAGGTGCTCCTGAAAACTTAATTCAATGGGTTGAAGTTCCATCACTCGATGCGACGAAAGCACTCATGAACCACCCTGGCGTGGCGATGGTCCTTGCGACGGGTGGGGCGGCAATGGTCAAATCCGCTTACTCGACTGGTAAACCGGCTCTCGGTGTCGGACCTGGTAACGTACCAGCCTATATCGATAAGACTGCAAAAGTGAAACGCGCCATCTCAGACGTCATCCTTTCAAAAACGTTTGACAACGGTATGATCTGTGCGTCTGAACAAGCGATCATCGTCGACCAAGAAGTATATGAAGAAGTGAAAGCAGAGATGACGGCACTCGGTTGCTACTTCTGCTCACCAGAAGAAAAAGCAAAACTTGAAACGCTCGTCATTCGGACGGATACATGTGCGGTCAACCCTGAAATCGTCGGGAAGCCGGCAGCATGGATCGCTGAACAGGCAGGTCTCAAAGTACCGGCTGATACGAAAATCTTGATTGCAGAACTCGAAACAGTTGGCGCAACAGAACTTCTCTCTCACGAAAAATTAAGCCCGGTTCTCGGTGCGTATAAAGTTCAATCACGTGAAGAAGGATTCGCAATCGCTGAAAAAATGCTTGAGATTGGTGGTCTCGGTCACACAGCGGTCATCCACTCAACAGATGACGATGCCATCCTTGAATTCGGTCTCCGTATGAAAGCTTGCCGTATCATCGTCAACTCGCCTTCAGCACACGGTGGAATCGGTGACCTTTACAACGAAATGACACCATCCCTCACGCTCGGTTGTGGGTCTTACGGTAAAAACTCCGTCTCAGAAAACGTGACGGCGAAACATCTACTCAACGTGAAAAAGGTGGCGAGACGTCGCGTGAATATGCAATGGTTCAAAGTACCTGAAAAAATCTATTTCGAGAAAAACTCAGTACAATACCTTCAATCGCTCACAACGAAGAAACGGGCGATGATCGTCACAGATGAAATGATGGTCAAACTCGGATTCGCTGACAAAGTCATCAAAAACTTGCCTGCTGGCGTCGAGTACCGCATCTTTGACCAGGTCGAACCTGATCCATCTGTTGAAACAGTCATGAGCGGTGCCGAAGCGATGCGTCACTTCCAACCAGACATGATCATCGCACTTGGTGGTGGTTCACCGATGGATGCTGCGAAAGGCATGTGGCTCTTCTACGAACGTCCAGAAGAGAAATTCTCTAACCTACGCCAGAAATTCATGGATATCCGTAAACGGACGTACAAGTTCCCGACATTAGGTAACAAGTCAATGTTTATCGCCATCCCGACAACGTCTGGTACAGGTTCTGAAGTGACACCGTTCACTGTCATCACTGACAAAAAACGTAACGTGAAGTATCCGATTGCTGACTATGCAATCACACCAGACGTCGCCATCGTCGACCCAGAGTTCGTCATGACCGTCCCAGCTTCAATCACGGCTGATACAGGAATGGACGTCATGACACACGCAATCGAAGCATATGTTTCTGTCATGGCGAATGATTACACAGACGGACTTTGCCTCCGCGCCATTAAGATGATTTTCGATTATCTACCAAAAGCGTATGAAAACGGTAGCGACGCGGAAGCTCGTCAGAAAGTACACAATGCTTCAACGATGGCGGGTATGGCATTTGCGAACGCGTTCCTCGGTATCAACCACTCGATCGCTCACAAAATCGGTGGAGAGTTCCACGTACCACACGGTCGTACGAACGCAATCCTCATGCCACACGTCATCCGTTACAACGCGACACGCCCATCGAAACTTGCGGCGTTCCCGAAATATGAGTCATTCATCGCTGACGAACGTTACGCAGAAATCGCACGTTACCTCGGTCTTCCAGCAAGCACGACAGCTGAAGGTGTCGAGTCACTCGTCCAGGCGATCATCGAGCTCGGTCAACGCTTGAACATCAAACTTTCGTTCAAGGCGCAAGGCATCAAGAAAGCAGAACTCGATGCGAAGATTGACAAGATGGCGGTCGACGCATTCGAAGACCAATGTACAACGGCGAATCCGAAAATGCCGCTTGTTGAAGAATTGAAAGAGATCATGTACGCAGCATACGAAGGCGTATAAGGATCAACATTTACAAGTGGGCCCGTTCAACTCGAACGGGCTTTTCTTGTGATCGGAATATGATATTCGGATTCTAAAATTATATTTAAATTGATAAAAAATTGAATAGTCAGACGATAAATAGCTGTATATAATAAAAAATGGTATGTATAGTAATTTATTGATGAATGGGGATCGTGTAATGTTCATATTGATTAGTTTGTTGCGTTCAATCGCGACAGTTTTTCTTTTCTTCAATCCAATCCATCCGACGCCGCTCGAGACCGCTGAATATATTTCATCAGTCGATCGAAATGCGGATAGTTGGGAGAGTGCCGACTTTTTTGAATCATTCGGAACCGAATTACCCATCGACATGGACCGAAACCTCCTTTACACAGAACGGATAACCGGCTGGACTGAGATTGAAATGGGGGATAAAACGTATGAGGGGTTTTCATCGATGACGTTTGATCAACCGTTCAAAGGTACGATTTTACATATGACGTGGGGACAAGATATTCCGGACGTGAAAGAGAAAGTGATTGTCTTACCGACGACAAAATTTTCATATGACAACATCGAAGATGCGTATACCGTCGATTACGCAGGTGAGGTTTTGAATGACCAGGAAGCGAACGCGTACTTGTCAGAGCTCGCATCTAAGGGAGCTGCAGGATACCTGATCACCCCTTTTGAAGACGACCCATATGAGACGGGTTTCGTTTTCACGTCATCTTATATGCCGTTAAATGGTACAGGGGTAGACTTGGATACGGCTGAACAACTGAAGGACGGGGAAACGATTCAAGTCAAGCCCTATAATGAAGAAATTCCGTATGTCGAATTTGTCCAAAAAGGCAAGACGGATCAAGAGATTGTTCTCATGTCACGACTCGATTCTTCCTGGCACGGGGCCCATTATTTGTCTGCCGTCGGTCCGTCTACGGTCTTATATCATCTGATGCAGGTGATGAACGAGGAAATGCCAGACTATACGATTCGATATGTCTTTTTGAATGGAAACGGCGACTCTAGAGAAGCGAGTGACGATTTCCTTGAACGGCTAGGGGAACAAAAAGAAAAAGTGGAAACGATCGTCATGCTCGATATTCTTGGGACTGGTGATGGTCCACTATACGTTCGGACGAAAGGGATGAAATCTTATCCAGTTCTAGAACGGGCGCCATTCGCTGAACTAGAAGTGCGTTCGTTGGCAAGTTCACCGGGTGACGCTTACGATGAAGCAGGAATCCCTTATTTGATGTTGAGTGACTCATTAGAAGGAAGCTGGCATGTGTTCACGGAGAAAGATACGTTCGAACGGCTGTCGGAAGATGGATTAACGGGTGCGGTCGATTGGCTGCACGATTGGCTAACTGACTGACCTAATCATTGTCGCTGTCTGAGAAGACGGCGACATATTTTTTTAGATGTCGGTTTCGGGTATGATAGTAATGGAGGCGATACGATGAAACAAGAGATGACGATTACGACAGCATATGGAACGATTGCAGGAACTTTTCTTTCCCATGAGGAGCCTCGGGCGACGATTGTCATGTTGAGCGGAAGTGGGCCGAGTGACCGCGACGGCAATATGGGTGGTGTCGGTTTTAACACGTATGCCAAGTTGGCAGAAGCGTTGTATGACCATGGATATAACGTGTTCCGATATGACAAACAAGGGATTGGCAAGTCCGATGGGGACTTCAATAAAGTCGGTTTACATGATTTGATTAACGATGCGATTCTTGTCGTGCGCACCATTCGACAACTGGCCGATGTGAATCGCTTATATCTACTTGGTCATAGTGAAGGGGCCGTTCTTGCTCCTGCCGTTCAACTTGAGACGAAGGCTGATGGACTGATCTTACTTTCCGGTTTCCATGAATCGTCCAAGCGGATGTTCTTATACCAAGCAGATGCACTCGCTAAAGACATCGAACATGTGAAAGGGATAAAAGGTCTCTTCTACCGGTTGACGGGCGTTGCCAAAAAAGTTAGGCAGCGACAGGACGATTTGTTAGAGCGTTCTTTACGGACGAACGTCTCGTCTTTCAAATATCGAGGTCAAGTCGTAAATGCGAAATGGATTCGTGAACATGCATCCTATGACGTCCGGGAACGATTGGAGCATGTGACCGTCCCGGTTCTTGCGATTACCGGGGGGCGTGATGTGCAAGTCCCACCAGAGCACGTCCATATGATTCAAACAAAAGGTGAGGTCACCTCGTCAATCATCGAAGATATGAATCATCTGCTCGTGACACGGGAGTCACCCCATTCGCTTCTCATGCTGCACAAAGAGTATCGTGAAGCAATCGATGCGCCGATTCATCCAAAACTCGTTCAAGAATTGGATGAATGGTTAAAAAAACAGTCATAAACTCGAAAAACGGTCATTTATTGACCGTTTTTTATGTTATAATTGTGACAAATTGAATGAAAATGAATGTTTTTGAATGATTTTAGTTGTTTTTATAATGAAAACGCTTTATATTAGACGTATGGAGGGAACAAGATGTTAACGAAACAACGACATCAGTTGATTTTGCAACGCTTATCTGAACAGAAGGTCGTCAAATTAAAAGAATTGGTTGATTTGACGGATTCATCCGAGTCGACGATTCGTCGAGATTTGACGGACCTCGAAGCGGAAGGGTATCTGGCAAGGGTTCACGGAGGCGCAACACTCATTGCGACTCCAGATGAGGAACCGACATTCGAAGAAAAGCGAGACCGGTTCGTAGATGAAAAAGTTGCGATTGCACGGAAGGCCGCAACGTTCATCGAAGACGGGATGTCGATTTATTTAGATGCCGGTACAACCACTCAGGCGATGGTTCCGTTTTTACAAGGCAAAAAGATTGTCGTCGTCACAAACAGTTTACCGATTGCGAATGAATTATTTGATCTTGATATTAAGACGTTTGTGATTGGCGGAGAATTAAAGCGTTCCACTCAGGCATTGGTTGGGTATAACGCACGGGAGAGCATGATGAATTATCGCGTCGACCTCGCCTTTCTCGGAATGAATGGAATCGACCTTGAAGCGGGTTACACGACCCCGGACCCAGAAGAAGCGCTTGTCAAAAAAACGGCAATCGAATTGGCACAAACCTCGTTCGTACTCGCGGACGCATCGAAGATCGGGAAACGAACGTTCAGCCGAGTCGCGACGTTAGATGCCGCACAGTTGATCACATCAAGCAGTGAGTCAATGAGTTCCATCCAAACAATCACAAAGGTGGTGAATGCGAAATGATTTACACGTTAACACTCAACCCTTCTATTGATTACTACGTAACATTACCTGAAGTACATCTAGGAGAAGTGAACCGAATCGAAGAGACGACGGAGCGCGCAGGCGGTAAAGGAATCAACGTCTCCATCGTTCTTCGGGAATATGCACAAGAGACGAAAGCGCTTGGTTTCATCGGTGGGACGACCGGTGACTTCATTAAAAAGTCACTCGTCGATCACGGTGTACACACCGATTTCGTAGAGGTGAATGGGAACACCCGGATCAACGTCAAGATTCGGGCGAAAGAGGAAACAGAACTGAATGCGAGCGGACCGAATATCACAGAGCGCGAGCTCGAACTGTTGACGGCCAAGTTCGATCAAGTTCAAGAAGGCGATATCGTCGTCCTCGCGGGTAGTATCCCGAGCAACCTACCAGACTCGCTATATCGGACCATTGCTGAATCGATTCGCGAAAAAGGTGCCGACTTTGTCGTCGATACAACGAAAGATGCCATGCTCGAGGTGCTCACGCTTGAACCACTCATGATCAAACCGAATCACCATGAATTAGGTGAATTGTTTGATACCGAGATTGAAACGTTTGAAGAAGCTCTACCTTATGCCGAACAGCTCGTCAAACGCGGGGCGAAAAACGTCATCATCTCCTTTGCGGGAGACGGGGCACTACTCGTTAACAAGGACGGAGCCGTCACAGCGAACACACCGGTCGGGAAACTTGTGAACTCGGTTGGTGCAGGAGATTCACTCGTCGCCGGATTTGTCGCGAATGTGAAAGGAAAAGGTGAACAAGAAGCATTTCGATACGCGGTCACGACAGGAAGCGCATCTGCTTATACGTTCGGCCTATGTTCAAAACAAGAGATCGATCGCTTGATCGATCAAGTACAACTTACGCCACTTAAACGAATGGAGGAAACAACATGAAAATCACGGACTTGCTCCAACGCGACACGATTCAATTGAATCTACGCGCGAGTTCTAAGCGTGAGGTCATCGAAGAACTTGTCGATGTCCTCGATCGCGCTGGTAAACTATCCGATCGCAACGGTTATCGCGATGCGATTCTAAAACGTGAAAGCGAGAGCACGACCGGCCTCGGAGAAGGGATTGCCATTCCTCACGCGAAAACGAGTGCGGTCAAAACGCCAGCAATCGCATTCGGTCGCTCGGAAGGCGTCGACTACGAAGCGTTAGACGGACAACCGAGCCGCCTCTTCTTCATGATTGCGGCAGGAGAAAACGCGAATAATGAACACCTTGAAACACTCTCTAAACTTTCAGTTTACTTGATGGACCCTGCATTCCAAGAGCGTCTCTATGCAGCCACTTCTGAAAGCGATGTCATCCGTGCCATCGAAGAAAAAGAAGCGGCAGAAGCGAAGCCGGAAGTCGTCAAACAGACGAATGAAGATGCACCGTTCATTTTAGCGGTCACGGCATGCCCGACAGGAATCGCTCATACGTATATGGCAGCAGATAGCTTGAAGCAAAAAGCGGAAGCGATGGGCGTCGATATTAAAGTCGAAACGAACGGATCGACTGGTGTAAAAAATGAATTGACGCGCGCGGATATCGACCGGGCGACAGCGATCATCGTCGCAGCGGACAAGGCTGTTGAAATGGATCGTTTCGCTGGTAAACGAGTCATCGAAGTTCCGGTCGCACAAGGGATTCGGAAACCTGAAGAACTTATCAATCGTGCGGTGAAACAAGATGCGCCGGTATATGAGGCTTCGAAAACATCAGGTGGCGCTTCGAAAGAACAACGTACAGGCGTGTACAAGCACTTGATGAGCGGTGTATCTGCGATGCTTCCACTCGTTGTCGCAGGTGGACTCTTGATTGCCATCAGCTTCTTCTGGGGCATCAACTCTGCTAACCCGGATGACCCGTCTTACAATGAATTTGCTGCACAATTGATGACAATCGGTGGAGCTGCATTCGGCTTCCTCGTTCCGATTCTCGCCGGTTTTATCGCGATGTCGATTGCCGATCGCCCAGGTCTCGCACCAGGTCTCGTGGCAGGGGTACTTGCAAGTCAAGGGAACGCCGGATTCCTCGGTGGTCTCATCGCTGGTTTCTTGGCAGGTTATGTCGTCCTCTTCTTGAAAAAGGCACTTGCGAAGTTGCCAGCTTCACTTGAAGGAATCAAACCGGTCCTCTTATATCCTTTACTTGGATCATTTATCTCAGGTATGGTCATGTTGCTCGTCGTCAATGAACCGATTGCTGCACTTATGACATGGTTGATGGATACGTTGAACAGTATGAGCGGCGCAAACGCTATCCTTTTAGGAGTCATCGTCGGTGGGATGATGGCAGTCGATATGGGTGGTCCGATCAACAAGACAGCATACGTCTTCGGAACGGCAGCACTCACAGCGGGTAACCAAGAAGTCATGGCAGCCGTCATGGCTGGAGGGATGGTACCACCACTCCTCGTCGCACTCGCATCAACTGTCTTCGCTCGTCAAAAGTTCTCGAAACAAGAGCGCGAAGCAGGAAAAACAGCATATATCATGGGAGCTTCGTTCATCACGGAAGCGGCAATCCCATTCGCAGCTGCGGACCCGATTCGCGTTCTTCCATCAGCGATTCTCGGTTCTGCCATCGCAGGAGGATTATCCGCATTCTTCACGATTCAATTACCAGCGCCACACGGAGGAATCTTCGTCTTCCCACTTCTTGAAGGAGCTGGAAACGTCGCGGTGAGTATGGGCCTCTATGCACTCGCCATCTTGGCAGGTGCGGTGGTCGGAGCATTGCTCCTCTCGTTCTTGAAAAAACCGTTAACAACTTCTACACCAGTCCAATCTAAAGAAGTTGCATAACGTGATAAAAGACGTCGCCTTTATCTAAAGGTGACGTCTTTTTTGTTGTGGATGTCCGTTCAATTTTCACATAATCTCGGATTGCAAGTTGGGGATTTGTGGTAAACTATTTGTAAAGCTTCGGGTGAGGAGGGGGTCACATTGGACATTCGGGTCGCCAAACCAGATGATGTGTATGGGATTGCGAGAGTGCGTGTGAACGGGTGGCGTACGACCTATCGGGGGATCGTACCGACCGAGTATTTGCTAAAAGTATCATCCGGCTCCATCGAATGGGCGGAACGCTTACGGACCGCCCTTCGTCGGCAAGAAGTAGCCGGCTTTGTGGCGATTGT
Source organism: Exiguobacterium sp. S3 (assembly GCF_018617295.1). Lineage (GTDB taxonomy): Bacteria > Bacillota > Bacilli > Exiguobacteriales > Exiguobacteriaceae > Exiguobacterium > Exiguobacterium profundum. The sequence goes on from NZ_JACSJW010000002.1 coordinate 693,786, forward strand.
CGAGGACGAAATCGTGGGCTTCGTTCTTTACGGAGAAGAGCGGACAGGAGAGTATCCAGACCACACGAATGAAGTGTATGCCATTTATATTTTAGAGAATCATCAAGGGAACGGAATCGGGTCCGCTCTCCTTGAACATGCCGTGCAATCGATGTGTGAGGCAGGACTCTTGATCTGGGCACTTGAGATGAATCCGTTTCGTACTTTTTATGAGCGAAAACAAGGGCAGGTCATCGACCAGAAAGATCGAGAGTTTGGTGAATTGATGCTTCGAGAAGTGGCGTATGGATGGGAAACGACCCGTCATGACTCCATCATGGGAGCCTGAGCTTTAAGACTGTAGAATGTTCTACGGTCTTTTTTTGTTGAGTGAAATGGATGCTAAATCAAAAGGGATCCTCTACTATTCGATGGCCAATCTACATGGTTATGAACGTCCAGATCAGTATGAAGCGTATCTGTTAAAGGCAATTGCAGAGTACCCAGAATTCCCTCGTTACCACCTTGATCTTGGACGGTACTATATCTCAAACGAGAATACCGAAAAGGGAAAGCTGTATATAAGAGAAGGGTTACTTAGAGTAAAAGAGTGTTTCACCGAAAGACAACCTTCAGACTTTGAAATGTCTTTGTATACGTTTATCGATGAAGAGATCGGTGGACTTTATATGTTTGAGGAGACTTACAAAGAATACGAAAAAATGTCCCATTGAATCAAAATGGAATACTGTTGTTCAATCAAACAATCTCTTCTATACTGAATTGAACAAAAAATTCCAAATGAAGGGTTGGGAGACATTGAAGCACCGAAAAATTTGTATCAAGTTAAGTGGAGCCGCTCTAGCCGGTGATGGAACGGATAATTTTGACGAAATGAGTCTCAGCCTGATAGCTGAAGAAATATTGTCACTCGCAAAAAGCGGGGTTGAAGTATGTATCATGATCGGCGGGGGAAATCTTTTTCGCGGGAATCAAGCAGAAGTGTGGGGGATCAATCGCGTGGAGGCTGACAGTATCGGGACGCTCGGGACGGTCATGAATTCATTGATGCTACGTGGAATCTTGAAACGAGATACGACTCGAGAAGTGCGCGTCATGACATCGATTCCAATGCCGAGCGTAGCCGAACCGTACATTCAACTTCGAGCCATCAATCATTTGAAAAAAGGATATATCGTCATTTTTGCAGGCGGTAACGGTCAACCGTTCGTCTCTTCAGACTATCCTGCTGTTCAGCGTGCCATCGAAGTGGGATGTGATGCCTTGTTCGTGGCAAAGAACGGTGTCTCCGGCGTATATGACCGCGATCCTCGTTTGGATTCGGACGCTCGTCAATTTGAAACCCTTCACTATAACGATGTCATTTCGAATGATTTGAAAGTGATGGATCAATCGGCATTGCTTCTCGCGAGAGATCACGGTTTGCCGATTCACTTGTTCGACTTCAAGGAGCGGAACGCCATTCATCGTATTCTCGAAGGAGAGAGCATTGGAACGATGATTCATCACCATGAAACGCAGCTCTTGCAGAATTGAGGAGACAGCATGTATGAAGTAACAGATGGTCACGTCATTGGGAAAAACGGAATACCCGTCCCGTATTCGTACCTGCAGCCTGATTCGTCATCCGACACACTCGTGATTTTGTTGCCCGGATACGGATATACAAATGATTCTCCAATGTTTCGCTATACGACTGGATTGTGCATAGAGAATGGGTTGAACGTTCTCGAAGTCAACTATAACTATCGCGACGAGCGGTACGATTCAGTCGATGTAAATAAGGCAATTGTTGATGATGTTCGACTCGTCATCGATCAAATCCTACATACTGATTCCGTTCAACAATACATCATCGTCGGAAAATCGCTCGGTACGGTCGCGATGGCAAGTGAACTCACCCGAAACGTGTTTCATGATGCCAAACTCGTTTGGTTGACACCTTTGTTGAAACAAGACGACATATATGAAGCGATCCAGTCTCATAAAGGACAACAGATGATTCTCATAGGAACGGCGGACCAACATTATGTAGATGAGAGAATGAAGCGTCTTGAACATCTGGCCTTGACCGAACTCGAGATTGTCAAGGAGATGAATCATAGCCTCGAGTACACAGGAGAGACATACCGGTCACTACGGTTACTTGAAACACTTGTCAAGCGAGTGGAGCAATTTATCATGTCCTCATAGGTCGTGAACCGGAGGAGAGTTGCGCGATCAAATGAAAGGGAGGAGTCGACTTGAAATTTACCACTGAGCGTTTAGAAATCAGACCATTTATGGAGAAAGACTTGCATGCTACATTCGAAATGTATACAAAACCAGAAGTATGCAGATATCTTTTGCATGAGCCATGGACGTCTGAAAACAGGAAGAAAGAATTTGATAAAAAACTAACAAATTCTATTCTTACCGAGACTAGTACGTTGAATTTAGCAGTCGTACATCAAGATGAAGTGATTGGGGATCTCACAGTTTGGTACACGGGTATGAAAGATACGGTAGAGATTGGGTATTGTTTTTCTGATTCACATTCAGGAAAAGGATATGCGACGGAGGCAGTGAGCGGATTGCTAGGGGAGTTGTTCACAAAGCTCAATCTACATAGGGTACAAGCTAATCTCGACGCCAGAAATGTAGCTTCCCAGAAATTATGCGAACGGGTTGGAATGAGAAAAGAAGCTCATTTCTTGAGAGACTATTGGAATAAGAATGAATGGACCGATAGCATGGTGTACGCGATATTGCACGAGGAGTTTATAAGACAATAAACGAAATAAGTGAATAGAAAAGGAGATGATGCGCGTCATCTCCTTTAATTTACAATTTTTCAATAACCGTTTTCGGGTCGACACGTTCTGTATAGTCAGCAGGCACATCACTTAACGAAATCGTTCCATCAGATTGGATGATGAACGTGGCCGGTTTCGGCAACTGCCAATCTTCGTTCCCGTTATGTGCATCGACATTTAGTCCAGATGCTTTATAAATATCAATCAAGTAATCTGGCATGTCAAAGACGAGGTCGAATTGACGTGCGACAATATTATCAACATCACTCAATACATAAAAATCAAGTTCATTCTTTTCTTTCGTCGAAAGGGAATAATCCGGCGTTTCCGGACTGATCGCGACAAGAGTCGCGCCTTTTTCTTGAATCGTTGCCAACTCGCGCTGGTAAGCGCGGAGCTCGAGGTTACAGTATGGGCACCATCCACCTCGGTAAAATGTGACGATGACTGGTCCATTTTCAAGGAGCGTTTTCAAATTGACGGTTGTCCCGTCCGCGTGAGGCAATTCAAACGACGGCGCTTGATCTCCAACTGTTAACCCTGATGCGATGCCTGAATCTTTCAATTCTTGAGTCGCCTGAGCCATCAATCGTTGCTTCTCGGCAGGTGCATTTTGTTTGAACTGATCTTTATAGGATTTGATTTCTTCCAATAATGAATTCATCATTTGACTCCCTTTTCCGATATGGTAACTCAAATTTTAACTAAATACGAATAGTATGATTTGTTCAATCGAACACAACGGTGAAACTCCATTTCAGTTTCCGAAAAATAATTTTCGAATAATTCAATCAATTCTTCAGATTTAATGACTTTTGACCGATATGATGAATAACCCAAGGGGGATTCGACTCATCGAACTCGCTTGAACATTTTATTCGGGTTAGGAGATGTTTTATGAAACAGAAGCGCACGATTAGTATCAAGCAAAAATTGATTGTCTTATCCGTTCTATTATTGATTATTCCAGCCACATTGATTGGAATCGTCGCCTATTCGCAGGCGAAAGGTAAAATCGAGTCTCAAATGATCCAGTCCGCCAATTCGGGGGTAGACCGGATGAACAATGAGGTCACGAACCTCATCGAACCGATTCAAACGGACATCTCGTTTTTTGCGAATCGGATTGATAGTTCCATTTATGAAGAGGGAGAAGCGAATCAAGCGTTAGCAGAGAAGTTTACTGAGTATTTAGAGACACATCCAAAAGTGACGAACATCTACTTCGCTTCAGCAGAAGGTGCGATGACGATCTATCCTGAGCAGGAATTGCCAGAAGGATATGACCCACGCACTCGTCCATGGTATGAAGCGGCTGAAGCAAGTGGACAAGATGTTGCCATCACGAATCCGTACGTCGATGCCGCCTCTCAAAAAATGATGATCACGGTTTCGAAGAAGACTTCAGACGGTAGTGGTGTGGTCGCCGTTGACGTCGATGTGAACGATATCGCTGAAGTGGCATCCACCATTCAAATCGGGAAAGAAGGATACGTTGCCATCTTCGACCAGGCAGAACAAGTCGTCATTCATCCGTCGACGGCTGTCGGTGAAAAGATTGATGAATCTTGGACAGATTCGCTCTTTGCCAAGGAAGAAGGGACTCTGTCTGTATCGGAGAATGGGGAAGGTGTGGAGAAAGCATTCGTGACGAACCCAATCACCGGATGGAAGATTGCCGGTACGTTATATGACGGTGAGATTCAAGACGAGACTGTCGGCATTCTTTGGACGACTGGATTCGTCATCATCGGAATGTTCGGGATTGCAGCCATTCTTCTCTACTTCGTTCTCCGTTCAATCTTGCGTCCGTTGCGTTTATTGACAGAAGGAGCAGAACGAATCAAATCAGGAGATTTGACTGAGCCGATTACCGTCTTATCGAACGACGAAATCGGGCTTGTCTCAGAGAGTTTTAATGAAATGAGCGATTCACTTCGTATGGTATTACTCCGTCTCGATGATTCAATCAGTCAAGTTGCCGCATCGTCACAAGAATTGATGGCCAATTCGGCACACAATACGGCCTCATCGGAACAGATTGCCCGTGCAGTTGATCAAATGGCAGTCAGCGCCGATTGCTCGAAGCGACAACTTGACGACAATGCGACATCGCTCCAAGCGATCACATCCGGCATCATGCGAATCTCAGAGAGTTCAATGGACGTGTCTGAACTTTCACGCGAAACCTCGAATGAGGCGGAAGACGGTTCGACGACCGTGAAGGATAATGTGAAGCAGATGCAGGCGATCGATGCGTCTGTCGTGACATTCGAGGGTGTCATTCACTCATTGGCACATCGCTCAAACGAAATTGGAGAAATCGTCACGGTCATCAATGGAATCGCTGAACAGACGAACCTGTTAGCCTTGAACGCTGCCATTGAAGCAGCACGTGCGGGTGAGAACGGCAAAGGATTCGCGGTCGTTGCGAGCGAGGTGCGTAAACTCGCAGAACAGTCACAGCAGTCGACGAAACAAATTGCGGCGTTGATTGATCGAATCAAGCATGAGACGGAACAGTCTGTACAGTTGATGCAGGAAGTATCTACGCATACGAAAGCCGGGTTGGCGTCATCTGAGATGACAGCAGACCGATTCGAGAAAATCAAGGAGCGGACAGTGGCGATGACACCACGGATTGAAGACGTGACCGCAACCGTCGAGGAGATTGCGGCGAACGTTCAGGAAGTGGCAGCGACGGCATCACAAATCGCCGACATCGCAGATGAGAATTCGAGCGTCTCGAAGCAAGTGGCGGCGACGACCGATGATCAATTGAGATCGATTGAAGAAGTATCACAGTCAGCAAAAGCACTCGCGACCATGGCCGAGGAGTTACAAGATCTCGTCTCGCGGTTCAAACTGTAAACGACAATGAGGCAGAGCGCTCCGCTCTGCCTCATGTCTTATTATAGGATTGGACTAAGTAGGCGTGACACCCCTTCACGGGCGCGTACCGTCCATTTACGAGATTCATAATCTTCCACTGTATAGGTGCGACTGACCGCCGTATCGGTCTCGAATAAAGAAACGAGTTCGAGGGCGACCCGCTCATCATAGATGAGTGCGTTCACTTCAAAATTGAGACGGAAGCTTCGAGCGTCCAAGTTCGTCGTCCCGACGGTCGCGATCTCATCATCGACGACGAGCGTCTTCGCGTGGAGAAACCCTTCATCATACAGATAGACGTTTGCCCCGTAGTCGAGGAGTTCCCCAAGGAACGAGAGGGACGCCCACATGACGAATGGATGGTCCGGTTTTCCAGGGATCATGATATCCATCTGAACGCCAGAATGGAGTGCCATTTTGCAAGCGTCCATAAAACTCGTGTCTGGAATGAAGTATGGCGTTTGAATGACGACCCGTCGTTTGGCGGACATGATCATTTTGATCATCATATTCTTCAAATGTTCCGTATCCGAGTTTGGTCCACTCGTGACGATTTGCATCGGAGAATTTTCTTTAATGTCATGTCGCGCAAAGCAGAAGGCATTTTCAGGATCATGTTTACGGTGACCAGAATAATTCCAGTCCAATATGAATCGGTGTTGTAAATTGTAAACGACATCTCCTTCGACACGCAGGTGCGTGTCACGCCAATAGCCAAATTTTTCGACTAAACCTAAATACTCGGTACCGACATTGAATCCACCGACATAGCCGATTTTCCCATCGATGATGACGACCTTTCGGTGATTTCGGTTGTTCAACTTGAAGTTGATGATCCCGAGTGTTGGTGGGAAGAAGACACGCACCTCGCCATCGTTCGCAATCAACTCTTTAAAGTCCGAGTTCCGAAGACTACGTGAGCCGACCGCATCGTAGAGGAGTCGAACTTTGACACCGGCTTTCGCACGTTCGATCAACTCTTTCAACAGTGCCTGACCGAGAGCGTCACGCTGGATGATGTAATATTGAATATTGATCTCCGTCTCGGCCGAGCGAATGTCATCCATCAACGCTTTGAACTTTTGTTCGCCGTCGTGCAAGATGAGGGAACGGTTATGTACACTGATCAACGATTTAGACGATCGTAAGTTCATTTGAAGCAGTTGGTCATACTTTTCAAACAGCGGCTGCGCGAGCTGGGTTTGGCGCGTATGAATTTGTTCAAGTTGCGCTTCGACTTGAAGCGAATGGAAGGAACGTTCTTCTACACTTAAATTATAGAAGTTATCCTTCTTAAGTTGTCGCCCTAGGAAGAGATAGACGATAAAGCCGAGCACTGGTAAGAAAAACAGGACAAGAAGCCAGGCCCAGGTCGCGCCGACGTCACGTCTTTCGGCGAAGATGACGGCGAGTGCGAACAACATGTTTAACCCGAGGACGATATAAAGTCCCCAACTGAAAATCATAGACCAATCCAACGACATACACCCCTTTATAATCGATTCATAGCTTAATCATACATCAAATGAGGGAATAGGATGCTATCAAATGAAATAGGGGGAGAAGATGATGAACATGGAAGTCGTATGGAAGAAAGGGATGGCGTTTGAAACACATACGCCATCAGGACACACGGTAATACTTGATGCGGCGGATGATGTTGGTGGGCTCGATACAGGCCCTCGTCCGACAGAAATGTTGCTTCACGCGACCGCATCCTGTACAGGAATCGATATCGTGTCGATTCTGCATAAGATGCGCCAGCCGATTGAAGCATTCGAAATGAAAATCGATGGGGTGCGGGCGACCGATCATCCGAAACGCTTTACAGCCATTCACATCTTGTATATCCTGAAAGGCGAGTTATCGGAAGAACGAGTTCGGCGGGCCATCGAGTTGTCCGTTGAGCGATATTGTTCTGTATCGCATAGCCTCAATGCAACGTTGACGTATAGTTATCAATTGAACGATGGAGACGTCACTCCGTTTGATTTTCACGAGTGAGCAAGATGGTTGAAAGGCATGTTGTTCTCCGTTATATTTGTATTTCAAATACTGTATAACTAAAGGAGGACGTTATGATTCGACTCGCGACGAAGCGCGATGCTAAACACATCGCGAACCTAATCGAACAACGAGCCGTAGCGCTAAATGAACAAGGAAGCGACCAATGGACCGAATATTTGGAACAGGACCTCGTAAAGCGTGTGCGCACTGACATTGCTGAAGGTAGTGTATATGTCTTTGAAGATGACCAACAAATTTTAGCTTCAATCGCATTGTTACCTCCAGATGAGTGGGATGATGACTTATGGGACGACAGTGAGCGTGGACAATATATCCATCGAATCGTCGTCAGCGAAAAACTAAAAGGGCAAGGTGTCGGACAGCAACTCATGGAGCATGTCTTAGAGGAAGCCGATGAAGATGAACCAATTCGTCTTGATTGTGTCGCTGACAATGAATTTCTAAATGATTACTATCCACGTTTCGGTTTCGTCTTTGTCGATTCACGAAACGGGTACAATACGTTCGAGTACAGATTAGATGAGAGCATGAGTGCATAAGGGTCATTAGACCCTTTTTTTGATATACTATCAACAGCGAAAAGGAGGGGTTTTATATGACTAAAACCATGTTGGTAGGATTCGGATTCTCGGCGAACACGTTCCATCTACCGTTTTTAAAGGTCATTGACTCATTTGAAGTGAGTGGCGTCGTGTCATCACGTCCGGAAGAAGTGCAGGCTGAATTACCTGGTGTCACGGTATATGCGACATTAGACGAGGCGCTTCAATCGGATGCTTCTCTATATGTCATTACGACACCATCGCATTTACATAAAGAGATGATCGTCGCATGTCTTGAGGCAGGAAAAGATGTGCTCGTCGAAAAACCCGCATTCCTGACAACGGAAGAAGGATATGAGTTGATGGAACTTGAAGCGAAATCGAAGGGCATCGTCAACGTTTATCAGAATCGTCGTTATGATGGAGACTTCTTGACGGTTAAGTCGTTACTTGACTCGAACGAGTTAGGGGACTGGAAGGTCGTTGAATCTCGATTTGATCGTTTCCGTCCGAATGTACGTGACCGGTGGCGTGAAAATGCAGGACCAGGTTCCGGTATTTTATTCGACTTAGGAAGTCATCTGATTGACCAGACTCTAGCCTTGTTTGGAGAGCCGGATCGTATTCAAGCAGATGTGATGATTCAACGAGATGGCGGCCAATCCGACGATGGGTTTCATCTGACATTCTATTACGGTGAGAAGCGAGTATACCTTCGTTCGAACCCATTCATCGCTGGAGAAACACCTCGGTTTGAAGTGCATGGTACGCAAGGAAGTTTCTTGAAATATGGACTTGATCCTCAAGAAGAGGCTCTGAAGCAAGGAAAGTTAGAAAGTGACCTTATAGAGACTGGTGTATTATCCAAAGAAGAGGTTTCGTCCATTCAAATCGAGAAAGGTAGCTATTTGGCGTATTATCAACAGTTAGCTTATAGTTATGAGGTACGGAAACCCGTCGTTTCATTAAAAGATGCAACATTGACAACCCGCTTGATTGAACTTGCTCGTCAATCCAGTGAGACAGGAACAGTCATCACGGTAGATTGACACGCTTTTTCGTTGATTTACTAAACCGGTGATCAATTCACAATTTGAAAGAACGTGCGATGATTTCTTTGTGAACCGATTGATGCTTTTGAATTGTAAGGATAATCCCACGTGTGAAAATGAAAAATCGATGCCGCCGAACATTTTGTTCGAACGTGCATCGATTTTTTGATTAGGCTGCATCTTCTTCTGTCGATTCGACTTTTTCCGTATGACGGACAATCGGGAAATTTTTGAACAAACGACTTCCGATCAAGCCAAAACCGATTCCGAGGATGAACAGTACAACGGCTGTGAAGGTGACTGTTTCCCAATCGTTGAAACCATACATGACAAGAAGTCCCGGAATCCCGGCTGCCGAACCCGGTGCATCGTTGATCATACCGGTCATGGCGACAATCAACCCGGCGATGGCTCCACCGACAAAGTTGACACTGTAAATTGGAATTGGGTTAGCGGAAATGAGGTCAGCTTGCGTCAACGGTTCGATGGCGACAGAAAGCTGATCTTTCTTTGTTCCGATTTTCAATTGACGGAATAACAAGTAATTCATTGAAATGGACGCAGTCAACGCAAGCGCGGCAATTGCCATCGGTACACCTGTCAAACCAAGCATCGCCGTCAAGGCCATCGAACTGAGAGGCGACGTCGATACGACCGTGACGATCCCTCCTAAGACGAGACCCATGACAACCGGATTTTGTGTTGCTGCCAGTTCGATGACAGCTCCAATCTGTTCAAGTGTGTTTGTCACGAGTGGGTCTACCCCTGTCGCGACGAGACGGGCGAGCGGTGCCATCACGATGACGTAAAAAATCATATCGACGCCGGTCGGCAGATAGCGATTGATTCGAGTGCCAGCCAAAGCCAAAAGATATCCTGCAAAAAAGCCAGGAAGGATTCCGAATCCCGATACAGACAACCCGATCATCAAACTATAGACGGGGTTGATTCCAAGTGCGATGGCGACAAGAGCCGCAGCGGCAGGACCTGACAAAGCGCCAGCCGCTTGACCTACTTCTTCATAAAGAGGAAGTGGCAGCAATCCGCCGATTGCGTACGCGTTGAACGCTTCGACGAGGAAACTCGCGATTGCAGCACCGGCCAATGCTCCCATCGCCTTCATTCCAAAAGGCGCCTTGTAACTAAATAATGTGAACAAGGCGAGGATGAGCAGTAAAAGTGCGATTCCTTGAATAATGACCATAAACTCTTCCTTCTTTCTATCTCTATTTATTCATAATTTATTCTATATTCATGCATAGAAAGACTTCTGTAAAGCCATATTCAAAAGAAAAATTAAAATTGAACAATGATACCGGTTACAATTAGAAATTCCAAATCAAGAAAGCGTTTTCTTTGAAAAATGACATCAATTCTACAAGTTTGCACGTGTCGAGCCGCATGAGATTGGGAACAGATAGGGGAAAGACTTTTCAAAAAGTATTGGTCGAGGAGGATGAATCATGCAGAACGAAGACAGACCGTGGCATGCGCTCGAAGTAGATGAGGTGCGAACCCATGTGGAGACTGATCTTGAATCAGGTCTTACAACAGAAAGTGTCACAAGTCGTCAAGACGAATTCGGCAAAAACGTATTGCCGGAGAAAGAGAAAACCCCTGAAATTATAAAATTTCTAAGACAATTCAATGATGTTCTCGTGTACGTCTTATTAGCGGCTGCCGTCGTCACAGGATTCTTAGGGGAGTACATCGATACGATCGTCATCGTTTTAGTCGTCACGATTATCGGCGTCGTCGGATACCTTCAAGAAAATAAGGCAGAAGAAGCGCTCGAAGGAATCAAAAAATTATTAGAAACAAAGGCGACCATCGTTCGAAACGGCAAGCAATCTGAGATTGATTCAAGTGACCTGGTCGTGGGGGATGTCCTTGTACTTGCTGCCGGAGATAAAGTGCCGGCCGATGCCCGTGTCGTTCAAGCTGAAAAATTTAAGGTTGAGGAATCGGCGTTAACCGGAGAAGCGACGACTGTCGAGAAAAAATCGGACGTCGTGAAAGAAGACGCGGTGTTGGCTGACCGAAAAAACATGGTGTACTCGGGCACGAGTGTCGCGACGGGAAGTGCCAAAGCCATCGTGACGGCCATCGGTGAAGGTACGGAACTCGGTCAAATCAACGCTTCAATCTCAGAAGTCCAGACCGTCAAAACCCCTCTGATTCGTCAAACAACAAAGTTTGGTCAAACGGTGTCCATCGCCATCTTAATCATCTCCGTCGTGATTTATGCGTTCGGTTACTTTTTACGAGATTATGAGCCGGTCGAATTGATGCTGACGACAATCGGTCTTGCCGTTGCGGCGATTCCTGAGGGGTTGCCTGCCGTCATCTCTATCATTTTGGCACTCGGTGTCCGGAATATGGCTGAACAAAAAGCGATTGTTCGAAGTTTACCATCTGTCGAAACGCTTGGTGCTGTATCTGTCATTTGTACGGATAAGACGGGTACGTTGACGAAGAATGAGATGACGGTCAAACAAATCGTGACGGCGAACCATGATATCGAAGTCTCGGGTAGCGGATATGCTCCGAATGGAGATCTCGAATTGAATGGTCAACCGTTTGACTTGGATGATGATGAATCCATGATTGACCTGTTAACCGTCGGGAAGACGTGTAACGATTCTCAGTTGAATGAAGAAGACGGCGACTGGGTCATCAACGGCGATCCGACAGAGGCTTGTCTGTTGACGGTCGCTGAGAAAGCTGAACGCCCAATTGAACGTTTAAAAGTGATCTCGAAGATTCCGTTCGATTCTGAATATAAATACATGGCGACGCTCGTCGATTACAAAGGAGAGCGAATGATTTTTGTCAAAGGGGCGCCGGACCGACTCTTTGATATGGCGTCGTCTGAAGACTTTAAACAAAACTATTGGGATGAAAAACGAAAAGAGATTGCCGACCGCGGTCAACGCGTTCTCGGTGCTGGTCTAAAACGTGTCGACAGTTCAAAAGCGTCAATCGACCATGAGGATGTTGAAGATGGTCTGACTTTCCTCGGCTTATTTGGAATCGTCGACCCACCTCGACAAGAGGCCATCGATGCGGTTGCCGCGTGTCGTGATGCTGGAATCCGAATTAAAATGATCACGGGTGATCATAAAGATACCGCTGTCGCGATTGCAAAAGAACTGGGCATGGAAGTGGAAGGCGCCCTCGAAGGTCGTGAATTGACAGATATGACAGATGAAGAAATCAAAGAGGCTTCCGTTCATAACGATGTATTCGCACGGACCAGCCCTAACGACAAGCTTCGTCTCGTCAAAGGATTGCAAGAGAACGGTCTGATTACATCGATGACAGGAGATGGTGTGAACGACGCACCTGCCTTAAAACGTGCTGACATTGGTGTGGCAATGGGGATTAAAGGGACGGAAGTAGCGAAAGAAGCATCTCAGATGGTTCTTGTCGATGACAACTTCAAAACGATCTATAACGCCGTACGAGAAGGACGACGTGTGTACGATAACCTGAAGAAAACCATTCTCTTCTTGCTTCCGACAAACGGAGGTCAAGCGTTGCTTGTGGCAATGAGTATCTTGCTCGGAGCGGCTGCACCGCTCAGTCCTGTGCAGATTTTATGGGTCAACATGGTTGTCGCGATTACTCTATCTTTAGCAATCGCTTTCGAACCACTCGAAGAGAGTACGATGAAACGACCGCCACGTCCGGCCAATGTGCCGCTACTCAGCCGATACTATATTTTCCGCGTCACCTTCGTTTCAATTATTATCGGGGGCGGTAGTTTATGGATCAACTATATGCTCGGAGATTTCGACTACTCGACCGAGAAATTACAAACGATTACCTTGAATGCCATCGTCATGGCCCAGCTCTTCCACTTGTACAACTGCCGTACGGAGTTGGCACCTGCATTCAACCGACATTTCTTTGACAATAAGATTGCGTTTCTCGTATCGGCCTTACTCATTGCCCTACAATTGTTCATCACGTACGTACCGTTTATGCACACGTTATTCGGTACCGCTCCATTAACGTGGGAAGATTGGATTTATCCAGTGGCATTTGGTGCCGTCGTCTTTATCATTGTTGAAATTGAGAAGGCAATCTCCAGACGTGTCATCGGCAACCGGAATATACACTGATACGTTTCATTCATGTGAAAAAAGGTTAAACAAGTGGAGTAAATATGAAGGAGGGATACGATGAAGCGTGACGAATCACAACCAGGGGTTCACCCGGATCCGCTACCGGATGATGAATCGAACCCGGCGAAAAAACCGGCTCCGACACAGCATCCTGACCCTGATCCAGAGGAAGAATCGAACGAATAAAGCGTGTAACAGGTAAAAGATCCTCCTAGCTGAAATAAGCTAGGAGGATCTTTTTGAGTTGGTTTATGATGTTGACTTTACAGAGCGGCTATTTTGTAGCCGATTGAATGCTTTCTCGTTCATATGTTCCGTGATGACAAAATCACCGACTGGGCATTCCCATTTCCCTTTTTCGACAACACATTCGCGCAATGTCACTTGGTCATCGTATAAATCTAGTTCCAATGTGTCTTTCAAAAATTGATCGACTTTTTGGTTTGGAACTTTTACATATTCATTGAATTCGAGTTCTTCATTCTTGACAGTCACATAAGAAGTGACTTGGAAATAACGCATGTGATGGTCTCCTTCATTAAAAACTAATTTCTAGTATAGCCGTTTTTGATGAAAAATGGGTGCTCAATGTTTCATTTCAGCCCGTTCACGCTTTGGAGGTGCTTCGTTGAACGGTTTTTGATGACGAATCATGAGCCAAAAAATGAGACCGAACAACGGGATGTAAGGGAGCGGCCATAAACTCATTTTATAGCGTTTCGCGTCCCGATTCATTAACGTGATTTGAATGAATGCCAACAAGAAGAAATCAACGGTCATCGTTCGAACAAATTGATTGTTCTCCACATATGACCAGTATTCAGCAACATTTCCGGTATTGGCTGCAGCGATGAACAACCCGATTGTCACCAGTAAAAGCACAACGCCGAGGATACGGGTCGGCAGCGGTTTGACCGGGGTCGGATAAGGTGACTGTCTCGCAAAAGCCAAATAAGGAGCGAGTAGAAATCCCCCAACGAAAAAACTGGTGACAGCGGCGATGAGTGGATTCGGTTTGAGCTGATTCACTTCTGACCAAAGAAGTGGAAACATCGCCAGGGGAAACACCCCTAAGATACTAAAGAGCGATAGAGAATAGCCTTCGTACGCCTCGGTATTATAAGTCACAAAATCGAGAAGAAAGCGTCCGTCGAACGGGACATTTGGACCGATGACGGCGAATGCAATTGCCAGTCCCCAAGGAATCAATAAGAATTTTCTTGTCATACGAACACCTCGTCAATGATTGATAGTTGTAGTATACCCTCTTTTGGAGACACGAAAAAATGAGAAGATGCCTGACGCATGTTCTCATTTATTTTCACGTGCATACGTTTTAATCATCGTGACGAGTTGCTGAGTTTCGTCAGCCTTCACATCAAGCATGATTCCATAATCATACAGCGAGCCCGTTTGGCCACGGTGTCTGACATGTCCCATGAGTTCGATCGGTTGAAGCGTCGGAACGAGGTCGAAAAGAAAATGGACCTGTAAATCATCAGAGAGCGGGAAGAGGTAGTCCGATCGCAATTTTAATCCATGAGAACTCACATTGAGGAGCAATCCTTCCCCATCATAGAGTTCTTTTTCTTCCCATACAAGTCGATAAGGGATGGTACGGGGATTCGGTAGGATATAGCGGAACGTCTCCTGTCGGCGATAACGCATCAATTCACCCCATTTCTTTACTTCTTTTATCGGCAAAATTGAATTTAAAATGAAGTGGAAGATTGTATAAAATTATAGTGTACTCGCTTTACAAATTTGAAAGCGCTTTCTATAATGGATGTACGATTTGAATAGGGAGGAGATCAGATGAATGTCCATGATTTACTCCGACGTTACTCGATTCAAACACCAGTCATCTATGAAAAAAAACGTAACGGGGAGTGGGTTAAACTCGAGCGCTTACCTGCTTATACCATTCTTGAAGTCGAAACGAACGATCATACCATCGAGGCGGTCGCGATTGATGCATTCAAAGCGATTACCGTCTGTCGAGAGTCGGCGTCGATTGAAGAAGCCCGTCCGTATGCTGTGCGTATCCTGATTGAACGACCATAAGAAAAGCCGTAACTTCATGTTGAAGTTACGGCTTTTCTTTATGCTGCATCCTGTTCGGTTTCGTCTTGTGGATTTGTTCGTTTTGCGTAATACATAAACGGTGTCGCCATCCACGCGATCACAAACTTTGCCACGTATGTCGTGATAAAGATGTTCCACCAAATGTCCCATTCCATTCCCCAGAATGCGATGATGCAGAACGTGAAAGTATCAATCAGTTGAGATAAGACGGTCGAACCTGTCGTACGAAGCCAAAGCTTCTTCTCGCCCGTTTTTGCACGGATCTTCGAATAGACGAAGACATCGAACAATTGAGAGACCAAATAGGCGGCAAGGCTACCGAGTGTGATCAATGGCAGCATCGAGAAGAGTGCCTCGAAGCTTTCATGCATGAACAGTGCCTCTTCAAACGGCTCATATAAAAGTGCATATTGCATGAGTACCGTTGAGACGATCAAGATGAAAAATCCGAGCCATACGCCTTTACGGGCAGCCGCTCGCCCATGTTTTTCGTTCAGAATATCGGTTGCCAAGTAGAGCGAACCGTAAACGATGTTACCGAGCGTGAAAATATATCCGCCAATTACAATCTGTTGCGTGACTTGGATGTTTGCTACGACCGAAGCCATCGCAATCCAAGCATATAAGCCGACTCGTCCGAATAACTTGTAACTGAGGACGAGTAGTCCGAGTGTAAGGATGGCAGAAGGAATCCATAACCATTCGTTTAGCATGAATCATGCTCCTTCCTCTAACTATTCAATGATTTCAACTTTTCAAGTTTATAGAGGAACGGAAATGATGTCAAGGTGAGGGGGGAGGGAGAGGGTCCACTTAAGTAAACACTGTAAATTATAAAACCTTCTTGTATATCAAAAAAGTGCTAGTGGAAATACCCTGTGAAGTGCAATCGTTCGACAAATTGAAAATCGATTCGACAAAGCGGTGTTCGTGACATGAAAATTAGGAAAGTGGGAACAAAGTGGGAACGGACAAAAAGAAAGCACCTCCTGTCATAAACAGGAAGTGCTTATCACCGCTCAATTGAGCGGTATTCTTGATGCCTCCGACGAGAATCGAACTCGTGCTGCAGCATTACCATTTCTAATTTGGATGTTCGTGGAAGTATGTTCGTGCGAGGTATGGCGTGGTTGAGCCATTCTCTAAATCGTTATTGTAAGTTATTGGTGTTTAAAACTGTGAATTCGCCTGTGCATGGGCGGTAAGTGTGCACAATGCTGTGCACGGAAAAGGATTAAAAATAAACGTTGTATACGTCGGTCTCGGGATCGTTAGCCCATTTCATGTTATATTGAAGTTCTGTTTCGATTTTAGGATAAATAGCTCCGTTAATTGCATAGCCAGTCGCGTTGGTGTAAAACTTCGATGCGTCTACCCACACCATGTCCGTGAAATTCTCGAAGTTCAACGCGTCGATGTCCGCCTCGAAGTATAGCGCTTTGATAAGTCCCGACTCCCGCTCATTCCCTTTCTCATCGACTAGCGTTCCGAATCGTTCAAAGGCGATATCTGAGTAGTTCGGATTTTCCTGGATAATCGCGAGAATCTTCGTCGAGTCCGTCGCGAACTCCTTGACCATCGTATTTTCACTCCATGCAGACTCTTCACTGTCGTAGCGGACGACAGCAAGATTCCCTTCAAGGCGAATCGATTCGATTGATTCATCGAGTTGTTTCAGTGCCGTCTCTAGATCACGAACATCGGACGCGCTTCTTGCCATTTCAGAATAATCGACTTCTTCGACTTCCTGCTCTGTTGATTGTTCACTTTGCGCAACTACTTCCTCTTTCGGTGTAGATTCATCATCGCCTAGCACAAGCGTGGCTAAAACCAATACACTAGTGACTCCCATTATTCGCCCGGTAATACGTTTCATTTTTAACATTCGCGGTGCGCTTTCCAAACCTTTCTCCTCATCCTTAGACACCTCTTTACGTGCTGCCATATGGAAAATGAACGCAAATGCAAAAAACACTATACCGACCTGACTTAACAACTCCAACATACAGTCACCCCTTTCAATTCTTCAAGTCCATTGTAGTAACTACTTTACATATATCTACATTTGAAAAAATCATTCTGACAAATATCCAATTATAGTGACAGGGCCATCGACCGATAAAAAAAGACCTTAACGGGTCTTTTTTATACAATAACTTTGGTTTATTTCACTTTAACCTGCGTTCCATTCATTTTAAGAATCTGGCCAGCTGAGATTGTGACATAAGTTGGAGACTCGATATTGTTGTTCGTAACAATATCCATGAGATTTCCTCTCGTGCCATTTGTGATTTCGTAGTAGCCCATGCCCGAAGTAGGTTCGATTTGGTATTCACCGGCGGGGATATCAGTTCCTACTCGATACATGCCTTCCATGTAGTATCCACTCTTCGGCTTCAGTTCGTCTGTCACTTTATCCAATGGCATGAACCACCCGCTTGATACAGTTAGGTATTCACCTTCATTCATAGTCAAAATAGCGTGGCCGATAATGTTATCGTTGGTAATGATGGATGTAAGTTCTCCGGTCGAGTCTTTAGCGAGTTGATAATATGTCATCCCGCCGTCTGCCACAATCAAATAAGTCCCAGCATCGATATCGGTTCCGACTTTATAGTTACCTGCAGGTTGTTTCCCTTTCGCTTCTTCGGCAGCTTGCGCCTCAGCCAATGCCTTTTCTTGTTCTTCCTTCTTCTTCGCTTCTTCCGCTTCTTTCTTCGCGGCTTCCTCAGCGGCTGCTTTGTCTTCTTCGCTCGTGTCAGCCTCGGCTTCAACCGCTGGCGTCTCTTCTAGCGCTGGGTCTGTCGCTGTTTCGTCCGAGCCACCTGTAAAAGCGGGAATAGCGGCCAGGGCAATAATCACTGTAATGATAATCCGTGCAATTTGATTAAACTTCTGATACCGCCACATCAAAAATAAACCTACAGGGAAAAACAGCAACAGCATTAGTACAACAAACCAAGTCTTTTGATAAAATTTCATTGTAAATTCACTCCCTTCAAATTATCGCATCCAGTATACCATCTATACTACATATACCCATCTTTGTTAAATAAAGTTTCAAAATGTAAGATTCGACATCGAAAACGTTTTTGTCGAATAAATATTCTTGCTGTTTTTGGGAATCTTCTTGAAAATTGATAGGGCATGACTCATACTAAAGTCATAAAATAAGAACGCGCGTTCGTAATCGGAGGGGTTTCTTTGAAGGATATTAAAATGCCAGAAAAACTTGCAGTTGTGTCCGGTAAAACTATTAAGGATGTATCTGGTTGGTTTTGGGATGACCAACATCAAGTTATGTATATATATACCCAAGAAGAATTCTCCAATAAAGTCACGAAAAAAGAGCCTACCACCGCGTAAGGCTCTTTACTATTAGTCAGATTCTTTTTTGGATTCTTTATCGAGTTGATTAAGGCGATATTGATCTCTCGCAAATTTTAATAATGCTTCGAAGCGTTCTTGTGAAAGTTCCTCAAGCTTGTCTGGGGCGAACATATCGCCACCAATAAGGTGATATTTTCTTAATTGATCAATATACTCGGCGTGAGTGATGTACGGATCTTCGACCCTACCCATGTAATAATCTGCGGTCCCTCCTAATAACTCGAGAATTGCGGCGAACATTTCTGAATCTACCGGCTTTTTATTGTTTTCAATCCGAGATAACGTACTCTTGTTTGTTCCTAACTTTTCAGCACATACATCCAGACTCATGTTCTTTTTAACCCGCATAGATTTTAAGCGGTCCCCACGAAAACCCTTGTACATATCTATAACCAACTCCATATCAGTATTCTCCCTTCTATCATATACTTTTTTCCGTTTCAGAAAAATAAATTCTCCAAAATAGAGAAATAGTGTTGACTTTCTCTAAAATAGCAACTATTATGAGTGTACAAAGGTTGCTAAAATAGCAACAAGGAGGTGATACTAATGCTTCAATGCACCGAAACGATGGTTGATTTGAGCAAGGTAAAACAAATTCGTCGTCAAAAACGAATCACCCTAGATGTAGCGGCTCGGCACTTAGGATTTCGCACAGCGTCGCCATTGTCTAAGCGAGAAAATGGACTCCACCAATTTCGAGGTGATGAGCTATTTAAACTGGCAGCGCTATATAAATGCGAAGTGACGGATTTTTTGTGAAGTGGGGTTGCTAAAATAGCAACAACACACTATTGATTTACCCGTTTTTGAATCAAACAACACAAGGAGATGTGTATATGAATCAACTCGTAAAAACTTTCGAAGGTCATAACGTTCGCATTATTGGTTCGGAAAGTAACCCGTTATTTGTTTTAACTGACGTGTGCAAGGTTCTCGAAATCGGCAACGCTAGACAGGTTAAAACCCGCCTTGAAGATGGTGTCATTAGTAATGACGTCATCCTTGACTCAATGAACCGCCCGCAAGAAGTCACCGTCATCAATGAGGATGGCTTATACGACGTCATCCTCGATAGCCGTAAACCTCAAGCCAAACGGTTCCGCAAATGGGTCACGAGTGAAGTCCTCCCATCCATCCGCAAGCACGGCGGCTACCTCACACCTGAGAAGGTCGAAGAGGCGTTGCTCAACCCAGACACGCTGATCCGTCTCGCCACCGACTTGAAAGAGGAACGCCAGAAACGAATCGACGCCGAGCGGATGGTTGAAACACAGAAACCGAAAGTCCTGTTCGCTGATGCGGTCTCGACAAGCGACACCAGCATCCTCATCGGTCAACTCGCCAAGCTCATCACGCAGAACGGACACAACATCGGGCAGAACCGACTCTTCGAGTGGATGCGTCAGAACGGCTATCTCGGCAAGAGTGGCCAACATTACAACGAGCCAACGCAATACGCGATGGAGCGCGGTTGGTTCGAAGTGAAGGAACGGACCGTCAACAATCCAGACGGAAGCGTCCGCATCACCCGGACGACAAAGGTGACCGGCAAGGGTCAAGTCTACTTCATCAATAAGTTCCTGGATCAACAGGAAGTCATCTGAAGAAAGGAGTCATCCCATGTTCGACACGCAAGCCATGTCCCAACTGATCGAGTCAGCCGTCGCCAAGGTTATGCAAGAGTACGCCAAGCCACACCGTGAGTACATGACCATCAATGAAGTATGCGAGGAACTCAAACTGAGCCGCTGGGCGGTCGATAAACACATCCGTGTCAACGGCTTACCTCACGTCAAGGTGGAGAAGCGGGTGCTCATCGAACGCTCTGCACTCTACGAATGGCTCGACCAACTCAACAAATGAACGCAAAAAAACGAACGAGGCAGAAACCCCATTCGCTCTTGATTCGACACCTTGAGTATACCACAGGGCGCCTCAGAAATGGAGGATAACATGCTCACACAAAAACAAGTCGACATCCTGTTCACGACGACAGGCTACAGCGCACTCGCATCACTCTTACTCACGATGGTACTCGGTCAATCCGACTACTACCTTGTCGCCGCCGCCGTCACACTTACCCTCGCGACCGTGTTCGCAGGGATCAGCTACCTCAGTTGTAAGGAGGAAACCGAATGAACATCCAAGCACACGACCAACTCCAAACGCTCGAGACGAAGATTCAGCGCTTTGACCAACAACTCTCGCAACTTAGACGCGATTACAGCCAAGCCATCGAACGCCTCGTTGTCAGCGGTTACGACTACGAACTCGAACAGGGCTACTACAACGCCATCAAGCAGGTGCAGAACCTACTGGAAGCCACACTGAAGGAGGACGAATAACATGTCACCATACGACAAAATCAACGAACTGAACGACATCGCCGCCGACTTAGACGACATCCGTGAACGCATCGTCAAACTCGGTAGCCTCAACGCCAACATCACGTCACCAATCAGCGACGCCATCACGCAGATCGACCAAGCGGTCGAGTGGCAACAAGTCCTCGCACAGGACGAGCCAAAAAGCGAGGTCGAGTTACAACTCGAACGCCTCATCGCCGCACATGGCATTCAGCGAGTGAAACCCGTTTGCTACGACTTAATGCTGAAAGAGATGAACGGAGGGACAGCGGTATGAGTATTTACTCGAAGTCAAAAGTAAGAGATTCGGAAGCGGCTCAAATCCTCCAAGAATTTATAGACGATTTTGAACAAGATGATTTCGCTAAAGGGTTCGAATACCTCATGGATCGCTTGGATGACATCACTAGCGATATCGACAAAGTAGCCTCTGAACTCGAACAACTCTGTTCAAGTTACGAAAGTGACATCGAAGTATATCAGAGCGAACTTGCAGACCTAAACGAACAACTGGAGGAAGAACAATGAAACTCTACGAACTCACACGCCAGAAGCAAGACCTGCTCAACGCCATCGCTGACATGGACCACGAGGACCTCGAACTCTCCGACGCCGTGGGCGACACGCTCGACGCGCTGAATGAAGCCATCGAAGCGAAAGCTGAAACGATTGCGAAATATATCCGCACCTTAGAAGAAGAAAGCGTGGCGATCAAGTCAGAAGAAGACCGATTGAAAAAACGCCGCTCCGTTCAAGACGCAAAAGTCGAGCGGATGAAGACGTATCTCCACGACATGCTCGACGATGCGCAAATCGACAAAGTGAAGGGCACGCTGTTCACCATCGGCTTCCGCAAGTCGCAAGCCGTCAACGTGCTCGACCTCGACACGCTACCAGAGGCGCTCAAGCGCACGAAGACCATCGTCGAGGCGGACAAGACAGCCATCAAGCAAGCGCTTAAGCAAGGCTTGGACGTGCCAGGTGCCGTCCTAGTCGACAACCGAAACTTGAGTATTCGATAAGGAGGAACGGACATGAAACACTCAGAAACGCTCGCGAGCATAGCGAAAGCACTCGCTGCTTTCCAAGCCGAAGTCAAACAGCCAGAGAAGTCAGCAAAGAACCCGCATTTCAAATCTAATTACGTCCCACTCGAAGGTGTCGTTGACGTAGTCAATAAGTTTGGCCCGAAACACGGGCTCAGCTACATGCAAGAACCCATCTATCAGGATGAAAAGGCTGGCGCTCAAACAATGGTCATGCACGAATCAGGAGAGTGGATCTTGTTCGAGCCATTACTCCTTCCGGTCGGACAAAAAGCAACGGCACAAACGGCAGGGAGTGCCATCACGTACGCTCGCCGGTACAGCTTAGGTTCAGCCTTCGGTATCGCTTCGGAGGTCGATGACGACGCAAACAGCGCGTCAGACAATGCGAATCAAAACCCGGCGAAACAACAGCCGCGTAAGCAAGCGCCCAAAGTATCCGAAACTCAAATCGCCGTCCTGAAAGGCATCGCAGACGCCATCGCCGACAAGGTGAACGTCGAGAACGAGGAAGTGTACCGCAAGTTCAACATCGCAGGGGTCCAGACGGTCGAAGACTTCGAGAAGGTGAAAGCGAATCTGAACAAACAGATCAACGCCATCGCCGCAAAAGAGAAGGAGGCGAAGCAAGATGCAACTGCCTGAATATGACGAATACGAACGCATCGAAGTGGACCACGACGAGGAACACGTCCTCGACATGATAGAAAGAGCGCAGGCTGACGAGCACTGGGGCTTGGAGCAAGAGCAAGCCCTAATGCGTGACATTGAACGACGCGAGAACACGTTTTACAACTACGGATTTAAGAAGGAGAACACACGATGATTAACCGAGTGGTTTTAGTAGGCAGACTGACACGAGATCCAGAGATGCGATATACCCAGAGCGGCATCGCCGTCACACGATTCACACTAGCGTGTGACCGCCCGTTCACGGGTCAGGAAGGCAAGAAAGAAACAGACTTCGTCGACTGCACCGTATGGCGCAAGCAAGCCGAGAACGTCGCTCAGTATTTGAAGAAGGGCAACATGGCAGGCGTCGATGGTCGTCTCCAAATCAGCAGCTATGAAGGACAGGATGGACAGAAACGACAGCGTGCCGAGGTGGTCGCCGACAGTGTTCGCTTCCTCGAACCGAAAGGGCAGGGGCAATCGTCAGCACCGAGCCAACCAAAGACTTCGAGCGATCATGACGCTTTCTCAAGCGGAGGCAAAATCGACTTGAGTGACGATGACCTCCCATTCTGAGGTGACTGACATGAGAGACACCATTCAAGACAAAAACGTTGTGCCCTTTCTCCAACTGGGGCACGACGTCATCGATGAAACCACTCAATTCGATAACGCAAACGAGAAGCTAGCGTATATCGTCATCAAGCGTCACGCCACAAACGGCACACGAAACGCGTTCCCTTCATTGACGACCATCGCTGAGAAAGTAGGGTGCTCGAAACGAACAGCCATCCGATGTGTTCAGTCATTAGTAGATAAAGGTTTGTTGATTCGTTTAAAGCAATTCGATCCTGATACGAAACGGTATCACTCGAATCAGTACACGATTCCAAAGTTCGTACCTAGTGACACACAGTCACTACCTAGTGACATCATGTCACCACCTAGTGACACAGTGGCACCAGAACTATATTCCTTTAAAGATGATGATGAAGAGAACATTCAAAAACAACAAGAGCAAAAACAGGCGTTCCTCCACATCCAAGACATCTACACCAAAGCAGGCTGGGGCTATCCGAACGGCATCATCACCGAGCAACTCCTACAAGACATCCAAGACTACGGCAAAGACATCGTCGGCTTCGCCATCGAGACCGCTGCCATGAACAACGCGCGGAGTTACCGCTACACCCAAAAGCTCTACAACGACTGGGAGCAAAAAGGGTACACCGACCTCGCCACCATCAAACGAGCCATCGCCGCATCCAAACAACGTAAGGTTCCGGCGCCGCCGAGCCCGGACCGCGATTCCTTCTTACTAGGGGAGTGAGGACATGACACGACAGGAAGTGCTCGCCCTGCTCGACGACATCGACAACGTCTATCCGTCGTTTCGGTTCCGTCATGAGCCGCAGGAGCAGCAGAAACGAATCCTCGACAGCTGGGAACGCCGCCTCATGAAGTGCGAGGCACCCGCTGTCCTGAAACGGTTCGACCAATACGTGGCGGACGGCAATCGCTTCGCCCCGTCGGTCGCCGAACTCTTTGTCTCGCCCGATCCGTTCGGTCCAGACTATCAACGCAAGCAACAGGAGCGCTTCGCCGCCCTCGAGCACGAACGCACGCCAGAGGAGGTGCAAGAGATTGAACGAATCAAGCGCGACGCCTTTAAACAACTCGTACAGCAACGTCAGCGAGGCTGAAAAGGCCGTCCTCGGTGCCATCATCGAACGGGGTGAGCTGTATGACGAGCTCGACCTCACCACCGACGACTTCAGCTATGCGAACCACCGCATCCTGTATGACGCGATGCAGACGACGAAACAACTCGGCGTCGAACTCGACCTGACGACCCTCGTCGAGACATTGTCACAGGGCAATCTCTTTGAGGAGATCGGTGGCTTCGACACCATCGTATCTTGTACCGAAGCCTGCACATCCCTCAATCACGCCGAGCATTACGCCAAGCTCGTCAAGGAGTCGAGTCGGGAACGTAAGGCGAAACGGGCGGCCGCCGAGTACCTGAACGGCGAGACGTCCATCGAGGACTTACAGACGAACCTCGAACTACTCGGACAGACGACGCAGAAACATCAAGGGACGGACGCCTACGGGCTGTCGCTCCTCTTCCTGCAACTGCTCAACAAGAAAGAGGACGACCTGATCTATACCGGCATCAAACCGCTCGACGATGTGCTGGACGGCGTGAAACCGACAGACCTCATCGTCGTCGGTGCCCGTCCAAGCGTCGGGAAGACCGCCTTCGGCATGAACCTCGGGCACAACCTGAGCGAACAGGATGTCGGCGTCTCCAACTTCTCGTATGAAGTCGGGGACGAGGAAATCATGCGGCGACTCGTCGCACTCGGTACAGGCGTCCCGTTACGCAAGCTCAAGAAGGCGCACGAACGGCTCGACCTGAACCAGATTCAACGCGGGGTCAACTACATGAATGACCTGTCGAAGCGCCCCATCATCAACCACGCCGCCTCAGGGCTGACGATCCATGACATCAAGCGTGAGGTGAAGCGGGACAAGAAGCGGTTCGGGGACAAGCGTCACGTCGTCCTCATCGACCACCTGCACATCATCCCAGCGAGTGACCCGCGCATGACCGAGGTGATGAGCCTCACGGAGATCAGTCGGGTCTGTAAGGAGATAGCGGTCGAACTACGGACGCCTGTCATCCTCCTCGCCCAGCTCAACCGGGCACTGGAGCAACGGCAGGACAAGCGACCGCAGAAGAGCGACCTACGCGGCTCGGGTTCTATCGAGCAGGACGCAGACACCATCCTCTTCCTGCATCGCGAGGACTACTATGACGCCGACACGGAAGACCAGAACATCATGGAGGTCATCGTCTCAAAGCAACGGGACGGCGAACTCGGCAAGGTACAGCTGTATTTCAATAAGGAAACCGGAAAACTGTTGCCATTCGAAAGGGAGGTCCCACATGGTCTATGAACTGACGCATCAAAACCAACGCTTCCTGCTCTTCCCGCGCCACCGCATCCTGCATGCGGTCGTGGAGGGCAGCATCCGCAACGTCACTGTCATCAGCGAGGACATGATGTACACACTCCTCAACCGTTACGAGTGGGTGCTCAAATGAACCGCCGCAAGAAGAAGCCGCAGACCTTCGTCCGGTATCGGGGAACGCGTGAGGTGTTCCTCATCCGGTATGAGGGAGACACGCGGATCACCCTGTATCACGATATGAGCCAGCAAGAGTTGCAACGTCACCTGAAAGAGGGCTGGGAGGTACATCGTACATGGACAAACGCATGAAGCGGAAGATACTGACACTCTATTCGAACGGCATGAACGCACACGACATCACGATTCAACATAATTTAGACCCGCGTGCCGAATACATGGTCACGACGATGGAAGTCGCTGACGTACTTAGAGAGATGGGCGCGGTCGACCCGACGAAGCGCATCCCACAGAAACCCGACATCCAGCCGGACATGCCGAAACAATTCATCAGCATCTCTGAGTCGAAGAAACAGCGCTCGAAGCACAAGATGAAACAGAAAAACGTGACCGAAGACCAGAAACATTGGCACTCGCTCGTATGCGGTTTCGGTCAGAACGGCAAGAAGCTATTGAAGAGCCCAGACCGCCGACAGCTCGAACGGAAGTTGCAGGAGCACCTCGATACCGGATGGACACAGATCGGGGGCATCTCGACCGACTTTTACTGTGACGGGGAGACATACATCGCCGTCGTCCAGAAACAGAAAGGAGACCAAACGGATGCAAGATGAACTATTGAGCACGAGACTCAGCAAGAAGGAGCGGAAGCGCATCGAGCGTCTCCTCTTCGACTATCACCGCATGCCGTCCAAGATTGAATCAGCCAAGATGCGTGCTGAGCAAGCGACGACCACGACGGCAAGTTACAGCTTACGGGAAGGGAGCGGACGAACCGCTCCGTCTGACCCGACGTTCAACGCCGTTCACAAGCGTTCAGAAGTGGAACAGATGGAACGCCTTAAGAAGTTGCTCGAAGACCAGTACGACCTCATCACAGACGATGAGCGCTATATCTGGAATCACGTGTACCATCCTCGTCACCGCTTCACACCCGAACGGACGGCGGCAGCATTATCCATCTCACGGCAGCATTACTTCAACCTTCGAAACCGCCTCATCTCGCAAGTGGCAAGCGTGCTTGAAGGGAAATACGATGTGACATTTTGGGAGAGTGAACGACATGATTGACGAAGAACTTGGCGCATTGGTCGAAGACAAGGACATCCCGTACAGCGTGCAGCTCCAGCTCATCAAGAAACGGACGGAGCGGGGCATGTCGCCTCTGCAGATCGCCCGGCTGATGGGCTTGAAGAAGAAGGACATCCAAGCCGTCGTGAAGGAGTACGGCTGGACGGCGAAACGGGAGATTGAGAAGCAAGGCAACGGCAGACCCGCCAAGCCGACCGAAAAGACGGCAGGGCGCACGGATGAAATCAGACGGCTCGCAAGTGATGGGTATAGCCGCAAGGACATCGCCGCCCTGTTAGGTATCGACCGTGGCAATGTTGACGCATTATGCCGACGATACGGCATCCGAACAGTGAGTCAACTCGATAAAGTCGCTAGGCTGTACAGCAAAGGTTGGAGCCAAGTGAAGATTGCCGAAGAATTAGGCGTCTCGAAACAGCGCATCAGCGAAATCATAAAGGTGCACGATTTGAAGAAGGGAGCCAAACCATGACGACGGAAATCGACCATAATCCCATCATCCCAAGCGTCGTTCGCAAACAGTACCAGCGGGGCATGGACCTACTTGAGCTATGTCGCCTGTACGATGTGACCGAAGACGTGATTCGACCGTTCATCCAAGGTGTCGAGCGAGACGAGCGCAAGGACGAACGCTCCGTGCTGGTTAAACAGGTCAAGGAACTCTATGAAGAGGAACGACTCGGCAAGTACGCCATCGCTCAAATCTTAGGCAAGCACCAGAAGACGATCCGTGACATCGTGGACGAGCATGGGTTCAAACGAAAGCCGAAACCAAAAATCGAACCAAAAAAAGTGGAAATCGAGGTGGGATCTATGAAAGTGGCGGAACGACACGAAATGTTAGCCGTCAAAATCAAAGAATTGATGGAGAAGGGATTCAAGAACAAGGAGATCATCAACGAACTCGGCATCGGGGTGAACCTGTTGTACACCGTCAAGAACAAATACGGACTCACCAAGACGACGAAGCCGAGGAAGAAAGAGCCGATACGACCGAAATACCCGAACCTCATCTATCCAACCGACCAAAAGGAGGAACCAACCGTGAAAGAAACGACGACAGCCCGCCTAGAGAGCGCCGTGACCGCGTTCAAGCCCGAAGAGGTGTCAGAACTCATCGGTGAAGTCCAGAAGCATATCGAGCACAAGAAGCCGTCCACACGCGTCATCAACCGCGATAAGGATGTGTGGGCTGAGTATCTGACGGCGCGCTCACAGGAGATTCACGACGTGGCGCACGATGTCGAAGTGGTCGTGGAGAACGGCAAGCTGATCGAGCGCACGACGATTGCCTATACGCTGGAAAGGGAGTTGGGTAGATGAAGAAAATTATTGGTGGAGTATACCTGCTGAATAAAGATTACCTTGGTGATCCGAGAAAGGAATTGTATCGCGGGGACGCTGTTGTTCTAAAAAGGTATCTCCCGATATTTAAGCAAGCAATTGTTGAATTTGATGGAATGAAGTTTTCGATTGACCCAAGCTATTTAGACTTTATCGAAGGCGACGCGCCAGTCGAACCGCAAGATGAGCCGCAAAAACCCGCTCACTACGACACAGGCATCGACACCATCGCCTTCCTACGCGCCAATTGCCCGTCGGAACAGGTGGAGGGGTTCTTGCGGGGGAACGCGCTGAAATACCTACAGCGGTATGACAAGAAGAATGGATTGGAAGACCTGCGCAAGGCGAAGCACTACGTTGAGATGCTCATCGAGGAGGTTGAGGGGCGATGAAGGCTTGGAAAGTGGAGGACCCGTTTTGTACAGAAGGATACTGCGAAGTTGTTTTTGCTGAAACTCGAGGTAAAGCGATTCTTCATAGCGAGGCATATGGAATGAGTGGCGAGTACACCGACATGAGAGCGACGCGTCTCAAGATACTGGATGACAAAGAGGACATCCCTGAAAGAGACAAGCAAATCCTGCTTATCAAAGAGGGATGGTGGTATGAAATCGGCGATCGACGAATCGATGAAGATAATTTGCAAGAGGCGCTCGAGAAGGGGTGGATCTAATGACCATACTCTACGGATTGACTGCCATCGCACTCGGCATCTACGCCATCGTGCTCCAGAATCGAATCGACGACTTGAAGGACGAGAACGAGCGGTTGATGGACTGCATCATCGAGATTGAGAAGGAAACGGGGGCGAGCGAATGAACGAGAATCTAAAGGTGAACGAAGTGTTCCAATTCATGCGGGAATTCGGGGTTGACTTAATTAATCGATATGGTGACTTAATCATCGATGAGCCTACCAATACCTACACATCGATTACCAATTGCAATGATATGGACGATGTCAAAACAAGTGTTGTGTTTGCGCTTTGTCGCCCGATCTGTAAGGGGCTGAAAGAACGAGACGCCAATCGCCTACTCGAAAGAGTGAATAGTTATTTTCATGCCGAGTTGACACGAAATGATATGTCGCGATTGTACGAGGAACTCTGCTACGTTGATAAATTTACAGACTTTAAAGAATTTATTCAACGCGGATTCCCAATGTCAGAACTGTCGGAGGCGAGCGAATGACCACGAGCGTCAAGAACCGAGGCAAGGACCTCGAAGCCCTCGTCATCCAGAGCAACCACGTGTATCGGATGCGGCAGGAGGCATTGATCCACCAGGCGCACGCTGAGGTCAAGACGATACGTGGGCGCAAAGGACAAATCGTCAACGCGTTTCACAAGGGCAAGGCGGGGCTCGACTTCTACGGCATCGCAGACGGCAACTACATCACGTTCGACACGAAGTATAAATGATACTTTTAATGTGTCCTAAAGTGATGGGATAAGAATGTACAATTTTGTCTCCTTCTCGCATACTTGTTCACGAGGTGAAC